>JBHJIL010000104.1:0-24120 GCA_050043465.1 Leptolyngbyaceae cyanobacterium
GTTGTCCAGCCCCGATCATTTAACCGCAGTGCGGTGGCACGGTCCTTCGTTCGTTGGGGAACCGTTTCAGCCCGTCTCAGCTCAAACAGCGTTCGATCTTCTTCTGAACTTAAGGTGACTTGCAGGCGAGGAGTCGACATAAACTCAATGGAGGTAATGCAGATGCTTATACTAGCAAGTCGCAGCTATATTTACTTTTGGCTACCTACTTAAAAGTTCAAATTCCTACTGACATAGCGATAGTAAAAATGATGACTGAGTCCTGTATTTTGTAGTTTCATCCACATATTTAATTATTTTGATGTGTTGGATTAATTTGATCAGACGCTGACGAACGGAGGTATACCAGCTGGGTAGGATAGGCAAACACAATACCGGCCTTTTCAAATTGTTCCTTAATGGTCAGATTGATCTGTTGCTGGGCATCGCGGTAAACGGTATAGTCATTTGTCTCCACCAAATAGACAACTTCGTAATCGAGGCTAAAGTCACCAAAGCTGGCAAAATGGGCTCGGTCAAACGTGACTTGAGGAATCTCTTCAAGCGCATGCCGGATGATCTCTGGGATTTTTTCTAGCTGATCTGTGTGAGTTTCATAGGCTACCGCCAAATTAAAAGCAATACGCCGTTGGGCCATGCGCTGAAAGTTCTGAATACGTGAGGCGGTCAGGTCAGTGTTGGCCAGAATGAGCTGTTCCCCATCTAAACTGCTGAGGCGAGTGGTTTTGATCCCCACCTGGTCTACAGTTCCGGCCATATCACCGACCACGATAAAGTCCCCAATCTCAAAGGGACGATCCAACAGAATTGAAAAATAGCTAAACAGATCTTGCAAAATCCCTTGGGAAGCCAATGCAAGAGCGACACCTCCGATACCTAGACCAGTGACTACAGCCGAAATATCAAAGCCCAGGTTATCTAGTACGAAGACAATACCTATGGCCCACAGCACTACTCTTACCGCTGGAATCAGGGCAGTGAGGCTTTGGCGCATATTGGGCTGATCGCGATGGATATAGCCATAGATGCGGAGGCTGTATTCAGCCACTGAGCCTACCAGCTGTACCAGAAGCAGGGTAGCAAAGATGACTCCCATTGCCCTCAGCAGCTGAGCCACCGTGGGATAAAGCGTCAGGCTCTGCAAGCTGACATAGCAGGAGCCCAAATAGAGCAGCCATAGGGTGGGGCGCTCTATCAGATGGACAAGCTGGTCATCTAGCGTAGTGGTGGTACGGTTGGCCCAGTGTTTGAGACGGCGGAGCAGGATACGTTTGAGGAGATGTGCGATCGCAACTCCCACACCGATACTAAGTAGGGCAATACCATAGGCGGCCACGGTATTACCTAGAAATGTTTTCTGCAGAATATCAGACACTTGTGGGACTAAAACTATCAATGTCTAAGGTAGCAGGAGACAGGAAAAATCGTAGCCATAAGTTTTGGCATAGGTTCTGCCTAAAAACTTAGACGTTTTTAGCATCAGCTTAAGTCGCCTTCAGTGTTTGCTCAGATAGCCCTCAGACGCTGTTGATATCTTCGTAATCACGTGGGTGTTAAGCCAAGAATTAACCAGCTTCAGCTGCACGAGCCTGTCATTGAAAGATTCTTTGGCATTGCCGATCCTTGGGATAATTTTATTTGCAAGATGCTGGTATGTAGAATTTCCAACAGACCGGTGCATTCCCTAAATCAGCAATAGCAAATTTTCTATGGATTTCTTACTTTAAAGAGATTTAATTTTATGCTAAAAGTCGAAGTGGTTGCCACCCTATATTTAAACCTAGAGATTCCGTATCACCAGGCTGAAGCACTGGTCTTAGCCTGGCAAAACCGCTACCCTCAGTATGATTATCAAACGTTAGCGCAGTCGGTGCTAGCAGGTGACATCAGCTGGGTCGATGGGGACCTTGCGGTGGCGGCCTATGTGCTGCCGGAGGATCTGAAGAAACTTGCTGTTCAGATGCAGAAGACCAATGGAGTTGTCATCAAAGACCGCCTGTATAATCTTAAGATTTATTCGAGGTGCTTTGTGGGCTCCGAAGCCGTTCAATGGCTGATGAGTAATTTTGATCTAACCCTAAGAGAAGCTGAACGCATTGGACAGCGAATGTTAGAGCGAAATATCATTCGTCACGTTGTTGATGAACAAGACTTTAGAGATGCTTATCTGTTCTATCGTTTTACATAGCCCAGTAGTACAGGTCCCAGCCCTCTTTTAGCGGTAAGGGGAGGGAAATCTGTAGACAAGGTGTCAAAACTGGAGTTTGTCTGACGACAAGGCTCCAGTTTTTAGGCTTGAGCGGGCCTATGTCCTCAAGACCCCATCAGGTTAATGTAGGAACAGCCAGCCTCCACAGATGAGCAAAAAGATTAAGATCAGACATATCACCAAGTAGTTTGGCTTCTTGGTGGGGGCTGGGGGCGGTTCAGCAATCTTGACCTTCGCAACCTGACAGTCGCCCAGGTCGTAATTTTCTCCAGGCTTTAGAGTGACCACAACCGTTTCATCACCCTCACAAATGACCTCGTCAGCTAAAGGCGTTACCTCGATACATGCCTCTTTCTCACCGTCTAAGAGTGTAACGCTACGCACTTGTGAATTGTAGTCTTTTCCTTCTGTGGCGGTACCGCCGACGGTGTAGCATACCACCGTGTCTTCCATAACGGGCTCCTCGGCACAAATGAGCAGCTTTCCTGTATCGGTACAAATCTCACCTTTGACGGGCTCAGTCGCTTGAGGATCGACCGCTTTAATACAGATGACCGGAGCGGGTTTTAACAGTAGCGAAGTATCGATCCGAAAATGAGACTTTGTGGTGTGACGCTCGGCAAAAAACAGATCAAAGGAGTAGTTTTTACCCCGTTCTAAAACCAACGTTTCACCGGATGCCAGGGTCGCATTAAAGGTATTGTCACCGTCGGCAATTTTTAGATCGATGGTGTCTGTAAGCACTCCATGGACGCCGCCCAGGTCGATAACTAGTTTGCCATCGATAAAGATCCACAGGTCATCATCTCCTGAGAAGGTAAATTTCTCATGGCCCTGATAGGTAAATTCAGAGTGAACCTCATAGGTAAAATGATAGTTGTGCTTACGGTCTTCGTTACCAAACAGTTCACCATCAATGGGAAAGAATTCAGGATTATCGTAGGTAAAGACGCCATCGTTGTCGTTGTCTTCTAGGACAATATCAAAACGCTTACCTTGATTAACATTTTCAATATCGCGAAACCACTGGTTAAAATTCTCTTTATTGGTTGTAGTTTTGCCCTCTCCCCCTTTATACAGAGGCTTTTGGTCTGACCCAAGTACAGGCTCAACAATATTTTTCTCGGGGGCAATTACATGCTCAAAATCAGGATGGCTATCTTTAAAGTCGCGAATTCGTCCAGATAGGGTGAGCTGTGGCATGGTAGGCTCCTTATTCTAAGTAGCAGGTAGGTTGTTAGCAACGAGCACAAATCGCTCAGCACCCCCCAGGCAGGCTGGGAACAGTAGCGCTGATGTTTTTTTATACAGCCGCGATCGCACGCTTTCCCGACAATGCCTACGCAGATCTGCGCATAAGATGTCTAGAATGCAGCCAGAATAGGACTTAGAAACGTGTAAATCTACGTAACAACGATAGGAGAGACGTCTAAAACTAGAGTAACGGTATCCCTCAGGTCATTCTCATTTAGGCTGCGCACAATTGAGGATATCGATAACGCGAGACCAGCCCGTTATGTCTTTTCAAAATTCTAAATCGCCCTCACGTCGCGGGTTACTCAAGTATCTAGGTCTTTTAACCGGGGCAGCGGTGTTACCAGCTGCCCTCAAAAATGTTGGCGCTAGTAGCCCGATCGAGCAGCTGGCTCTGCCAACGGAGCAGCCAGCCCTAAGCAATTCTATCGCCGCGGCCAGTCCTCACCGGGTTGTGTTGGTTAAAACCACCGACCGGGCCAGCGGCGTGCGTCGGGCCGTTGAGCTGCTTCAGCCTGCTAGCTTTAGCGGAAAACGAGTTTTTATTAAACCCAACTACAACACGGGCGATCCGGCTCCTGCGGCCACCGATCCGGTGATTTTAGAGACCCTGGTTCAAACAATCCAGGCGGATGGAGCGAGCACCATCACCGTCGGCGATCGCTCAGGCATGGCTGAAACCCGTAGAGCCATGACGCAGATGCAGGTCTTTTCCTTGGCTCAGCGCTATGGATTTGATACCGTCGTTTTTGATGAACTGGGTCGAGACGATTGGCGCTATTTTCCGGCAGCCGGGACCAACTGGTCAAAGGGATTTGCGATCGCACGCCCCGTGCTAGATGCAGATGCCATTGTCAATGTCTGCTGTCTCAAAACCCACCGCTTTGGCGGCCACTTTACCCTGTCGCTAAAAAACACCATCGGCATGGTAGCTCGCTATGTTCCAGGAGACGGCCACGACTATATGCGAGAGCTGCATCGCTCTGCAAACCAGCGATTGATGATTGCTGAAGTCAACCGGTCCTACCGCCCTGCGCTCATCGTTATTGATGGGGTGGACGCCTTTGTCGGTGGGGGGCCCGAACAGGGGCAGCGGGTACAAACCGGTGTTATTCTAGCCGGGACAGACCGGATCGCCATTGACGCCGTCGGTATTGCGCTGCTGCGTAAGTTTGGCACTACCCGTGAGGTATCTGCCGGGTCCATCTGGAGTCAGGCGCAGATTCGCCGCGCTGCCGATTTAGGTCTAGGGGCCACCCGCGCCGAGCAAATAGCCCTAATCACCCCAGACCAGGCCAGCACGCAGCTAGCCGATGATATTCGTCAATTTTTGGCTTAGTCATATCGCCACATCTAGATTCGATGCACAATCCCAACCCGACAATCGTTATTCAGTCCTACAGTCCTACTTGGCCGCAAGAGTTTGAGGTCATCAAAACCTCGCTCTCAAAACTCCTAGGAGCCCTGGCATTACAGATTGACCATATCGGCTCAACGTCGGTACCGGGTCTAGGAGCCAAAGATATTATCGATATTCAGATCACCGTCGAGGCATTAACCTCCCAGATACCCCAGAAACTAGTGGCAGCAGGCTACCGCCACTATGACAACATTACCCACGACCATGTGCCCCTAGGTGCCAACAGCGATTCTCAACTATGGGAAAAACAGCTGTTTCACCAGCCCCCCGCCCAGCGCCGAGCTAATATCCACGTAAGAGTACTCAACAACCCCAATCAGCAGTACGCCTTGTTGTTTCGCGACTATCTCCGGCATCATCCCAATGTCGCTAAATCGGTTGAACTGATCAAGCGTCAGCTGACCAAGTACTACGCTGATGATATCGATGCCTACTACGACATAAAAGACCCCGTCTACGATCTCATTTGGGAAGCCGCTCTGGCTTGGTCCACCAGACCTTACAGTGGGTAGCGTAGTTGTTGCGATCGCATCTGCTCAAACAGCTCTATTAATGGGCTCATAAGTTCAAGATTAGGTGAATATTAGGCTTTAAGCAGTGACCAGCCACCGGCTCAGACGTAAAATCGACGTCTATGCTTCTATATGTATTCCTATGAAATATTTATTGTCCGATTCATCCAGGAACGCTGTTCAACGCATCCAGCGATGGGCTGTCTTGCTTGGGTCCCTTGGCACCTTGCTGCTATCGTCTGGCTGCAGCGCTGGTTCAAATACACCATCAGTAGGCTCAGATAAGATTATTCGATCGGCCTATGCCAGCTTAGAAGAGCTTTTTCAAACTGAAATAATCAACATCGGACTAGAAAAATTAGGTCATACGCCCGTATCCGGTTCTGAACTTGAATATGACGTCATTCATCAAGCCATTGCTCGTAATTATTTAGACTACACAGCCGTTCACTGGTATCCGATTCACAAAGATTTCTTTGAAGAAAACGGCGGTCATACTACATTCAAACGATTGGATCCCGTGGTTGAGGACGCCCTACAGGGATATCTGATTGACAAAAAAACATCGGCTGAAAAAGGTATCACTGGTCTACCCGATCTTCAAGATCCGGCCATTGCTCAGCTCTTCGATACCGACGGTAACGGCAAAGCCAATTTGGTGGGCTGTCCGCGCGGATGGGCCTGCCGAGAAGTCATCGAATCTCATTTAGATGACCATAACCTGCGTGACACAGTCGAGCAGGACAGTCATGACTACAACGCCTCTATGGAAAAAATTATTGAGCGCTACGATGCCGATGAGCCAGTACTTTACTTTACTTGGACCCCGCTATGGGTGAGTAGTGCCCTAGTTCCCGATCAAGATGTGGTGTGGTTAGATGTTCCTCCCACAGGCCCACAGCAAAATGCATCTATCATCGACGGTAAGAATCTCGGATTTGAGATTAATCACATTCACATTTTGGCAAATCGTGACTTCTTGCAAGAGAATCCGGACATCGCTCGATGGTTTGAGCTGGTCAATATTCCGATTGTAGATGTCAGCCTACAAAATGAGCGTATGCGTAATGGAGAGAATAATCCTGAAGACATTCGTCGTCACGCAGAAGAATGGATTCGTCAGAACCAGGGTACATTCGACGGCTGGTTAGACGACGCTCAGCGACTGGCCAAGAGCTAGATCAAGACTGTAGAGCAGCTATGATGTATCACCTGTTTCTAGACGATGCATCATAGCTAAATTTCCAAACAGCGTATCTCTCGAGCGGTCAGGTCTTAGCTTGCTGAACAGCCGGTCTTTTCATTCTCTAAGGACCAGGTTTTCACCAATCCATCGTAGCCACCGCTGGCCAGCATCGCTCCTTGTTGGTCAAAGGCAAGCCCATAGACAAAGCCGGAATGTCCCCGTAAGGTACAGCGTTCTACGGCCTGCTGCCAGTCCCATAGTTTGATAGTTTCATCAAAACTGCTGCTGGCTAATGTTTTACCATCAGGACTAAAAACCACATTGGCCACCACAAAATCGTGACCGTTGAGGGTTTGTTCGATAGCTCCTGTCGATAGGTTCCAAATTTGCACGTTGGTATCGTAGCTGCTGCTGGCGATGTATTGGCCATCAGGACTAACGGCTACGCCGGTTATGCGGTCGATCCCTGAGCGATAGACGCGCACAGACGCATTGCTGTCTAAGTCCCATAGGGTAATAGTACCGTCCTGATCGCCGCTGACAACAGCTCCGTCAGCAGCAGAAAATGCTATGGCGTTGATGGGTGCACCAGACTCTAAGAGAGTGGCCTCTTCCAATCTTTTCTGAAGATTCCAGATACGAATGGTGCCTTCGCTGCCGCCGCTGGCTAAAAGAGAACCATCACTGCTGACGGCCAGACTCAAAATTCTTCCAGACCGACCGGAGAACCGATGCGCTTCTGCCCCTGTCTCAGTATTCCAGAGAATAATATCGCCATCGCCGCCGCCGGTAATTAAGTATCGGCCGTCGGGGGTAAATATGACACTGTTGACCCGTCCGGCGTGGTTGAGCGTGCGCTGAACTTTACCGGCGGCTAGATCCCATAGTTTAACGGTTTGATCATAGCTACCGCTGGCCAATAGAGCGCCGTTAGGCTGCAGCGCGACGCTGAGCACCGTAGCGGTATGCTGGGCTAGAGAACGCTGTGGTGATTTCGGTGCTGTTGCTACTGCTCGAATACTTGTATCTGATTGAGCGGTAGTTGACCCTTGATTAAGACTGCGCGAGATGATTCCAAATGTTGCACCAATTAAACCTAGTGCCGTTACTACAGCAATTGATGGAGCCAGGACCTGATTTCTTTGAACCATTATTTTTATTTCAATGCAACGGCAGCGAGAAGAATAAACGCAGTTGCTGATTTAGGAGATGGGTCGAGCTGTCGCCAATGCTGTTTGACGATTCCTCATCGATAGAACCATCTCGAAGAGCAGAAATGCCGAATAAACTCTCGCTAAGGCGGTATAAATTTAAACGTAAAGCTGTCGTCGTGAAAGAATAAATGATAGTGCACATAGGCTGATGTCCCAGCCTAGCGCGAGTTAGACTGCACCAGGGTATCAATCGTCATCTCTTCATACTTTTCGAAGGGTTGATGAATCCAGGGATTACTGTCTAGATAGCTCACATAGTAATCAGGCTGAATGACCGAACAGTCCTTGTACCAAAGTACGGCTGTTTTGATCTCGTCGATGTAAAAGCCATATCGTTTTTCTAGCCAACGCATGCTGCGCTGTAAACTTTGACCCGAATCTACTAAGTCATCTACTAAGAGCACATGGGTGCCGAGATTCGTGGTTGTCATGCTCAAGTCTCGGGAAAACGTAATGGCTCCACGGGTTCGGTTACCTTCTCCACCGTAGGACGATGTGGAGAGAATGGCTAACGGCTGATCGTAAATGCGACATAGGATATCGCCAATGCGCAGCCCCCCTTTGGCAAGACAGACGATCTGATTAAATTGCCAGCCTGATTCGTGCACGGCGACGGCTAATTTTTCGATGGCCTGATAGTAGTCTGACCAGGAAACATATAGATCGGTGAGCGAACTGGCGGTGGACTCAGAAGATACTGACATGACTACCTGGAAATTAGGGGTGACACAAATAGGGCAATAATATAACGTTGGCGTTACTGTTTCTAAACGTTCTAAGCTACTAACCCTATGGAAATGTCAGGTAAACCGCCGTCCCCCCCCAAACTGACCTGGTCTACAAAGCTGGCCTATGGCGCTGGAGATATGGGAGCCGGTTTAACCTCGAATTTGCTGGCGTTTTCGTTTTTGATTTTTTTGACCAACGTGGCTGGTCTGGACCCGCTGGTGGCTGGCACGGTGTTGCTGATTGGCAAAATTTGGGACGCGGTTAACGATCCGGTGGTGGGCATGCTTAGCGATCGCACCCGTACTCGCTGGGGAAGACGCTATCCATGGATTGTCCTGACAGGCATACCGTTTGGTATCACGTTTTTACTCAACTGGGTGGTACCAGGGTTTACCAATCAAACCCTCCTGTTTTGGTATTACGTGGCGGTCTCTATTATTTTTCAGGTGTTTTTCACCACAACAAATCTGCCGTACTCCACACTGACGGCTGAAATGACCGAAGACTATGACGAACGCACCGAACTGACCTCGTTTCGACTCTCGTTTTCCCTAGCAGGAGCCGTCTTGATTCTGGCCCTGGGTTTAGTCGTCAGTCAGCTTGTCCCCGATCTGCGGCGACAGTATCAGATCCTTGGCGCTCTAGGCGGAGGCATTTCAATTATTACGATCTACTGGTGCGTTCTGGGCACATTTCGCCATTCGCAACAGCAGGCTGCCTATCGCGGAAAGTCCTTAAACCAAGCTGGCTCAGAGGATGAAAGCTCATTTCTCCAACAGATCAAAGTCGTGTTTAGCAACCGGCCTTTTCTCTTTGTTGTTGGGATTTACCTATTTTCATGGCTGGCGCTACAAATTACAGCGGCCATTATTCCTTTCTATGTCACCTTTTGGATGGGGGCTGACGATTACTTTTTAGCAGCACTGCTGGTGCAGGGAACGGCCATCTTAATGATGTTTGTGTGCAATCTGCTAGCCAAGCGCATCGGCAAAAAAGGACTTTACTTCCTAGGTGGGGGCGTCTGGACCATCGTGCAGCTTGCCCTGTTTTTTCTACAGCCCGGACAGCTCAGCGCTATGTACGGTCTCTGTGTATTAGCTAGCTTTGGGGTGGCCACGGCCTATGTTGTGCCGTGGTCCATCCTGCCAGATGTGATTGAGCTAAACGAACTTAAAACCGGGCAGCGTAGCGAAGGGTCATTTTATGCCTTTATGACTCTGCTGCAAAAAATAGGACTGGCCGTTGGTATCTTCTTGGTTAGCCTAGCGTTAGAGACCTCAGGATTTAATCAAGATGCAAGCACTCAGTCTGAATCTGCCCTGCTAGCCATTCGCTTTTTTATGGGACCGGTGCCTCTAGTTTTAGTTCTAGGAGGGATGGTGCTCACCTACTTTTATCCGGTTACCAAGGCTAGCCATGCGGAGACCCTGCTAAAGCTAACTGAACGCCGCAAACAGTCCCTGTAGCAGACCTCAGACTCGACCGACCGCTTCAGCACGGCTTACGGCTACTACCTCAGCGCTGAGGTAGTGTTTGGCTAAATCTAGAAACGCCTGGGCTCGATTAATATGCTGCTTAGCGGCGACTAAAGTCGATCGTTCAGTATGAGAGTAGTCGGCTCGCAGCTGAGCTTCTAAACCCTGCTCCAAATAGCTTCTGTAGGGCTGAAAAAGGGGACGTTCTTCTGAAAATGTCTCAGCAAATAGGCTATTGACCGCTTCATGCTGGGTGGGAATGGCGGCTACCTCTTCTAAAAGCAGTGCCTCGGCCACATACAGCATAGAGAAGTAGGCACGGGAAATAGCAATATTGTAAAAATGACTGTGGGCAAGTAGCTGAGCTGCTTTAATATTTTCCTTCGCATCGAGAAGGCGCTGCTTTTGCTCAGACTTCATGGGTAGAGAACTCCGAAACACTCAAACTCCAAAAAAATTCGTCCCAGCGGACATTAAAGCACAAATCCGTTCAAGTCTAAAGCTTTGTTAAAGATTATGACCGATCGGGGGTTTAACGGTTGCGTGTCGTTGCGACACTTTATACAAGCCTAAACCAAAGATAGTAAAACGGTTGAAATACCCGGTAGGCTCTTTTCTGGCATTGATGTGCTCAAACACTGTGGCCCAGTTTTCTAGCTGTCGCCAATATTATGCGAGCGAGAAAAATTTATGTTAGAGGTTGGGCTATGACATCACAGCATGGAGCGATACGTTGAACAGTGCAAACCTGGTGGGCACCAGTCTCCAAAATGGAAAATATGTCATCAAAGATGAATTGGGACGCGGCGGATTTGGGGTGACCTATCGCGCTGTCCATCAGTCGCTCAATCAGATTGTGGTCGTTAAGACACTGCGCTGGCCAGATAGTGACTCACACCAGCAGCTGCAGCAGTTTCAAGCAGAGGCGCGGCGATTAGCCCAGTGTCAGCACCCAAATATTGTCAATGTGACCGACTTTTTTATCGAAGCGCAGCGACCTTATTTGGTCATGGACTTTATTCCAGGGCAGCCGCTATCGGAAATGATTTTTCCCCATCGTCCACTGTCAGAAAAAACAGCGCTGCAGTATATTCGCCAGATTGCCAGCGCGCTGCAAAAGGTTCACGCTCAGGGACTGCTACACCGAGATATCAAGCCTCAAAACATTATGATCAATCAAGGCAGTGCTATCTTGATTGATTTTGGTATCGCCCGAGAGCTGGCCAGTGGCCAAACCCAAACCCACACTAATTTGGTCTCTGCAGGCTACGCGCCCCTAGAGCAGTATTTGCCAAAGGCACGACGTTCGGCTGCGTCCGATGTCTATGGTCTAGCGGCCACTCTTTATTCAGCCGTGACGGGAGAGGTGCCGGTAGCGTCGGTTTTGCGATCGCACCATCCGCTAACGCCGCCCCGACAGCTAAATTCCCAAATTAGTCCAGCTGTTGAGCAGGCCATCCTCCAGGGTATGGCCCTAGAGCTAGCCCAGCGGCCCCAGTCAATCGCTACCTGGGTAACGCTGCTATCGTCTAAGACTACTCGGCGCCACAGCCACCGGGCAACAACAACTCAGGCTACTCAGGTAGTGGCCCCAAGTCCTCCCTCAGGCTACGACCTAGACGACCGCGCCGCTGCTGCTGAACGGCCCCAGACCGGACCGGGCTGCCTCAAATCCCTGCTATCCCTGATGCTATTAGGACTGCTGGCAGGGGCAGGCTTTGTTGGCTATCGGCTATATGAGGCCGCACAGCAGGCCGTTGAACGTTTTCAAGACGAGCCAGCGGAGCTGCCAGAGGTGACATCACCAGAAGTCAGCGTGCCCAGCGTTACTCTGCCCAAGCTAGAAGATATTTTGCCTGACACCGACAGCGCTCCTGCCCCGACTGAAATAGTCGAAGCCGAAGAGCCAGAGCCAGCAACATCGCCACCGCTGATTTTGAGCGATAGCGGTAACCCCGATACGGCGGCCTCCGGCGATGGCGGTGTGGTCCCGGTTCCCGGCTTTGCTCCGGGGACGGCAGCTAGCGCTATTACCAATCGCCTAGGCGAACCGACTCGACAGTCTGCATCTACTGCTGCGACTACCGCTGTCTATGAGCTTGACCCCAACCGAGCAACGGTGGCCTATATTTACGACGCGGCAGGTAGCAATGTCCAACAGACCGAGGCTGTTTTTGCCCCCTCCTACGACCGATTAATTATGCGGGTGACGCTGGCAGGAATGCTCAACGGCCAGTCAACTCGAGCGATTGAAAACGGGTTAGAGCAGGTGCGAACCGGACAAATCGATCGCTATCCCTTTGAAAAAGACGGTCTGAGCGGCAGTATCCAGCGCAATCAAAACGGCTTTATTCACCTGTATGTCCGTTAATTTGACTGTAAATCCGAGTAAAAAATAGAGGCCGCCTCCATAGAAGCGGCCCCTTGATTGAAAGAATGGCCTTTAGGGAGTGTCGCTATTCCTGATCTAAATTAAAAATGAACGGTACCCGGCCACCTTTGTCTCCCATCACTAACACTCTGGGCATCTGGGAACCCCCTGATTTCCAGGCTTCGATCGCTTCTTTTTCAAGTACCAGCTCACCCCCTTGAGCTTTGAGGGTTTCGGCTAACAGCCGCTGAGCTTCGGCCCGACCTTTGGCGCGGTTGATTTCTGCCTGGGCTTCTTGTTCTGCCTGCTGAGCGACATATACGGCTCGACGGGCGCTTTGTTCAGCGATCTGCTTTTCTTCAACCGCGCGAGCAAACTCTTCCGAGAATGACAGATCGACAACGCTCGTATCTAGCACGATGATGCCGTATTTTTTCAGGCGACTGTCAAGGGCATCATCAAAATCTTCCTTGAGCTTAGTTCGCTGGGTAATAGCCTCTTCAACCGTCCGGCGAGCCGCCGCAATCTTAAATGACTCTTGGGTTTGGGGGGCAATAATCTTGGTAACAACGTTGGCTAAGGTGCCTTGCTTTCGACGGATATCGACAATGGTGCTGGGGTCTAAACGAAAGTTAATGGCAAACCGAGCCCGTAAGTCTTGCAAGTCCTTGGTAGAACTTTCAGCCGGCACCTCAAATTTTTGTACCGTCACATCGTAGATATCAACAAACGATACCAGCGGGGGTTTGAAGTGAACTCCCTCTAGCAAAGGCGCTTCTTGGGCTTTACCCAAAATGCTCAATACGCCCGCCTGACCAGGGTTAATGATCACTAGGGTACTTGTAAGAATGAGGCCAGTAACAATGGCCAAAAGTGCGATCGCAGCTGGCTGCCAGCTACTCGTCCGAGCGCTCAAAATGAATTCCTCCGAGTGTAGGGTGGGCGCACCCACCATCCTGATAGGTAAAACTATGCGGGGACTATTTTTTTACCCCAACGTATCCTAACCTTCTGGTAATCCGGTGACCACTCCATTTCCGTCAATAATTGTGCCAATGCGGTAGGCCGTCTGAAAATGGTCCAGTGCGGCGACGGCATGGTCGGCATTGACGATTACGATAAAGCCAATGCCCATATTAAATGTACGAAACATTTCTGCTGTAGACACTTCACCTGCAGCCTGCAGCCATTTAAATATTGGCAATACTGGCCAGCTATCAGCCTCTATATATATAGATTGATTTTTACCCAGACAGCGAGGCAAATTTTCAGGAAAGCCACCGCCGGTAATATGGGCCATGGCATGGATTTCTAGACCGGCCTTAAGGGCTGCCAGAACTGGTTTTACATACAGCTGCGTAGGCGTCAGCAGCACCTCCCCCAGGGACTGACCGCCCAGCAGCTGGGGGCATTCATCCCAACCATAGCCAACCCCTGAGCGATCCGCATCGCCCAGCTCCACGCGTCGAGGAGCCTCCGCCATAATTTTACGCACCAGACTATAGCCGTTGCTGTGGACACCACTGCTGGGTAGCCCAATCACCACATCCCCGGTCCTTACCTGAGACCCGTCTAGGATGGCACTTTTCTCCACAATGCCAACACAAAAGCCAGCCATGTCATATTCACCAGAGCCATAGAAACCGGGCATCTCAGCCGTTTCACCCCCCAAAAGCGCACAGCCAGACTGACGACACCCAGCCGCCACACCGGCAACTACCTGAGTCATTTGTTCAGGGGCGAGCTGACCCGTGGCCAAATAATCTAAAAAATAGAGCGGTTCCGCCCCTGATGTCAGGACGTCATTGACACACATGGCCACCAAATCAATCCCTACCGTATGGTGGCGATCGAGGGTGTGAGCCAGCTTAAGCTTGGTCCCCACACCGTCGGTACCCGAAACTAAAACAGGCTGCTGATATCCTGTCGGCAGCTCAAAATAACCGCCAAAGCCGCCCAAACCACCCAGGACGCCTGGGCGATGGGTTCCTTCTACCAGATTGCGAATCGTTTCTACGAATGCACGACCCGCTTCAACGTCTACCCCTGCTTGCCGATAATCCATAGACCCCCACTAAATAGCTTGCCGACTCCCGGTATAGCTCTACAAAGATACCGGTACACGGCCCAGACCGATTTATTCTCTAAATCAGCAACAACCTGATTACTCTACGACAGCATTGCTAACCCTTGAATTATTAATACCTGTGATTACTAGCGTTTATCGCAGTTGCACTCAAACAGTCGGCAACATCTGCCGCGACTGTACGTCTTAAAGAACACTGTGTAGGTGAAACCAGACAAATGATGGCAACAAACTATCAAAAAGCGATGCAATATTACTTGTTATCTATTAATAATCTGTAATTAATCTAAAGCCACACATAATTATTCGAAAACTAATTTTCGACTTAGGACAGCTATAAAACCGTCTACAAGTCATACCCGTCCACGTATTAACCCTACGCATGAAGAAAATATGAATTTCTGCTGCTGGCCATTGTCCGTTTTTGCGAGCAAAAATGCGGATCCAAATCACAAATTCTTCGTGGTAGATTAGCTCGCGTTGCCATTTTTTTGTCTGCGATGCATCGTCATCTTGAAGCTGCCCTGTTCCATCAATTGGATTTGCCACTTCTCGCTCTGCGATGTAAACGCTTATGCCTGGTGCAATCTGGTTTATGAATAAATGCTTTATTAGTCGTGTAGCCGCTACCGCATTGCTGGTTACCGCTGTTCCCTTTGCTGAGCGGGCTAATGCCCAAGCAGTTGCTACAAGCTATAACGAAGCCGCTGAGCTTGCTGCTACCGATCAGTCTTTAGAGTCGTTCTCGACCGATTCGCCACAGACAGTTTCTAGGTCGACGACCGCCGTCCGAGTCAATGCCCACAAGCACGAAGACCGTCAAGCTGCAACGGTTTTTGTTGAAAATATTCCCGTTCTCACCTACATCAGCCCAAAGGCTACTGCCGATACCGTCTCGGGTTGGATACAAACCTCAGAAGATGCTGCCGGTGTCATCGCTGACGCTGTGACTCTAGCGAGCGAGCTGGAGCTGATGAGGAACCAAGCAGATGCCCTGACCGCACGCTGGAACGATGGCAGCTATGTGGTTATGGCGGGTGATAGCCCGTTAGTGACCCTGAGTGACACGGTGCAGCTGCCCGATACCACCGACAGCGAGGCTGAGGATGTCCTACAGGTGACCAACCGGCTACGTCGTCTGCTAGGGGATGGCACCACTGAACCGATCACCGAGATTACCGATCGACCGGCACCGCCCCAGCAGGTTGCTGCCGTCCGCTCTAGCTACAGCGGCATGGCCTCCTGGTACGGTCCTGGTTTCCATGGTCGTACAAGTGCCAGTGGTGAAGCGTTTAATCAGTACGCTATGACCGCTGCTCACAGAACGCTGCCGTTTGGTACTCAGGTGCGAGTTACCAATCTCAATAACGGTCGTCAGGTGGTAGTGCGCATCAACGATCGCGGGCCCTACAGTCACGGACGCATCATTGACCTCTCGGCTGGAGCTGCGGGTGCCATTGGTTTGCGCTCAGCAGGAGTAGGCCCAGTACAGGTTGAGGTGCTGCAATAGCTTTGACTGGGCGGGTAACTCCTACGCGCTAGCGTCGGCAGCGAGAGAACCGCCTGTCTGCTATCGTTGATCCTTGGGTCTGGCGAGAGGGCTGGGGAACTATCTTGCGGTTATTAAAAACGGTAGTAGGGCTGCAGTGCTGGCGAGGCAAGCAGTTGGGTTCTATGGGTCTGGTACCCACCATGGGAGCCCTGCACGACGGGCATCTCAGTTTGATCCAGCGGGCGCGGCGAGACAATGACCTAGTGGTTGTCAGTATCTTCGTCAATCCACTGCAGTTTGGACCCGGTGAAGATTTAGACGCCTACCCTCGTCCGTTGGATCACGATATCACTCTCTGTCAAGCCGCTGGGGTAGACTGCGTTTTTGCCCCAACGGCTCTCGATATATATGGTTCTGCCGTGGGAGATCCGGATACTTTGGTTCGGGTAGTGCCGCCGTCGACGTTAGCAGCGCCTCTGTGTGGCCGGTTTCGTCCCGGTCATTTTGATGGAGTTGCCACCGTTGTCGCTAAGTTAATTAACCTGGTGCGGCCACGACGCTCTTACTTTGGCCTAAAAGATGCTCAGCAGCTCGCTATTATTCGGCAGCTGGTAACTGATTTAAACCTACCGGGGACGGTGATTGGCTGTCCCATTGTTCGAGAATCGGACGGTCTGGCCTTAAGTTCTAGAAATCGATACCTAAACGAGCAAGAACGCCGACAAGCAGCTATACTCTATCGGGGGTTGAGGAGCGCCAAGCAAAAATTTAAAGAAGCAGGTGTGCGATCGCAACATTTACTCGCTCGCACCGTCTTTCAGTACTTAGAAACGGCACCTGCTGTTACTCCCCAATATGTGGAGTTGGTGAGTCCGTATACCTTAAAACCCTTAGAAAAAATCGAGACAGTTGGTATGTTGGCAGTAGCAGCATTTGTAGGGACAACCCGGTTAATCGACAACGTTGTATTACGAGCAAGACGGCCCATCATTGCCATTGACGGTCCAGCCGGTGCTGGTAAATCAACCGTAGCCAGGCAGCTGGCCCACAGGCTCGGTCTGCTATATCTCGATACCGGAGCAATGTACCGTGCCCTCACCTGGTACGTTCTCTCTCAGGGCTGCGACCCCGAAGATGAGATCGCCGTGGCCGATCTGCTGCCCAAATGTACCATTAAGCTCGTTGCCCTTCAGTCTGATCAGGGGCCTCAGCCACCTGAAGTTTGGGTCAATGACACCATCGTCACTCAAGCTGTTCGCACCCCTGAAGTAACGGCTCAAGTATCAACAATTGCGGCTCAGAGCGCCGTGCGTCAGACCTTAGTAAAACAGCAAATGCAGTACGGCCTAGCGGGCGGTGTCGTGGCCGATGGCCGAGACATTGGCACCCACGTATTTCCCAATGCTGAACTTAAAATCTTTTTAACTGCGTCCGTAGACGAACGGGCCCGACGGCGTCAGCGAGATCTAGCTAGTCAAAATCAGCCTATTCCAGACTTAGCCGATTTAGCCGAAGCCATTAGCGAACGGGATCATAAAGACAGTACTCGTCAAATTTCTCCTCTACGAAAAGCAGACGATGCCATCGAAGTTGTGACAGATTCTCTTTCTATCGAAGGAGTCATCGATAAACTAATGCTGCTCTACCAAGAGAGCGTTGTGACTGAGGGATAATCGCCCCTTAGAAATGAGCGTGCTATTGGATGTGACTTTTTGAGGGCAGGCGTTCTGTAAAACGCCTGCCCTCGCCTTTACGCTACACAAATCTTCTGCAAGATCGATACCTCAAAGGGCTGCAAACTGTCGGCAAGGTCAATCACTTTCCCAGTCTCATAGCATGTAGATAGCAGCACCGTCCAACTCTCGCTATTGATCACAACATCCCTGGCAAACGGCTGCTCATAGGAAAAATTGATAGCCACTAAAACAACTTCTGATTCTGTTTCTCGTAGATAAACCATATGCTCGTGGGGGTAGTGAACCAAAGTGCGCCACCGTCCCTGACGCAGAGCCTTACTCTGTTTACGCACTCGCAATAGCTGACGATAGAAGCTAAGAATGGAATCTGATTTTTGCAAGGCTGTCTGCACATTGACGTCTGGGTAGTTGCTGTGTACCGGCAGCCAGGGTTCAATATCTTTTCCAAAGCTAAAGCCAGCATGAGGAGAGTCATCCCACTGCATCGGTGTGCGAGCCCCGTCGCGGCTTGAGGGTGTTTCTTGAGATTCGCTTTGAACCACCGCGTGATCTCGCAGCTTATCTTCAGGAATCTCTGTATTATCTACCATGCCTAGCTCCTGACCGTAGTAGAGCAGCGGCGTCCCCCGAACAGTCAGCAGCAGTGTCGCTGCCGCTTTAGCAATGGCCTCAGAGTCAACACACAGGCTGCACTCAATCCAGCGAGAGAGATGCCGAGGCAGGTCGTGATTGTCAAGAAAATAGCAGGGCCAGCCGCCTTCAGGGGTAATCATCTCATTTTTTTCAATTTCCCGTTGCAAATAGCCTGGATACCATGGGCTAAATGGAAATTCAAAGGTAATGGCAAGATGGAGCTCGTCGTTATCAACACCCTGAAAAATAACAGAGTCATAAAGGCGGTTGTCAATAAACGTTTCACCAATTAACACCCGGTCAGTATACTCATCTAACACGGCTCGAATTTCTTGGATGATGCGATGATTTTCGGGCAAATTCTTGTCATAAAGATGATGGTAGTTGTTGTAGTCATTTTTATCAGTGGCCTCATACTTTAGCGGGTTGTCGCGAAAGAAAGGATCCTTGCTATACACGCTAGAAGCATCTAGTCGAAAGCCATCTACACCCCGCTCTAGCCAAAACCGAATAATGTCATAAACGGCAGCTCTCACGTCTGGATTTTTCCAGTTGAGATCGGGCTGATTTTTATTAAAGGTATGAAAATAAAACTGGTCGCGGGCCTCACAATAGCTCCAGCCAGTGCCACCAAAGTAAGACTGCCAGTTGTTAGGTAAGTCCTGCCCCTCAAAGGGTGTTTGCCAAAGATACCAGTCAGCTTTAGGATTATCCTGACTAGATGCCGACTCTATAAACCAGGGATGCTGGTTGGATGTGTGGTTGACCACCAAGTCCAAAATAATTTTGATACCCCGTTTGTGCGCTTGGTCGAGCAGCTCATCAAAGTCTTCTAGACTCCCAAACGTGGGGCAAATGTCTTTATAGTCGGCAATGTCGTAGCCGTTATCCACCATGGGTGATTTGTTGATGGGTGAGAGCCAAATAGCATCAATACCCAACGAGGTAGCGCTATTTAGATCGCCATCATTAAGATAGTCGAGACGTTTAATAATGCCGCGCAGATCGCCAGTACCGTCCTGATTACCATCGGCGTAGGTCAGCGGGTAAATCTGGTAGATAACACCCTCTTCCCACCATTTTGGTGACTGGACGGATTTAACCATGGGAATACTCCACGCAACGACTGATCGTTAGGGCAGTATAGCGATTAAGTATCCTGTTTTACTTTTAGAAAACCGTCGCAAGCGATCCGTCTATGTATTAGCCACAAGTCAGGCTAGCGTTTAGCGGCAGATGCTTTGGGCGATATTCGTCCTTGTCAGCGACCTGACGGCTGTTATATTTCTCAAAGGCTCTTGCTAATCCTTGGTCTCTCTATAGATTTATTTACAAACCCGTAAGCAGTGAGGACAATGTCAATAGACCTACTGGAGCACAACCAATTTGCTAGGCTGGCTACCTCAACTTAGACGCGAAATATGGATTCTAGCGACCGGGCAGCTGCTGTTATATATCGGTCAAGGATTTACTCTAGTTTATGCCTCTATTTACTTTGTCAATGAGCTAGGATTTTCTCCCACGCAGGTAGGACTAGCCCTAAGCAGCAGCGGCTTCGCCGGTATTGCCGGACGTTTTTGGTCAGGCTATGCGATCGATTCTGAGTTCTGGGGACGTCGCGGTACCCTGATGCTCTCAGCAACGATTACGGCCCTGGGCTGTTTTTTTCTGGCGTTTGCTGATACTTTTTCTCTACTGGTTGCTGGCAACTTCTTGCTAGGTTTGGGCGTAAGTTTGTATTGGCCTGCCAATTTATCGATTACCACCGATCTCACTACAGCCGAAAATCGGACAGAAGCCTTTGCCCTAACCCGGCTGGAAGACAATTTGGGACTAGCGTTAGGAGCCCTGTTAGCCGGACAGTATGTAGCAATGTCTGGCAACTATAGTATTTTATTTGTTCTTAAAGGACTGACCTACTTTCTATTTGCTGGGGTGATTTATGTCGCCATCGAAGAAACGCAGCAGCCCCAGACAGTAGCGCGCAATCTGTGGCAAGACTGGTGGCAGGCACTGTGCGATCGCAACCTGCTCACCTACCTCAGCGCCAACATCATCTTTACCATTTACGCTGCCCAGCACACCAGCACCCTACCTCTATATCTTGCTAACTTTATTCCCCACGGCAACACAGAGACCGGTTTTTCAGAACAATGGATCAGCTATTTCTTTGTTTGGCAAGTTATCCTAAAAATTGTTTTCCAGCTCCCTATCACCCGGCTGGTCAAAACCATCAACCACGTTTCCATTTTGCTCGTCGCCCTCACCATTTGGAGCAGCGCTTTCTTTCTTTTCTGGCTCATCGGCATTACGGCAGCCGGCACACTATTCATTACCATCAGCGCCTTTAGCCTGATTGCCCTAGCCGAGATCCTATACTCCCCAGCAGGCATCTCCCTCCTCGGTGAGATGTCACCCTCAAACCTGCGAGGCATCTACTTTTCTCTAGAATCCCAATGCTGGTCCATTGGCTTCACCATCGGCCCCGCCCTGGGCGGCTGGGCCCTAGATCACCCAGACACCGTGGGTGCAAACCTTTGGCTGTATCTGATCACCGGAGGCTTTATATCCAGCCTGATTTTGGCCCTGCTAAAACAACAAATGACAGCCGAAAATAGACCCGATCTTGCCAGCTGATAGATTTTGAAAACCCTGGGTATAGCAGAATAGAAGAGCGTATATGAAGAAGAGAATTTGTTCTTACACTCTATCGACAGTTGTCCAAGCAGAGATTATTGTAAGAGTGTTCTAGAACTACTGATAGAGTGTTTCTGTAGTCAGAATCTGGCTGTAGCTAAACGACTCAACAGCAACTCTCACATAGGCTGAAATAAACTTAAAGCGATTTGCTGTTTCAATCGGAACAAACGCTTTACTAAACAAAATAACCGCAAACAGATCGTTAGACGGTAGCAGACCGCCAAAGCCCAAAACTGATTTGATCCGATAGGGAGCCACAAACTCTTTTTGGGCCGGAATATAGGGGCTGTTTAAGGCGGTTGGGATATGAAAAACGTTAAAGGTACGGTGAGGACTCTTGGTAATCAAGACTGGATCTGTCTCAATGACGGTCTTTACTTCCAGACCAAACTGCTGGATTAGCTGTAGGACCATCGGTGCTCGCCGGACAAAATCTTCGTCTACCAGTGGAATAGCCTGATGCCCGTTGGACCTGCGTCTGTCGTTCCAATGCGGTTCATCTCCGGCTGTAGCCAATAGCGTCAGACACTTAGTGGCCGGTGAAATATAGCGATCTTTGACGATGGCCTGAGCCTCTCCCTGTAGCCGTTTACCCAATTCCCTGTAGGGATGAATCTTAAAGAAACGGGCTAGCGCAATCTGTCGCTCCTGGGTGCGCGAGTCTAAGAAATTGTCGTAAATGTAGTGAACAATGCGATTTGCCGTTTCTTCCATGGTCTGCGCACCGTACTCTAGATTTCGAAGAGCGACTGAGCACTGATAAAGGTCAGTCTTCGTAAACGTTTCGAGACTGTACATTGTTGGATAGTTTAGAGAAGGGGCTTTGCTAATCCTGGAAATGACGTTGACTGCAAAGGGCTGTCAAATAGCAGCGATTACAGATCTCGGTCTGTCCAGCGATCGCAAATAAGGTTTTGACTAGACAGCTCTCAGGTGAGGTCGGGAAATTCATACCCCGACCAACCTTTAGCCGCAGTGTATCGACCGACGAATCCGCCCGTGCAGATCGTTTTCTCATTTTTCCAAACCGGTGGAGAGAACCCGGATTCTTTCTTAAAAAGCCAGGAATACCTGACAAATGTCTGTCCTTAAGAATACCTATGCCAGATACAAGCGAATAACAAATGGTTGAAAGTCAGCGTACAATCTTACATATTGCGGTGCCAGCTTCTGTGCAGTTTAGACGCTCCAACATCATCTTTACCCTGCTTCTGGGGACTGGCCTATCGGTCCTGGCTACCCTGGCGGTAGCCCGCTGGGAACGGACGAACTATCGCATCCAGTTTCAGCGTCAGACCGACAGTCTGGCAACAGCCCTACAGCGCAGTATCAATCGCTATACGGATATTCTGCTGTCTTTAGGAGACTTTTACACGGTTTCTGAACAACCTGTTTCCCGTACGGAGTTTAATCGCTTTGTCCAGCGGGTACTCAGGACATATCCTGGAATTCAGGCTCTAGAATGGGCACCTGTTGTTTTACAGCCAGATCGCGCGCGGTTTGAGCAGACCGTTCAAACGGCAGGGTATCCTACATTTCAAATTACTGAGCGAGAGAGTCGCGGCGGTCTCATTCGAGCAGCAGAGCGACCTTATTATATTCCGGTTACCTATCTACAGCCCCTGACCGGAAATGAGCTGGCCATGGGCTACGACCTGACCTCTGATGCTACCCGTCGGAACGCACTACAGATGGCCAGAGACAGCGGTCAAATCGCGCTATCTGGACGAATTCGTCTGGTGCAAGAAAACAAAAATCAGTTTGGCTTTTTGGTGTTTTTACCTCTGTATGACGGTGCGCCTTCATCACAGACCGCTCGTCGGGCTCAGATCGAAGGCTATCTCTTGGGAGTGTTTCGAGTCTCAGATGTGGTCGAAGAATCTCTGGCCGCCCTTAACTACAATATTGACTTTACTTTGCGCGATCGCAGCGCCAGCCCCTCCGAGCAGTTTCTCGGATACTATAGTGCCGCCGCTCAGACGGTCACCACCCAAGACCAGCAGCTCGAAGCAGACTCCTGCCCCTATCGCGATCTCTGCACCCATATCCTGACCACCGGCGGTCGTCAGTGGGCGATTACCTTTACAACGGCGGACTCTCCCACACCCTGGAGCGCCCTATCGACCCTCGTCATTGGTCTATTGCTTACCACAGGAATTGTGCGCTATCTTGCCCAGGCCGAAGCAGAACTGGCTAGAACCCGAGAGCTGAGCCAGGCTAAAATTCGACTTTTTTCCATGGCATCCCACGAACTGCGCACTCCCCTCAGCACCATTTTGCTTTCAGCGCAGACCTTGGAAACAGACAGCTCCACTGTGGATCGTCAACGCATCTATAGCCGCATCCGCGCTACCGCTAAACGCATGAATCAGCTGCTGAATGATTTACTGACCCTATCTCGGGCCGAATCCGGCAAGCTTCAGTTTGCACCAGAAATTCTCAATCTGCCGCAATACTGCCAGCAGCTTACAGAAGACATCCAGTTTAGCTTTGAAACATCACCAAAAATCGAGCTGACGGTGTCCGGCAACTGTCAAAAAGTCTACATTGCCCCACAGCTGCTGCGAGCAATTTTAACCAATCTGCTATCCAATGCGGTGAAATATTCCGGCCAGCAGCCCCAGGTAACACTCCATGTGTCCTGCCATGCTCACAAGATTACCTTTCAGGTTCAAGACCGCGGAATTGGCATTTCCCCAGCAGACCAGGCCCGACTCCATGAGGCGTTTTATCGGGGGACCAACGTGGGCACTGTTGCCGGCACAGGATTAGGTCTGTCAGTAGTCAACGCCTGTCTACAGCTGCACCAAGGGTCGTTGACCTGCAGTAGCCAGCTAGGTCGAGGCACCACCTTTGAGGTCACGCTGCCCAGGGTTGACTAGCGCTGGTAGTATGGGAGCACATTTAAACGACAGCAGCACCCAAAATAGTCACCAAAACCATTTCTCTCATTCAAAACGCTTAATTAGAGAATTGTTGAAATCAGAGAAGATAACAACTAAAATTCTCTCATAAACCCATAAGAGAAAATATAGATAACACAGTAGAGTGCTGCTATTGTTTAGACGAGACAGAATCTTGCGATTCAGCTATATAAACCTCATCAGCATATAAACGCCTAGTGACACAATCTGTCAGGAGA
>JBHJIL010000105.1:0-4573 GCA_050043465.1 Leptolyngbyaceae cyanobacterium
AGCTACCAAACTGGCCGCCTATCCCTGGCGACTGACCCGAGGCATGATGACCAAAGCCGGTCAGGCGTCAAAAGCACGCATGGGGCGTCTGGATATTGCTCAAATGCACTGGCCTACAGCTAACTATTTTCCCTGGCAGGAAGGCCCTCTTTTGGATGGTCTGGCCGATCTGTATGAGCAGGGGCTAGTTAAAGGAGTGGGGCTATCCAACTACGGTCCTAAACGACTGCGCTGGGTACACAAACGATTTTGCGATCGCGGTATTCCCATTACATCGCTGCAGGTCCAATATTCGCTCCTGTCCACATTTCCGGTGACAGAACTGGGTCTTAAAGACGTGTGTGACGAGCTAGGTATCCAGATGATTGCCTACAGTCCATTGGGACTGGGGCTGCTAACGGGTAAGTATGATGCCAATACGCCTAAGCCTAAAGGAATCAGAAACCTGTTATTTCGACAGCTGCTACCGGGTATTCAGCCTTTGCTTGACTGTTTACGAGAAGTGGCGACAGAACGAGACAAAACTATGGCTCAAACAGCTCTAAACTGGTGCATCTGTAAGGGAACGACGCCAATTCCGGGAGCTAAAAATTTAGACCAGGCTAGACAGAACATCGGCGCGCTGGGGTGGCACCTTAGCTCTGCAGAACTTGAGGAGTTAGACCGAGCCGCTGCCAGCTGCGACAAGCAGATGGTGCAAAATATTTTTCAAACTCGGTAAGCCTGCACCCTTATTGAGTTTGTGTTTATCAATGAACCATAGAAGACGAATACTCTTCACAGTCGGATTCCGCATATTTCACCATGAGGTAGTCCGGGTTCATAGGGAACCATAGAGATACGTAATTTCAAGGGGCCAAAAACCACTAAACCGGGTACCTGGCCAATTGGCTAAGAGCGTTTCTCCAGTTAAATCGCGATCAAGTCAGGATAGCCATTGGCTATCCTTTTTTTTGCCTACAGCCATCCTTGCTCTTTTATTAACCCAATCAGTTTACGTTTGCGGATGTGGGCGGAGATTATATTTTGGCTGTAGCGATACCAGGTGGAGTTCTGGTCCTGAGCCCGATAGGCTTGATGGACCCGCTGTAGCCACTTAATCGCCAAATCGTAGTCTCTGGCTTTACCCGCATCCATAATTGTTTCAGCTTCTCGTTTAGCCAATTTGATGACCCAGTCGCTGTGGCTGGCGATGACAGCGTCCATTACTCGCATGACTAGCTCAGGGCGGCTGTGGCTGTAAACCGATGGGGCAACAGTTGCGATCGCATCCTCTACTAGCTCCTCGTACAAAAAGATATCCAACTTAGCTTCCCGTGCCACCCATTCCTCCGTATCTCGGAGGTAGGTCAATAACTCGGCCCTGGTTTCCGGCCAGTCCGAAGCCAGAGATTGGACTATCTGATACTCCTGCAGTGACGGTTTGGCCCGAAAAGCAACGACCCTAGCCTCCAGTGCTGTCTCCAACTGATCCAATCCTTCTGCCAGTTCGCTAGTCCATACGGCAAAGTCATATCTGCCCACGGACTTTTCAGCTTCAAACCGCAGACCCTGAATAGCAATATCCAAAGCCTGGGAAAGTTGGCCCTGGTCTCTCAAAATTTCTGCCAAGGCTTTAGCCTCTGGCATCGTTGTCATGACCTCAGTAGCCTCTTCAACGGCTTCATCGGTGCGACCTAGCTGCCCTAACATGGCCAAATACTCTTTCATCTGACCCTCAGCCTGAGCCAAGTACAAATACTCTTCGTAATGTTCCCGCCGCTGCAAGATCTTCAGGCGGATCTTGCTAAAGCTATCAGCCCAGTCAGGGGAGGCACCTGACCAAGCCCCCAGGTCTGAAATCTCTCCCTGGAGTACACGAACTAAAGGAGGATAGTCCCAGCCTTGACGTAGCGCTTCGAGAGCCATGGAAAAACTACCCAATTCCGTTTGCCATTCCTCCAGCTTTTCTTGCCACTCCAAAATCTCGTCAGTGGTCAGGTCCGTACTCAAAATAGCTTCGGTCCAGACCACGTCCAAATCCAGACTAAACTCATCTGGCCTCATCCCGAGCATGTCGTACACCTCGCCCCAGTAAGAAACACACGCATCGGTGACTGCTTCCATAACAGCTAGAGCATTGTGGCCATCCTCCACTTCAGCAAATGTCAGCGCATCCTCTGCTATTTCATTTAGTTCATAAATAGGCTCGTCATCCTCGCCCCCATATTCCCAGTGCTGAACCGCAGTACGAATAATTTCGCGCACCCGTCGCTTATAGACGGTCTGATCAATACTCGTTTGGCGCTGAGGTCGTTTAGACGTTCTAGCAGCTTGAGTTGGAGATGGCTGAACTGAGCGACTGACATAAAAATCTACAGACTCGATCAGCGCTGGGTTTTCTTCTACCAGTGCTTGCACCAATCCTTGAGTTTGCACCAGATTAAGTGAGTCTAAAAGCTGAGCCAGTGTAGATCGCTTTGCAATAGTATTCGGCTGTTTGATGCAAGCGATTAGCGTGGCGATGATGTGCTTGCACTAGCCCTCAAAAGAATAGGGACAGGTGCAATAGGCGTTAGTGATACCGCCATCGTCAAAGTCAACCGTGATGCGATAAGGTAAGGCCTCATTACCTTCCACTTCGCCGTGCAATGTGTTTTGCCGCTGGGTCAGCGATACCACCGCTCCCGATTCCTAGTAGCTTTGGCCCTGCGAAAAAGATTTATCCGTCGCGTAGCGTTTGATGGTGGACAGCGTTATCTTTGGTAGTGTCATCAACCTATAGATTGGGTTAAATCCATAGACACCCAATGTTGCAGATATTATGAGCTAAATGGGGTGGCCTCAACAGCTATCTAATAAAACACTTGATAGCGTTCGTACGATCCTATAAGGGGAATTAGAGGCAGCGCGATATATTGGCTTGCCCACGTTTTGTCTTACGAAGTGCTATTGGTCAGCTTGCTGCAGGCTGATTGTTAGCTAACGCCGCTAGAAGTTTGCTATGTACATCCGGTGAGGACCCAACGACTACACCGGGCCACTGGTAGTTCTCACATTTGTTCAGCTCAGGTAGCTCATTTCCCTGATGGTCTGTGACTATATAGCCCATTTCCTTGGCCATCCAGCTGAGCGCGCCGCCATCAATAAACTTACCGGCCGCCAAAATTGCGCCACACAGGTCACCCGTGAGCAATCCGTTAGTGTTTGGAATGGGCACCTCGCGAGAGTAGCCCGGTTGAACGCTGATTACGTCAAACTCTTTGCGCAATGGCTCTGCTAGATAGTCCATCGTCCAGCTAAGGATGACCTGATTTTTGGGGACGTCTATTTTGAGAGGCTGGCAGCTATCAAGATCGTCAGCTAAAGAGCCAGAAAACGTTCCTTGACCGCGCAGGCTGTAGTAAAACCGATTTAGGGCAGGGCTTAAGGCAATCACCGCTTCAAACCCATCGGCATTGAGCACGGTGAGAATAATTTGATAGTTGGGATGGCCATCCATATAGAACCGAGTGCCATCAATGGGGTCTAGGGTCACCAGATAGTCATCCTGGGGACCTAGCTCAATGGAGCGAAAATACTTGGTGTTATAGGTTTGGGCAAATTCTTCGCCATAGAATCGCATATCTGGAAACAGCGACAGCAGCGTGACTTCCATAAACGTCTGAATCGAGAGATCCGCGTCCGTTAGTGCCTCGGCAAAGATATTATTATCTGCGGTTACTTTGTCTGGTTGGAGACCAATACTGGCTTGAATTTTAGTGGCATAGCCTGCGGCTATTTTTAGACTGGGAAGTAGAGCAATTAAGATTTCGCGGGGGGTGGGCATAGGAAGGAGGGATGAACGGCTGTGGGTGCGGCGATGTGTCAGTGGTGGCAAATGATTCGTACCATAAAAGCTCTGGTTACGCCGTCGTTTTACACTACATTCCTCCGCAACTAAACCCCGCTGCCCATGGATGCATCTAAGGCGGCCGCGACGACATAGTGGTTTTCATCTTGCTGCAGCTGGGTTAGTAGGTCCGTTGCCTGAGGATGGTCGCAGCCGGTTAGAGCGGTTGCTGCCCGCCAGCGATCGCGCCAAATTTCACTCTGGGCTAACTTGGTTAATGTTGCCAATGCCTGAAGCTGCAGCGGTGACGCCAGCACCTGGCGTAGGGCTAAAATAGCCGTCTCTTTAACGGTCTGAGTCGGGTCTTCTAATGCCTGTAATGAAACATCCAATAGGACCTCAGGATGGTTGCTCTCTTGTAGAATGGCCAGCACCGTTTGGCGTAGCAGCCAGTTGTCATTGGCTGCAAACATCTGTACCAGGATCGGAATAGACTTATCCCCAAAGTCGTAAATAGAGTTGGCGACCTCAGCCAGCACGTTGGCATCGGTCTCGGTGGTTACTAACTCATACAAGCTATTAAAGGCGGCTTCATCGGGGGCATGGTTGGCAAACCCCATCACGGCTAGACGCCGAAGCAAAAATGATTCTTCTTTAGATAGCCGCTGTAGTATCGGTACGGCATCCGCAGCGGGCTGTGCTGCCAGTGTATTGAGAGCTGCAATTCGAACATTTAAAGCGGCGGCTCTAAGGCCATTTTCT
>JBHJIL010000106.1:0-27030 GCA_050043465.1 Leptolyngbyaceae cyanobacterium
TAAGTCGAACCTCGATATGTAATGTAGTAAGTATTGTCAGGGAAGAGCTGAATTGCATGATTAAAGTCTTCGAGGGCCTGGTCATAGTTACCAAGGACCTGATAAGTACAACCCCGATGAGCAATGGACTACGTATTGTCAGGGTCAAGTTCAATCGCTTGATTAAAGTCTTGGAGAGCCTCGTCATAGCGCTCCATTGCTTGATAAGTATACCCCCGATTAGTAATCGCCCACGTGTTGTCAGGGTCAAGTTCAATCGCTTGATTAAAGTCTTGGAGAGCCTCGTCATAGCGCTCCATTGCGCGGTATGTTCTACCCCGATTAGTCATTGCCCACGTGTCGTTAGGGTCCAGGTCAACCACTCGCGTGAAGTCGGTTAGGGCGTCGTCAAGCTTACTTGTTAACCGATAAACTTCTCCTCTCCAGGCAAAGATAATAGATTCCTTAGTCTGTGAAATTTTGGAGGAATTTAAAAGAGCAGTAAATGCTTTGATTGTTATCAAATAGTCACCTTCCTCATAAGCTTCAAGCCCATGGCTGAGCTGTTGTCCCCACTGTCTAACGATCTGATTTTTTATATCATCACCAGTTCTTAAAATGGTTTTACCCCACTGCTGGGCAAAGCTACGTTTTTGTTTAAGTGCCTCTAAAAAATTGTTGAGGGCTACTGCCAGTTGCTCTTGAGGATTACTACAGAGTTGATGATAAAGACACTTCAATGCATAGTCTTGCCAAGTCGGATCTCCATAGCGAGCTTTGTCATCTAGCTTTAAGGCGTTGCCACGTTCTTGATAGTAGTCAGCCAATTGCTGATGCTTTTCAGCCCAGCGACTACTCGACTCTCTTCGCTGGTAGCGCAGCATTTGAGGCCGTACTACATCATGATAAGCCCATCCATCGCTGCGTTCTCGTACAAAGGGCATTCCTTTTAGCCAGCTAAACAGAGCATTCACATTGTCCTGTTCGTCCACTAGCTGAGCGACCACATCCAAATTCAAACTCTGGGGCAATGCCGCATCCAATGCTAACTGTCGCTTGATTGGATCATCCACCCACTGCAAAAACCGTTCTACCGCTGTTCCACTGGCTTCACCCACCTGTGTCGGCTCATTCGGTGAACTCTCTGCCAAAATCGCTAACAGCAGAGGTAACCGCCCTGAAATATCTAGAATAGTTTCAATTACTTCAGTATTAGCGACACCTCGTCGCTGTAAAAACTGTGTGGCTTCTTCTGGTGAAAATGGCTCTAACGGAAACTGTACTGGCTCATACCCAGACCAGCTATTAGCACTCAACTGTTCCCGTCCTGCAATGGTCCAAATACAGTTCGGTGGCAAAACTCCATAGCGCTCTTTCAAAATATCTAATAGCCAAGTATCTAAAATCTCTCCCGTGCGCTCATAGGTATCAAACTGCAGCATAGTTTGCTGAGTTGTAATCTCGCCCAGATCTCCTAAAAATAAAGGTGTCAACACCTCTATCGGCTCATTAACTAGCTGAATCTCGTCCTTATTTTTCAGCTTACGAGTCACATAGGCAGCCCACTCTCCAGCCCCATCGATAACGCTGGCTTCATCCACAAAATCTAGCGCTACGTCACCCATAGGGATCTTACGGCCTAGCTTTAACCCAACCTTGGCCGCTGTCTTTCCCACAAATGCTGAGAATCCTTGAGGTGCATCTGGGTCAGTTTCTAGCTCTTCTCGCTTTTGCCGATAAACCTTATAGCGCTCACTAAATTTGGATAGCGATTGTCCCTGAGCTTCTAACTGCTTGGCAAAAGTAGCCATTGCTTCAGGCACTGTAGTAACTCCCTCATCAATGCGGGCAACCAAATGCTTTTGCTGCTTGGCAATATCCTCAAACTGCCGAAGCAGACTGCTTTTACCAACACCACCCTGACCCCAAATATTAAATAAAAACACCTCAGGATAGGCAAACCCATCAGGGTCTTTATGCAAGTTAGTGAGGTTATGCTTAAAGGCCTCTAACTGCTCTATTCGCCCTACAAAGCTGGAGCGCTGTCTCTGACGGATCAACTCCTGACGGCTAAGGCGTTTGGGTTGGCTCATGCCTGTGGTTATACGGTGACGTTTCTGCCCCATTCTGGCAAATCTACGGGCAAATGTCTGGAATGTATGCGGATTTTACAGAGCGAAACCTGCAGCAAAAGACTACAGGCTTAATGTACTACGCAGCTCGTTTGCCGCATCTAACCGAGACGTCTGACCCGTCAGCACACAGCGAGTCAGCACGTCCATATCCAGCGCGGCTAGCTCCGGAATCTCACTATGATCAATCTCAGCATAGTTATCTTCTTTTAGCCGATACAAACTAAACAACCCATCCTGCCAAAACCACACTTCAGGAATACCTAATGCCCGATAGCGTGATAGCTTACTCAGCTCTCTGCTGGTAAACACTACCTCAATTACCAAATCAGGAGTCGGTTTCGAAACGCCAAAACAATAAGACTCATCCGCCTGCGCCGACACTTCTCCTTCGCGCTCATGGGTCATCGACCCGGTTGGCTCAAACTCAATGCCTTTTTCCAGACAAAACAACCCAATCAAAAAGCCAATCAGTCGGCTAAACATCTCATGTTCGCGTCCTGGCATCAGAATTTCAATCGTGTTGTCATAATACGCCAGCCGAACACCGGGAGAATCAGCAAACCCTGTACGAATCAGCTCAAACTGTGACCAGTCAATGCCAGCGTACACAAGCTGCTGATCGGCCTGCTCGTTTGCTAGAGCTGTACGGAAAGGCGCTTGGGTCATAATCAGATTGCCTTGATGTCCTACCTTTATCCTAGCCAATCCTATCTAGTGCAGCATCAGTGCCTAATTTTAGAATGGCTCGCAGACTTCGTAGAAGTTACCTTTGCCATATCAAGCGGGTAGATCATCTACGAAAAACAACTTTTAAGGATGAAAGACTTTGGTGATTTCGGCGTTCATTAGGGCGATATTGGGGTCGGCCTGGATGGCTTCAAAATACTTGGCGGCCAGGGGCGTTACTGAGTTTTCATTGGGTTTAAGCATCAGCCGTCCTTTTTCTAACAAAATAGCGGCCGTCTCTTCTGGGTTTTCGGGGGGCTCTTTGGCACTGGTAAATTCATCGATCTGAACAATGAACTGAGAGATCGGGCGAAGCCAGCTAAAGGCATCGTCGCTAATCACCAGCTGAAAGAATTCGCCTTTATTTTTGATGGGGCCGTTGGTTTGCTCGTAGCGGATGCGCTCTGAATCTAAAAGTAGTTTGTGGAGCTTAAGCAGATTATTACGGAAACGCTTAAGACGCTGTAGGTTACTCTCTGGTGCGGTCATAGATCGGCGATATAGGGCAGTGCTTTACTCACCTTATCGTGTTTGCCTAGCTCAGTCGGTAGGCTATTGATCTTCATCACCTGAGCCCTTGGGATGCAAGTCTAAAAACTGGCCAATGGGTCCGCTTATTCTAGGCAACTAACGTTAGAATCAACCCAACGTTCTAGACGGTGCTATGTCTACTCGTCCTTCCCGCGTTGTCAATCGCAACCGCGCTCGTAAAGCCAAACAGCAAACGGATAATCGCGTTAGTCCACCCCCGCAGCCGCTGCGTATTTGGTCGCTGCTATCGATGGCCGTTTTAGGCGGCGGTTTGGTCATAGCCTCAGTGGTGGGGTACGGCATGTGGCGCACCGGAGAACAGTTTATGGACGGTGTGAAACTGATGTTCACGCCACAGCCACCTGAAGATAAGGTGGATACTCGTTCGCTGGTGGTGGAGCAGGTTCAGGGAGCCAGCGAACTGACGACGGCCATTTTTTCGATGGAAACGGTGGTACCAGCGGAAAGCAACCGCACCGTGGGTAACTATGTGATTGGTCAAACAAATCTGCTGTACCTGGCCCATGGCGAGGTGCGAGCCGGAATCGACCTCAGCGCTCTAACCACAGAAAATGTCGAAGTGATTGACGCATCTGAAGACCTGCCGCCGAGTCTAGTGGTGACTCTGCCTCCGCCCAAAATATTGGACAGTAAGCTAGATGTCTCTCGTTCAGAGGTCTATGACTACGACCGTGGTTTTTTGAGCTTGGGCCCAGACCGCGCTCCGGAGCTGCAAACCCTGGCTCAGCAGGAAGCGCTACAGCGTATCCGTGAGGGTGCCTGTGATGAAGGTATTTTGGATATGGCCAGCGAACGGGCTGAAATGACCATGCGGCAGCTATTGGAACCTATGGGCTACGGCAATCTGACGGTCAACGTGGCGGAGCCAGCCACCTGTTCTTAAATGCCTGGAGCAGTTCCTTCTAAGGGGGGATGCACTATCTGGCTACACTGACGATAATATTAGCCGCTAGGGTCGGTTGATTCGAATGTAGGCCCTGAGGCTTTGATGGCTGAGGCTGCTCTGATGACCGGCTGTCGGGAAAAACAGCATTTATACACACAGGAACTAAACGCCATGATGGAGCTGTATCAGTTTGAAGCGTCTCACTATTGTGAAAAGGTCCGACTGATTTTGGACTATAAGCAGCTGCCCTACAAGGCTGTGGAAGTCACCCCCGGCGTCGGTCAGGTGGATCTGTATCGACTGTCAGGACAGCGGCAGGTGCCTGTGATTAAGGATGGTGCGACAGTGGTGGCTGACTCTAGTGCGATCGCACTTTACCTGGACGAAGCCTACCCTGAGCGACCGGTGCTACCGGCAGACGGAGCCATGCGCGGTCTGTGTCTCATGCTGGAAGACTGGGCCGATGAATCCATTGGTCTCAACGCTCGTAAAGCCATGCTCGGTGCCTTTAGCCAGCATCCCAGCTTTCGGACGGCGCTGCTGCCGGCGTCCACCCCCGATTTGGTCAAAAATCTAGTGGGTTCGGTGCCTGGCGACCTGCTCAACCTGCTAGGAACCGGTGTAGGCTTTGGCCCAGATGACATTAAAGCAGCTACCCTCAGCCTGCAGCGGGCGCTACTGTCGATTTGTAAGGTTTTATCGGAGCGGCCCTATCTGGTGGGCGAGCATCCCACTCTGGCAGACTTTGCCGTTGCGGGAGTGTCTATGTATCTCAAGTTCCCGGCCCAGCGCTACGTCGATTTACCCGCTGGTCTGTGTGAAAAGGGCGTGCCGGGGCTAGCAGATAATCCGGTTTATGAAAGCTTTTGGACCTGGCGCGATCGCCTGTATGCCGACTATCGCAATGTGCGGTCTGAGCCCCCTCAGCCATCAGGCAACGGTCCGGTCAAAATTGGTATCGACTAGCTCGATCTGACACCTTAGCTGCAGCACCGGCCTATATGATGGAAGTCGCAGTTAGCGCAACATCATGGGTTCTGTAACTACGCCTGCTACCAAATTTGCATCGATTCTGGGTACCGATCAAACGGTGCCCTGGTCAGATCTAGGCGATACTCGCTTTAAGACTGCTAACGGTCTGAGCGTTGTATTTCCTGAATCTATTGAGCAGCTGTCGGCGGTAGTGCGAACCTGCTACGAGCACCGCTGGCGTCTGCTCAGCTGCGGTCAGCGCACCAAGCTACCCTGGGGCGCTCATCATCAGATTAAAGATATTGACGTGGTGGTAAGCACCGCCCGACTCAACCAGCTAGTAGAGCATTGGGTAGATGATTTTACTACTCGCGTTGAAGCGGGCATGGGCTTTGCCACACTACAGATAGCGCTGCAGGCTAAAGGACAGTTTTGGCCAGTGGACCCGCTGTATGAACAGCAAGCAACCATAGGGGGCATTATTGCCACCAGCGACGGCGGGTCTCTTAGACAGCGCTATGGCAGCGTTCGCGATACGGTGATTGGCATCCAGTTTGTTCGCTACGACGGCGAAGTGGTCAAGGCCGGAGGGCGGGTGGTCAAAAATGTGGCTGGTTACGACCTGATGAAGCTGATGACGGGAGCCTATGGCTCCCTAGGAATTTTAAGCCAGATTACCCTCAGGCTCTATCCCATTGCTGCTCAGTCTAAAACCATGGTGCTCTCAGGGGCCTCTGAGGCCGTTGCCGAGGCCGCTCTACAAACTCGACTGCAGGGCATCACACCCATAGCCATGGATCTCATTGGTGCTGGAGACCATATTCAGCTAGCAGGCCGATTTCAAGGTATTGAGGCCGGTGTTGAGGAGCAGCTCGAACGCTTTCAAACCATTGCCCAAACCACAGGCTTAGACAGTCAGCTGGCAGACGACGGGACGTTCTGGTCGACGCTAGCCCACAAAATCGCTTCGGCCCAGATTCTTTGTAAGACGGGGCTGCTGCCTACCCAGCTGGTGCCGCTGCTGCAGAAGATGCCTGCAGGATGCCTGGGGCGTCTGCACAACGCCAGCGGTCTAGGGCTGATTACGCTAGCGGCCGACGACACTGGCAAACTGGCTGAAACCATTGCAGCCCTGCGCGCTCACTGCGCCGCGCACAAGGGCTATCTCACCGTGTTGCAGGCTCCCCCAGATCTCGCTCTGGACCCCTGGGGCTACAGCGGTAATGCCCTTAAAATGATGCAAGCGATCAAACAGCAGTTTGACCCCCACGGGCTGCTCAACCCCGGCTGGTTTGTCGGTGGAATTTGATCGGAACCTGATAAAAATCAAACGTCAACGCTGGCAGTAAATCCTTTACTGTCCTAGCCCCAGACAGGGTTAGTCATCAAAGCAACCTAGGACACAAAATCTAGCACTGATAATTTTTGAGTACGTTCCCGCATAGAATGGTCAGGTCTGTCTGCACATAAATTTTTGTGAAATTATTTGTTTACCACACCCCTGAAGAAACGCCAGTCGATAGTCTGCCGGACAGTGCGATCGCAATCGATGTCCTTAGGGCGACGACAACCATAGCTGCAGCCTTTGAAGCCGGTGCGGAAGCTATTGAAGTTTTCAGCGATCTCGACAAGCTGGTCAAAGCCAGTGAGCAGTGGCCGGTAGAAAAGCGGATCTTAGCGGGGGAGCGCGGTGGTCAGCGAGTAGATGGCTTCGACCTGGGCAATTCACCTCGAGATCACTCCGCTGAGCGCACAGCCGGTCGCCGCTTATTTATGAGCACTACCAATGGTACCCGCTGTCTTCAGCGAATCCAGGACACCCCCATCGTCATGACAGCGGCTCTGACCACCCGGCAGGCCGTGGTCGACAAGCTTCTGGCCAAACAGCCAGAAAGCGTGTGGCTAGTTGGGTCCGGCTGGGAAGGAACCAACTCCCTAGAAGACACCGTCTGTGCGGGTGCCATCATTCACAAACTTATGGAAACAACCGGACAGAGCTTTGTCGACTGTACTGGCAACGACTCTGCTGTTGCCTCTGTCGCGCTATATGAACAGTGGCAGGACAAAATGCTAGAGCTGATGCACGTTGCGACCCACGGTCAGCGGCTGCTGCGTCTAGATAACACGGCCGATTTAGAATACTGCGCCCAAATGGATGTGCTGACGATTGTCCCTGAGCAAGAGAAACCCGGAGTGCTCGTCAATCGCTAGACAGACTGGGAGCGTTTAAGCGAATACGGCACTATGCTTCCACCTGTACTGGTTTATTGAGTTCCACAGCTTGCTGCAGTGCTGCTGCCACCCGCAGAGCATACAGACTATCCTCTGGCTGCACATATAGGGGCGTACCGTGAAGCAGATAGTCAATCACCATTTGAGTATCTTTTTGAAATAGACCCTGACGAGGAGCCGCTTTTAGAGGGTGTTCACCTGTAGCCGTTGTCAAACAGCCGTGGTTGCCGTCAAAGCTTAAACAGCCCTGCTCTCCTCTAATTTCTATGTAGCGGCTGCGCTGCCATAGACCTTCACCTTTACCGTAGGTGAGTTCAGCCAGGGTACCGTTACAAAAGCGTAGCCGAGCACTGTACAGACAGCGGCGAAAGTACTTCAATTCAGACTCTGGATCTAACTCTACGTCTCCCTGACAGGTGACAAAATCCACCGGCCCCAAGAGATTGGTTAGCCGCTGAATGCGAGAAAGCGCTGCCATCAGCGGAAATCCTAGCAGTGTAGGACAGTAGCTCCAGGTTCCAGGAGCTGGCTGTTTAGGCGCAAAGGTGCGGTAGCTGACATAGTAGGGAGCACCAATAGCCGACAGATGGTGCTTCATTACCATATGCAGCCCCCCAATAAGCTCAATGTGTTCTACATGAAGCAGCAGCTGACGCTGACGGGCTAGCTCAACTAGCCGAGTCGCCTGCTCAACATCCAACGCCAGCGGATATTCCACAATCACGTTTTTTCCATGGTCTAATGCCTGTTGAACCAGAGCGCCATGGTCCGCATTGACGGTACAGATAAAGACCAGATTTAACTGGCGGTCATGCCAAAGGTCGTCGCTGCTGCAGGCAGCCAGCTGATGCTGTGCTCCAAAGTGCTGAGCCCGGACCAGCTGACGGCTAGCGACAGCACAGACATGGACCTGAGGCATCTCTTGCAGCGCCTCCACTCGTTTACGAGCGGCAAACCCCGTTCCGATAACAGCAGCATAAATCGTCATGACTAGATAATCGCCGCGACCTCATAACACTTTGATATTAATTGGCTCATCCTTTGGACATATTTAACAGGCTTGGAGAGTCGTTAATTTAGTTACAAAGACCTGGGTGACATTGACACCCTTCCTAATAGGAAAAGCCTAGTCTAAATCAAGACTAACTGTTAGTAATATGCAGACAAAATGCAGTATAAGTTTTTCTAATAAAAAGATTAATTAATGATAACTTAATCGAGGTGTATCGAATGCAGCACTAGAGCTGATAAAGCGGTGAATGCTTCATTGAGAGGGCCTTTTCGTAAAACTGACAGGCCAGCCAACCGAAATATCCATAAGTAAAACCATGAAAAAAGCGCTGGTTTGATTACGAATACCATTCAGCCAAACCTGGATAAACGTAGCGAAGCATTATGATTTTCTCGTAGTATCAGAAATGATGTTGATCTGATAACTTCCTGATTGAAGTTTCTATAGGAACTATTAGGAGTTGACAGATTTCAATCATTGCAATAGCAGAGGATATTCGTATGGCAAGCTATAAGGTTACTTTAGTTAACGAAAGTGAAGGCCTAAATCAAACAATTGAAGTGGCTGAAGATGAGTACATTCTTGACGCGGCTGAAGAGCAGGGTCTTGATCTTCCCTACTCCTGTCGTGCAGGCGCTTGCTCCACTTGCGCTGGTAAGATCACGTCTGGCAGCATCGACCAGTCTGACCAGTCCTTCTTGGATGACGATCAGATTGAAGCTGGTTATGTTCTAACTTGCGTTTGCTACCCCACATCTGACTGCACTATCGAAACTCACCAGGAAGAAGCTCTGTATTAAGCTTCGTCTGGCGATGAGCCACTGCTTGAGCATCTGTTGATAGCGCTGGCTCATACCTTTGAATAATGAAAAAGGCTTCTCAGGCTTGAGGAGCCTTTTTTGTTGCTCGGGCTATCTCTCTCAGGGGCGTTTATGGTAGAGAAAATGCGGGGTTTTCTGCCTCGGTTTCATCGGTCGCGGCTGCCGGGACCGACTCTTCAGGATCGCGCCAGAAGACAATGTCGTCACTGATGGGCAGTAGCTGGGTATTGGGGTAGTAAAACTGGAGGATGCGCTGATACGGCCAGCCGTTTTCGCCTAGACGGTAGGACCCGGTCTGACTCATGCCAACACCGTGGCCAAAGCCGCCGCCGACAAAGGTATACCCCGTCTGCACCGGAGGACTTTGTTTGACGGCAGGAGTGCTGGCGGTCGGCTCACTTTTTTGATTGGCTTTAGCGTCGTATAAGGGCTCCAGGTAAAATAGCTGACTGCGGGGTGGGATCAGCGCGCTGACCACTTCGTTTTTGTGAAGCTCAAAATCACCCACGTCGGTGTTGACCAGGATGGTTTGCACCCGTCCTGAGTTGGAACGTTCAGTCACGCTTAGACCGGTGACCGCTTTGAGATTGGCTAGGGGGTTTTGACGGTTGGTTAGGTATTCTTTGACCCCGGCGGTAATCTCTTCGTAGGTGCCTGAGCGTTTCCAGCGAAATGTGGGCCAGTCGTCTTCGTTAAATGTGTTGTTGAGGTTGATAAAGGCACGAAAATTATTTTCGTCAGACAGAGGACGGGCGGCCAGGTCCCAGTTAAAGGTCAAGGAGTCAATCACCGGCTGCAGATACGGGCGATCAAAGCCGTTCCACACATCGCTAAAGCGGGCAGTAATCCCACCTGTGGTTGACGAATACAGCGCATCGATCAGCTCCCCGTCGTAGGTGAGTACCTGACCCTGGGTGGCTGCGATCGCACGGTCGGCCCGCGGCACCACGCCACTTAACCCCCGATACACCTGGCATTGAGTATCGGCACATAGCTCATAGCCATCAATCACAAACCGACGCAGATTGCGTAGAGCATAGGTTCTAGCCAGCACGGCCTGGGCTTCCACAGCCGTTTGCGGGGCGCTGGGGCCAATTTCATGGGGGACAACTCCCCGTAAATACAGCTCAATGGGGACCTGATTGACCAGAGTGTAGGTGCCATAGGCATTGGGCTGCAGCTTAAAATCCCCGCCGTACAGCTGTTTAGACCCGCCGTTTTCTACAATCTGCACTCGCCGATTGGCGCTGGTAATTCTAAACAGCTCACGATTGTAGCGATAGCCATTGGCAATAAACGCGGCTCTCGGCACGGCGGTTAGCACCTGACTATCAATAAACGTATTGGTGTGTCCCGCATCGTGCAGGCTTGCCAGCAGCAGCCGACGCAGTAAAGGTGTGTCATAGTTCTCTCGCTTGGCCCACACCTGCCAGGAACTGGGCTGGGCTACCTCGGCCTCAATCCCCTGCTCTTTCCACTGGTTGGCACTTTCTTCAGCGCTTTCAAAGCTGCGATGGCTGCTGAGCACCACCCATTCTTGTAAAACAGGCTGAGACAGCGTTTCGGCCCCTAGATCTAACGTCAGCTCCTGGGTAGTGATTGTCTGGGGCTGACCGTTTGTCTCAAAAGTCACCGTCAGGGTAGCCCCGGCCAGCGGCGTTAGCACCAGCGTGTCCTGTTCCTCTTCACCAAATCGCTGGATTAAACCGATTTGAATCTCAGGGTTTAGGGGGGCCTGAGCTAGCGTGGGGCCAGAACTTACAGCTATCAGTCCCAAAGCAACCCATAGGGTCCGTTTGCCCAAAGAAGAACTCGCCATGCGCCAATCAGCCAAAACCATATGCTTGTTTACAACCACCCATCAAACCATAGCCCAAACCCTACTCAACTGGGGCTGATAACTGGCCAGAGTTTTGAGCGGTGTGCAGGCACGAGAAATATTGCAAGTCGAAGTCGTTATGAGTATGATTAGAAAAATCAGCTTTGTCCGCGCTCAAGTTATCCATGGTTGCTCCTTGCAGCGGGGCTAATCCTCGGTATGATTTCATCGAAAGAGTGCTGTTGGCATTTCTACACCTGTTCAACTACTACCCATCCACTATTAGGAGATTAGTCATGTCCACATCAGCCGTTCCCATCAATATTGGTCTGAGTGAAGAGCATCGTCAGTCAATTGCAGATGGCCTATCTCGTACGTTGGCGGATACCTACACGCTTTACCTCAAGACCCACAATTTTCACTGGAATGTAACGGGTCCTATGTTCCAAACACTACATTTGATGTTTGAAGAGCAGTACAACGAGTTAGCCCTAGCGGTTGATGCCATCGCTGAGCGGATTCGGGCGCTAGGATTTCCAGCGCCAGGCACCTATAGCGCCTATGCCAAACTTAGCTCCATCAGTGAAACTGAGGGTGTCCCTAAAGCCGAGGAAATGATTGCCCTCTTGGTAGAAGGTCAAGAAGCGGTTGCGCGCACGGCCCGCGAGGTGTTTGCCACCGCCGATGAAGCCAATGACGAACCCACCGCCGATCTGCTGACCCAGCGGCTACAGATCCATGAGAAAAATGCCTGGATGCTACGCAGTTTGCTGCAGTAGTCTGCCGGTAGGGTTGCTGGCCTTTTGCTAGCCGTGCAGCCTGCAATTGATCTTAGACGTCCCTTGCCTAAATATCAGGTGAGGGACTTTTAAGTTGTATTTGGCTGACTCGCTGAGATCAGGGTGTGGAGTTAAAATTACCGACAAAAACAACAGATTTGTTGGCCATCTGCTATCTGTTTCCCCAGTCGGCAACAGCTTGAAATGCGATAGATCGCCAGCCAATCGGTCTATGGTGGCAGCGGTAATCACAAGCCTCAGGGTAAGACTAAAAATAGTGGCGGTGGGTCGGCGAAAAAATTTGGCACAATAGCCAGAAGCGCTTAAAGAGGCCAGCATCATGGACCAGGATTCAGAAACGCCGTCGTTTAGTATTGTGATTACCACATACAATCGAGTAGAGCTGCTTAAGCGTGCGATCGCAACCGCGCTTGACCAGACCGTTCCCTGTCAGATTGTCGTCGTCGATAACGCCTCTACCGATGGCACCCAGTCCTACATAGAAAGCCTAGGAGACCAGGTCCTCTACCATCGCAATTCCACCAATGCCAACCATTCTGGAGCGGTCAATGCTGGGGTAGAACGGGCCACCGGCACCTGGATCAAGCTAGTAGATGACGACGACTATTTAGCGCCCACCTGTATTGCAGAAATGACCGCTGCTATTCAACAGCGACCGGCCGCCGTTATTTGCTCTTGTCAGGCAGCCCAGGTGGATCATCAGGGTCAAGAGCTGAGTCGCACCCCCGTGACCGGCCCCGGTCAAGTGTTCTATATTCCCCAGACCGATATCCACTACGGTATGTTTCTAGAGGTGGTGCCGTTTGGTACCCCGATTCAAGTGGCTGTACGACGAGACGCCTTTCTCAAATCCGGCGGCTGGGATTTGACGATGACCGGATTTGACGATATCGACTCCTGGATCCGGGTGGCCGACTACGGTGATGCTCTTTTTATCAATAAATGTCTCACCTATCGCACTGTATGGCCCGGTGGCTACGATCAAAAAATCACGCTGCAGCGTCGTTTAGAGACTAATATTCTGATCAAAGAGCGGATCTATCAGCACATTAGCCCTAAATACCAAGACGCCTTACCCACCTTGCAAACCATTCGTCAGTATCTGAGCCTGCACTGGATGATTGTTGCCCTCAAGCAAAAGCAGTTGGCTAGCGCCCTCAGCTTTGGGTTTCCAGCCGTATTTTTTCCCAACGCCTGGAAGCTACTGCAGCAGGCCGTCAGCTTTCGTCAGCAAAAGGCGACGCCTCCGGTTGCCAAACTAGTCCTCGAACAGTAGGAGAGTCCTTGATATGACTACCACCACCACCTCTCTTTTTCAAGTTGGCGGCAGTCTCCACGCCCAGGCCCCTACTTACATTCAGCGTCAGGCCGATGACCACCTCTACGAAAGTCTAGGGCGAGGAGAATTTTGTTATGTCTTTAACACCCGACAAATTGGAAAATCAAGTCTGCGGGTAAAAACAAAGCATCGTCTGGGGCAAGACGGTGTGTGCTGCGCGGCCATTGACCTGACTAATTTAGGCAGCGATAACGTTACGGCTGAAACCTGGTACATGGGGATTGCAGCAGAGCTGTGGCGCAGTCTGCGACTCACCGGCAACTTTCAGCAGTGGTGGCAGCAGAGCGACAGCCTTTCTGCGGTACATCGTCTAGAACGGTTTATGAAAGATAAGGTCCTAGGGCAGATAGAAGCCGATCGCATTGTTATCTTTATTGACGAAATTGATAGCGTCCTGGCCCTGCCGTTTGCGGCTGACGATCTGTTTACCCTGATTCGCTACTGCTATAACCAACGGGTTGATAACCCTGAGTACCGGCGGCTGAGCTTTGCTTTGTTTGGGGTGGCCACTCCCACCGATCTGTGTCAAAACCCTAACCGCACTCCGTTTAATATTGGTACGGCCATTGAGCTGAGCGGTTTTACCTACGCAGAGGCGCTGCCCCTCAGCCGCTGGCTATCACCGACGGTGAGTAATCCAGAGGAAACCCTCGGCTACATTTTGACCTGGACCAACGGTCAGCCCTTTTTGACTCAAAAGCTCTGTCATTTGGTGATCAATCGCTTGGCCCCACGCACGGAGGTATATGTGGAGCAGCCCTGGGTTGATGGACTGGTGCGATCGCAGCTAATTAAAAATTGGGAATCCCAGGACGAACCGCCCCATCTCAGAATTATTCAAGAGCGGCTGCTCGCACGCCCTCAGCTAATCAGCAGACTGCTCGGACGCTACAAACAACTGCTGTCAGGTCACTCTCTCTCCCTAGAAGACAATCACCTGAGAGAAGAGCTGTTGCTCTCCGGACTAGTCGTCAAACAGATCGGTCATCTCGACATTCGCAATCGACTGTATCGAGAGGTATTTAACGAAGACTGGGTAGATTATCATCTCGCCCGTTTACGTCCCTATTCTCAGGCTTTTGAAGCCTGGGTTCATTCGGGTCAAAAAGATCGTTCCCGACTGTTGCGCGGACAGTCTCTTATGGAAGCTCAAGCCTGGGCCAAAGGCCAGCAGCTCAGTGATCTAGACTACAAATTTTTAGCAGACAGCGGTGCCATCGATCGTCAAGAGGTGCAGCAGTCCCTAGAATCTGAACGCCTCAAAGAACTTGAAGCTCGTCTCCAGGCACAGCAGCGCAACGTTACGCTACAGCGATTTTTGTTGATCGGGATGGGGGTGGCTTTTGTCAGTATCACCAGCGTCGGCATGCTAGCCTATCGACAGTCGAGACAGACAATGCTCAGCCAACAAGATAATCAAAATAACCGGGCGCTGTCTGCCAGCTACTACTCCGATGCATTATTTAATCAAGACAATCGATTGCAGTCTCTGCTGGAAGCCGTACGCGCAGGTCAGCAGCTACAGCGACTACCGGTACCGCAGCCCAGCGTTAAGCAACAAGTCGAGCAAACACTCCGACGCACCCTCCAAAGTATTACTGAAGCAAATCAGCTGCGGGGGCACCGGGCCCCGGTTTACGGTGTCACCTTTAGTCCTGACGGTCAGTACCTCGCCTCAGCCAGCTGGGATAATACCTTAAAACTCTGGCATGCTGACGGTCGGCTAATCACGACCTTGAGCGGTCACACCAACGCTATTTGGGATGTGGTATTTAGTCCTGATGGAGATTATCTAGTCTCTGCCAGCGCTGACTCAACCGCCAAAATCTGGCCCGTGCGTTACGACAACAATATTCCCGTAGTCATCGCTCCACCCATGACCCTACAGGGACACAAAGGTCGAGTCAACGCGGTGGATGTTTCTCTCGATAGCCAAACCTTAGTTACCGCCGGAGAAGATGGCCACCTCAAGCTTTGGGACCGCGCAGGAGACCTGTTACTAGATGTTTCAGCCCACGATGCTAGCGTTACCCAGGCGGTTATCAGCCCCGACGGACTCACCCTGGTGACGGCCAGCGAAGATCAAACTATTAAACTTTGGGATGCCACCAGCGGTAGCTTACTCAAAGAGCTGAAAGGACATCAGGCCGCTGTTAACGGTTTGGCCTTTAATCCTGATGGCACCATCCTGGCCTCAACCAGCGATGACCAAACTGTAAAGCTTTGGCAGCTAGACGATGGGCTTGGGCGCTCAACAACAGATTCTGTAGAGAATAGAACAATCACCCTGGAAGGACACCAAGACCGTGTGTGGAACGTCACATTTAGCGCTGACGGTCGTCAGCTCGCCACCACCAGCTGGGACAATACCATCAGGCTGTGGACCAGCAGCGGCACACTATTGACCACCTTAGAAGGACATGATGCTGGTACCTGGGGCGTAGACTTTAGCCCTGATGGCAATGTACTAGTGTCCAGCAGCGACGATACGACCGTTCGTCTGTGGCGCTTAGATCAAATTCCACAAACGCTTCACGGCTATGAAGGCCCGGTTACGGGTTTAGCGCTCAATCAACAAACTGTGGCGGCTGGCAGCTGGGATAACACAATTCGTCTATGGAACTGGCAAGGAAATCTACAGTCAATATTACAAGATCACACAGACCGAGTACGCCAGGTTGCCTTTAGTCCCGATGGGCAGTCGCTCGCCTCTGCTAGCTGGGATCGAACCGTCAAGCTATGGCGGCCTGAAGGAACCTTACTGCAGACGTTTAAGGGACACCGGGACCGGGTATGGGGTGTGGCCTTTGGTCCTGAAGGTCGAGAAATTGCCTCGGCTAGCTGGGACCAAACCATTAAAATCTGGCATCCCGATGGCAGGCTGCTGCAGACGCTGCGGGGGCATCGGGACCGGGTGTACGGCCTTGCCTACAGCCCGGACGGTGAATATTTAGTTTCGGGAGGCTGGGACAATACGGTCAAGCTGTGGAATCGTAAAGGAGAACTTGTCAAAAGCATTCACGGCCATCGGGCACCGGTTTGGAGCGTCGCCGTTAGTCCAGATAGCCAGCTGATTGCATCGGCGAGTGCTGACCACACTATTAAAATTTGGTCGATGTCAGGGCATGTCGCCACCCTAAACGGTCATCAAGCCAGGGTTCACGACGTGGTGTTTAGCCCGGATGGCCAGCTGATCGCATCCAGCAGCTACGACCGCACTGTACGGATTTGGCGACAAGACGGCACCCTAGTGACCACCCTATACGGACATAACGGTCCCACCTGGGGCGTGGCGTTTAGCCCCGACGGCCAGACACTGATTTCTAGCGGTCACGACCGCCGCATCATCCTCTGGGACTGGAGAGACAGCCGCAGCTTTGAGCAGCTCCTAGATGATGGCTGCCGCTGGCTAGAGGACTACCTGACTAACGGCGAAAATCTATCGGATGCCGATCGGCAGCTATGTAGTGGGGGTATCTAGTAAGACTCCTATGATCTTCTTTTAAATTACTTTTTTCACCTTACACATTCTCGGTGTTTTCCCTTAAATTGCTTTCATAGCGAGCTAGTCCACCAGGTATTGGTCGACTTGCAGTCCAGCTAAGCAGGCTGCGGTCGGGCCAATCGTAATATCTATTGTCATTGTTGAGCAAAGGTCTAAGGGAGTACCTTCGCTCACGAGTTTTCGTTTTTGTTTTTATTTTGACAAAGTTTGTTTCTAGATGGCCTCACAGTCACGTTTTTGATGCCGCATCGTTACTAGCACACGATCTGAAGGGTTACAGGAGCTAAGTTATGAAAGCTATTGCAATTGTTGGAAATGCCGAGCGGTCCGGAACACTACTTGCTGATTTGCTGCACTGGCACGGACTGTCAGCGTTTCAAGTGGATGCGAGTCCAGCCCTGCTGCCCTTGCTCAACTTTATTTCTCCCGAGTTAATTGTGATTGAGTCCTCTGCTTGGGTTGATGCTGAGCTCATTTGCGCTCGCATTCGAGGCAGCTCTATCCTTAGACACATTCCTGTCGTGATTTGTTCAGAGCAGGAATGTGCGGGCTATGCTGACGCCTACGTTGGCGCTCCCTACTCGGCTGAAGAGATATTTGCCAGTATTCAGGCGCTGCGTCCTTTATCTGAGCCTCTATCAGACAGCGTAATCGCTCGCCTCGACTCCTAGACGACGACTGAAGTACTGCTTGTAAAGGTTACAGCTGGCGGTTGCTGTGTTCCCTACCAATGTAACCAGTCCCATACTCTCTAAGCGATAGGCCGCCATCGGTTCTAGCTCGGTAGCGGTCTCTTTTTCAATCACCTGGTAAAAAGCACGGGCTAGGTTGGGCTCTGCTTCAAAAATTGCCAGGTAGCTGCGAAGGTGGTCACTGTAGATACCACTTTGCTGAGGCGCTTCACTAATCAACCGAGTTAGGTCCATTTTGTGGATACTGAGGTTGTAAAGAGCCAGATGTATGAGGTAAGGATGACCATCCACCAGGGTATGTAAGGACACAAGTTCTTCATCCCAGGCAATGCGGTAACGCTGAGCCAGCTGCTGGGTCTGCTCCAGGGTAAACGCCGGCAACCGCAAGGGCAGTCCTACATTAAACGGTGATTGGTGGATTTGTAGGGGAATGTAGGCTTCTGTCGCATAGGCTACCAGCAGTCGCAGATATCCCCATTCCGTCAGATTTTTAGCTTCTTCATGCCAGACTCGCAGCATCGGTAAAAATTCCTGTGCCATGGCAGGATGCTCAAACACGGCCTGAAGATCGTCAATGACTAGCAAAAGCGGCTGACGTAGCGAGTTCAAAACACCGCTTTGCATGTAGTTAGTACAGCTAATCTTGCTGCCGAGGTCGCTGTTCCAAACGTCATCTAGCTGAGCCGTTAGGGTAAGCTGCTGGGCAATGTTGGCACAAAACCATCGTAGAAATTTATCAAAGTTTGCTAGGACTCCACCATCCGCCTGCCGAAAATTGAGGCGAACAACTCGGAAATTGAGCTTCTGGGCCTGAGCCACCAGGCGATTGACAAGCGAAGTTTTACCCCATCGTTCTGGGGCTCGAATTCTAAGCAGCGCTCCTGGCTTGACCAGTTCACCCATGGCCTGGCTCTCTACGGGGGGCCGCTCAATGTAGAGAGAACTGCCTAAGGGGAGAGGACTCCCTGGAAATGTAGTGTCAGAACTATCGGCTCCTGGCCACCAGGGTTCCGGTGCCGTTGGCTGGTGTAACTTGTATGCCTGCTGGCGGAGAACCGCATGAATATTTTTTTTGGTGACCCGCTCCCCTAGAACTTGGGAGATCTTTTGCCAAAGCCGAGAGCCGGTGACTCTTACGTAGTCAGCATCGTAGCCTTCGCTAGCAGCAATTTGTGCATAGGTGGAGCCCTGCCAGCACCGTCTGAAAACGACCTCTTGAATAGCCGTTAGCCGATACGGTGAAAGTAGTTTGTCAACAAGTGTAATGGCGTCTTCAGGAGACATGAGACTACTACCGTCAACCAGAGGTATAGAAAAACACTATCAGTGGAGGTACCTCCTATTAATTGTCGCGTACGAAGAAGCCACTAATATATCAGGCCGTTTGCGTTCTGTTTTGTAATTCAGTGTGTATTTTTAGATCGGATTTTTGTCAAAACGTTGCTGAATAGACCTTTGTGGCTCAATGGCTTTCTATGGGCCTATTTTAACGGCTTCAATAATGTATTCAATCTGTTACAGAAATCCGCACATTTATGAATAGGCACGGTTTAATAGGCGAGTAGCTCTATGGGGCATAGGTATGAGCGGTCGCCTTAGTTGCCTTTGGATTGCTGTACTGACAATGACCACGGCCTGTCAGCCGCTGCTATCTAGCGTTTCTGAGCAGGGTGAGGAAGGGTACCAGGTTCGTGAGATCGCATCAGGACTGGAGCATCCCTGGGGTATGGCCTGGCTGCCCGACGGTAGTTTGCTTATTACCGAGCGTCCCGGTCGTCTAACCCATTGGCAAGCAGGTCAGCTCACCCCTATTGACGGTGTACCTCCGGTCCTAGCCCAAGGCCAAGGAGGACTGCTAGATATTGCCATCCATCCCAAGTTTGCAGAAAATCGCTGGGTTTACGTTACCTATGCCGCTGGCAGTCGAGACGCCAATCAAACTCAGGTCGCCCGGGCCAAACTAGAGGGTGCGACGCTGAGCGGCTGGGAAGTTATCTTTTCGGTATCGCCCCCAAAGCCTGGTACACAGCACTTTGGCTCGCGGCTGCTGTGGCTGCCAGATGAAACTCTACTGGTATCCATTGGCGATGGTGGCAATCCGCCATTAGAGCTCGACGGCGACCTAATTCGTCAGCAGGCCCAGAATATGGACAGCACTTTAGGTAAAGTCATCCGTCTCAACGACGACGGCTCAATCCCCACTGACAACCCAGCCATTGCTGGGCGGGATGCCTCAGCAATATGGACCTACGGTCATCGCAATATCCAAGGATTGGCCTACGACGCTATTGACCAGCAGGTGTGGGCCACAGAGCACGGCGCTCGCGGTGGCGACGAACTCAATCTCTTAGAACCTGGAGAAAACTACGGCTGGCCCCTAGTCAGCTACAGTCGGGAATACCACGTCGATCGTCCCGTCAGTCAGCAGCAGACTCAGCCTGGCATGGTAGACCCAGAAGTGGTCTGGACTCCATCCATTGCGCCATCAGGACTTGTTGTCTACGGTGGGGATACATTTCCCGAGTGGCAGGGGAATTTGTTTGCCGGCGCTCTAGTCGATCGAGAAATTCGACGTATTCAAATCCAGCCCTCTGGAGACGCCGTTGAAACTGAGACCATCCCCATTGGCCAGCGGGTACGCGATATCCAGCAGGGACCAGACGGTAATCTTTATGTATTGACAGATGCAGACGACGGTCAGCTGTTGGTGATTGAGCCAGACTAAACTGTGCGATCGCTACAGCTACGGCTGGCACTTACAATAACAACCGTTTTTAGAATGAGTCATGTCGGACGACTTTTCAAAATCTTTGAAAAGTATTGAACTCTACTTTGTGAACAAACTTTCGGTCTCATTGCCGATCAACAAAAATTAACACAGCTGTTGGATTGCTCGTTTCGGGATACTTTTAGCCTTTTCAGCTCTTTTTTATCTCATTTCAAGGAACTTACGGAGGGCTGAGTGAGACATGCTACTAAGCAGGAAAAATACCAGACGCTTTTTGACAGCCAAAAGGCTTTTCAATTAGCCCACGGATCCACAGGACATCCAGGACACCCTGGAGAGTGTTCCTTAACCTGTTTAAGAACGTTCCCCGTTGACTTGCATTGGCGAAGTGATGAGTTCATCTGTTCGAATCTCTCAGAGTTCTGCTCAGCGATCTGTCGAACCCTATCAGTATGAAAAACTCTCTGATTGTCCCTCAGAGAAACCGCTTATCTCTGTTCTGGTACCGGCTTACAATGAAGCAGCTATTCTTGAAGATAATCTCAATATCCTATGTGACTATCTTCGAACAATAGAAACCCAGTACTCATGGGAAATCATACTGGTTAACGATGGTAGTCGTGACAATACGGGATCACTTGCTGAACTGGCTGCTCAGCATCACCCTGGTATTCATGTTGTTCACCATCGGGTCAATCAGGGTCTGGGTCAAGCGCTCAAAACTGGTTTTGAACAGTGCCGCGGACAGTATATTGTCACGCTGGACTTGGATTTAAGCTATGCACCTGAGCACATTGAAAAATTACTTCAAAAGATTCAGGTCACCCAGGCCAAGGTAGTAGTTATTTCTCCCTATATGTCTGGAGGAAGAGTCTCTAACGTACCTTGGTCACGACTGATGCTAAGCGTGTGGGCCAATCGGTTTTTATCCTTAGCAGCCAAACGAGATACGGCCACCCTAACCGGCATGGTCAGAGCGTATGAGGCTTCATTTATCAAGTCACTGAGCTTTCGGTCAACCGGAATGGACGTCAATCCTGAGATTCTCTACAAAGCCCGCATGCTTAAAGTGCCGATTGTAGAAATTCCAGGGCATCTTTGCTGGCTCAACCATAGCCGCCCGCGCCAGACCGAAAGACCGGCTCCGCGTAAATCCAGTATGAAAATTCTCCGCCACAGCTGGTCGGTTATTTTCTACGGATTTATCTTCCGACCCGTTATGTTTTTTGTATTGCCGGGACTGCTGCTGTCCTTGGGCGCAGCCTATGTGTTTGCTCACATTGGCATGCATTGTTTAGAAGCCTATAGTGCCCTGGCTGCAGCCGGTGAGGCGGTTGAGCTTCAAGCCATGATTTCTAAAGCATTTGTTCAATATCCTCAAGACTTTTTTCTGGGCATGATAACGCTGATTTTGTCATTCCAGTTTTTAAGTTTGGGACTGTTGGCTATGCAAATGAAACACTATTTTGAGGAGAGCTTCTTTTTGGGAACTCAAATCAATCAATCGACCCGCTCAAACTAGCCCTAAAGTTGGCGATTCGTTGGTATCTCTCTTGCTGATTCGAGTCAGCTCATAACAAATAATAGATATATTCAGGAGCCTAAACACTATGGTTGGAATGATCCCTAAGCCAGCTCAAATGCAGCTGCCCTCCGATCAGAATTCATCTGGCAGGACCCTCGGTCTAGAAGAGATTCAGTTATTGACAGAGGCGATCAACAGTGGAACGCTGACCAGTACCAAAGGCACATTTGTGAAAGCTCTAGAAAAAGAGTTTGCCGATATGTTTGGTGTGAAGTACGCCTATGCATGCTCTTCGGGGTCAGCTGCTGTCCACACGGCGATAGCCGCCATTGACCCTGAGCCGGGCGATGAGATTATTACTACCTCTGTGACGGATATGGGGGCACTTGCGCCCATCCTGTATCAAAGCGCTGTGCCTGTCTTTGCCGATATTGACCCGGTCACCTGGAACGTAACGGCTGAAACCATCGAAAAATGCATCAGCGCTCGCACAAAGGCCATTATTGTTACCCATCTGTTTGGTAATCCCTGTGAGATGACTGAGATTATGGCTCTGGCTAAATCTCACAATATCCCAGTGCTTGAAGATACGGCCCAGGCATTTTTAGCCACCCACCATAGTCAGATTGTTGGCACTATTGGTGATATCGGCTGTTACAGCATGCAGCAGGGTAAACATATCACCACAGGAGAAGGGGGCATTGTTGTTACCAATGACGATGAGCTAGCCCGACGGATGTATTTGTTTATTAATAAGGCCTGGGGTTATGGCGATCCTAAGCCTGACCATTATTTTTTAGCGCCTAACTACCGACTCACCGAGCTGCAGGGAGCCGTGGCCTCAGCTCAGCTTCCCAAGCTACAGGGCGTTGTTGAAAAGCGTCGTCAGCTAGCTGATAGCCTTACCGATCAGCTGCAGGGACTACCGGGAGTTACCCCACCCCACCATGAAGCGCATAATACCCATGTGTACTGGAAATACTGTCTCAGCGTTGATGCGGCGGTGATTTCGGATGGAGCAGTGGGACTGGCTAAGTGGCTCAAGGAGAACCGAGGTATTTTCTCGGCTCCTCGCTATATTCAAAAACCGGCGTTCTGCTGTGAGATTTTTCGCGACCAGCGCACCTTTGGTAATTCTCGTTTTCCCTTTAGCGTGGCGCGACCGGAAGCGGTGGATTATGACCCGGCTAAGTTTCCAGGTACCTATGCCGGTTTAGAGCGGGTGCTGGTGCTGCCCTGGAATGAAAGCTATACCCAGGAGCATGTGGACTATATTGCCCAGTCGCTCAAAGATGCGATCGCAGCGCTGAAGTAACCACTCAGCGGGTCTGACCCCAGGCCCGCCAAGAGACTCGCAAACTGAGCAATCAAAAACAGCTTTTCTAAGTTCCTTCCTAAGATTTTCTATGACGACTCAGCCAGTAAAATTTGGTTTAATTGGGGCTGGAGCCATTGCCCAGACCCACGCACAGTCTTTTGAGCATGTCGATATTGCCACCCTGGTAGGTGTGGCCGATATTCGTCCTGAAGCAGCTCAGGCTATGGCTGAAAGCGCTGGCTGTGCCAGCTATACGTCCTACACGGCCATGGCCGAGGCCCAGGACCTTGATGCGGTGATTGTCTGCACACCGCCCATCACCCATCCAGAGATTGTTCTTTACTTTCTAAATCGCGGCATTAACGTTCTGTGTGAGAAGCCTCTGAGCATCGACTTAGAGAACGCTCAAAAAATGTATGCCGCCGCGCAGCAAAACAATGTGCTGCTGACCATGGCCTCTAAGTTTCGCTATGTCGACGATATGGTCAAGGCCAAAAGCCTGCTACAGTCTGGCATTTTGGGTGATATTGTTCTGTGTGAGAACGCTTTTACTGCCCGTGTAGACATGGGCAATCGCTGGAATGCTAATCCTGCTGTGAGCGGTGGCGGTGTGCTGATCGACAACGGCACCCATTCGGTGGATATTATGCGCTACTTTTTGGGCTCGCTGAGCGAAGTCCAAGCGGTTGAAGGCAAACGAATTCAGGGCCTGTCTGTTGAAGATACCGCCCGCATCTTTGTTAAGAGCGCCCAGGGGGTGATGGGTAATATTGATCTCTCCTGGAGCATTAACAAAGAGTTAGACTACTTTGTGCGTATTTATGGCTCCCATGGAACTGTCTCCATCGGTTGGCAAGAGTCTAAATATCGGCAGTCGTCTAGCCGAAACTGGGTTGTCTTTGGTAATGGCTACAGCAAACTGGCCTCCTTTAAAAATCAGCTTACCAATATCTCTCGGGCGATTCGCGGTGAGGAGGCCCCCAGAATTACCGCAGAAGATGCGATCGCATCGGTGGAAGTGATCAACGCTGCCTACGCGTCTTTGAACCACAGCCGCTGGACCAGTGTCGGCACCCTAAGCGAGACCCTGGCCCTCTATGCCCGCACCAATGGTCAGCCGCTAGCCGCTGGCGTTGTTTAGGAGTCTCCCATGAGCGTACGGATACACCCAACCGCCATGGTAGAAGAGAACGTCACCCTAGGGGATGGCACGTCTGTATGGGATAGTGCCCATATCCGCCACGGCACCCGTTTAGGAGAGCAGTGCATTGTTGGTGGCAAAGCCTATATTGCCTACGATGTTGTTATTGGTCACCGCGTTAAAATTAACGCCTTTGTCTACATTTGCAACGCCGTCACCATTGAAGACGGTGTGATGGTGAGCGCCGGTACGATTTTTACCAACGATCGCTTTCCTCGGGCCACAACGCCGGACCTGCTGGCCCCCTATCCATCGGCGCCCGATGAGCACACCCTGCCTACCTTGGTTAAAGCCGGGGCTACCATCGGTGCTCGCTGCGTGATTGGAAACGATCTAGAGATTGGTCGCTTTGCCATGGTGGGGATGGGGTCAGTGGTAACCAAGTCTGTCCCCGACTTCCATCTGGTATATGGCGCTCCGGCGCGGTCTGTGGGGGGGGTCTGCCGCTGCGGCCAGCCTCTGGGGCGGTTTGACCAGCTGCCGGATGACGCTGTAGTTAGCTGTGATAAATGCGATCGCACCTATCACATACTCCATCAGACCGTCACTGAGCTAGACCGGCCATCTAAAGAATCCATCCCTCAAAAATCACCATGACCGTTTCCTCTTCCCAGCGCTGGGCCATTGTCGGGGGTGGCATGCTTGGCCTCACCCTAGCCCACCGGCTTGCCCAGGCAGGGCAGCAGGTTACCCTGTACGAAGCGGCTCCCGAGCTAGGCGGTCTTGCCTCGGCCTGGCAGCTGGGCGACATCGCCTGGGACCGGCACTACCATGTCACGCTGCTATCGGACCTGCGGATGCGAGGAATTCTGCAAGAGCTTGGTCTAGAGCAGGATATGCAGTGGGAGATCACCAAAACGGGCGTATACGCTGACGGTCGCCTCTATTCAGTGTCTAATGCCATTGAGTTTCTAAAATTTCCGCCCCTGGGCCTGCTAGACAAAATTCGTCTGGCCATAACGATTCTCTACGGTGCCCGCATCAACAACTGGCGCAGGCTTGAACAAATTCCTGTCACCCAGTGGCTAGGACGCTGGTCAGGTAAACGTACCCTCAATAAGTTTTGGAAACCGCTGCTTAGAGCCAAGCTGGGAGACAACTATTGCATTGCCTCAGCCGCCTTTATTTGGGCCACCATCGCTCGGCTCTACGCGGCCCGGCGTAACGGTCTTAAAGAAGAACGTTTTGGCTATCTCAAGGGCGGCTACCGTCGTCTTTTAGACGTCTTTGGCAATCGGCTAAAAGCAGAGGGCGTTGAGATTTTAACCGGTGTGCGAGTAGAACAGATTCGGCGTAGTCAGACAGCCGGACAGATGCAGATTGTTCGCTCCTCGACCCCTCAGGGTCAGCAGGTGGTGCGAGATTTTGATCAAGTTGTTGTTACTACAGCAGCGCCTATTGCCGCCAAGCTGTGCCATGGTCTCAGTCAGGATGAACTGGCACGACTATATAACATTCAGTATCAAGGGATTGTCTGTGCCTCGCTGCTGCTCAAGCGGCCGCTGTCTTCCTACTACGTCACCAATATTACCGACGATGCTCCCTTTACCGGAGTAATTGAAATGACGACCCTAGTGGATCCAGCCGAGCTTAACGGTCATCATCTAATCTATTTACCCAAATACGTCCCCGCTGAGGACGACACCCTAAATCTCTCCGATGAATTTATCAAAGAAGAGTTTCTTAAAGGACTAGAAGCTATGTATCCCGACTTTACCCGCGAGCAGGTATCGGCATTTCAAATCTCTCGAGTAAAGTACGTGATGGCGCTGTCCACCCTTAACTATTCCACCCAGCTCCCACCGATTCATACCTCGGTGCCTGGGTTGCATATTCTTAATTCGGCCCATATCGTTAACGGCACCTTAAATGTTAATGACACCATTCAGCTGGCAGAGCAGCACATTGACGCTTTGCTAGCTGAAGCTAGCAAGAATACTCAACCCCAGCTGTCTCAGATAGGTCAGTAAGAGTCGCCCTCAGTTGTTTCTACCAGCCTTTATAAAATTTGTTATGAACTCCAACAAAGCCAAACCTCTGGCAAGTCTCTCCCTAGATCTAGACAACCAGTGGTCCTATATGAAAATCCATGGAGATGCAGGCTGGGAGACTTTCCCTTCCTACCTGGACGCCTTCGTCCCTCATGTGTTGAAGGCATTGGATGCCCTTGATCTGAAGATCACCTTCTTTATCGTGGGACAGGATGCGGCACTGGATAAAAACCGCGATTATCTACAAGAGATTGTCTATCGTGTACATGAAGCAGGCAACCACTCATTCAAGCATGAGTCCTGGCTCCATCTCTACTCGAAAAGTGAGTTGGAATACGAGAATCGTGCGACAGAAGAGCATATTTACAATGACACAGGACAGCGTACCATTGGTTTCCGTGGACCTGGCTTCAGCTGGTGCCCCGATCTATTGGAGATCCTCAAAGTCCGTGGCTACCTATACGATGCCTCCACGCTCCCGACTAATTTAGGTCCGATTGCGCGGATGTACTACTTCTGGACGGCCAAGCTCAGCAAAGAAGAGCGCGAGGAGCGCAAAGGACTGTTTGGCAAATTCAAGGATGGGCTACGCCCAGTGAAGCCTTACATCTGGAAGCTCAACAATGCGCAGCAGCTCCTAGAGCTACCTGTGACGACGATTCCAGGTATCAAAACGCCTTTTCACTTGAGCTATCTACTGTTCTTGAGTGGTATTTCAGATGCTTTGATGAATATGTACTTGCCGACTGCGATTCAAGCATGCAAGGCTACAGGTACAGAGCCCAGCTTTTTGCTGC
>JBHJIL010000107.1:0-5131 GCA_050043465.1 Leptolyngbyaceae cyanobacterium
ACCAGCAACAGCACTACTAGCAAGAGCAACCTTGAAAACGAGGGAACCCAGAGAGGTCAACGCTTTAACAAAATTTGTAGATGAGTTTAAGAAATCAGTCAGTTTTTCTATGCCACTTGACTCTGAAGAGACATATACATGAACCTTTCGTTCCTCATCCCCAGGCCGTCGATGAGGCTCCCGCGATGTAGACATAACCTTCTCCAATATCAAGAATTCATTAATCTATGATTACATCTTCACACAGATTGTGTTACGCTGCTGTACGGTAAACCACAATTGGGAACCGAACCAGAAAATCTTCCACTTGCCGTACAGCGTTATCTGTCAGGTAACTCATTGAACACTCAGAATTCCAGAATATAATGAGAGCCGGGGAAAAATGTATCACACACGTCAAACACCCCCTATCAGGAGGTAGATGATTTTATGTCTAGCAAACCTTTCATTTCAGCCAGAATTCCTGAAGAGCTTCTCAAAAGCTTAGAGTCACACGTTGATAGCACTGGTAAGTCCAAGACAGACATCATTACAGACGCGCTCTATGAGCATCTAGGATTTGGAAAGCAGCTAAAGGCATCTGGCATCAACGCAGAAAAGCGGATCAGACTTCTAGAGCAATGGGTGGACAGAAAGTTTCGTGCTGTAGAACACCGGCTAGAGCAGCTTGAAGATGCAGAGCACGAAAGCAAGGCACTCTCAAGCTCATCTGCTCAGCAAGTAACTAGACAGCCGTTGCTTTCCTACTCAGTCGAAACTGAGAGAGGCGCTACTCTCGTCTAGGTCTTTCTCTAAAAGTTCTAGATGGATTTTCAAACAAGCATGTAGGCCAGCCCACCTGGTTTCCAATACGTGAACCTTCCGAGGTGGGCTATGCTCGTTCCTACGTTGCGTCCCCGCAGAGCGTATTGACTGGATTTTAAACCAATAGCAAAACCCCCGACCATCGAAACAACCGGGGGTTTGTGGTTAAGTTAGAGTTCGAGCATACGATGCAGCGCCTTAACCAGCGCTACACAGCCCATCAGAAGAATAAATTCCTCCATAGACTCAGCCTCCTTATAGGGTTTACAGCCCGATGAAGCGATTCAGGCTGGCTGATCCACGGTCGCCACAACTGTAGTTCAACCAGTATTCTAAATAGCAAAAAATCTCGGGATGCCTATAGAGTATCCCAAGCAAAAAAAATTGTCAAACTACAGTTGTGGCTATTCTCACTCTATTGCAATGATGTGAAAAGTGCAACAATAATAAGAAATTCATATGACAGTTTTTTTGATAAAAAGACGCTTTTTCAATTCCAAAACCCTTATTTTCAAAGGAAAAATCTACCATGGGTGGTTTCGTCAATGTTTTTTGTTAAGGACATAACTTTTACTAATCAAAGATATGAATCACACAATAGCTAGAATGAGCTTATAACAAAGTTATCAGAAGTTATCAAACGTTATCCCAATCCTGCAAATACTTACGCTTAGTCAGGTCAATGGCAGCATCATGAGCTTCCTGAAGGCTATCCACAAACATCCTGACTGTCATGTCCTCGCAAAAACGGACAGCATCTAAGCCTAAAGCCTCAGGAATGTAATTGCGAGCAATTCGAGGGTTGCCCGCCATACGCTCCCAAACCTCTTTCATCTGACTTGCAGGCATCTCGAATAAACCTTGATAAACATGGTTCGTCCAGTTAGCGTACTCAAAGCCTGAACATCCCTGAGACTGTAGCAAATCTGTATAGAGCTTACGAATTGGGACACCAAGCTGACGAGCTTCAAGCCACTGAGTAGTTGCACGACTGTCTTTAGCTGTATAGACACCCTTAAGAGCAACATATGCCTCAGCATAAAAGCCTTTAACAGCAAACCACTGAAGAAAATCCCCCAGCTTCGCCTTTAGTGGCTTCCTGGTTTTCCCAGAATTAACGAGCAAATCAATTGCTATTGAAACCCAGTCAGAAGCTTCTATAACGCTATAGTCATTGCCGTCAGAGCCTTTAATTTCGCGCACCCTGAAAGCCTTGCCAGACGGGAGCAAAGCAGATTTTTCTCCCTCTATCTCGCGCACCCATCCACGAACGGTAGATTCAGGCGTTCCGACATGTCTTTCACCCATTCGATAGCCAAAACCGACTGACGGCTGACCAGGGCCTAGACCATTGGGATCTATAACAATTGCCTCAAACTCGCGCCCCTCATAAGGCACCTTGACCAAGCTACCTTTATTTACTCGATTATTCATAACTGTTATCAATATGTTTTCAAAGAGTTATCATCACTATTGTAATCAATCCATTATCAAGCTGATAACACCCTGAGCATGGGAAAACCCCAAAAACCCTTCATTGCAGCACGCATCCCCATTGGGCTAGAAGAAGCCCTAGAAAAACACACAAAGGCTACTGGAGAGAGCAAGACAACTGCTTTAATCAACGCATTAGGCAGTTACGTAAGCTGGTCTCAAGATGAAAAAGCAAAACCCAGTTCTACCGATCGACTAAACCTCCTAGAGGAACGAGTTGAAAAATTGGAAAAGCTAATTCAAGCTCCTCAACAGACAAGCCTTTTAGAGCTAAAACCTGTTATCGAAACTGATAACAATACTGATAACAAACTATCAGAAGCAGAAACTGATAACAGCGATAACAAAGTTATCGAAACAGGTCAAGAAAACATCATTGACGTAGTTGTCAACGAGCACAAAGAACCTGATAACAATACTGATAACATTGTTATCAAAGAAGAAAAGTTATTTACACATAAAGAGGTAGCAGAAATAACAGGCATCCCATACAACACGGTTAAGAAAAAACCAAAAGCCAATAAAACAGCTGAAGGCAATGACAGAAAATTTAAGCCGATTCGAAGAGGAAAAATTTCAAAATGGATAGAGATAACATAAGATAACAAAGTTATCAGCTAATCCCTATCCACCATCCGATATTTCTGCTCCTGGCGCTTCCAGCCAAAATAGAGCGATGCTTCGTCCTGTAAATCGGGATTTTCATCCTCACCAATCAGGTCCTCAGGCTCCTGCTCCAACTCCTTCAGAAACCGTTTCAAAACTCCGCCGGTGGCAATCGACCGCATCTTGTGAAACTGCCTAGTAAGCTCTAGAAACCATTCCCTATCAGCAACCAGGTCAGACTCCTTAACGCAATACTTCAGTAGCTCAGGTACCAGCTCCATCGGTCTAGAACCTTGCTTGACTGCTCGACAATCCAGAACCGGGTTATAGTCCAGCCGCATACAGCTGCGCCATAACTCAACCCAGTCAGCCTGCTTAATGTACCTCTTGCCGAAGTAGGACCGAGGCACCAGGAGCAAACAGTGGAAATGAGGATGAGCCTTACCGTCTCGACCACGGGTTACTTCAGTAGACCTTAGCCATCCTTCAGCAGGCCATTTCTTACGCTGAACCATCCGCTGAAAGCTCTTATTCATATGCGTCAACGTATCTCGTAACTCAGTAATCGGGACATTCTTTTGAGTCAGAGTGAGGAATAACCAACGATGGTTCGGATACTCCTCAACGATCTTCGGTAATACTTTGTAGGCTTTGGCTTTCCACATTAAAGACCTCCGCCACTGACAAACAGGGCAATGCCGAACCCGGCAGAATCTGGCCGCCCTCAGCTTCATCTTTAGCGATGTATCTTCCTGAGGGGCTAGCCCAAATTCCAGCAGGTCAGAGCAGAAATGAATCCGTTGACCATAGTCATTGAACTCACTTCCTCTGTAGTGGGCCTCAACCGTATCTGCAAATGCACGATGTTTATCCCATGGCTTATCGCCTGGGCTAAGATCTGATAAGGCTGGGGCCTGAGTATTGGAATCTGCAGAACTTACAGCTATGCTATGAGCATTGCTGCCGTCTGCCCGATTTTCAGGCATTCAGAACCCCGTGATATTCAGTTGGCGATGTGGTGTCCCAACGTTATCACGGGGTTTTGGCTTTTAGTACATAAGTTTTTTATCAGTAATATCGGCTGAAGTGACCGCAGACAGGGGATAACACCGACCCTGGCGGGTCAGAGTTATCCCTCATAATTCAAGTGAAGGCCGCTACGCGCGGAAGACAGCTATGAATTATGAACCTACGCCTGATAAACCGGAGCGGAATGAGAGCCCTGGACCAACTGAATCCCATGCAGACAGTCACTTTTGTTCCAGTAACTCTCAGCAGAGTCAGCAACGATGCGGCCATTTGAAGCCTTCAGGTGCCAACGCCATTGAGAGGACTGGTCTTGGTAGATGTAATAAGCCATTGAGCGGCTTCCTTTCGAAACGTCGCACCAATGATAGCGAACATAAATACTACACGTGCGAATATTCCTATGAAGGCGAGCGATGGGCCATCGAGATAGCTGCTGCATCATGGGAAGACGCTGAAGCAAGGCTAAAACGATTGGCACACGGAAAGGTAAAAGGGGAGCTAAAGGCTATCGTGCCTTACAAAATAGGCTGGCTTGCTAAAGCATGGGTGTGGTTGAGGCAAATTCTGTAGGTAGAACCCCCCTTGTTATCCAAACGGGGCCGCAGTGATTTCCAACCCTTTGGGAGTAGAGTCGAAGGGCAAATCATGATGGGATTCGACGGTCGAATTTAGCCAAGTTAGTTCCGACACTTTGGGTATATAGCCGAAGCGACAAACATGATTAAAGTCAGTCACCGAAGCCGCTCAGTCAGATCGATTATCAATCACGACTCGGCAGCCCTCAGAACTGCACTGCAACTCAATGAGGCCCGTATAGCCGAAAACCATAGTTTTCTTAAAGCTGACCATCCTTTAAGCATTCTTCAGCCTGCTTGTAGTAAGTCAACCACTCTTGTTCGTACTCGGTCTCACCTTTTCGAATTAGGCGACGGTTCAACTCAGGATAATCTTTCCAAAACAGCTCATTCGCAGCATCTATCAACGAATCCTGATCAGCAATAAACAAGCAATGTTCAGGACCCGAAGGTCCAACAGGTTCTGCAACACCTACAAAAACACCAGCAACAGCACTACTAGCAAGAGCAACCTTGAAAACGAGGGAACCCAGAGAGGTCAACGCTTTAACAAAATTTGTAGATGAGTTTAAGAAATCAGTCAGTTTTTCTATGCCACTTGACTCTGAAGAGACATATACATG
>JBHJIL010000108.1:0-33169 GCA_050043465.1 Leptolyngbyaceae cyanobacterium
AAAGAGCAGAGTGGTGACAGGGCTGGGGCCGGGTGGCGCAAAGGTGGTCACAAACAGCGAGACCCAGCGAACGGTTAGTAAAAACCCCTGGCCAAAGGGAATAGCCGCGAAAGTCGTAAAGAATGACGGGGGGGGGTAGGTGATAGAGAGACGCAGAGGGGTAAACAGAGGTCGCTGTACGTAGGACGCGATGCTTGTCACTAGTGGCGACGTTGGGAGATAGCCATTGGTACGGACAGGTACGGACGTGACCGCCATGCCGCGCTGACCGGCTTGAATAATGGTTTCTAGGGTGTAGGTATATTCATTAAATACGTTAAGCTGCATGGCCGCATCGCGACTGATGGCTCGAAACCCGCTGGGCGCATCGGCGACTCGGGTATTACTGGCGACTCGCACGGCCCAGCTGCCCAGCCGCTGCAGCACTTTTTTAACAGGGGAAAAGTGTTTGATTTCCATAATCGGCCGCTCACCCACGACAATCTCGGCCTCACCGTGAACGATGGGCTCAACCAGCTTAGGGATATCGGCAGCGCAGTATTGATTGTCCGCATCGGTGTTGACAATAATATCGGCTCCGGCCTTGAGACAGGCGTCTAACCCAGCCATGAATCCCCTGGCTAATCCCTGATTGTGGGTAAAGCTAACCACGTGGTCTACGCCAAATTCTCGGGCTACCTCGACGGTGCGATCGATGCTGCCATCGTTAATAATCAACCATTCGACCTGGTCTATACCCGGTACCTGGCGGGGCAGTTCGGCCAGGGTGACTCCCAGGGTATTTTCCTCGTTGTAACAAGGAATTTGGATAATCAGTTTCATAGCAGGACAGACCCGGATGCAGTTAGAACGCCTTAGAACGGTACTTGGCTCGATTGTAGCCGAACGGGAGGTCGCAGCCCGAGCCGCCAGCTGAGGCGCAGCAGCCACAGCCCCAGGCTCACCATTATGAGTGCGATCGCAGCGCCAACCCAAGTAGGAAGACCCGCTGCCGGTAAAAACCACCACCAGACCGCCACGATTCTAAGCAGCTCCGCCTGCGACAGCTGACCCAGCGGCGGCGGTGCCCCCACATTGCTAATAATCTCTTGAACAGGGGTGCTAAAGGCATCGGCCAGCTGACGACTCGCCGCCCCCCATAGATTAAAAATGGGAGCCTGGGACGGCTCGCTCCACAAAGAGACCGTTTGCATCAGCACGTCTGTATCCAAATCGGCCACTTCAGCAAAATAGCGCTGATAAAACGTCAGCAGTGTGGGGGCATTGACCAAAAAACCCAGCATGATCAGCCCCACCGTCGGCATCCGCCAGCGTTTCCCCAGTAGCCCAACGCTCACCATCAGCGCCGGAATAACCGGCACCAAAAAGCGCGGTCCCCAGTTCCAACCATTAAAGGCCCAGCCGCTGTGTAGCAGCCAAAAGCTGGCTACAATGCCAAAAATTGCTACAAACTCTAGTCGCCGTCGCTGCCACAGCACCCACAGTCCCACCAGTGCCAAAATTGTGGGCGGACAGTACCAAAACATACCGCCGCCGCTGCCCGGACTAATCCACTGGCCCAAGGCCCGCATCAAAAAGCCGTCTCCCCCCAGCTGAGAGGTGTCTTGTCCCGATGCGGTGATGCTGCCAAACCGCACATAGTTATAGGCCAGATAAAGACCCACACCGGCCACCGTACCCAGGCAGGGCGCTAGAATACGATCCCAGCTACAGCGACGTAGCAAAAAATAAAGCGCTAAGACGGGACCTAGTAAACTACCCGCCGGTTTAGCCGCAATAGCCAGGGCCGCCAGTACCCCGGTCCCCCAATGCCCCCAGCGAGACTGTCCAAACGCCAGATATAGCGCCAGGGTAATCATAAAACCCAGCAGCGGCTCAGCAAAAAACTCCCGAGCATACACCATGGCAGCAGTGCCAAAGGCATAGCCAACAGCCGCGATAAAGGCACCACGCCGCTCGCCTCCTAGCTGTAGTGTGAGGGCGTAAACCAGTACAGCCGTTGCCGCTGTGAGCAGACAGTTCAGCACGAGGCCGCAGGTAGCCGCCGTATACTGCACTGGCAGATTAAAAGTATTGCCGACGGTTGTACCAACCCAGACAAAGGGCACGGCTACGAGCGGTAGTAGGGGATAGCGAATTGAATAAAACTGTCCGTCCGGACCTTGGATGCCCCCAGCTCCGACTGGAATCGAAAAATTACCTTTTTTAATCAGCGACTGGGACATATGGAGCATGTCGTTACCGTCAACGCCCCAGATCCCCGGTTTTAGAAAAGCTAGATAAATTAGACAAATAGCAAGAAATAAAGCAATAGTCGGCCATCCAAAAATCGGATGGTGTTCTCCCGACGGGTCCTGAACCTGGCCAGTCATGCTCAGTTAAATAGTGGGTTAGGTTTAGAAGTCAATATTAAAACGAGCCCCAGATTTGCAGCAGTTAACCACAAACTAGCCCTATTCCAGCATGCCCGCTACTTTGACGTGAGCCAGCATACGGGCAGCGTCTTTATTAAATTAAATTGATGGTGTGTTGGGGAGCGGGGAGTTCGCTCGCGGGGCTCGCTAGGAAGTAGGACATTTGCTGTCCTAATTGCCCATTTCCTCACTCCCCCTCTTGCCAAAGCGCAATGCCCCCCAGCAGCCCTAGCACGTTGGGCACAATTTCAATATTGGAGGCTAGCTTGAAGGTGATATTTTTGGTTTCGCCGCCGCCGATGTAAAGCCGATCAAAGTTAAATAGATGCTCAAGGGCCGCAATAGCTTTTTTTAACCGACGATTCCACTTTTGCTTCCCGACTTTTTCTAAGGCGGCACGTCCTAGCTGTTCTTCGTAGGATTCTGTTTTGCGAAAGCGATGGTGCGCCATTTCCAAGTTAGGCACCAGATGGCCGTTGACAAATAAGGCTGAGCCAAACCCGGTACCCAACGTGATTACCAGTTCGACCCCTTGACCTGAGATGGCCCCAAATCCTTGAATATCTGCGTCGTTGGCCACCTTGGTGGGACGCTGCAGCTGCTGGGTTAAACGTTCAGCCAGGGGAAATCCAACCCAGGCTTTATCTAGATTGACGGCTGTGTAGGTAGTACCGTTGCGCACCACCCCTGGAAAACCCACCGACACTCGGTCAAAGGTGGGCTGTTCAGCGGCGAGCGTTGCGATCGCAGCCAGTACCGCCTCAGGCGTAGCCGGTGAGGGGGTCTTTACCCGAGCGCGCTCGGTGATAGGCTGCCCTGCCGCATCCAGCAAAATCACCTTGGTGCCGCTACCGCCAATATCCACAGCCAGAGTCGTCAACGATTGCTGCTCGACCGATTCAGGGGTGGGGACATCGTTAGTCGCGGTCTTTTTCTCGGTCAGCATAGAAACTCCTTAACAAGAAAAACAAAGGTGATCTCCTATTCTGCACGTTGCCTAAGCGTCCCAGCGGCAAGGTGGTTTGAACCGATAAATTTCTTCCAAAACTGTTACCCAACCTGCGGCCACATCGGCCAAAATTTGCTCGCCTTTTTCTACCGTTGCCACGGTGGCATCTCCCACCACACCGCTTTTAGAAATGTCACGGGTGGTCCAGCTAAAGGGCAGCGCCCCTTCCAAGCTGAGTAATCCCTGCTGGGCAGGCGGATACTCCTTTACCGCCCGCTCCATATGTACCTGGTCTGGCAAAATTGCCAGCATCAGACTGGTCTCGGCATCGCCCGCATGAATGCCTTCTTGCCATTCCTGGGGGCTGAGCAGGTTTCCCACCTGATGCGGCACCTGCCAAACAAAGTGGGGGAAAATCCAAAAATCAGGATGCCGCTGGTGGATATCGCGAGCCACAATATCTAATACCTGAGGCTGCCCTCCATGGGAATTGAGTAAAACCAGCTTGCGAAATCCGGCCTGATAGAGACTGTGGGCCACATCCGTCAGCACCGCCATCAGCGTCGATGCAGACAGCGTAATTGTGCCAGGAAACCCCCAGTGCTCATTAGATTTGCCGTAGCACAAAGGCGGCAAACAGTAGGCCGGAATCACGGGCGTTAGCTGCTCTAGAGCCTGCCCAATCACCGCCATACCCAGAGCCGTATCCACCGCCAGCGGCAGGTGAGGACCGTGCTGTTCAATAGCCCCTACCGGTTGAATGATCACCACCTGGTCTTTATTAGCCATCTGGTCAATATCTTGCCAGGTGAGATAAGGGTAAAAGCGTTGGGGCGGAATGGTTTGATGCATGTGCTTTCCTATCCAGAAAAATCATCCGGAAAAAAATAAAAAACCTATTGACATCTTCAATCTTATTTCTGTATATTTGAATACAGAAACGAAACGTTCATTCCTCTTTGGATTAATTGCATCTACCTGTTGCCTTTGATTCATCTAGGAACGGAAGTAGGAAAGATAGAACCTATCAGACCGAAGGAACGCGCCTCATCTTAACTCTCTACGTCTAATTTAAGGAGGCGAAATCCATGCAACTGTCCTATCGTGGCGTCAAGTACAACACATCTGATCGCAATGTCGCTGTTGAAGATGGCGATCTGGCTTGCTATCGCGGTGCATCCTACCGTGTCAAGAAAGCCGTTGGTAATCTAAGTGGTGCCGTACGCGGTCTAAAGTACCGAGGTGCTCAGGTACGCTAGAGCGTTTGCTTTAATCAGCATAAGGGGTGCGTTTAAGCACTCTAAACTATCCATTCACTTTGTCTTTATGTCTAAGGTTTCTTCTACGGAAGGAACCTTTTTTGTTGACTAATCCATGGGTGGTGGGCTGGCCGTTTTCACCACGCGTCAGTGTTTTTAGGCGTTTCCTGTTGACTGGTATTGCCAATAGTCGGTTCCAACCCTGGGTTATTCTGGGGGCAGTGACTTTACTATGCAGTGCTTTCTTTCCTGGCAGGTTTGTCAATTGGGCTTGTGTGTCTATTAATCGTCTGGCAGCGCTCTAGTGCCAGACGTAAAGCGCTGTTTGAGCGGATTCCGATTCAGCCAGAGGCTCAGTTCTTTTCCTACGAGGCTCAGATTGCTAGTGCCATTGCCAACCAAAGTACGACGGTCAGTGATTTGCAAGCTGAAGTCGATGAGGCAAATCGAGTTTTACAATGTTCGCCGCTGGGCTATCTAAAAGTCGATGAGGAAAATCGGCTGCTGTGGTGCAACGCCAGAGCTAGACAGCTTTTAGGAATTGAGCAAACCGACTATACGGCTCCCAAATTGCTACTTGCGATCGCTCGCTCCTATGAGCTAGATCAGCTGATCGAAGAAACCCGTACCACCCAGGCAGAATGTAAAAAAGACTGGACACTGCGCTCCATTTCTCCCGACCCGGCCAATGTATTAGAAGGGCCAGTGTATCCTTTGAGCGGCTATGGGATTCCCCTGAGTCGTGGCAACGTGGGCGTGTTTCTAGAAAATCGTCAGGAAGCTGTCATGCTAGCCCAGCAGCGCGATCGCTGGACATCAGACGTAGCCCACGAGCTTAAAACACCTCTGACTTCAATTCGACTGGTGGGAGAAACCCTGCTCAACCGTATTGATCCCAGCCTGACCACCTGGGCCGATCGACTGCTGAGGGAGGTGAATCGCCTCAGTGCCTTAGTGGACGATATGCTCAGTCTGAGCCACTTAGAGCAGCAGCAACCCCAGCGGTTAGAGGACACCGATTTAGTCGGAGTATTGCACCAGGCATGGCAGAGTTTAGAGCCCCAGGCCAAGCTGCAGGAAAAGTGTTTGGACTACCAGGGGCCAGACAGTGCGATCGCGCTTGTGAACCGCGGTTTGATTTACCGCATGGTGATTAACCTGCTGGACAATGCACTCAAATATAGTCCCCTTGGTCAGACGATTCACGCTCAGCTCCAGGCATCTAGCCGGGGCACAGTGCCTGGCATGCAGCTGGATGTTTTTGACTATGGTGAAGGATTTTTAGAAAAAGATCTGCCCTATGTATTTGATCGATTTTATCGTTCAGATATGTCGCGATCGCGCTCTGGCCAAGAAGCGATCTCCAAGGGCACCGGTTTAGGACTTTCCATTGTCCAAAAAATTGTCGAGTCCCATCAGGGGACCGTACAAGCTCAAAACCATCCTGACACAGGAGGCGCATGGCTTCAGGTTTGGCTGCCTCAGTCACTGGCTCAAGCCGATCTGAGATAGCCAGTAGCAAACCGGCTGCGTAAAACTACTGAGCTGCACCAGGGGTATTCCTTGTAATCTAAGCTAAATTGGTATTTACGTTGTGCCATTACAAATCAGCACGGTCAAGTGCGGTTGACACAGACGACGGGTCGTACTTAGGTTTGATGTAAAGGAAAAATATCTGTAGATTTACCTAAAGCGTTGTCTAAGCAGCTAGTGTCTAAACCACAATCATCAGATGAAAAGCTGCAAAAGCTGCTGTCTCAATGGGGGGTTGCCTCACGACGTCAGTCAGAGCGGCTGATTTCTGAGGGGCATATCACGGTTAACGGTGTTAAAGCCCATATCGGTCAACGGGCCAATCCAGCTTTAGACGATATTCGCATTGATGGGCGTCCCTTAAATCCAAAGAATCGTCCAGATAAACGATATGTATTGCTGAACAAACCTAGGGGGGTAGTTTCCACCTGTGACGATCCCCAGGGTCGTAATACCGTTATCGACCTACCTGAGGAGCTGCGTCAGGGAGATGTTCGGCTTCATCCGGTAGGCCGTTTAGATACTGACTCTACTGGCGCATTGCTGTTGACCAACCACGGTCAGCTAACCCAGACGTTAACCCATCCGAGACACCACATCTCTAAGATCTATCAGGTGCGGGTCCAGGGTTCCCCAGGTGCTAAGTCGCTAGAAAAATGGCGTCGCGGTGTCAGTCTAGCTGGAAAAATGACCGCACCTGCCCAAGTGGAAGTACGACAGCCTGGTCCCCCTGCTCTACTAGAGGTTGTGCTGCACGAGGGCCGTAACCGGCAGATTCGCCGGGTCGCTGAGCAGCTAGGGCATCCTGTGGTGAGATTACACCGCACTGCCATTGGCAGCATCGGCCTGGGAGATTTACCTCCAGGACACTGTCGAGAACTGACGCCGGATGAGCGGAAAAAACTCTTAGATCTTCTCTGACCTAGATTTCAAGCATCGTATGCTTGAAACACATCACGGTATGCTTAAGTTGTTAAGAAACATTTTGATCCTATGAAACGCCAAGGCTACACCGGTACTCAGCAGCAGGAGCAGTTAGTTGCCCTTGGCTCTGTGCTGCGTGACGCTCGCGAAGCCAGCGGTCGTACATTAGACGAACTCGCTAGCAAGGTTCTAGTTCGTCCCAGGCTGCTGGTAGCCTTGGAAGAGGGACATACCCACGAGCTACCAGAACCGGTTTATGTGCGCGGTCTAATCAGACGCTATGGCGATGTTTTAGGACTCGATGGCGTGGCGTTATCCCATCAATACGTCGCCTTTCCCACAGTCAAAGGAGGCGGACGCAACTGGTCTCACGAATCAGTACAGCTGCGCCCCTATCATCTATATGCGGCCTATGTGGCGCTGATCGCTGTTTCAGTCAGCGGACTCTCCTATTTAATGCAGCGGGCAATTCCTCAAAATGCAGCTGAACCGATTGTTGATCCAGCCGTAATTGAGCGTCTGGCACCTCAGCGGACACCTGCAGCATCACCATCACCGACTGAGGTGGCCGAGGAGGCTGAGCCCGCTTCTGAGGAACCGATTGTGGTAGACGTGGAGTTTGTACAGCAGTCCTGGGTTCGGGTAACGGCTGATGGCGATCAGACCTACGAAGGAATTTTGCAAGAGGGCACCGAGCGTTCCTGGACAGCTCAAGAATCGCTGACGATCCGGGCGGGTAATGCAGGTGGTGTGGTGCTTGCCTACAACCAGGGTCAGGCAAAGGCAATGGGTAAGCCGGGTACGGTTGTGGAGCAAACATTTACTCCCGGCCAGGGCGAGGGGGCGCGTCTGGCGCAGTAGTGCGATCGCAAAACAGTCGCCGCTTTCGTTCAATAGAGGTCATCAGGGCTCGGGCTTTTTAGACGATGGCTTAGCAGGCAGTGTGGCCATCACTGATGTGCCCGCTCCTAGCTGACTTTCAATGCGAATATGCCCCTGATGGTTGATGATGATGGCTTTTGCGATCGCTAATCCCAATCCTGAACCCGCTCCGTCTCGACGGCTGCGGGCCTTATCAACCCGGTAAAATCGCTCAAACACCTGGGTCTGCTGCTCTTTTGACAGGCCAATACCGGTATCGCAAACGCTTACCTGGTAGCCCTCATGGACGGTTTTGACGGTGACGGTGACCGTGCCCTGAGACGTATATTGAATAGCGTTGCTAATTAGGTTTGTAAACAGTCGCGTCAGCTGGTCGCGATCGCCCAGCAAAGACGCGGCGGGTATGGTCTGATAGACCAGATTTAGCCCCTGGCTGTGGGCCAACAGCGTCTGCTCTTCGACCACCTCCGACAGCAGCTGGATCAGGTCTAGTTCTTCCCACTGCATGGGGATCAGCCCACCGTCCTGTCGCGCCAGAAACAACAAATTATCCACTAGCCGCCCCAGCCGCCGCGTTAGTCGTTCTACCACCTGTAGCTGAGCGTGCTGAAATTCAGTATCCGGCTCCGGGTCGGCCAGAGCCACTTGAACATTGGTCTGGATGACAGCAATCGGATTGCGCAGCTCGTGAGAGGCATCGGCCGTAAACTGTTTTAACTGCTGATAGGACTGGCGTACAGGGGTCATGGCCAGACCCGATAGCAGCCAGCCGATAGTTCCGGTAGCCACAATGGCCAGCCCAGACCACAGACTCAGGTCGATCACCAGCTGACGGCTAGGTTTACTCACCTCAACCCAGGGATGGATCACCCGTAAATAGCCCAGCACCTGATTGTTGATTTGTACTCGGCGACTAATTTGCCGCAGCACCTGGTCGCTGGAGCCATTTAGACCATGTCTGATATGGACCGTTTCTCCTGCGGTATTGACCTGAAGCGGTAGCCCCATGGGCACCGATAGCGTACTCCACTGCAGCTGACCGTTGGGATCAAACCATTCAATATCGATGTGGTCGTCCTCTAGGGTTTGAGCATTGTCTCGAAAGCTATCGTCCACATTGACTCGCAGGGGGGCCTGTCCCTTGACGCCTACGGCTGTGAGCACTCTACCTGTAGAGGGAGCTGCCGCTTCGATGACCAACGATCGCTGCACCACCTCTACGACGTGGTTGAGGGTGTCATCCACCCGCTCTACTAGGGTGTTGCGCACATAGAGATACACACCGCTAGCAAAAATCAGCAGCAAAATAGCGGTCACGGTGGTGTACCAGAGTGCCAGCCGCCGTCGGGTGGTCTGAAACATGGGAGATTGGGTCAAGGGCCTAGTCAGATTCAGAAGTTCGCGACATCATAAAGGGTATAGCAATGTACCGCACCGCACTATGACGGCCCAGCTGACCAAATCTTCTCCTATTCCCACCGTCCTTGAACAACAGCGAATATTTTTTGCATCGGGACAGACAAAATCAGCTGATTTTCGATTGACTCAGCTGGCTAAATTGAAGCAAGCAATTATCGATCGCCAGGCAGATATTGTAGCCGCCGCCAAAGCCGATCTGGGCCGTCCGGAATTTGAAGCCTATTTTGAGATTGCCACCCTGTCAGAAATTAATTTGGCAATCAAAAAGCTTAAGCGCTGGATGAGGCCCCAGCGGGTAAAGTCCACGCTGGAAAATTTTCCGTCATCGGCCTGGATCCAGCCAGATCCGCTGGGAGTAGTGCTAATTATCGGTCCGTGGAACTATCCGTTTCAGCTGATGTTGTCGCCTTTAGTAGGTGCGATCGCAGCCGGGAACTGCGCTATCCTCAAGCCTTCAGAACATGCTCCCCACACCGCTAAAGTGGTAGCCGATCTCATTGCTGATACCTTTGACCCCAGCTATATCACCGTATTTGAGGGAGACGCGGCTGTAAGTCAGCAGCTGCTGGCCGAGAAATTTGACCATATTTTCTTTACCGGAGGCACTGCCATTGGCCGCATCGTCATGGCAGCAGCGGCCAAGCATCTGACACCGGTCACCCTGGAGCTTGGCGGCAAAAGTCCCTGCATCGTCGATGCCGACATTAATCTAGACCATGCCGCCAAGCGTATTGCCTGGGGCAAGTTTATCAACGCCGGACAGACCTGCATCGCCCCCGACTATCTGCTGATTGAGCACTCTATTAAAGAGGCCTTTCTCGCTAAGCTGACCGCAGCCATGGGGGAATTCTTTGGGGACGATCCCTCTCAAAGCCCCGACCTCAGCCGGATTATTAATCAGCGTCAGTTTGATCGCCTCACAGGTCTGCTAGACAGCGGCACCGTGCTCGTAGGAGGAGAAGCCGACGCCAGCACTCGCTATATTGCTCCTACGGTTTTAGACAATGTCACCTGGGACTCGCCGGTGATGCAGGACGAAATCTTTGGACCGATTTTACCGGTGCTCACCTATGACCGTTTTGACCAGGCCCTGGCTCAGGTCAACGCCCGTCCTAAGCCCCTAGCGCTGTATCTGTTTTCACGCGATCGCGCCAAGCAGCAGCGGGTCCTTACCGAAACCTCATCGGGCGGTGTCTGTCTAAACGACACGGTGCTACACATTGGCGTACCGGGTCTGCCCTTTGGCGGCGTGGGGCAGAGCGGCATGGGTAGCTACCACGGCAAGGCCAGCTTTGATACCTTTTCTCACTACAAGAGCGTGCTTAAAAAGACATTTTGGTTTGACCTGGACTGGCGCTACGCTCCCTATAAAGCTTCTAAGCTGGCCCAGATCAAAAAGCTGGTCACTCGATAGCGGATGTTGAGAAATCGTCCAGAATGTGACGGGTGTGATAGAAACGCTTTAGAACGGCTGTGCGAAAGCTAGGATGTATTGACTAAGGACATAGGGAGACAAAAATAAGATGGCCTACGACTTTGACCTGTTTGCCATCGGTGCGGGTTCAGGCGGCATCGCTACTGCCAGACGAGCGGCCCAATACGGGGCCAAGGTGGCGGTGGCAGAGTTTGACCGTCTTGGGGGTACCTGTGTCAACCGGGGCTGCGTACCTAAAAAACTCATGGTTTACGCGTCTCATTTTGCCAGCCATGGAGAAGAAGCGGCGGGCTACGGCTGGACCTTTGAGCCGGGCAAATTTGACTGGTCCAAAATGATTACAGCGGTCAATGCTGAGGTGACTCGCCTCAATGCGATCTATCAGCGTATGATCGACAACGCTGAGGTGACTCTATACAAAGGTCATGCTCGCATTGTTGATCCCCACACCATTGAAGTAGCCGGTGAAACTGTCACCGCCGAGAAGATTTTAATTGCTGTAGGAGGCAAACCCAGCCGACCTGATATTCCAGGAATTGATTTGGCCATCTCCTCCGATGAGATTTTTCATCTGACACAGCAGCCCAAGCGCATGGTGATTTTTGGTGGTGGATACATTGGCTGTGAATTTGCCTGTGTGCTCAATGCCCTAGGAACCGAAGTGACTCAAATCATTCGGCGTGACAAAGTTCTACGCGGCTTTGATGAAGACATTCGCACTGAAGTGCAAGACGCCATGCTGCGTCACGGTATCAAGATTGTGAACGATGAGCTGATCGGTCTTGAAAAAACAGATGAAGGTCTCAAAGTTAATTTGGAGAGCAACAATATCTTATTTACCGATGTTGTTGGTCTGGCTGCTTTAGGACGGTCGCCTCGATTAGAAAATTTGGGTTTAGAAAATACTCGGGTCGAGGTTAAAAAGGGTGCGATCGCAGTTGATGCCCACAGTCAGACGGCTGAGTCTAATATCTTTGCGGTGGGAGACTGTACCGACCGCATTAACCTTACCCCCGTAGCTATTAACGAAGGCCGCGTGTTTGCTGACACCCATTACGGTGGCAAACGCCGAGTGATGAATCATGACAATGTGCCCTCGGCTGTCTTTACCACTCCTGAAGTGGCCACCGTGGGTATGACCGAGAGCGAGGCCATTGAAAAATATGGTGAAGCGGGTATTCGAGTCTATCGGTCTCGGTTTAGACCGAAGTACTATACCTTGCCCAAGCTAGAAGAGAACACGCTGATGAAGCTGATTGTCCATGTGCAAACCGATAAAGTTCTCGGTGCCCACATGGTAGGAGATTCTGCCGCTGAGATTATTCAGGGCGTGGCTGTGGCGGTGAAAATGGGAGCTACTAAGGCGGATTTTGATGCCACTGTGGGAATTCACCCCAGCTCCGCAGAAGAGTTTGTCACCATGCGCTAGGCGAAGGCCCATCAGAGTAGTCATAAAGCCAGGTCTGCTGATTTTGTCTATCTCATAGGCACGCTGTCAATCCGCCCCTATGAGATTCTCATTTAGCCGCCAACCAGCTGTTCTACTGCATTGGCAGCCGTAGGTAGGTTAGCTGTTAGGACCTCACTGCCGCTGTCAGTAATCAACACATCATCCTCAATGCGGATACCGCGCACGTCGGCAAACTGAGCCAGACGGTCCCAGTTGACCATGGTGGCATAGCGATCGCGGTTCCCCTTATCCTCTAAAATCCCTGGCACCTGATAAAACCCAGGCTCGATAGTCACTACCATTTTTTCCTGCAACGGTCGGTCCAACCGCAAAAATCCTAGACCAAAGCGATCGCTGCGGCTGCGACCAGGCTCATAGCCTGCCAGATCGCCTAAATCTTCCATATCGTGAACATCCAGACCCAACAGATGCCCTACCCCGTGGGGAAAAAACAGCGCATGGGCATCCTGCTCTACTAGGTCATCGGGATTGCCCAACAGAATACCAAGATTCACCAGCCCCGCTGCCAGCGTTCGACAGGCTAGCAGATGCAGCTCCCGGTACTCCACTCCCGGTTTTGCAGCAGTAATACAGGCATCATGAGCCGCCAGCACCACATCGTACAAATCGCGCTGGGTGGAGGAGAACCGACCGCTGACCGGCCAGGTGCGAGTAATATCCGAGGCCCAGCCGGTCTCTGTCTCGGCCCCCACGTCCGCCAAAATCAGGTCCTGGTCTCCCAGGGTATGATGGTAGTGATTGTTATGGAGAACTTCGCCATAAACGGTGACAATACTGTTGTAGGCACAGGTCATCCCCTCGGCCATGATCGTCTGCTCCATCGCCGCGCGAATATGGGCTTCTGTCAGTCCTTTGTCGGCAGCGGTGGCCGCCATGCCTGCTTTATGGGCCTTGATCGAGACCTCAGCCGCCCGACGCATTTCGGCTAAAGCTCCGTCATCGTGACACATGCGCAGCTGCACGATCGCCTCCAGCAGGGCCCGATCCTGCTCTTGGGACTGGGGGGCAACCGGTACTGTCCGGTTCAAAATTTCTTCTTGCTGGGCGGCAGTGATACTGTCCTGGACCTTGAGCGTGGCGCTGCCGCTAGTAAAATGCTTTAGATCTTCTAACGGTAACGCTTTGCCAGCTCCGATCTGACTAGCTATCTGGGTGCGCGTTGGGCTAGGACCGTGCCACAGCGCCTGTGCCGGTGTTGCCTCATCCATAAATAAGGTGAGATGCCCGTCCGCCAGATGAATCACCGCATTTTCCAGGGGCAGTCCGGCAAAGTAGAGAAAATGACTGCTGGGGCGAAAAGGATAGGTGTTAGCTGGAAAATTGCGAGAGGTGGACCGACCGGACCAGAGCATTACCGGTGTGCCCAGATGCTGGGCCAGCTGCTGACGGCGTTTTTTAAGGGTGGCGGCAAGGGGCATGACTAGGACTTTGATAGGGTGAGAAGTGGCTGATATTGAATCTAACTTGAACCGAGCCTATGGTGCCTGCAAACGATGCGGAAACGCTGATATTAGACCTGGTAACGCCCGTCGAGCAGGTGGAAATGGTGGACCTGGGCACGAGTTTAGACCGGGTGCTGGGGCAGTCTGTCAGCAGCCAGCTAGACTTTCCCCACTGGGACAATTCGGCCATGGATGGGTACGCGGTGCGCTACGAGGACGCTGTAACGGTACCTGTCAGTCTTAGGGTAGTTGAAGAAATTCCAGCCGGTCAGGTACCGCAGCATACCCTGGGGCCAGGGGAGACCGCTCGCATTTTTACCGGGGGCATGCTGCCTGCTGGGGCAGATACTGTCGTGATGCAGGAAAATACCCAGCGTCAGGGAGAGCAGGTGACGGTGCTGACGACCCCGACTCAAGGGGCGTTTGTACGTAAACAGGGCAGCTTTTATCAGGCAGGGGGGGATCTGCTGACGCCGGGGACTAAAATTGGCGCGGCTGAAATCGCCGTGCTGGCGGCGGCTCAATGCGTGCCCGTGCCCGTGTATCGACGCCCCAGGGTGGCAATTTTATCGACGGGAGATGAGCTGGTTGAGATTCAGCAAACGCTAGCTCCCGGTCAGATTGTGGATTCTAACCGCTATGCGCTGGCTGCGCTGATCGTTCAGGCTGGGGCTGTGCCCGTGCCGCTGGGCATTGTGCCAGACCAAAAAGACGCTACCAGACAGGCGATCGCAACTGCTCTGACCCAGGCTGACGTCGTGATTTCCTCAGGTGGGGGCTCGGTGGGAGACTATGACTATGTGGATCAAATTTTGGCTGAGCTAGGGGCCACTATCCACATTCGTTCGGTGGCGGTCAAACCTGGAAAACCTCTAACGGTGGCGACCTTTGGGGACCAGCTCTACTTTGGGCTGCCGGGTAATCCAGTCTCGTCGCTGGTTAGCTTTTGGCGATTTGTCCAGCCGGCATTACGCAAGCTATCGGGACTGAGCACAGGCTGGTCGCCACCGTTTGTCTGGGCCAAAACTGATGAAGATTTAACCGCCGGGGGCAAACGTGAGACCTATTTGTGGGGCCGACTGGTTCTAGGGGATAGCGGCTATCGGTTTAGCTTAGCCACAGGGGGCCATAGCTCTGGCAACTTGGTTAATTTGAGTCGGACCAATGGGTTAGCCAAAGTGCCTTTAGGAGCCACCAAGATTACGGCAGGTAGCGACGTTAGGGTGCTTGCTGTCGGAGCTGGGACGGCTTAGCAAGGAGCCGCTGGTGGAGTGGCCAGCTTTAATCACCACGATCATAAAAAACTACGATGTGCTAGCTTCTTGCAGATAAAATCATACTGGGGACCAGTAACGCTAAAAGCAAAAAAGGCTAATATGGGCGATGCTCTTTAGCTGACCACTGCATGACGTTAGGTAACGCTCATATGCACTCTAGATGCATTGCGCTAAAGTAACGCCATATTCAGCAACAATCTTCTCTGGCTGATACGTCTATGAGCCCCAAACGCAATCCTCGTCGCCCGTCTAAGCCTATTTCCGTACCGCGTAGTCGGTCTCGGGGACAGAGAGTTTCTCAGAATCCGGCGCCATCGCCATCCTATGCGGGGATGGCCACAGGCGATGGGACCGCGTCAGCCGTGGCGGATACTCCAGTCAAAAAATCAGGCTGGGGCAGTCTGGCGGTATTTCGGTGGATCGGCAGCTGGCAATTTTTACTGCTGACGACGCTGGCGATTTTAACGGGCACCCTGGCGTTTGCGATTACTAGCCTGTTTCGGATGCCAAATTTGCCCAACTGTCGAGCGATTTTTTGGCCAACGGCATCGGCGGCCATGCGGCTACAGTGTGCTGAATCCTATGCAGCCCAGGGAGACGTGGGCTTTTTATTGGAAGCGATTGGGCTGGTGGAAAAGCTGCCCGACGACCATCCGCTGCGGGCCGAGATTGATGCCAAGATAGAGAGCTGGTCCAGCCAAATTTTAGAACTGGCGGACGATCAGTTTCATCAAGGAGAGCTAGAAAGCGCGATCGCAACTGCTGAAAAAATTCCTGCCAATACGGCTGCTGCTGACAACGTAGAAAGCAGCGTTCGTCGCTGGCAGCGCATTTGGAGCGAAGGTGCAGATATCTTTGAAAAGGCCAAGGAAAAACTCATCGAGGGTGACTTCAAAGATGCCTTTGGTCTATCCGTACGGCTCTTAGACGTTAACAACGACCACTGGTCCCAAACCAAGTACAACGAACTGACCCGGCTGATTGGGTTAGCCCGTGAAGACAGTCGCAAAATTGGTCAAGTCAAGCGCCTGCTCAGCCGCGGCACCGTTAGCAGCTTTAAAGAAGCGCTCAAGCTACTGGGGTCAATCCAGTCCGAAAGCGTTCTCTTTAATGACGCTCAGGAACTCAAGAAAACCGCTGCTAAAGATATGCTCGGCGTTGCTGAAAATGCTCTGGCTCGTCAGGAGCTGTCCGAGGCCGAAGAAATCCTAGCAGCGATTCCTCGCGATCAGGGCCTAGACCAGGAAATTGCAGATTTTCAAGTCTTTACAGAAGCCTACCGCCGCGCCTGGAGCGGCGATGCCCTGGGGTTAGACTCTGCCATTACCCGGCTGCAGAGTTTGGGTAAAGACCGACCGCTTTACGACCGGGCGCAGACGCTGATGGGCCGATGGCGCTCGGAGATCAAGGCGCTGGCTCAGCTTGATACCGCCCGCCAGATTGCGGCCCAGGGCAACGTCAACGATTTACGCTCGGCCATTGTGCAAGCAAGACAGGTCGGCACCAACAATCCCCGCTGGGATGAAGTTTCTGACCAAATTGATCAGTGGGAAAAGCGCATACAGACCACTGAAGACCAGCCCATTTTGGTCAACGCCGACCAGCTGGCCGGAGTGGGCACACCCCAGGCGCTGCGTCAGGCGATTCAAGAGGCCCGTAGAATCGACTCTAGTCGAGCCCTGGGCGATGCTGCCAGCAAGCGCATTACCCGCTGGCAGTCACAGATTGAAGCGATTGAAGATCGACCGCTGGTGCAAGAGGCCCGGCGGCTAGCGGCCACCGGAGATTTGGCCGGTGCGATCGCAATCGCTGCTCGCATCTCCCCCGAGCGCTCGCTCTATGGTGAAATCCAAAACGATCTGGCCAGCTGGCGCGATCAAGAGCAAAACCGTACCCTGCTGCGAGAGGCCAGCAGTCGGGCGCGCTCCGGTAGCCCCGATGATTTAGCCAGCGCTATTACCACCGCTAACCAGATTCCATCCAGCAGCGGTCAGTATCCAACGGCGATTCAGCAAATTAACCGCTGGAGCTGGGATCTGCTGAGTCTAGCTGAAGGCGAATCCAATCGCAGTCTAGATAGAGCCATTCGTCTAGCCGATCAAATTCCGACCCAGGCAGATGCTTACAACAGCGCCCAAAGCCAAATCCAAACCTGGCAGGCGGCGTCCCAACCGGTGAGAGAAACCGGCACGGGTTTTTCTGAGACGGTTCCTGCCATCGATACCGACCGACCGGCCTTCGAATAGTGTTTGCGATCGCTAGAACCCTTGGGTGTTTGACGGAGGTTTGACGGTGACGTGTCGCTGGCCTCTAGGAGCAGCAGAGGAACAGCAATGGCCCTGGCATAGTTTTGCTAAACCGTGCGAAACCCTGGGGTACGCTGCTGTTGTTTAGAGGGATCGTATTCTAAACTACGATGCATGTCCCTTCGTTTGCGGCACCATGCCCCAGAGCCCTCCGCTGGTTGTAGAAACTCAGGAACTGACCAAGCAGTTTGATAGCCATCTGGCCGTTAATGCCGTTAACTTAAAAATTGCTAGCGGCGACGTCTATGGTCTGATCGGTCCTAATGGAGCGGGTAAAACCACCTTGATCCGACTGCTGGCTACCGCCGAAGAACCCACCGCTGGAGAGATCTGTGTCGGCGGTCAAAGACTACAGCGAGGTCAGCCCAATACCCAGATTAAGCGTCAGCTTGGTTTGCTGCCGGATGATTTTCCGCTGTACGAAGATCTCACCGTAGACGGCTACTTGGACTACTTTGGTCGTCTTTACCATCTAAGCGGTCAGACGCTACGACAGCGGATTACCGATGTGCTGGGTCTGGTGACCCTGGAGAGCAAACGCCACGCCTTGATCAATACTCTGTCGCGGGGAATGAAACAGCGGCTGAGTCTGGCTAGAACGGTTTTACATCAGCCGACGCTGCTGCTGCTGGATGAGCCAGTGTCGGGTCTTGACCCGATTGCTCGGATTGAGTATCGCCAAACCATTAAAGCACTGCAGCAGCAGGGGATTACTATTCTGATTTCGTCTCATATTTTGAGCGATCTAGAAGACTTTTGCACCGCCATTGGCATTATGGAGCAGGGGCGCTTGGTGGAAAGCGGTCAGCTAAAGACGCTCTATCAGCCAGCGACTCAGCAACAGATTGCTATTACGGTGATTGACAATCTTGAAGGGCTAACTAACTATTTTCGCGATCGCAACATTGCCGTACAGCCGATCGATGACCACAGTTTGGCGATTCAGTTTACAGGCGATCGGCAGGCCGCCGCTAGCCTGCTGCATCAGTTAGTGACGGCTGGCTTTACCATCAGCGACTTCCACCGCATTCAAGAAACCCTAGAAGACATTTTTATTCGCTCAGGCTATCAGCGTACGGCCTAGATATCGGACAACTATCCCATGAGTACAGACCCATGAGTACAGATTGGATCAATCACATCGGCAATTGGAACCCACAGTTTCTACGAGAATGTCGGGGCCATCTTAAACCCCGCAGCGTCATCGCCGCTGTCGGCACATCTGTGCTGCTACAGGTGCTGCTGATTTTATCTCAAACGTCGGTCTACAACGATATTCGGATTAGTGCCCGTAATATTTTCCAGATACTAACCTGGACACTGCCCTATTTTTTGTTGGTAGTCGGCGGGTACTACCTGGTCAATGACCTGGCCCAAGAAGAAAAGCGCGGCACTCTGAACTTTATTCGTCTGAGCCCCCGTCCGGCAAAAGAGATTTTGCTAGGCAAGCTTTTGGGGGTGCCAATTCTCCCCTATTTGATCGTACTGTCGGCTGTGCCGCTGCATATTTGGGCAACCTGGCAGGCTCAGGTATCCATTCTCTTTTTAGTTAGCTACTACGGATTGCTAATAGCCACAGCGATTTTGTGCTTTAGTCTGGCCCTGCTCACAGGGATTACCCATCAGCTTCGTCCCAAACAAACCCCAGCGTCGATTGCCTTTGCCGCTTTAGGACTGTTCTTATTTGCCCCAGGTCTAATGTTTTGGAATACCAACTTGATCTGGCATCATTTTGAAAATGCGGATCGGGCCTTCTACCTTAACTCGTCCCCGATATCGATTAGCTGGCTCTACATTAACCTCACCAACAACAGTCTGATTAACCACGGGTTTGTGTTGCTTAACCTGGCGATCATGACCGGGTTTGTTTGGAAAATGTTAGAGCGGCTCTTCTATCAGCCCAGGGCTACTCTATTGAGTAAACGGCTCAGTTATAGCCTAACGGCTTATCTCAATGTGCTGAGCTGGGGCTTTTTTCAGAATAATCAGGGTTGGGACAGCATTACCGCATTTGCCTTGCTCTATGGGGCCAACTTTGCGCTTATGCTGCTGCTGATATCAACGCTGACACCCCAGCGACAGCAGCTGTTTGACTGGCTCAGCAGCCATCAGTCTAATGTGACCACGCGTTTATGGAATGATAAAAGTCCGGCAGTCACAGCGGTGGGTGTCAATATTCTAATTGCCTGTGCGCTGATGGTGCCCTGGTCAATTTTGATTGCTCAAGCAGAGCTGCCCCTGGCCTATTTATTATTGATGCCGGTGAGCGTTGCGCTGAGCTGGTTAACCTACGCTGCGATCGCACAGCTAATTTTTATCACCAAGGTGCGCACTCCGACAATGTGGGCAGCAGGCACCCTAATACTCTGGATATTTGTCCCCTTAATTGTTCTAGCGCTATTTCAAAAGGGCAATCCACCTGCAGCCCTATGGATGACCTATAGAACCGTCTTTGGCTATCCGTTTTATGAGTATCCCCAGGCTGGCTTCTTCCAGGCCGCTGTGGTTGGTGTTGGGTTGCAAAGCGTTTTCCTAGCGGGGCTGCTAGTGTTGCTCAAACAGCGACTTGACAAACTAAGACGCTCCGTTAGTGACCCCCGTTTGCCCTCTGCTCAATAGCCAGGATCAACCACCGCTATCGATCGCTTAGCTCAAAATCTCAATTTTGAATTAGTAGAGTGGACGCATAAGCCCATGTCCTCGATCCGGCATAGTCCTTAAGGGGAAACTGTTACATTACGAAAGTTGCCTGCTTGAGCAGGTGACCTTCCAGGGTATCTGCTACGACCTTTTATGAACCTACCGACACCTTTTCTCTAATACGAAGAGGCGGCTGGTATGTTCCCAGTAGAATTTTGCACGAGGGTTTCGATGGCTAACACTAGCAGTCGAAACCCTCGATGTTTTTTAGTCAATCATTTAAGAGAGAAAACCAGAATAAACGTTCTCTAGCATATGGTTAAGAACTCTCCACAGCTCTGACAGACGTCACCCCGTCCTGCCGAGGAAACAACAGCGGGACTCTCAACATAAACTCCCTATGAACTTTCTACGGGCTGTCCGTAAACGTTCCTAGCTGGCCTGTGTCACATCCCACAGCTAGCGTTATTCCTAACATCGCCTATGAAAACTGCGCTTCACTGGCTATCCCATTCCATCTTTTGGATTTGGAATTTGGCCTTCATCGGTGTTGTCTATCTCTGGATACTGCCGACGACGGGGCTGCCTATCCTCAACGCTGCCCGCAGTGGTGACATTCCTCCCGCCTTTGTAGCAAGTATTCTAGGGATGCTGGTTGTGCCCCTGCTGTCTACGATTGTGGGTGGCAAATGGCTACGCAAACATCCGATTTTGCTAATGCGGCTGTTTTATGGTGTAGAGGCTCCCCTGTTTGGTCTATGTCTGCTAAGACTCTTCCTAATTCGTGAAACCACACCGGCTAGCGCCCATATCCTCATCACTGTGCTGGCTGCCATTGCCATATTTGCCATTGAAACCTTAGCTGGCTATGCGGCCTATCGCCCGCGTCTGGCCTGGGTACAGATGATTGGCCACAGCCTGATTTTAGTCACTGGGCTATATGCCGGTACGCTACTGCTGCTGTATACCGTACCGGCCCTTTGTATCATGGTCTACGGCACTGTGACCGGACTACTGGGTATCAACTGGCCATTGCTGCTGAAAGATTTGGGGAGTATGGTGATGCACCCTGACATCGTGATCCTAGGTACTTTGTTTGGCATCTTGTGGGGAACGAGTGCTTTAGTCTTCGCCTCGCTGCCCTATGTTCTGGTCAACTTTTATCTGCGTTCCTGGCATCGTATTCGCACCGCCTTTGCCAAGCAGCATGGTCACAGCTGGGCTGTTACTGGCACTGTTGTCGGGCTTAGCTGTTTGCTGTTTGGTTTGATGCAGCTGCATCAGCCCCAGGTCAAAGCGTTTAGCCTACTAGACGGACCACCGCCCCAAAGCTCGGTTGAGAGGCTAGCGCTGGTCAAACAGTCCGAGACGATTCGTAAGGGGCTGGTGCACGCTAATCTTTTTCGCTATCGCTATCTAGGCACCATCGAAGAAAGTAACCAGCTGCGCGAGATGTACAAAGCTGTGTTTGCTATGCCCGAGTCTACTGCTCAGGCATTTCAGGACTTTCATAACGGTCTGCTGTCGCCGTTTCTATATCGGGGCGATCGCAACGATGATGACAAAGCCAAAGCACTCTATGCCAGCTTTTTCGATACGCCGATCCAAAAGACAGAACGCCATGCCATTCGCAGCGCTCTAAAGGCGACCGCCAACCGCGATGAAACCCAGGCAGGCGTGCTCAATCTTGACCAAAAAGTTATTCGTTTAGCCGAACAAACTGTCTCTGTAAAAGAGCATGGCGACTGGGCCGACATAGAAATTTACGAGCAGTACGAAAACAAAACCATTGACGACCAAGAGATTTTCTACAGCTTTTCTCTACCAGAGAGTGCCACAATTACCGGTCTCTGGCTAGCCGAAGCCAAAGATGCTTCCCGATTTCCCTTTGTGGTCTCACCTCGCGGAGCGGCGCAACAGGTTTACAAAGGAGAGATTGAACGCGCCGAAACCCGACGTGCCGAAGACCCGGCCCTACTAGAACAGGTAGGTCCGCGTCAGTATCGATTGCGAGTCTTCCCAATTCCGTTTGCCCCATCTTTGCAAGAGCCCGGTGAGCTGCATCTATGGATGACCTATCAGGTGCTACAGCAAGATGGCGCATGGCCGCTGCCTCAGCTAAGTGAAAAACGCAACATTTTCTGGACTAATAAGACCGTTCATCAGCGTCGGGGCAAAGCAGTAACCGTCTCTGAAGACCAGTGGTTTGAACCCAGCATTAAAGCCAACAAGAAAAGCAAACCAGCCGTCCACCAGACAACGCTGTCTGAGGGCTACCAGGTAACAGCAATACCCGTTGCTCAGACGGCTGTCCCGACTGGCAAACGTATTGCCGCTATTTTAGATACCTCCTATAGCATGGGGCAGGGGGGGCAGGCCGCAGCCTGGGAACAGCTAAAGCAAATCGATCCAAAAAATGATATCGACTTTTACCTAACGACCGCTACAGGAGATGCCCTCGCACCCAGCGATGATCTTGGCTCATTTGATTTGGTCATCCCCTACGGTAGTTTGCAACCGGCAGAGATGCTGCAACAGTTTGCCCAGCAGCATCTACCCAAAGTCTATGATGCTGTCTTGTTGTTAACCGATGCAGGCAGCTATGAACTAACAGAAGAGACGTTGGCACTACCCCAAATAACAGAACCGCTCTGGCTGGTGCACATGAACAACCAACTACCGGCAGCCTATGACGATGCGCTGTTAGAAACGATTCAAGCAAGCGGCGGTGGTGTGGCAACAGAGGTGAGCGCTGTACTGCAGCGTTTGGATAACAATGTAATCGATGGTTACGAATGGTCGGTAATCGCTAGCGAGGGAGCCGAAAAACCAGACGAGTTTGCCCCAATAGCCGCGCGTCAGGCGATTTTGCAACAGAGTCGAACCGCAGATATGACCCAGATAGAAAATCTGGATCAAGTACATGCTGTTGCCAAACGTACCCAGATTGTAACGCCCTATTCGTCGATGCTGGTGCTGGTCAATGACCGACAGCGAGAGCTGCTGCGTCAGGCCGAGGCCGCCGCCGACCGCTTTGACCGTGAAGTGGAAGACGGTCAGGATGAGCTAACCGACCCGGCGAATCCGTTAAATTCGGTCTCGGTTCCTGAACCAGGTTTTATCCTGGGTATGGGTGTTATAGCGGTTGGGTTGAGGGTGCTCAAGCGTAAGCCTGCTGCTAGGCGTTAGCCTAAAGGAACGTTTTGATAGCGTAGCGACGTCTGTATGTATGAAAGGTCCTGTCAACAGTGAAACCACCGCTGCTGCTGGGACCACATCGGCCAATATTATGTGATTTTCTTATGAGTAGCTCTTCTATAAAGTCAGTGTCTAAATCTATCCCAGTTGCTGATGTAGTCGTCGAACGGCTCAGTCAGCTGCCTACAGAGACGCAGCAGCAGGTGTTGGACTATGTGGAGTTTTTGCTGTACCGCCATAAGGTAGATAAGGCGGTAGAACCGTTTGATGACAATGTCGAGGAAGATCTGACGCTGTGGGAAGCGGCTAAGGATGAGGATTGGCTGGCGTTGGAGGCTCAGCTGGCTGCAGCGAAAGGTAGTTGAAGGGGCTATAGAGTTCTGCATTGGCCTTCTCCCTAAATCCCTCTCTTGCAGGGCGAGGGACTTTGAGTCTAGCTCCCTTTCTCCGTTAGAGATAAAGGGACATTTCAGTTACTGTGCTAGTGCAACGCATTCAACTTCAAACCTTGTCTGTACAGTTTTGGGATTGGATACTAGGCCGAAGGTGGATGTTGCTCGTTGATATACTTTTCTGCTGCTTCGAGCGACTTAAATTTGTTAGGGTATCGTTCTCTAAGAACTGCGGGTAAGCGGTCGCGATCGCGGTCTTGATAGGCCGCTAACTCTGACGGCAGTGTGGTGCTACAAAGGAAAGGAGGACTTTCTCCTTCCAATTGCTGGCTAGTTAAGTTTTGAGCCTTACCGAGTTTAGTGTCTAGTAAAATGGCGCTGTCGAGGTTGGCGCTGTCGAGGTTGGCTCTGTAGAGGTTGGTTCTGTAGAGGTTGGCGCTGTCGAGGTTGGCTCTGTCGAGGTTGGCGCTGTAGAGGTTGGCGCTGTCGAGGTTGGCTCTGTAGAGGTTGGCTCTGTAGAGGGTGGCTCTGTAGAGGTTGGCGCTGTAGAGGTGAGGACCAACAACTCTAGTAAAGGTGCCAAAGTCCAAGGAATCTGCATAGTGAATAATCTTGAGTAGTTTCTCGTCGTCAAATTGGTCTGTGTCCAGCTCTCCACAGGGATGAAACCAGATTTCAGGCTTAGGATCGTCATCTAATAAATTTGGATAGTGTTCGGGCTGAGCGCCTGCGTGAAGCTTAAACAGAATGATAAGTGTATTTAGCCCGGTGAAAATATCTACTTGTTTCAGACCAAGAGCAATAGCTTGATCTCTCAGCTGCAAGAATTTTTTTTGAGGTAAATTTTCTGTTGGATCTTGGTCTAGAAATTCTCCGTCGCACCAGCTTTCGTAAAACACATGCAGCCGCTGAAAAAGTTTGACTCGATCGATATCACTTTCCTCTAGCAGCTCGAAGACGTATTCCACAATTTCGACGCTGAGACCACCAAATCCTAGCAGGTCGTAAATCTGTTCATGGACAGTCCGAGCGCCTAGCCGGTAACGTTTTCTGCTATCTAGCTCAGTCCAGCTCTCAAAGGCAGCTATCAGTCGTTCGGCAAATAGATATTCCCCAAAGCTTTTGTGGGCGAACTCTACCGACCCTCGCTTATCGCCTTCTCCGGGACGTAGATAAAACGTGGTAAGCAGGTTGTTGAGAGCTTTATCGTCTGAGTGACCGGTCGTTTCTTTTGCCGTTTTGAGCAGCGTAGCCACTGGGTTGGCACTATTCTGAAACCTTGCTTTTAACATTGATAGCTGAGCGGTTTCATTGCCAGACTGAACTACGCACAGGGCAGCCTCCTGCAAGACTTCCCGCAAATCGTCAGGGTCATCCAAACCCGATAGACGTCGATTTTCATCCTGGCGCTGTTTTTCCAGCACCCAGTTGACTGAGCTTCGATAGACTCGCAGCTTTGCCTGACTTTCTTGTTTGGCATCAGCAAACATCTCGCCTGTCAACTGCTTCTCTCGATGTAGCCGCGCTAAAAGATAAATAAGCAAAGGCTCTCGGGCTAGGCTGTCACCAATTTCTGATGGGCAGGCCATTAAAAACCGACGAAACTGATTAACCTCATCTTCTCCAAATATAGTTTGCCAGTTTGTTAACCACTGTCCCTGTAAAGCATCATTCATGGGCTGCAGCTTGACTCGCTCTAACGTTTTGTTCTGGGTGATACGCTGTGCGATTCCCTGCAATGCCAACGGTCTACCTGTAACTAAACATTGGTGATGACTACGCTCCTGAAAATCTGACACCTGTTGTAGAAATTCTTGTAGTCCACCGGTAGAGCGTCCCTGAAGTAACAGCTCGTCAAAGCCGTCTAGAATAATCAGAAATCGTGTGTTTTTATCTTTTAGCCAGCCTTCTTTGCCAACAAATTCGACAGGCTCTAGGTCAGGGCAGTTTTCTAGTGTTTCAGTCAGTGTATTTTCGATAGCTCGTAAGCTACGGAGTCGAATAAACAGGGGAATATATGAAAACGGAGTTTTGCCGATCTCAGTAGCAAACATACGACAGAATACAGACTTTCCCTGTCCTGCATCGCCCTCGATAAACATTACTTTGCGACATTCTGTCTGCTCTAAAAGGCTCTGTGCCCACTGATGAATATTGATAGGGTCTACGTTTTTCTTTTCTCCTGACTGAACCAACAGCTGCACATTCAGAGGCACATAGATATCTCTAAACGTAATCAGCGGATCGCTTTCATCAAATACCTGTTCTATTGGCAGTGGTTCAATCTTATCTTTTAGATAGGCATCAATACTGACATATCGATTTTGTTCTTGCTGACCGCCTGTTCGATGGAAATCGGCTAAGGGTTCGACGCTTTCACCCGCCTCGGCAATTGCCTGATATAAGTACCGAGGCGTTCCCCAGCCTACCTGTTCGCTTAGTCTCTTTGCCTCAGTATCATCCAAGTCAGCCTGCTGTAGCTGCTCCAATAGAGCTGTATCAAATAGTTCAGCCAGTCTTGATTCTCTAAATCGACTCGTCACTAATTTCAGCTCATTGGGAGTCAGCTTTTCTGTCTCCAACTGGGCAAGCTGTTTTTCTAACAAGGTCTTTAGAGAAACTGTTTTAAGCTTTTTAATAATTGCTGTATCTGTAACAGACTCAAGGACGGTCTCTAAGCTTTGCAGATAGGCCAGCTGCGCTACCAGAACAATCGAGGTATCAAACGTAGGCTCAGTTTTGCTCAGGTCCAGATAAATCCTCAGCAGCCCCACGCCGATGGACACAAACGGCAGTCCTGATATCGCCATCTGAGCATTTGGATCGCTCAGCAGCTTGAAAAAGGGTTCTACCTGCCCAAAGTAGGGAGTCAGCTGTTTTAGGTCAGACTTGTGTTCCTCCCACTTTTCACCTAGATCATTGCTAGCGCTGACGGCTTCAATGCCTTTTTCGGCTAGTTCGCCCCATGGAATATCTTTGACATCTGTGTTTAGAAACTGCCAAAACCCGTTGAGACTAGCCATCAAAAACGTTTGATAAGGGGGAACTGCCTAGACCATAGCCAGTTTTTCTGTAGATAGCAAAAGATGGTGAAGGGATTTATGATCCGCAATATTTGGTAATAGATGGCTGATTTATGATGGTGGGTAACTCGAAGTAAATAAACGATGGCAGCCAAAGATAGATTTCATAGTGTGGTTAGGATAGCTCTCGAAAAAGAGCAGTGGATAGTCACAGATGCCCCACTGCGATTGGAAGTGGGCGGCACAAAATTTGAAATTGATTTAGGAGCAGAACAGCTATTAGCTGCCGAACGGGGTACAGAAAAAATAGCGGTTGAAATTAAGACCTTTTTAAGTGATTCGCCGCTTACGGATTATCATGCTGCGCTAGGGCAATTTTAAAATTATCGACTGGCTTTGGAGATGAGTGATTCGACCCGCATTCTCTATCTAGATTTGCCCATTTTTGCTTACGAAGCTTTCTTTAAACGTGAGTTTGCACAGATTTCGCTGGAGCGATATCAAATCAAACAGATAATCTACGATCCTAATCAAGAGGTAATTTTGAAATGGATACCCTAGAGACCTATCGCGATATCATTCAATCGTTGTTGACTGATTATGCAGCTATCCCAATCGCTAATGGCGAGATTGAGTGTTATACCGTTTTTGATACTCAACAGGATCATTACCAGGTAATGAACGTGGGTTGGGACGGGCATCGTCGTGTATACGGTTGTGTTTTACATATTGATATCAGGGATGACAAGATTTGGATTCAGCAAAATATGACGGAGATGAGAGTGGCTCAAGAACTGGTGGTTCGAGGAATTGAAAAAGATAATGTTGTGCTTGGTTTTCAGGCTCCTGACATGAGGCAATATACCGGTTATGCTGCTGTTTAAAGATTGATGGAGCTTGATCTCTTCAAATGATTAGCAGTGTATTTCGCTAGCCAACCTTAGCTTTTGAAGCTGCTCACGTCCTTAATCCAGAGAAAAATAGTATGCCTATTATTCGTGTTGAGATTTTGCCGGGTAGAACGGTTGAGCAGAAGCGGGAGCTGGTGGAGGTACTGACCCGTGAGACGGCGCGGATTGCTGGGTGTAGTGAGGGATCGATCTATGTAGTAATCGAGGATGTGAAGAAGGAAAACTGGGGTGTGGGTGGACAGCTGTGTTCGGATAAGTTTCCGGATTGAGCTATCTAAAATCCGCCGTTGCTGATTTAAGGGATGCACCGATCTGTTAGAAATACCACGTGTCAGCATTTTTCAAATAAAGCCATCCCGAGGATCAGCAACGCCTAAAATCCTAGATGCTAGATGCGCTTTCAGGTTCTCTCTTTTAAGTCAATAAACTGTTACTTGACGACCGCTATCCATAGGACGTATGTTCGTTGCAAGGCTGCGGTGTTTATCGTGACCTGACAGAACTCAATATTTGGCACTGCCAGCAGGTGGGCAAACACCTTGCTGACAGCTAACCCCCACGGATTACGACGCAATCCTGGCAGCTTTGGTCATTATGGCTCAGTAGCTCCGCTTTGCAAAATTCCTGAGGAGCCGCTGGGTATTGGGTTCTGGCTCCAGCCTCCTGGGCGTTTAGCTCCAGGGGGCACCTGTACCTAATGGAGACCAGAATCCCATGTTTCAAGATAATAGTCAGGGCGCAGGCGCGTCCAACATTCCGCCTATCGTTCCGTCACTGCCCGAATATCAGTACGAGACAATCAACCACACGCTGTTTGGCAGTCTGATTGCCATTCGCAACACCATCACGCTACTCCACAAGCTCAATTACGCAGAGCCCAATGACTGGAGTAAGCCCCTACCCACCGGACGACCGAATGAGATGATGGCGATTTTGACCAAACGAGTCAGGGTAGATTGATCTCAGGCTCTGATACAGAAAAAGATAACTTCATCCCCTCCGGGGAGGGGCAACGGGGTGGGTTGACCGTTAGCGTAGGGGGGCGAAACCCACCCCGCCTGTGGCACCCCTCCGAGGAGGGAAAGGATCGGTGCATGACCAAATTTCTGATGCATCGGACTCAATTTTGCACGGGACTCAACATCTCAGATGGGTCGATGTGTCCCTGTCAAATAGCCAAGTCGGTGTTCCGTCTAACCTCATTCCTGCCATAATACTAGGGTTTTTGACTCAACCTAGCGCACCCATGGCGACCTTCTTACTTGAAGTCGGGACTGAAGACCTACCAGCCAGTTTTGTTGGCGATGCTCTTGAGCAGTGGAAAGCCAAGATTCCGGCAGAGCTAGAGGAGCAGCTGCTGAGTCCGGACAGTATTGAGTTTTATGGGACGCCGCGTCGGCTGGCATTGGTGCTAAATGGGATTCCTGAGCGGCAGCCGGACCGGGAGGAGGAGGCCAAGGGACCTTCGGTAAAGGCGGCGTTTAAGGATGGCAAGCCCACCAAGGCGGCTGAGGGGTTTGCGCGATCGCGCGGAGTGAGCGTGGATGATTTTGAAATTCGAGAGACAAAGAAGGGCGAGTTTGTCTTTGTGACGCAGAAAATTGCGGGACGGGATGCGACTGAGATTCTGAGTGAGCTGATTCCTCAGTGGGTTTTGGGTCTTGAAGGTAAACGGTTTATGCGCTGGGGTGATGGCGACCTGAAGTTTCCAAGGCCGATTCGTTGGCTGGTAACGCTAATGGACGATCGGGTGCTGCCGATTACGCTGACCAATGGGTCTGAAACCTGCAGCAGCGATCGCACCACTGAAGGCCACCGCGTTTTGCATCCAGAACCCTTCATACTCAAGCATGCCACCGGCTATGTTGAGGCGATGCGGTCTATTTATATTGATGTGGACCCGGCAGAGCGTCGTCAGAAGATTGTGGCTCAGGTAGATAAAGCAGCTAAGTCGGTTAAAGGAGAAGCGATTGTCAATCCAGAGCTGCTGGATGAGGTGGTCAATCTGGTGGAATGGCCCACGGCGGTGGTGGGTAAGTATGACGAGGAGTTTCTAGAGCTGCCGTCGGAAGTGGCGATTACTGAGATGGAAAGCCACCAGCGCTATTTTCCATTAAAGTCGGGCGGCAGTCTGCTGCCGAGCTTTATTACGATTTCCAATGGCGACCCGGCCAAGTCGGACATTATTGCCGAGGGCAATGCGCGGGTGATTCGAGCCCGGCTGTCGGACGGTATGTTCTTTTTTAATGCGGACCGGACCCAGACGCTGGCGGACTATCTGCCCAAGCTGGAAATGGTCACCTTTGAAGAACGACTGGGGTCGATGCGGCAAAAGGTGGACCGGATTGTGGCAGTGGCGGGTGCGATCGCAACCCAGCTAAGTCTAGACACCACCCAAACTGACCTGGCTAACCGGGCGGCGCTGCTGTGCAAGGCCGACCTGGTAACCCAGATGGTGGGCGAATTTCCGGAGCTGCAGGGCGTCATGGGCGAAAAGTATGCCCGCCATAGTCAGGAACCTGAGACGGTGGCCACCGCTATTGCTGAACATTATTTGCCCAAAGGAGCCGGAGACGCGCTGCCCCAGTCGCTATGCGGTCAGGTGGTGGGGCTGGCCGACCGGCTAGATACCCTGGTGAGCATTTTTAGTTTGGGTATGAAACCGACGGGATCGTCTGACCCGTTTGCCCTGCGGCGGGCCGCTAACGCCATTGTCAGTATTATCTGGGCAGGCGGTTTGGACCTGAATCTGACCCAGCTGCTGGAAACAATTATTACGGCCTTTGCCACCGGACGCGACGGCGTTGACGCTGCTGAGCTACAGCAGGATCTAGAGTCGTTTTTTGAGCAGCGGGTACGCACCCTGCTGCAGGATGATGAGGGCATCGACTACGACTTGATCAATGCAGTAGTCGGAGAAGACGACCCGGACTATCGCGCTCGGGTGCTAAGCAACCTGCTAGACGCGCGCGATCGCGCCCGCTTTTTGCAGCAGATTCGCGACAACGGCACCCTGGCCAGCGTTTATGAAACCGTCAATCGGGCCTCTAAGCTAGCGGCCAAGGGCGATCTAGATACCGCCAGTTTGGACCCGGCCAATATTGTCGATACCGGTTTGTTTGCTTCACCCGCAGAGACGGCATTTTATCAGAGCCTGCAGACGCTCGTACCCCAAACCGAGGCCGCTCAGGCCGAGCGCGACTATCAAAAGCTTATTAACGGTCTAAAAAAAGCTGCTCCTGTTGTAGCTGCATTTTTTGATGGTGATGACAGCGTCATGGTGATGGATGACGACGCGGCGGTGCGTCAAAATCGGTTGAACCTTTTGGGGCTATTGCGTAACCATGCCCGTGTGCTGGCGGACTTTGGCGCTATTGTTAAGGGGTAAGTCCCGCGCCCACTGCCTCAGTTAATCTGCTACATTTACTCACCTGGGGTAGTAGAGAACTAATCATGGAATCAGCCAAGCGAGATCAGCCTGAATCACAGCCCGTTGCCTATGTCATTGGTCTGGGGCTATCTGGGGTGGCCGCCGCCCGGTTATTAAAAAAGCAGGGATGGCAGGTAATCGTCAGCGATCGCAACCAGGGCGAACGTCAGCTGGCTCAGCAGCAGTCCCTGTCTGAGGAAGGGATTGAAGTCAAGCTGGGGCACACGTTTTCTGGTGATGATCCCATGGATTTAGTGGTAGCTAGCCCTGGCGTACCCTGGGACCTACCTGGCCTGGTCAAAGCCAGAGATAAAGATATCTGCACCATCGGTGAAATGGAGCTGGCCTGGCGGGCTCTCAGCCATCTCCCCTGGTTGGGAATCACCGGCACCAATGGTAAAACTACAACGACCGAGCTAGTCGCGGCTATTTTTAAGGCCGCTGACCTCAATGCCCCCGCCTGTGGCAATATCGGCTACGCGGCCTGTCAGGTGGCTCTGGACCCCGAACCCGACTGGGTGATTGCAGAACTGAGCAGCTATCAGATTGAAGCGTCGATTGGTCCCAAACCCAAAATCGGTATTTGGACCACCTTCACCCCCGACCATCTCAGCCGCCATAAAACGATTGAAAACTACTACGCCATCAAATCTGCCCTGCTAGAGCGCAGCGAAAACCGCATTCTCAACGGTGACGATCCCCATTTGCGAAAAACCCTAGCAGACAAATGGGAGAACAGTTACTGGACTAGTGTGAATGGTCCAAATGCGATCGCGCCGCTGGTGCCTAGCACCTATATCGATCAGCACGGCTGGGTCATTCACCAGGACGAGCAGGTTGTCCAGGCCAGTCATCTCAAGATGGTCGGTCGGCATAATCTCCAAAATCTCCTCATGGCCGTGGCGGCGGCTAAGCTGGCAGACATTCCCAACGCGGCGATTGCCACCGCTATTGAGAATTTCTCGGGGGTTGCTCATCGGTTAGAGCATGTGATGACCTGGGAGAGCATCGACTTTATAAATGACAGTAAGGCCACTAACTATGATGCGGCAGAAGTTGGCCTCAGTTCTGTTGAGGGTCCGACTATTTTGATCGCAGGCGGTGCCGCCAAAGAGGGTGACGATACGGCCTGGTTGGACTGTATCAAAGAAAAAGCGGTCCAGGTACTGCTTATCGGCGATGCGGCTTCCCAGTTTAGCCAACGGCTGCTGGATGCTGGCTATGGTCGCTTTGAAGACGTTGGCACCATGGAAAACGCCGTTAAACGCAGTAAAGAGATTGCCCTAGGTTTAAAGGCCGAAGTTGTTCTGCTCTCTCCTGCCTGCGCCAGCTTTGATCAGTATGCCAACTTTGAAGCTCGCGGTGACGATTTTAAAGTTCAATGTGAGAGATTTTTAATGTAGCATGAGAGACTTTTAATACAACAAAGAGAACAGTGCTTCAAAAGCTGTATGACCGTGGCAAGAGACAATACTGGTGCGTTAGGGTGTACTCTAATGGCCGATTTTCCTATGCTTTCTACAGATAGTTCAATGGTTCAGTCCCCGTCCATGGTCTCTGCGCCATCGACAGCAGCAGTGCGCCGCGCTCCGATCAATCTAAACCACTGGTATGTCGTTGCCCAAAGCAGTGAGCTGACCGACGATCCCCTGGGAGTAGTGCTGTGGCATCAGCCCATTGTGCTGTATCGCGATCGGCAGCATACGGTCCATGCTCTTGAAGATCGCTGTCCCCACCGGCAGGTACGCCTCAGCCACGGACAGGTGCAGGGCAATCAGCTGGAATGTGTGTATCACGGCTGGCAGTTTGATGGGGCTGGAGCCTGTGTTGAGGTGCCCTATCTAAAGGAAAACCAGCGGCTCCCCAACTGTCGTCTGCGAACCTACCCGGTGCGCGAACAGGACGGCTTTATCTGGCTGTTCCCAGGAGAGAACGCCCAGGCAAACGTCACTTCACCGATGGGACTGCCTGAATGGGACCACATTAACTACATTGCGTCCTATACCACCATTGATACTCAGGCTCATTTCTCATTTCTGATTGAGAACCTGATGGATATGTACCACGGGCGGCTGCATGACGATCTCCAAGCCTGGGCTAACCCGGCGCTGCGCGATATTGACACCGATCCCAGCCGAGTGGATGCCCACTATGACGCTGAGAGCTATTACAAAATTGACAAGATTTACTCCGTTGGACAGCTGTTTATCCCCGCCATGCGTCAGCTACGACCCACAAATTTAGATGTGAGCTACGAGTATCCT
>JBHJIL010000109.1:0-43515 GCA_050043465.1 Leptolyngbyaceae cyanobacterium
ACCAGGCCGTTTTTAGCCATGATGGTTCATATCTAGTTTTGTGCGACATCGATCATATGCTTACCGTCTGGCACCATAACCAGCTAGTATCCAAGCGATCGACTCAGCTGTCTGAGCTGCCCTATGCTCTCAATATTTGTAGTGGCGGCAGCATACTACTTTGTCAGGATGACTATCGACTAAGCCTTTGGAACCTTACACAACAACAGTGTGTTCAGACGTGGAATGCAGTCAGTGATCTAGATCAATATCAGAACTGTAAATTTTACGAAGAACATGGGCTTTCCAGTGACGAACTGGTTGCTGTGCAACGGTTAGGCGCTGTCGTATGCTAGGTATTATCAGCTGTAATTTTAAGGCTTTTTTGATGAACTTTTGATACGGTTAGAAAAACCACTGAATTGGACTAGATTTCCAGTATATTTTACGTTATTACATACGTAGGTTTCCCTAACAACAGATCCAACGGGATCGAGTGTTCCATGTACAGCCACGACGGTGAGTTTTTTGCAAATCGACAGGCTACTAGAGCTGAACGTGAGGTTTATAGCTACATTCGCTGTTTGGCAAGGCTAGAAAATTCAGAAGAAGCGATTGAGGCATTCTACAGTCTTCTTTTTGGGGGGGTAGTCACTCACACTCAGTTTGACTCTAGCTCCGTTCGGGCCGCGCTGGTATCGGTTGTAGATTCACCCGATGCTGATGCCATATTGCCCTATGTGATTAATCGATGCTTTTACACCATCGGCAATCCCTGGCGGCTGGAAGCACACCGTCATGGGGCGTTGAGAGATCTTGTGGACGGTGCTAAGGAGCTACCAGAGCGTAGACCTACCAACCGTCAGGTGAGACGCCTGGTGGGCGCTATGGAGGACTACGTTAAAAACAGCAGTCTATACGTTCCTTTACAGCGTCAGATGCGGCTTCTGTCTGATGAAGCGAATGATACTACAGAGAAACAAGACTCTTTTGGCAGCCGCTTTGGCGATTACTTCTTTATCTACGAGTCTGCCGCTGTCACGCGCGATATTCCTTTGCACTATCGCAAAAGTATTCAGCAGCAGCGCCAGAGAAAAGCTAAGCAGCTCAACCAGCAGTTCAACGCCTATTGGCAGGCGCATCGCTGTGGCATCAATGACCCGGTTGCTAACCCTACACGCTTTGACCATGCAAAGCTAGTCGATGCCATTCACACATTTCACCCAGAGCGTAAGCATAGCTATCGGGATCGGGCTCGGACATTTGAAACGGATTTGACTCATTTTCGAACTACAGGGGACTTTGTCAATCCCTTTTATGAGTACATCATGGAGCCGCTGGTAGAAGCTGACGCTCGGTATCAAACCAATCGTTTTAGCAAGCTAGTTAAAAACGTGCTGGCTGATACTGCTGGGCAAGATAAGACACCGCTAACCGGAATCTCGATTAACCAGATGTGTACGCGGCTGCTCAAGATGCTGGTGAGTAATACGGTAGACCGGCCTGAAATGGCATATTTTAGAAAACTGGTTGAAACGGTCGGAGCCAAGGTTGTTACGGCAGTTTTGCTAAAGATTGTTTTATTTAGGCGAACGATTCGATCTTGGTTTGAAGACCGCTTTGGTATTTTGTTTCATGTGCGAGAAACTTGCCCTCTAGATAAAGTATCCTGGTTAGTCGACTCGTTTGACTATATGAATGTGGCGCTGGCGCTCAATGCTCCCTGGATCAACTACATGCCTAGACCGGTTCAGGGTTAAATTTGATAGCCATGATAAAAAGGGCGATCTGCTAAATAACAGATCGCCCTTTTTGGTAATTGAAATGGAAGTCTAACTATGCGCCCACCGCTTCTTTGGCTGCATACTTGACTTCAGCGGTAATCTCGGTGTAGCCTTGCTCGCGGGCAAACTTTTCGGTATTGCGTTTGACCTTGCCGCGCACAAAACCTGGGACGCGCTTAAGTTCTGTTAGGCCATCGGTGGCCCAGTTGAGGTCGGCATCGGCAGACAGTGTCTGGGTGATAGCTTCTTTGGTATCGTGACCGCCAAAGATTTCTAGCAGATGGTCTTCCATCCCCAAGGTGAAAGAGTTGTAGATTAGATCCACCAGCTGGTTAGCACCTTCGTAACCTAGGAAAGGACGGTAGCCAACAGGGAAGTTTTGCACGTGGATGGGGGCCGCAATCACACCGCAGGGGATATTCAAGCGTTTGCCCACATGGCGTTCCATTTGGGTGCCGAAGATGGCAGCGGGTTCTAGCTGGGCGATTTTGTCTGCGATCGCACCGTTATCCTCACTGATTAGCACCTCATCGCAGTAGCCTTCTACTTCTTTTCTAAACCAGGCTTCGTCATACTTACAGTAGGTGCCAGCTAACACTACCTTTAGCCCCATTTCCCGTGAAAGCACCTTGGTCAGGGCGGCGGCGTGGGTATTATCCCCAAAGACAACACAGCGTTTGCCCGTCAGATTTTGACAGTCAATCGAGCGAGAGAACCAGGCTGCTTGAGACGCAAACCGAGTTTGCTCATCAATAAACGCATCATAGTTGGCATCGACGCCGCGCTCGTTTAAGAGCCTTTGAATCGCTCGAACACAGCGAGCTGTTTCTACCACACCCATGGGTGTGATATCCACATAGGGCATTTCAAACTCACGCTGTAAATATTCGGCGCTCAGCAGCCCCACTTCTCGATAGGGGATCAGATTAAACCAGGCTTTTGGCAGATTCTTTAGGTCGTGGACCGAGGCTCCTTCAGGGATCACGGCGTTGACCTCAATACCCAGATCCGCCATCAGCCGCTTAAGCTCGGTGATGTCGTGGTTGTTGTGAAAACCCAGGGTGGTAATGCCGATGATATTAACCGACGGCTTTTCTGTTCGCCCTTTGGGCAAATCTCCCTGCTTGGTCGCTTTCTTAAGATAAAATTCAACAATTTGCTGCAGCGTACGGTCGGCGGCCTGTAGCTCATTGGCCCGGTAGTGATTGACGTCTGCCAGCATCACATCGCCCTGGGCGTCCATCTGGGCGCGTTCTACAAAGTTGGCTAGATCCTCTTGCAAGATGCTGGACGTGCAGGTAGGTGTGAGAACAATCAGGTCGGGATGTTCTTCTTTGTCTTTGCGAGTAATATTATCGACAACTTTTTCCTGGGAGCCACGGGCCAATACGTGCCGGTCAACAACGCTGGTGGTCACGGGGGTAAAGTCACGCTCGCGGGAAAGCATGGAGCGCATGACATTAAAGTAGTCATCCCCTAAGGGGGCATGCATGATGGCATGGACATTTTTGAATGAGCTGGCAATGCGCAAGGTACCAATGTGGGCAGGACCCGCATACATCCAATAGGCCAGTTTCATAAAAAGCGCTCCAAGATCTGGGGTAGGTTAGGGCAGTTGCCCAACCATCAGAATATGGGAGTCTCCAGGACGGCACCGTCATTGCTCAACGATTCGCAACGGTTTGTAAGAATGGGTTACGCTCGGCGGAGTGTTTGGTCCTGGTGCCGCGGAACTATTGGACTCAGCCGCCATCGCCGTTGCTGATTTAAGGGATGCACCGATCTGTTAGAAATGCCATGTGCCAGCATTTTTCAAATAAAGCCATCCCGAGGATCAGCAACGCTCCGCCATCTTTATAAGAGCAGCATAATTCAACGGGCATAACTTTATTGATGTCATCCCGATTGTTCTGGAACTCACCTGTTCGCTAGTGGAGTATCTCTTAACAACGTCATTCAGTGTTTTTTGGAGGCGATCATGCGCTCTATTGTTAGCAGTCTCGGTGTAATGGGTGTTCTACTAGGGTTGGCCTTGCCCGTGTCCGCTGAGGTGCTGTTACAGGCCGGAGCGACAGAAGCCAAGCTAGTGACCGCTGAGTCTCATCGTTCGGTTCGTCATCAGCTGATGGCCGAAGTGGGGCAGACCGTAGCTATTCGTCTGAAGCTAGCCAATAACAATCCGGATATTGTTAGCCGAATTGCCGTATATGAAGCAGGCAAGTATACGCCGCTGCAGGTGGATAGTCAGGTGAGCTATCGCGTTGTTGACCCTACCCAGAAATCTAAGATCGCTCATTTAATTGTACTGACGCTACCGAGCGATCGCGGCAGCGGTCGATTGGCCTATGAGATTGAGCCGCTGTTTGACTACGATGGGTCGCCTCAGTTTGGGCTAGATGATATGGCTGAAGCGGGAACCGACCTGATGCCATCGACGGTGCGCTACCGGATGACGGTGGAGACAGCAACGGTTTCCCAAGAGATGCTGCTAGAGGCTCAGGGGCGACAGGCTCAAGCAGATTACGAAACTGCGAACCAATAGCGCGATCGCATCTGAACTAACCTCAATAAAGAAATACAGAAGGAACTAACTGGGAGCCGTGATATTCGGCACAATACGGTTAGTTCCTGTTTTGCGATCGCTGGGGATGTATGGCTCTGTAGTCGTGGCTATCTGACGACTGGGCTACCCCAGAGGTCTGCAACGCCCTATTTTCTTTTATCGTCATGACTATTCGTCGTCCTGTTGTTTCAGCCTGGCTAGCGGCGGCTCTATTAGCCACTCCAATATTGTCCAAACCAGCATCTGCTTTTGAATCTACGCTGGGAGAGCCCGCTGCGCCTGTGCTACTCAGCCAGCAGCTAACCGACGTTCCTGGCGGTGCCGAGCTAAATGCAGAGGGGCTGGCACTTTATAACCAGGGGCAGTTTCAAGCGGCGCTGGTGGTATATGAGCAGCTGTTGGAACAGCGTCGCCAGGGGCTTAGCCCGGACAATCCGCTAATAGGCACTGCCCTCAATGGGGTGGCCGAGGTTCAGCGCGTGCTGGGTAATTTTGAAATTGCGGAACCACTGTATCGCGAGGTGCTAGAGATCTACGGTATGAGTCTGCCTGCGGACCATCCGGCTCTGGCTACACCGCTAAATAATTTGGCGCTAGTGTATATACAGCTGGGGCGGTTTGCTGAGGCTGAAGAATTGTTGCAGCGTGCGATCGAAATTCAAGAGAAAACGGGAGAACCAGGTTTTTTAGCCCGAGCCTACAACAACCTGGGGGAGCTGTATCGCAATCAGGGGCGTTACGCTCAGGCAGCAGACTATTACCAGCAGGCGATCGATCAGGCCATCCAGATCAGCGGCCCCGATTCACCCGATGTGGGGCTGGCCAGCAGCAATCTTGGGTTAGTTGAACAGCAGCGTGGCAACTTTGATACAGCCGAGACGCTGCTGTTGCGAGCAACCGAGATTTATCGCAGCAATTTTGGGGACACCCATCCCAATTTGGCTCTGGGGCTGCTTAATCTTGGCAGCCTGTACCAGACCCAAGGCCGCTATAGCGAGGTCGAGAGCCTCTATCAGGAAGCCCTGGCTATTCAGGAAAACGCCTATGGAGAACAGCATCCAGAAGTACTCCACACCCTTGGCAGCTTTGGTCTTCTCTACCGACAGCAGGGGCTTTATGACCAAGCAGAGCGCTATTACCAGGATGGCATCTCGCTGTCTGTCGAGATTTATGGACAAAAATCGCTGGCTATGGCCAGTCTCTCGAACCAGCTGGGCGAGCTGTATCGTTTGGCCGGTCGTCTAGATGAAGCAGAGACCGCTGGACTGAAGGCCCTGGCGCTGCAGGCTGAGCTGCTGGGCGAAGCTCATCCGGAATATGCGGGGACCCTGAACAATCTGGCGTTGGTGTACACCATTCAGGGGCGTTACGGCGAAGCCGCTCCCCGGTTAGAGCAGGCCGCAACAATTTTAGAGAATTCCCTAGGCTCGGCCCATCCTATGCTGGGAATGGTATTAAACAACTGGGCCGAGCTAAATCGTACTCGAGGCAGCTACGATGTGGCCTTACCGCTCTATCAGCGGGCCATAGCGATTCAGACCGAGGCACTACAGCCGCTGCATCCTGATATTGCTACCACCCTCAATAATATGGCGCTGCTGGCCTACAGCGTGGGTGAATATGACCACGCCATTGAGTGGCAAACGGCAGCGTTGGCTAGTTTTGAACACAACTTTGGGGGAGAGCATCCCCATGTGGGGCTGCTGCTAAACAACTTGGGAGAAGCTCATCGGATTCGAGGCGATCTGTCTGAGGCTACTGTCTTTCTGGAGCGGGCGCTTAGCGTCCAGCGTAAAGTGTTTCCCAGCGGTCATCCCGAGACAGTGCTGACGCTCAACAACCTAGGTTTGGTCAGCGGCAAACGTAAACAATATGCCCAGGCTGAAACCTACTTTCTAGAAGCGCTTGAAATTGCTAAAAATACCCTGGGTGAGAAGCATCCTCGGCTGGTGCTAGTGCTCAGTAACCTGGCCAGACTGTACTATAGCCAGGGGCAGCCCCAGCAAGCAGTTCCCTATCTCAAACAGTCTTTAGACGTAGAAAACACCAACCTAAATCTGGTGCTCTCCACCGGGTCTGAAGCGACCAAATCTGCGTTTTTAAAGACGCTGCCCCAGCTGGACAGCTATGTGTCGTTTCATCTAACCTCCGGCCAGTCTACGCCGGGGACTGAAGCTGTTGCGCTGCAGGCGATTTTACAGCGCAAAGGACGGGTCTTAGAAGCAGTCACCGACGGTCTGCAGGCGCTGCGTCAGGGGCTAGAGCCGACCGATCAGGCGCTGCTGGATGAATGGAGCGGGGTGCGATCTCAGCTAGCCACGCTAGTTGTAGGCGGTATCGGCACCCTGTCACCTGAAGAATACCAGACAAAAATCGATACGCTAGAATCCCAGTCTCGGCAGTTAGAAACCACCCTAAACAACCGCAGCAGTCAGTTTCGTAGCGTCTCCCAAGAAATCTCGCTAGCGACTGTTCAGCAGCAGATTCCTAGCAATGGAGCCCTCGTAGAGTTTGTTGCCTATGTTCCTACTGTGTTTAATGACCAAGGCGATGAGAGTTTTAGCGATTTACGCTATGCGGCCTATATTCTCAAACCCTCAGGAGAGATTGCCTGGCAAGACCTGGGTGATGCCGCCGCTATCGATACGACACTGACCGAATTTAGACAGCTGTTACAAACCCGCAGTCAGCGGCTGAAGCCCGTGGCGAGACAGCTCCATCGTCAGCTGTTTTCCCCCATCGCATCCGAGCTAGCCGGAGTAGAGCATTTACTCCTGGCTCCCGACGGTCAGCTCAACCTGATTCCCTTTGCGGCTCTCGCCAATGACGACGGTCGCTACCTGCTAGAAGAGTATCAAATCACCTATCTCACATCCGGTCGCGATCTGTTGCGACTAGACGGAGCTACCGCTAGCCAGCAGCCCCCCGTACTAATTGCAGACCCAGACTATGACAGTGCCGAACAGACTATCGTAGCGGCGGCATCTACTCGCGGCAGCGGTGAGCGATCTGCCGATTTGAGCAATCTCACCTTTGGTCCTTTGGCAGGGACTGCTATTGAAGCGGCCGAAATCTCTCAGCAGCTGTCAGAGTCCACCCTACTAACGGGGCCTCAGGCAACGGAAAATGTGTTGAAAAGTGTACAGGGGCCGCGCATTTTACACATTGCTACCCATGGATTTTTCCTAAAAGATCGGGTGCAAGCAGATCCTCCCCAGAGCCAGCCGTCTTTTCGCGGAACCGGAGCCGCCACCGGCTCCCTCAGCGATCCGCTATTGCGTTCAGGCCTGGCGCTGGCTGGCTTTAACCAGCGCAGCAGTGGGTCTGAAGACGGCGTACTCACCGCCTTAGAAGCCGCCAATCTAAATTTAAACGGGACGCAGCTGGTGGTGCTATCGGCCTGTGAAACCGGTGTGGGCGAAGTCCGTAACGGAGCCGGGGTATACGGTTTACGACGGGCGTTTGTCATGGCCGGAGCGCAGACCCAGATTTTGAGCCTGTGGCAGGTGAGCGATCTGGCCACTAAGGATTTAATGGTGGGTTACTATCAGCAGCTACAGGCGAATCGAGGCCGCAGTGAAGCGCTCAGAGAGATTCAGCTATCGATGCTGGATAGCGAATATGCCCATCCTTACTATTGGGCGGCGTTTATTCCTTCAGGAGATTGGAGACCGATGAAATAAGCGGTCGGCCTATTCAACGACGCTGGTTTGAATAAATCCATAGTCACCTGAGGCAAAACGCACATGGATCCATGGCTCGCCAGTATCGGCCAGAATAAACTGCTGCAGCACAATAATCGTAGCGGGTGGGTCAAACGTAAACGTATTGCCATACCCTGGAGCGATCCATACGGTAGCGGACTGTCGAAGCTCTGCCAGCTGATAAATGGTGCGAATATCATCGATCTCATCTTGGAAAAACTGTCGAAGCTGGTAGGCTTCCTGACAGTCGGTTTGAATGGCCGGTTCAATAATGGCCGCACATCCTTCAGCCGTAGGCGTAAACAGGTCTTGCGCCTGGGCGCTTTGGATTTTGGGTGTTACAGCGAGCAAAGCTGTCAGCGTAGCCAGTAGCAGAGTTTTCATAAGGGGGCTGAAATAGAAGAGACTCCTGTGCTTACACTATCCTCTAACATGGCCTATCTAGACGGTTTCATCAGCTACTATTTCGGATAGCCAAGACGTGTCCTATTAACGATATTCTATATGCTTAATCTTTTGTTGATTACCAGCCTCAGTACCCAGGGCGTGACAGACAGCCCGGTCAATCTAGCTCAAGTTAGCCACACCAGAGAGATTAAAAACAGTCTGACTCGCCTGAGTCCTATCGCTATCAGACTTCGGATGCAGAATCTACCTGACTGGACAACAGATGGCGAGAGTCTCTTTTACACTCGCACATTTGCAGATTTTGTTAAAGCTATTGACTTTGTGAACAATCTGGTAGAACCTGCCGAACAGCTGGGTCACCATCCCGATATTGCGATCAGCTACAACCAAGTTTCCATTGAGCTCACCACCCACGATGCCCAGGGGCTAACAGAGCTAGACTTCCAGCTAGCAACGAAAATTTCTCAGCTATAAAACAATCGTGATGCTAGGTGAGTCATCATAACCTTTGCGGCTGTTTGACTTCTCAGCTTTTGCCCCCAAACCCCCAATCCTGGGGGCTTTGAGTCTAGTTTTCCTCAGGATTGGGAAAAGGATGCCTGGATATCTGATAGCTAGTTGGGATCACAGGCTTGCGCGATGCCCGAAATATCAACTGCTGTTGCTGAAGTCAAACACAGATATCTATGGGGCACGTTTCTGTTGATGACTACCTCGCGTAGATGGTTATTTAATGTGGGCTACTGCGTACTATTGACGCCAGTTGGATTGGCTGTCATTTTGGTAGCGCTGCATACTTTGGGGACAATCAATGCCTGGGTGTTTCCCATTGTCCAAGTGGGAGTATTTTGTCTGTTTGGGGGCAGCAGCTGCCTTGTTGCCGCCCAGCTCGCAGACAGAAGACCGGCTCAGCGATCGGCTGATCGCCAGCGACGCTGGTTGGGTTGGGGGCTAGCCATGCTGCTGGTGATAAACGTGCCCACATATGGGCTGGCCTACCATATGACCCATGTGCGAGTACCGGGACAGCTGGGCATTGGTGCGCCTAAACCGAGAAATGCTAAAACACCGTTAGATCGAGGTCTATCGTACGCCACCCGGACGATTCCTATTAATGCATCCCAATGGTTAGAAACCTGGGAGATTTCTGCTCAGGCATCAGCTCCTAAGGGGATTGTGCTGCTATTTCCAGGGAATTTAGGCACTAAAAGCAGTCAGCTGATTTCACCCGCGCAAACCTTTAGCAGCCTGGGATTTGACACTGTTCTAGTGGATTTTCAAGGGGTGGGGGGCTCCAGCGGCAGCACCGTTACCCTGGGGATTGACGAGTCTGAGGATGTGGTCACCGTATACAACTATTGGCAGGAACAGATGGTTGCCCAAGGTCGGGGGGATACTCCCATTATTCTCTATGGTGTGTCCATGGGGACGGCAGCAATTTTAAGAGCGATCGCAACTCACAAAATTACCCCTGATGCCATCATTTTGGAGCTACCCTTTGTGCGTCTGGTGGATGCGGTCAAAAGTCGTCTGCGTCATCACAAAATTCCCCCTAATCCAACGGCTGCTCTGATGGTTTTTTGGGCTGGAATCCAGCATGGCGTTAATGGCTTTGGCCACAATCCCATCAGCTATGCCAAGGCTGTTGACTGTCCCACCCTGGTTATTCATGGAGCCCAAGACAAATGGACTCCGGTTAGTGAGATTGAAGCATTGGTGAATAATATTCCTGTCTCAAAACAGCTAATTGTCTCGCCTGAGGCAGGACATCATCAGCTCATTGGCGTGGATCGTGCGCTGTGGGATGCCAGTGTCAGTAACTTTTTGAAAGCTATTTAGTCGCGCAGATATTGTTCTACACCTAAAGCAAGAATACGATCATGCGTCCGCGTCGTTCCCAATTCTTCTATTCGTTAGGAACAACATCGCAGTCAACAAATTCAAATGATCGATCGATACCCGCTGCCTGGTCTGCTGCAAACTTTGTTAAAGATTCAGTACAGACAACGGTTCAACGATGGCGTAGACAAGTCCGATTTCAGGTTGCTAAATATTTCGATGCCGATTACCATGTGTCGTAATTCATAAGCTGAGAGAAAACCAGAGAGCGGCTCACAGGCTATGCTGTCACTGGGCTAAACATCAAAACAAAACACTATCATTCGTCCTCGACGCTTCCAGTGTTTTTTATCTTGGGGCATTGCTCTTAAGGCATCAGCTTCTGATTTAAGCAGAAACTGCATTTCACCTGGAACGACATTACAATCGACAAACTCCCAAGATCGATCGATTCCTGCTGCTTGTTCTGCTGCAAAATCAGTTAAAATTTCGCCACATTTAATGGCGCATTGATGTCTTAGTATGGCTTTTTCCCAGGTTGCTGAGTAGTGAGGGTTTTTCTCGCTATCTGCCCCCAGGCATGTAGTTTGGAAAAACTTTGGCTGCTCGATAGTTCCGTAATTAAAGCCTAAAAATACGGTGACTACTTGAAAATTACCGGCTCGGTCGTTGGCAACTAATAGGTTATTGCCATCATTCATAAAGGTTCGCCAGATTGCTGTATCGTTGCAGACAATGGGTTGCTGCTCTTGCAAGATATATCGCTGTAAGTCTTTAGGATTATCTGCCAATGCAGCCATAACCGCTTCCAGTTGTAATCGACAATAACAAGTATAAACCTTGTTTCTTATAGTTATCTAATCCATGGGATGATTGGATTCCGAAGGAAAACTGTTATTCCCCTTCGTAAAAAATTGAATGCCTGAGCTACAAGAAGCAAGAACAGTTGCTATCGGTCTTGGTGGAACCATCACAGATAATAGTGTTGGTTTTATTGCATGTTTTTCAGATGAATTCATTGCTCAACACTATCTCATTCTAGTTGAAGATTATGAATCATTAGCTGCCGAAAAGCATGATAAATGTGTTGTTACTATCATTGCAGCTAGTTTAATGTGATATTGACTGGTCTTAGTTGGCGTGTCTTTTAAGAAAGTCTGTCTAGACAGTATCAGCAAATATAGAATGCTGTAAGCACAGCTTATATCGAGGCAAAAATATCACTATCGTGGGCGCTTTGAGTTGGACAAACGGGTTTATCGTCCCCATGACTTGGCAAGGAGGGACCGATGGGGTGACCTTTCGAACCTATATCGAAGAGGGGCTGGTACCCGAGCTTTGGGACGGGCTTGTGTGGTCATGGATAATTTCAGGTCCCATCATGTCGAGGGTATCCGCGAAGCCATTGAAGCGGCAGGGGCTAGGCTAATCTATCTCCCCCCGTACTCACCAGACTCCTCTCCTATTGAAAACGGCTGGTCCAAAATCAAAACGTTCTTGAGAGCTCAGGCGGCTCGCACTTATGATGCTCTAATGAAGCAATCGCCGATGCCCTCGATGAGATTAGCCGAAACGACATGATTGGATGGTTCACTCATTGCTGTTACTACGCTCAAGACAACTGAGAACCGCTATAGTATGGTTCCTTCAATCGCTGAGGATTTGACGACTTCATTGGTCAGGATACTCAGGCTGGCTTCTTGCTGCAAATCAAATCCTATGGATGCCATGCGCCCCAACAACCATCCTTGTTGATAGCGGATTTCGGCTAGTTTGGAGGATAATGCTGAGCTATCCCAGGTGAAATTGGGCCAGTTTGGGTGCTCGTATATCCAGGTCATAATCACCGTATTTTCTGCAGTGATAATAGCGAGTATTTACCGCATGGGCAAGCGAGGTTTGTAGCGATCGCATCTATCCGTGCCAAAATTTTGGGAACAAAGTTTGCTAAATTACAATGAAACCATCAGCTATTACCGCATCCGATCGTCGCATCAGACAGTCTGTCATTCAGGTAGATGCGTTTACCGATAAGCCCTTTGCTGGTAATCCGGCGGCGGTATGTGTCAGCCAGACGTCGCTTGACGATGCGCTGATGCAGCAGATTGCTGCGGAAATGAACCTGTCAGAGACGGCATTTCTTTATCCGCTAGAAGGTGAAGGCAACTACAGTCTGCGCTGGTTTACCCCCACTGCTGAAATCGATCTGTGCGGCCATGCTACCCTGGCCAGTGCTCATGTTCTCTGGAGCGAAGGCCATCTAACCGCTGGAACCGCTCGCTTTCAGACCAAAAGCGGTGAGCTATCGGTCGAGCAGCAGGATGGACGACTGCGGATGAACTTTCCGGTGCAGCCGGTTGAGAGTGCGCCGGTCTCTCCAGCTGTAGTGGGCGCTATGAACCATGCCGATATCGTTCACTGTGCGCGCAATAAAGTGAATGTTTTGGTGGAGCTGCGATCGCACAAAGCCGTCACTAGCATTACTCCAGATTTTGCCAAACTTAAAAAACTAAGCTGTCGGGGTCTCATTGTCACCAGCACCGGTCCAGACCCCTATGATTTTGTCTCCCGCTACTTTGTTCCCTCCATGGGTATCCCCGAAGACCCGGTTACAGGCTCCTCCCACTGTTCTCTCGGTCCTTACTGGCGAACTAAACTTGGTAAAGACAAAATGGTCGCCTACCAAGCGTCTGCCCGAGGTGGAGAACTGCACATAGAATGTACCCCCGAGAGCGTCTTTATCAGCGGTCAGGCGGTCACGGTTATGCGAGGGGAACTGTTGTTATAAGAGTTTTAAGATGATTATGCGCAACGCTGTAGCATCACCGGGCTTGAACCTAGGGTTACACCTCGTCGCTGGGGTTTAACGGGCTGTTTGCCAACAAACTCTAATGGAGTTTCTAACAGCAGCGTACTCAACACTAGCTTGAGTTCCATCTGCGCTAGGGCCGACCCGACACAGCGTCTGACCCCGTTGCCAAAGGGAACAAACTCATAGGGAGAATAGGTATTCTCCAAAAAACGATCGGGGTTAAATGTTTTTGGATGTTTGTAGATTTCAGGATTCTGATGGATGAGGTAAATGCATCCCAACAGCAGCGTCCCAGGTTCGATGTGGTAGCCGCGCAGTTCTAAAGAGGTTTCTGCCCGGCGGGGAAATGTCAGCATGGCGACCGGATAAATGCGCAGTGTTTCATTGCATACCGCGTTTAGGTAGGGTAGCCGCGTTATGGCGAGCCGATCCTGGCTGTCGCAGCTATGAAGCTCGTCCATCAAACGATGGTAAATGTCGGGGCGTGAATAAATCCAGTACAGCGCCCAGGTTAGTGCAGTGGCAGTCGTTTCATGACCGGCCACCAGCAGAGTCATTAGTTCATCCCGCAGGGAGATATCGTCTAACCCTTCACCTTGTTCATCCCGAGCGGCCAAGAGTAATGAGAGAACGTCTGTGCGATCGCAAAGATCCTGACTGCGACGCTCGTGAATTTCGTCATAAATTAAGCGATCGCAGTCTGCCGAAACCTGCTGTACCTTATGCCCCGGACTCCAGCTCCCCAAATCTTTACTCAAGGCAGGAAAGAAAATCAGCAGCGACGCCAGCGGGCTTGCTACCATATCTAGCCGCTGAGCCAGCGACTGCTGTAGCTGCTCGTACCGTTCGCCTTTATCTAAGCCGAAGACCGCCTGCAAAATGACGCGCATCGTAATTTTTTGCATCGACATCCGGGCTGAAAAGGGAACACCCGGCTGCCAGGTGGCGGCTACCTCTTGGGTAATGTTACAAATCAGCTCGCTATAAACCTTAAGCCGGTCTCCGTGAAAGGGCGGCATCACCAGTTTACGATGACGACGATGGTTGGCTCCGCTGAGTAAAATCAGGGAACGACTGCCCAGTAGTGGCTCAACAATCCGATTGGCCTCACCTGGAGCCGTAATCTCAGATGTCGTATCGTGGGTTAAAAGATACTGCAGCGCCTCCGGGTGGTTTACAAACACAAGCGAATCATTCCCGACCGGAGAAACCGGCGCGCCAAAGAAGTCTCCGTAGCGCTGATAGTTGGTTTCCATATATCTAATGGGATTCAATGCCCACTGGACAGTTTGTAAACCTCTAGGCGTTGTCGGGGATTGGACTGTGGTCATAGGGCTTGAACGGTAGTGGCCACTATCATAGTAACCGCTCAAAATTTGAGGGGCTGTCTGGACAGCTAAACCCGAGAGAGCTTAGAAATAAGGATCGTATAAGATCCAAAAATTAATGCTAGAGAGACGCTCCATGGAACGTCTGTACGTCCAATAGTGGAGCCTGATTGATCTTGTTGCCTAAATAGGTAATGAAATCAAAATCTGAGTCCCCTGATTTTCTTGAGAGTGACACGTTAACTGCCCATGGTGTCGTTCGACAATAATCTGATAACAGATTGACAGGCCTAGCCCGGTTCCTTGACCCACGGGTTTGGTGGTAAAGAAGGGGTCGAAAATACGCGGCTGAATGTTGTAGGGAATGCCAATTCCGTTATCCGTAATACAAATCTCAACGGTTTGTGGTAAAACCTCTGTTGAGATCATGATAGTTGGCTGTTCGACCCCATCGTCAACTGCATCAATGGCATTGGTCAGCAGATGGTTAAAGACCTGATTTAGCTCGCTGGCGTAGCATTCTATTAGCGGCAGGTCGTCATACTGTTTGATCAGCTCAATGGCAGGACGGTGGGGCTGGCTCTGCAAACGAGACTGTAGTATGACTAGAGTACTTTCGATACCCGCATGGATATCTACGGCCTTAAAGCTGGCTTCATCTAAACGAGAAAAGGTTCGCAGCGACTGAACAATGTCTCGGATGCGAACGGTGCCCTCCTGCATCGACCTGAAGAGTTTGGGAATATCAGCGGCCAAATAGTCGACGTCGATGGCGGTGATGTCGTTTGCGATCGCAGCCGGTGGATTCGGATAGGCGGTACAAAACTTATCTACTAGTCCCAACAGGTCTTGAACCGTCTGATGAGCGTAGCTCAAATTGCCATGGATAAAGTTAACCGGATTGTTAATTTCATGGGCGATCCCACCCACCATTTTTCCCAGACTCGCCATTTTTTCCTCATGGATGAGGCGAGTCTGGGTTTGACGCAGCTGCTGTAGGGTTTGCTCTAAAAGTACCGTTTGTTGCTGCGCCTCTTCATGAGACTGATGTAGCGCCTGCTCAACATTTTTTCGCTTGGTAATATCTCGAAAAACAGCTACTCCACCAATGATATCCCCCATAGAATATAAGGGGCGAGCGTTGATACTTAGCCACTGATGGGTTTCTGTGGCATCATCAATCATCAGCAGCTCAACAGCGTCTAGAGACTCTCCTTTAATCGCTCTGGTCAGGGGTAGCTGTTCCTGGCAAACATAGTCTGTGCTTTCCGTACCAAAGACTTGGCATCGCTGGGCGACCTGCGGAGACCCCAGGTTAAAATAGGTGCCATAGTCTTGCCCCTGAAACATCGTCTGGGCGGCAGGGTTGCTAAACAAGTGTTGCCCATCACTATCTAAGACTACGACTGCATCCCCCATGCTGTCTAAGATTGTTTCCAGGGTTTGCAAGGTTTCCTGGGCGTGGGCAAGCTGCTGTGCACGCTCCTGTAGCGACTGTAGCGCTGCCTGCAGCCTCTTTTCTTGCTGTGTCGCTGTCTGCTGATAGACCTGTAGCAGCTCTTCTAATGTGGCGACCTGATTTTTGAGCTGTAAAATCTCTTCTTCGTTTTCGTTGGCAGGGTCGTTGGCAGAAGGATTCGAGCGCGTCATCACGAAGGTTTTATAGAGGTGGGCGCAAGTAAATCGGTAGATGGTTGCTATGGGCAGAACGTATGGGTGCGGTCTAGGGCCATAATCGCCATTTTGATATTGAGGGGCAGGGTCTTAAACAGGTGAGCCGTAGAATCAGGCACAGGAACTTTGCTAAACAAAATAATTGCAAACAAATTTCCCGAAGGCAGCACTCCACCAAAGCCGATAACGGATTTAATGCCAAACGGTTTTACAAAGCTATCCTGACTAGGAATAAACTCACTACCCGCTGCCTGAGGAATAAAAAAAACGTTATAGGTTTTACGTTCTAGCTCCATTAGCAGTCCGGGATCAGGGGACACAACACTATTAATTTCTAGACCAAAGCTGCGGATAAGCTGAGCGATCATAGGAATTTCTTGAACACCTTTAGCACTGGTCAAGGGAATAACCTGATGCTCTTGAGATGCTCGACGATCGTTCCAGGCAGGCCGCTCCCCTATGGTTGCCAGAAGCGTTAGACACTTCACCTCTGGAGAGAGTTCACCGGGATGCTCTAAGGCTTTTTGGGTTTGAAGCTGTAACTCTACAGGGAGCTCTCCGTAGGAATGCGTTTTGAAAAAGCGCACCAGTGCACAGGCTGACTGCCCCGTTTTGGGATCAATAAAGCTGTCGTATAAGTAGCGTACAGAACGCTGGGCGACGGTTTCAACGGTATTCGCTGTCTGCCCAAAACCACGTAAAGCCGTACTTATATCGGTAGCGTTCTGCAGATTAAACCGTGTCAAATCGTACATAGCTATGAATTGTCGAGTAATATACATTACCCTTGCCTATGGTAATAACCCTGACAATTTACAGTCGGATTTCAATATTGTTTTCAAACCCTGATGATTCTACGATACCCAGTTTTTGTATTTAGGTCGCTAGCCTGAATATTCAGGGGCCACAGCTGTGTCTATTAGCACTTGGGTGCTCGCTTGTGTATTGTACAATCGATAGCTCATACTGCTTTGCCAGCATCAACCCCAGATCTATGACTGCCCTAAGCGTTAACCTTAACAAGATTGCCCTAATTCGAAACTCTCGTACTATCGGGATTCCCAGCGTAGTTCAAGCAGGAGAAGCCTGTATCAAAGCTGGAGCCTATGGTTTGACTGTTCATCCCCGCCCAGACGAGCGTCACATCAGACGCCATGATGTCTACGATCTAGCGCAGCTATTAAAAGATCATCCAACTATTGAATTTAATATTGAGGGAAATCCCTTAGAACCAAAGTTTATGGAGATTGTGCGGGATATAAAGCCCGATCAGGTGACTCTAGTACCCGATGATTCCAGTCAGTTTACCTCCGACCATGGCTGGGATATTGCCAAAGATGGTGAGACCTTAATTCCTATCATAAAAGAGATTCAAGGCTTAGGCCCACGGGTAAGTTTGTTTATGGACCCCGATTCAGAGCAAATCCGTTTGATTCCAAAGCTGGGAGTAATGGAAGGGCCAACGGAAACACGTATTGAGCTATACACTGAGCCCTATGCCACCGCCTCCCGTGAAGGGGCCCAAGATGATTTAGAAACTCAACATACAAGCTATGTGGTAGCGGCAAAGGTTGCCAGAGACTGTGGCTTAGGGGTCAACGCCGGTCACGATCTAAATTTAGAGAACCTACCTCAGTTTTTACGTATTCCCAATATTTTAGAGGTATCCATTGGCCATGCGCTGACGGCAGATGCTCTATTCATGGGGTTAGCCCCGGCAGTCAAGGCGTATTTAGATGTCATTGCCCAGGCAAATCAACGCTATTCCTAGCAACAACTATGGATAATTCTCCCGTTTCGCGCCATTTTACAGAAACTCCTTGGGAATCAAAGGTGGGCTATTGCCGAGCTGTCCGCGCAGGTAACCAAATATTTGTCTCAGGGACGGCTCCGGTCGATGATGGGGGTAAAACGTTTGCTCCGGGGGACGGCTATGCCCAGGCCAAACGCTGTTTTCAGATTATTCGAGATACGCTGCACGCCATGGGGGCTGACCTGTCAAATATTGTCCGGACGCGCATGTATGTGACGGATATTAGTCGGTGGGAAGAGTATGGCCGAGCTCATCAGGAGGCGATGGGAGCCTATCCACCAGCAACGGCTATGGTAGAAGTGAGACAGCTGATCAATCCAGATATGCTGATCGAAATTGAGGTGGATGCGCTGGTGTTTTGAACCGTTGGTCACAGCCAGGCAGCCAGGGCTCTTTCGGCAAACCACACACTGCCCATTAAAATCATCAGAGCCGAGACTCCATAGCGCAGTGCTAGCTCCCCGCGACGTTTCTGTAAAAGACGTAGTCCGTAGAAGACTAGCAGTACAATGCTAATCTGTCCGATTTCTACGCCCAGGTTAAAGCTGGCTAAAGACAGTAGCAAGTTTCCCTGACTCTGAGTTAGCTCCCTCAGAATATTGGCAAATCCTAACCCATGGATCAGTCCAAACCCAAAGGTGAGCCAGGGACGATGGCCGATCTGTTTTCGCCACAGATTTTCGGCGGCGATATAGACAATGGATAGGGCAATGATGCTTTCTACCAAGGCGGTTGGCAGGGTGACAATATTTAGTGCGGCTAGGGTGAGGGTGAGGGAATGGGCGATAGTAAACGCGGTAACAATTTTAAGTAGCTGGGATAGATTCCCCCCAGGCAGCAGTAGGGCAACTAAAAATAAAATGTGGTCATAGCCCGTAAAAATGTGCTCTACGCCCAGTTTAAGAAAGCTGAGGAACTGTTGTTGCCAAGGAAGGGTGCCTGCTAGCTTAACAGTGTTACTTTCAGGGGTAAAGACAACATTGTGGGTGCGATTACCCTGGGTAATGGTGGCTAAGCATTGGTCCAGCTCCGGAGAAAATAAGCTGTAACGGATGGAAAGCTGTTGCAGGGGAGCGGGCCACTGATACTGTAGTAAAAACGTGCTGTGGGTCTGTTTGAGCTGGGCGGCTAGGGCAACGGTGAAGCTGCCTGGTGTATCCGTCTGGTTGGTTAAGACGATACTACGGCTCAATTGTTGTTCTAGTTGTGCATAGTGTTGGTCAAATTCTGGCTGGGACAGGATGTTATCGCCATTCTCGTCGGCAAACGCTAGCAGTGTGGTCGGCACCGTCAGAGTGATTTGGGCCTCTGCGTTAGCGACGATGATATCGGCTACGGCTAAATCGGCCCAGTGGGCAGCGGCGGGTGCGATCGCAATATTGCCCAGCCACAAGGTGGCCAATAGCCCCAAACAGCTTACTTGTAAAAAGCGAATAAGATGTCTCATCGGGTTCTCCTAATAAAGCTTAAAGTTGTCGGTGGCGTTCCAGCCCCCACATCTGCTGATCCCGTGGACCAAAGATGGGATCGACTGTTTGGGCTGCTTCAAAGTATCGGCTAGCGGCTGATTCATTACCCAGCTGCTGTTCGACCAGCCCAGCCCGATAAAAGATCACGGCATTGCGAGTTCCCTGCTCCATTGCTGTCTGCAGGCTTGCTTGGGCCTCTTGCCAATGTCCTAATCGCATCAGTGCCCAGGCATGGGTGTCTAAGGTTTCAGCATCCTGGCGGACCTTGAGGTCGGCTTCCATCAGTGCCAGGGCTTCGGGTAGATCGGCGCTATCTCCTCGGGCGAGTAACAGCTGAGCCAGAGCCCGACGATGACCAAAGGTCTCTAAATCCTGGTGTTGTCTAAACTGTGCTTCGGCCTGTTGCCAAAGTTTCTGAGCTTCTGCACGGTTACCCTGGAGATGGGCAATTTGAGCCATGCCCTGCAGCGCTACGTGATCCCACACGTTGGGATAATCTTGAGAGGTAAACACCTGAGAGTAACGCTTTTTAGCGGCGCGATAATTCCCCTGACGAGTATCGAGGTGGGCCATGTGGACTAAGGCCAGGGGATATCGGGGCAAAATTTCCAGGGCCTCTCGATAGAGCTGTCGGGCGGTTTGACCCTCGCCACGGCTGGCGTAGAAGCGGCCCATTAGGGTGCGGGTCCAGGCGGAACTGCCAGCTTCCTGGGGTTCTTCGGTGTTGAGTGCGGCTTCGAAATCCTGGATGGCGGCGGCATCTTCCCCCTGGGCGGCATGGACCAGGGCACCCAGGGTCAGGGACCCTAGGGTGGGAATCTGTTGGACTAGGGTGTTTGCGATCTCACCCGCCTCTTTCACATTCCCTTTCCCCAGATACGCTGTCACTAGAATAGACTGGGCGGCTTCGGCATAGGGCTGAGTTTCCAGCACCTGATTGGCTAAGAGAATCGCCTGGTCAAAGTCATGGCGAGCTTCAGCAACTTTAGCTTGGACGAGCTGGGCACCTTGATTATTAAACGGCAGTTTTTGTAAAGACTGTTCAGCCGCTTGTTCTGCGAAGAGATACCAGTTAGCATCGCCAGTGGCTCTAGCCAGTTTTAGGTAGGTACTGGCTAGGCCCGCTTGGCTGAGGCCATCCTCTGGGGTTTGGCGGATGCGGTTCTTGTGAAAGGCAATCTCCTGTTCGAGCTGGCCGGTAATGTCAGTGTTATTGGGGGGAGAGAATGGATAGTCGTATGGGGTGTGGGTAAGTTGTGGCTTAACCTGTTGGAGAGTGATAGCGAGGACAAGGAGACCAAGACCCCAGATGATTGGGTGACGGTGTTGATGGATGCGGAGTTGTAGGGTTAGGAGCATGGATGCATGGAGATAAGGTGACTTGGGTGAAGAGATTATTGTTCTTTCCTTATGAAGATACTGCTGGAGAATTATTCCGTAACATGGCAAACCTCTCGGAGGCCCCTAAGTCCCCCAATATTGGGGGACTTTGAGTTCCTATGCTCCCAAAAGTCTTTGAGAGATTGATTTTCTGAAGCCCCCAATATTGGGGGTTGGGGGCCTGGAAAACGTTTGCTTCATCGCTAATGTTGCTAAACATTGAATCAGTCAGTGGCATTTTATAAAGGTGAGGTGCCGTAAGCGGCAGGGAATCGACCGCATAGGACATTGTCGATCCCCCCTCCGCTGTTTCCCTAGCAAAGGAGAACAGCCACTCTCTAGTTAGGCAATGCCAAGTAAGGAAAGGCAGTCTCTAACGGCTGATGTCCCTGAGCCGGATTGCCTGGTGTCCCTTCATAGGAGACGTTGTCTGTCGTCACTGCCCCATCGGACAACACACTTAAAGTAATGTCGATAACGTCGTCCTTCAGCATCCGACCGCGTACTGGGCTACCTGCGCCATTGAGGTCATTGGCATAGCCGCTGGGGCCGCTGGTATCGATGCGCATAACGTCGGGGAGAAAGGCTCCGAGTAGGGCGTCGGCACGTTCTTCACTATTGCCTAGGGCCAGCAAGGTTTGCTTGGCCTCGCCAACAATGGGTCCAGCGATGTCGGCAGCGGGCTGTTTCCCGGCTAGGGCTGCCGCTTCAAAATCAGGGCCAACGCTGTTGAGCGCATTGAGGAAGTCGTTAGTAAGGATAAGTCCTTCGTTAATGGCGGGGCGGGCTAAGCGCTCAACTTGGACATACTTACCTTCGGCATCGGGGGTGGAAATGGTCGTCCAGATATCAAAGACGTCGCTGTGGGTGCGCCCTTGTAATAGGGTTTTGGGAACCCGGACGGCAATGGTGTTGACGTTATAGCCAGTGGTAAAGTCAACGGCTTTGTTAGGTTCACGGAATCCAACGGCAGGGCTGATGCCTGCAGCTCCAGCCCGGACGCGGAAGAATTGTTCCACATCAAAGAAGAAGGGGTCTTCTCTCAGACCAGCAAATACGGTGAGATTTTCTTGACCTATTTTGACATTTGTTAGGTTAGGAGAGTCGTCTAGTAGAGGGGTGGTGATGGCTGTTTTCTTTTGTGCTTTACCATTTCTCAGGGTGGTAATGGTCACTTCCTGTTCTTGGCTGCTGTTGGGAGCACCAAATTCAAAGCGTAGGGTCATATCTGGCTGACCTTCGACCTTTGCGTCTTTGTTGGCAACGGAGTCAATGTGAAACTCGTAGCGAGCGTTGGTGCTGAAATAATACTGTTGCCGTGCTACAGAGCGAGGATTGGTATTCATCACCAGGATGATGTCGTCTTCAGAAGCGTCAGGGTTTTGGTCTTTTTCTCTAAATGCATAGACATCCGTTAGGTTGAGGTTCCGACCTTTAACATCGACTTCGCCATCGTCGTGATCGGACGCATTAATAAAGGTAGCTGTGCCGCCCAGGGTGAGAGTGGTGGCTAGGATGATCCCACTGAGTTTTAACCAAGTTTGGCGCTTAGTGACGTAATTTAGAGTGTTTTGCAAAGAATTTAGCATGGTTCAAGTTCTCCTTTGGGGAAACGAATAGAATAAGGTTTGTGAAATCGCACGCATCGCACCGTCGACCCCAGTTGCTTAGGAGCAAGGGCCATGACAACATATGAAAAGTCGTCAGTTCTGTTAGAGCAGCTGGTTCCTGCTCTGTTGGTTAGCGATGATTTTATGCAATCTGAATGGGTATACGCTGGGTTTGATGGATTGGATCTCTCGGTTTCAAAAATAAAGTTTGCTGTCGCTGATCCGAACTATGGTTTTATTGATAGAACATCGGCAAATAGCATGTTTCACAGATCGGTTCACCTCTTAAATCAGCAACAGCAAACGTTGAAATAAATGGTCAAACTGCAATCTAAGGACGAAACTGAACTGATTGGTCGCATGGTGCAAGGGGATCAGGTCGCCTTGAGCCAGCTTTATGATCGCTATGCTCGAGTGATGTATTCCCTAGCGTTCAAAATTTTAGGCTCGGTGGAAGAGGCGGAAGAAGTTGTCCTAGATGTATTTGCTAAGGCCTGGCGGACGGCTGCTCGTTACGATGCCAGCCGTAGCCGGGTAGATTCTTGGTTATTTCTAATGACCCGCAGTCGCTCATTAGATCGACTGCGACAGCGGCAGCGGCAAACTAAGGTAGTCGAAGCGGCGACAAATACGGCTCAAGTGAGTTCATCTGATGTGCCGGAGGAAGCCTTGATCATTAACGAGCGGCGCGCGGTAGTGGCCCAGGCCCTGAGTGAGCTACCCGATGAGCAGCGCCTCGTGATTGAGCTGGCCTACTATCAGGGCTATAGCCAGTCAGAAATTGTAAAGCAAACGGGACTGGCCCTGGGAACGGTTAAAACGCGGGTACGCCTGGGTTTGCGAAAGCTGAAACAAGCCTTAGGTCCAGATTAAAACAACATGAGATCCAAACCGAGTCAGCGCGCGTATACCTATACACCTGCACTCTAAAAAACGATTTTTTGAATGCTAGGTTACTATTAAAGACATGACATCTTCTGACTCCTATCAAAATGCTGACGCCGTCGATGCGGCCGCGCTCTATGCCCTTGATGGGCTAGAGGCGGATGAGCGTCGGCATTTTGAGCAGGTGCTATCGGATAGTGCGGAGCTGGAGCAGACGGTTCGTGAGTTTGAAGAGACGGCAGCGACACTGGCTTATGGTGTGCCCTCTGTGCCGATGGCGACAGATCTGAAGGCTCGCTTATTTCAGCGGATTGCTGGGCAGCCTACCGGGGCAAGTTCAGATTTGCTGAAACTGTTAGATTTACCCATTGCTGAGCTAAAGCAAAAGGCGACTGAGTTGGACTGGTGTTTGATGCCCGGTGACTCAGGTGTGACGGTGGCGACTTGGCAGACGGATGATGTATTCCGTGAGGCCGCATTTTTTGCGCGAAAGGTTGGGAAGGGACTGTTTCCAAATCATTATCATGCCAGCGGAGAGACTGTGCTGGTATTAGAGGGAGATTTTGTGGTGGATGCTCAGGTGTATTATCCAGGTGAACGGGTAACTGCACCTGGAGAGACAAGCCATCAGCCGGAATCTTTGACGGGTTGTCTGTTGTTATGTGTGTCCTCAATAGATGACGGTGTCTTAGATGCTATTTGATATCCATAGGATGTACGCAACTGATGAGATGGATTCTTTAAAATTGCGTCAGTCCTATTAAAAAACAGTCATATGGCCCACTGGTGGTTTACTGCCCGGCAGCGCTTTATGCCATCTCAAGGTAAAGACTGGCATAGCTATGTGCAGTTCTCTGGCTTTACCCACATCACCGAACTCGTCACCCTAGACAGTTTTCTCTGCCCCGACCTGGTTGAGAATCTCATTGATGAAGACTGGGCCCACAATGTGCAGGTAGATTTTCGCATCACCTGGTTTACAGATTTTGACTACGCTCGTCAGCGCGTTGTCTGGCGTCCAGGTAAAGATCAGCTGCTAGCTGTTTATGAACAGCCCGCTCGTCTTCAAAAAGTCTCTTCTCCTTTTGAATTCTGCGGCTTTGACATTGTTGATGGCGATGATGGCAACAGTGTCTTAACTAACTGTGGTAGATTTCCGCAGATCTTTATGCCTTTAGATGTCAATCAATGGGGGCTGCTGTCAGATCTAGGCCAGGCTAATGATATAGCTGAAAAAATTCGTGCGTCATTTCCAGAAGAGCCCCATTGTTGTAGGTGCCGGGTTTGGCAAATTGCGCGTTTTGTCCCACTGGTTTAGCTGCCCTTTATTGGATGGCGATCAGTGCCAACGTTGTTGATCAAGTTCGATTATCTGCTGCCCGTCTTCAGTGCTGAACTTTAGGTGAGGACTGCATAAACAGACTTGACCCAAACCAGTTTGCATGCCTACGGCAATCTCTTGCTGTCGGTCTTGGGCGAGGGCAAGAAAACCGGGACCAGTCGTTACTTGTACAATAGTAGAGAGTTTTTGCTGAGTGATTTTGTTAACTAGTTGCTGGTCAGGGTCTAATTCCAGCATAATGCTATCAAACTCTTGCAGTTCACTGGGAGTGAGTGGGAGATCTTCAGCTACTGTTTTAGCTGGTAGTATAGGCTCACTCGGTGATAGTGGCTCAATCTGCAACGCGGTTATAGATGCCTCAATCTGGTGGCTGCTATTGCAGCTACTGCCTATAGCAGCCGTAATTCCTAATAATAAAAACGCTATTATCTTTTTAGCTCGTGTCAGGGTGATGGCCACCCCTTCACATTTGTTGCCCATGACTCAATTCCTATGTAGTTCCCCGTAATCCAGTCAGGAATTGCAATGCTCAGAGCAGTTGGGACAATACCAAAGAACTTTTCACGTAAATTGAAAATGACTTTATGGTTTCGCCGCAAAAGACGCTGATGTCTAGCATTGGGTGCTCTAATCCATAAAGGTAACAACGGCTAACGTTATTTAGGATTTGTAGAGAATTAAGCTAGTCTTGATTAAGATGTCAATTCAAATCACTATGGTTAAGGGTAATCCTATCTTTCTGGCGGCAGCGCTGCTATTAACTGCGTTTATTCCCCAAAGGGTTTTAGCGGACCAGCGTTGGTCTACGGAAGAATATGATGTCGTTTATCAAGATGAACGCAACAGAACCGCTATTTGGACCTATGGTGAGGGGATTGGAACAATCTTTATTGATGGTTTGGCTGGAGTGTATACCGATCGGGGTGCCTACAGCGGATACTGGGTACAAGAGTCTTCTTCTTTACGCTGCGATACCTTTAGAGAAGACGCCAATGGTGAACCTACCTACTATTGGGGACGGTTTGAAATAACCTTTATTGACCCTGATTTTCCGTCTCGTTGGGAAGCAATGATTGGGCGTTGCGATCTGGAACCGACAATTACTTTGACAGGTACTCCAATCACTCCATTGTTTGAGCCTTAGGGTGCTGAATTCGATTTTCTATAGGAGCCCTTGACGCTGAGTGCTGACGACGGGTTTGAGTTCAATCTTTTCTAGCCAATTCCGTATGTTGAGCCATCTCTGCATTATATCTTCATACATCTGATCCTGAGCTGTAGCTGTACTTGTTGAATGCATAAGCAAGTAGTTTTCTCTTAGCTCTAATCTATGAAAGCCCCCGTTATCCTTGGCTCTTTGCTGGCGCTAGCTGGAACTGCTACCACGGCTGAAAGTGCCAATGCTGCAGTTTCAAATGTAGATATTCAAGAGGATTTAAATCAGGCTGTCTGTGCCAAAGACTGGTACAGAGCGATTGAGGTATCGAGTAAGCTGATCGCATCGTCAACGATTACGCCAGACTATCGCCAAACTCTTCTGGACTGGCGACGTCAGTTTTATGCGCACACTCAGAAGACGGCTGCTGCTGCACCTAACTGCACAGAGTTTAGAGCGGCGCTTGGGGTTGCCCAAAGTCCTGCCGGTCCTGAGCCTCGATTTTCAGGCAGTCGCTCTAGCCGATCCGTTGGAACTACCGGAGAACCGTCCTCTGCTCAGCGCGATTTGCTGACGAATATATGGGCAGTGGGTGTACGAGTCGAGGGCAACAGTATCAAAGGCACTGTCTTGAATAATGGCTTAACCACTGCCAACAATGTGACGCTGACTATTCGCTCTCAGCAAGCTGATCGGTCAGAAAATGTTAGAACCGTTGCCATCGACACGGTGCAAGCATGGGATGAAACGGACTTTGTAGCCGCGTTTAGTGATACTCCAGGCAGCTGGATGATTGAAAGTATCCAGGTGAACTAAAGCAGTTGCCCACGGTCGCTGGGTCTAGCTGACTGACCTGCGGCCATGGGTGTCTCTTAGCTCCAATCTTCTTTTTTAGTTCGCTGTGCCTTATACAGCATCTCTTGCTGATGAATGTCGCGGGTTTTTGTCATCAGCTCGTCTTCGCTCAGCGACCAGTTGGTCAGTGCTTTGTCTAAGTCCTGTTGGATATCTCGTGCCCCTGGGAACCCGTCGTAGCGAATGCGCAGTCGTGCGAGCTCAATCAAATTAAAGTCTGTGGGTTCACCGTTTAGTAGGTTGGTGACGACATCACGGTCTGCTTTGTACTGTGGATGAGTTAGTTCCTTTTTTTCGGCCATATTTCTGACGTTGAGGATGGGTACAGATAACTGCGTTAGGTGAGCGGCTGTCAGGCTTTTGGAGGGTTGACTTGTCTTGGCTGGGCTAACCTGACAGAAGTAATAGTAGCGTGGGCTGTAGAAAATTTGGTTAGGCTAAATATAGCAATGCTGGCTGAAGACCTATCCCACGTTTCGAAGACTATGATGATCACTCAAAAACTGCAGCAGCTTCAGTCGATTTTTTATGACATGGACCGGGCCTTGATTGCCTACTCCGGGGGCATCGATAGCACATTGGTCGCTAAGGTCGCTGACGACGTCCTGGGTGATAGAGCCCTTGCGGTCACGGCAGAATCGCCGTCGCTGATGCTAGAAGACCTAGACGCTGCTAAACACCAGGCAGAATATATGGGGCTAGTCCATCGCATTGTACAGACGCATGAGATGGATAACCCTAACTACACCAGCAATCCCACTAATCGCTGCTACTTTTGCAAAAGCGAGCTACATGACACCCTCAAGCCTTTAGCCATTGCTGAGGGCTATCCTTACGTGGTGGATGGGCTCAATGCCGACGACCTTCAGGACTATCGTCCGGGTATCCAAGCAGCAAAAGAACGCGGCGTGCGATCGCCTTTGGCAGAAGTTGGCATCAGCAAGCTGGAAGTACGGGAAATGTCAAAATATCTGGGTTTGCCTTGGTGGGATAAGCCGTCTCAGCCTTGTCTTAGTTCGCGATTTCCCTATGGTGAGCTGATTACAACAGAGAAACTACACCGGGTGGGGCAGTGTGAGCGCTATCTGCGTCAGCTAGGGGTGCGCAATCTGCGGGTGCGCTCTGATGGAGAGACGGCTCGGATCGAACTACCGGCCAGTGAGATTAAGGAGTTTGTGATGACGGTGGATCTCGAGGTGCTGGTGGCAGCTTTCCAAGGCTATGGGTTTGCCTATGTGACCCTGGATTTGGAGGGGTACAAAAGCGGTAAGCTAAACCGCGTTTTGGCAAAAACTGAAGTTTAGGCGTAAGTCACGAATAAATTTCAAACGTAACTATTGAAGAGACGTTCCATGGAACGTCGCTTCAATAGTAGACGATGACAAAAAAGCCCCCGACGAATTCGTCGGGGGCTGCATTCATTGTTCTAACAAGAGAGATTGAAGCTACTAAACAGTTTGCTAGACAGCTACACCCTGACGTTCCTTGGCTTCCTTAATCACCTCTTCAGCCACATTTCTGGGGCATGGAGCATAGTGATCAAAGGTCATGGAGAACTGACCGCGACCGGAGGTCATGGTGCGCAGGTCACCAATGTAGCCAAACATTTCGCTCAGGGGCACGTCGGCCTTGATGCGAACACCTGTGGGGCCTGCTTCTTGAGACTTGATCATGCCGCGACGACGGTTGAGGTCACCGATAACGTCACCCACATAGTCTTCAGGGGCAAAGGCATCTACGGCCATGATCGGCTCTAGAATCTGGGGACCGGCTTTGACAAAGGACTGACGATAGCCTGCTTTAGCAGCGATTTCAAATGCGATCGCACTAGAGTCAACCGGGTGGAACCCACCATCGGTAAGAGTCACCTTAAAGTCAACTACCGGGAATCCGGCCAGCATGCCTTTTTCCATACAGGAGGCAAAGCCCTTCTCCACCGCAGGCCAAAATTCACGGGGTACATTACCACCGGTCACCTTGGACTCAAAGCTAAAGCCTTCACCGGTTTCATTCGGTTCAATGGTGTACTCGATCTTACCAAACTGACCCGAACCACCGGACTGCTTCTTGTGGGTGTAGCTATCGTTGAGCACCTTGGTGATGGACTCACGGTAGGCCACCTGAGGCTTACCCACTTCCACTTCAATACCGTGGGTGCGCTTAAGGATGTCCACCTTAATATCCAGGTGCAGCTCGCCCATTCCCTTGAGAATAGTTTCGCCACTTTCCTGGTCGGTTTCCACCTGGAAGGAGGGGTCCTCCTGGACCATCTTGCCCAGGGCAATACCCATCTTCTCAGAGCCGCCCTTATCCTTGGCTTCAACCGCAATGGAAATCACCGGATCGGGGAAGACCATGGGCTCCAATGTGGCAGGCTTCTTAGGATCGCACAGGGTGTGACCCGTCTGGACGGTTTTCATTCCCAGCAGAGCGACAATATCACCAGCCTGGGCGCTGTCCATCTCCTGTCGGTCATCAGCGTGCATTTCTACAATGCGGCTGACCCGCTCGGTCTTGCCAGTGGCGGTGTTGAGGACGGTGTCACCTTTCTTGAGGGTACCGGAGTAAACTCGGGTAAATGTGAGAGCACCAAAGCGGTCATCCATAATCTTGAATGCCAGGGCGCGCAGAGGATAGTCAGGATTGACCTCGGCCATGCCGCCAGTTTCATTACCTTCAATATCCACCTCAGGCTGAGGCTTCACCTCAGTGGGGCTAGGCAGGTAGTCCACAACGGCGTCTAGCACCAGCTGTACACCTTTGTTCTTAAAGGAAGAACCGCAGTAGGTGGGGAAGAAGGCTAGCTCGCGAGTCCCTTTACGAATGCAGGCTTTAATCTCATCAATGGAGAGTTCCTCACCTTCGAGGTACTTCTCCATCACATCATCGTCTTGTTCAACAGCCAGCTCAATCAGCTTCTCGCGCCATTCAGCTACGTCATCAGCCATATCCTCAGGGACATCTTTGATTTCGTAGTTCATCGGTTCACCCGAGTCATCCCATATCCAGGCCTTCTCAGTCAGTAGGTCAACCACGCCGACAAAGTCGTTCTCAATACCAATGGGCAGCACCATTACTAGGGGTTCTGCCGCCAGGATATCCTTGACCTGCTTAACTACCCGATAAAAATCAGCACCGGTACGGTCCAGCTTGTTGACGTAAATAATACGAGCAACTTCGGAGTCGTTAGCGTAGCGCCAGTTAGTTTCAGACTGGGGCTCTACACCGCCCGAGCCGCAAAATACGCCGACACCACCGTCTAGCACTTTCAGCGAGCGATAGACCTCAATGGTGAAATCAACGTGGCCTGGAGTGTCAATGATGTTCAGCTGGTGGTCATTCCAAAAGCAGGACGTGGCAGCAGACTGAATCGTAATACCGCGCTCTTTTTCCTGATCCATAAAGTCGGTGGTCGCCGCACCATCATGCACCTCACCGATCTTGTGTACCTTACCGGTCAACTTCAGAATCCGCTCGGTGGTGGTGGTCTTACCCGCGTCTACGTGGGCAAAAATGCCAATATTTCTATAACGACTGAGATCTTTCATGGGTATTCTCTAGGGTTTAACTACGTCTCCAAACAGTTTTTGACCACCTTTAGGACCGTTTCAGGACCATTCAGAGCTAAAGCAGACTTGGAAAAGTGAGGGCAGTTCAATCGCTGCCCCAGGCAATAGATATATTACTTCAAAATTATTCACATTCCCTGAGTTCTTGAGACATGGCTGCCCGAGAGTTGGGAGAATATGAGCTAGATGAAGTGAGCTGCAGATAGAACTATCCTATCAAGTCTGCTGAAGCAATGGTGTCTGCAGACGTCGTAATAACCGATCTATACGGTGGTAGAAAGCACCGTGGCTTATGGACTACAGACATGGTTTGAAATAATTGAACCATGTCTGTAGTCCGTCAGAACTAGACCATCTTAGCTGACGCGCTTCGGTTCTATTTCTACGCGTCTGACCTGTCTACAGTAAGGAAATAAAGTCTAATAAATACTGCGCCCTCATGACCGCTATCAAAGCCTCGCCGGACACTTCTCTAATTCCTCTGTGGCTATGCCATGTTCGTAAGTTTTGCTTTACTCACGAACGGGGGTATCACTGGGAGTCATTTTTTGCCACGATCCCAGCTAGCTCTAAGCAAACCATCCGGGAAAATTTGAGCGATCGCCAGGAGGTGCAAATTTGGGATATCTATAACTACAATCGGGTCAATCGTTGTGCCCTCGCAGAACACCACTGCTACGACCGGGCTGAAGATCCGTTCAACTGCCACCGCTTGGAACTATAGCCGGACGATAGTTACGCACATCGTAGGGGTTGGGGGTGACGATATAGCCTGTTTCTAAACTGCCTAAAACCTGGTTGCGCTGGTGCCCCCAGTACCACCAGTGAGCCGCTCCGTAGGCACAGATAATACTGTCTAGCTGGTCTTCGACAGCTTTGAGAGCCTTGCCCTTGTGGGGAATAGCCGGCAGATCGGTAATGGCTAGGCGCGGTCGATGGTGGGGCAGATGCTGCAGCATGAGCGATCGCAGCTTGTCTAGCTCTTGACGTCGTTCAGCCACCCGACCTTTTTTGTACTTTAGAATTCGATTGCGACCAAATAGATGCACTATGGCCGGATGAGGAAAAAACTCTATCTGATAGCGCCCTAGCTGCTGCGGTTCTATAGTAGAGGCATGGTCAAACCCTTGGTCGGCTAGTGCCTGAGCAAACGTTAGCAGCCGAGGCGCAAATGTTGAAGACCGATTGGCCGGGTAGCAACCAGCATGGTATTTCCCGAAGTATCGGTGTGCTAAGCGATCGGGCTCTCGCATCCCGGTCAGGTTAGGAATAATTGTCGGTGCATCCACCGCTACCATGGCGGGAACTGGGGTTGGAGCCTGGGCGGCTATCCAGACGAGTACCTCCCCATGGGTAGACAGCCGACCCAGATGACTCAAAGACAAGGTATCTAACGTCAGATCTAGACAGCAAGTCCCGGTTGGTCCAGTTTGCCAGCCAAGGTCAATCCCTAAAAAACGCATTGATATCATCCGTTTGATTTGTGCCGTTGATGGAATGTGCTCTCTTTGTCCTTATCCAGTTTCTAACTTATGGCCGCAAGTAGCGTTGGTTTTATACTCGATCTCACTACCGTTTTGGGGGCCTCTGCCATTGGTGGCTACCTTAGCAATCGGTTAAAGCAGCCCGTTCTGCTGGGCTATTTACTGGCAGGACTCATTATTGGACCGCTGGGATTTCGCTTGGTGAGTGATTCAGCTGCGATTCAAGGGCTAGCAGAGCTGGGAGTTGCATTTTTACTATTCTCTTTGGGGGCGCAGTTTTCTCTAACAGAACTGAATCGTGTGCGCAATATAGCTCTTCAGGGCAGCGTATTACAGATTGGTATTACCACTGCTGCGGTGGCCACTATTACTAGCTTGCTAGGGTGGGCTACCTCGATTACCCAGGGTATCTTTTTGGGGGCCGTGCTGTCTTTGTCATCCACGGCAGTTGTGCTCAAAACATTAACAGAACGAGGAGAAACAACTACCCGTCATGGTCAGATTATGCTGGCGATCTTAATTGCTCAGGATCTGGCCTTGGGGGTGATGCTGGCCATTGTGCCGTCGCTCAATTCCCAAGGCTCGCTGCTGCCGATTTTGGGACTGTCGCTGCTGAAGGTTGTGCTCTTTATTGGCATTGCGATCTCAGCGGGCTACTGGATGGTACCCCGCACCATCCGCGCCGTTGCCCGCACCGAAAGCAGCGAATTGTTTTTGCTAACGCTGCTGGCGCTGTGTCTGAGTATTGCTTTAATCACCGCTCGTTTGGGTCTATCTATTGAGATCGGTGCAGTTGCGGCCGGTCTGATGATTTCAGAAATTGACTATGCCGATCATGCCCTCAGTCGATTTTTACCGCTGCGGGATACCTTTGCTTGTTTGTTTTTTACCTCTATTGGTATGCTGATCGATCCGCAAATTTTGATCCAAAATGCGGGGATCATCTTGGGCTTAGTGGCTCTGGCAATGGTGGGTAAAGCGCTGATTGTGCTACCGGTGGTTCTGTCTTTTGGTTATTCGTTTAAAACGTCATTACGCACCAGTTTAGGGATCAACCAAATTGGAGAATTTTCGTTTGTTCTGGCGCTGGTAGGTTTAGAAAACAATCTGATTTCAGAACAAACTTACTTGCTGCTACTAGGAACGACGGCGATCACACTGGTATTCACCCCAATTTTGTTCAAGTTTGCTAATCCGATCGCCGAAACCCTGTTAGCGTCTTCCTATCTGCGGTCTTTGCTAACTCGGTGGGAGTCGCCTCAGGAGGTGTGGATCGAGGATGAGCTAACCCATCATATTGTGGTGGCAGGCTACGGTCGTGTGGGACAGGTGGTGGTTAATATTCTGCAGCAGCAGGGCTGTCCGGTCCTGGTGCTTGAAAATAGCGAAGCTGCTATTCAAGCTCTGCGCCATCGTAAAATTCCATATATTTTGGGCGATGCTGATGCGGAGCAAATTTTGGAAAAAGCTCATCTAGAAAAAGCGATCGCACTAGCGATTACTCTACCCGATCCCACCAGCGCTCGGATGTTACTAAAGCGGGCGCTTGCGATCGCTCCCCAACTGGATATTATTGCTCGGGCTCATATCACGGCTGAGATTGATAGTCTCACCCAGGCTGGGGCCAGAGAAGTCGTACAGCCCGAATTTGAAGCTGCTTTAGAGCTGGGTTCCCACCTGCTTAAAATCCTAGGGAATGCCCCCCCAGATATTCAGCACACCATGGCTGCTATTCGCCACAATCGATATCTCAGCATTCGCGGTGAGCAGTAAAAATACGACTTCTCTCTATATCGTGTTCTCATCTGACTGATGCAACAAACTGCCAACAGTTTGGCTATCTAACGGATGAGAAAACCAGTACCCCTGGCCATAGGTACATCCCAGCTTGGTTAGCTGCTGGGCCTGCCATTCTGTTTCAATCCCTTCAGCGACTACATCTATTTTTAATGCCTGGGCAAGTTTGACAATGGCCTCAACAATCTTGAAGTTATCAGGATTAGATTCAATATCTTTAATAAAGGCTCGATCAATTTTGAGGGTATCCACTGGCAGCTGTTTCAAATAGCTCAAAGACGAGTAGCCGGTCCCAAAATCATCAATACTGATTTGAATTCCCCAGCGTCGGAGCTGCTCTAATGTCTCCAACATTGGCTGATCGTCACCGATTAAAAGATTTTCCGTGATTTCAAATTTAACCCAGGCAGGTTGAACCTGAGTTTGCTGTAGGACGGAATGGATCTGTTGGGAAAATTGTTCATCTTGCAGGTGACGCACTGAAAAATTTACACTCACAAACGGCACTGGTGCAGATGGACAGTCCGTATGCCACTGACTGAGCTGTTCACACACTGAGCGAAAGACCCAGTTTCCCAGCTGGGAAATCAGATCGCTTTCTTCCGCTAGTGGAATAAAGTCTGCGGGGGATAAAAAATCAGACGTTCCTTCTGGCTGCCATCGTACCAGGGCCTCATAGCCAACGATGGGGCCAACTGCATTTGAGGCTGCCAGGGCAACAATGGGCTGATAAAAAATCTGTAGCTGCTGCTGTCGTAGCGCCTGCCGTAGTTTTCCTTCTAGCGTAAGCCGGCGTAGGGCCTGCTCGTGCATTTCTGGCTGAAACGCTAACCATCCCTGGTTTTGCTGCTTGGCTTGAATCAATGCCAGTGCGCCATCCCGGAGAACATGCTCGGCCTGACGATAGCTGGGGGAAACCAGCACAATGCCTACATTGGGGCTAACGGTAACTTCGTGATTCTCTAGTTCAATGGGGTCTGCCAAACTTTGCTGTAGCCGTTGGATCAGCTGTAGCATCAGGCTAGCGTCCGACATCGGCGGTAGTACGATGGCAAACTTGTCGTCAGTCAGTCTCGCTGCAAAGCTATCCCCGGAAATGATGGCTATAATCCGGCTTGCAATTTCGATTAGCAGCTGATCGCCCCGTAAATGTCCTAAGGTATCGTTAATTGCTCTAAAGCGATCGCAGTCTATCATCAGCAGTGCCGACAGCTGATGAGACATTGATTGGCTCGCTAGAACAACCTCCTCCAAATGCTCAATCAACAGCGTTCGATTGGGGAGTCCTGTCAGGGTGTCATACATCGCCAGATGCATCAGCTGAGCCTGAGCTTGCTGGCGCTCGCAAATCTCTTGCTGTAGTGTAGCGTTAGCATTACGCAGTTCATCGGTGCGGTCTAGAACTCGCTGTTCTAATTCCTGATTGATCTGGTAGATTTGCGTCTCAGCAATTTCGTACTGATGTAGGATGATGCGCAGCTTCTGATTTTGAGCTTTAAGGGTTTCTCTTAGCCGTCTCAGCTCTAGCTGATGTTCTATACGCACTAGAACTTCAGGAATCTGAAACGGCTTGGTAATATAGTCTACGCCTCCCACTGAAAACGCTTTTAGCTTGCCTGAAACATCATCCAGGGCGCTCATAAAAATGATCGGAATATCGGCTGTGTTTGCATCACTGTGCAGCTGATGACAAACAGTAAACCCGTCTAGATCGGGCATGCGGATATCCAACAGAATAAGATCGGGCAGCTCAGCCGCGATACGCATGATTGCCTTAGTGCCGCTGCTGGCATTACAGACATTATATCCAGCCTGGGTTAGGGCCGCTGATAGCAATCGTAGATTACTGGGCAGATCATCAACGATCAAAACCTTGGGTTTACCGCGAGCTTTGTGGTATGGGGCCGTATTAGCAGTATCAATAATGGGGCTAGGACTAGGAATCAAAAGAAAAAACCGTTGGAGCTGCAGTGGATAAAAACTAATGAGCAGGTAGTTTCACCTTGATAATCGGTGCGTCTTCTTCTTTAGGTAGTACCAGCTCCCCCTTGAGAGCGGTCGTCATCTCTTGCGCAACTGCCAATGTTAAACCGGTAGAAAGATACACAGAAGAGAGGTTGCTTAAATCTACTTCGCGCCCATAAAGAGACGTATCTAGTCGGACACACAAATCGCTGGTCGGTCGATCGGCTTCTAAGCTCAAAACGACATGGTCGCCATCAGCCATGGCGTCTAGGGTGATATGCCCGAGCTTGGTGGCTGTAATCGCATCGTCGATCAGCGTGATCAGCAGCATCTGGAGCCATTTTAGATCGCTGGTCACGGTTAGCTGAGTGGGCTTAAACGTTAGCCGCAGATTGCTATTAGCGGCCTGTAGCCGGGTCAGCTCTTCTAAGGTCTTAAACAGCGTGGCCAGGGCAATCGGCTCAAGCACAGGTACTTCACGACCGATATCGAGCTTTGAAGCGGCAATGATGGTATCAAACAGCTGCAATACTTTATAAGCCGCTTCCTTGGCCTCAGCCGTAAACTGTTTTTCTTCTTCTGGATTTTCGCACAACCCCTCTAAAATTAACTGGTGTAGACCAATGACGCTGTTGATGGGCGATCGCAACTCATGGGCTGTGCGAGCCAGAAAGCCGCTTTTAAATCGTTCTAGCTGGCTTAGACGCTCGTAGGCAAGGCTTTGAGGATTCTCTGGAGGAATTCCCTGAGTGGATGGAGCGCTGGCAATCTCCTTCTCTTGCTCGCCTGTAGAGGCATCTAAAACGGTAGTACTATCGGATTGGCGTATTTGCCGCAGACTTGCGGTCACTACTCCAGCAACAAAACCTGTGCCGACTAATATTGCCGTTTGCCAATCCATAGGAATTTAAATAGGGACTCTTAATCATAATGAGAGCGTATCCTCATTACTTATACTCTACAAATAGACGCTTCCCTGACGTAAAATCTCCCAATGTTCTGACTGCCAGCGAGCAACTGTGGAGGGTAAACCAGAGGGCGGCGGCAGGGGGATATCGTTATCTGGCTCATTTATCAGTGTTTTCAGTGCTTCGTCTTCTAATCCGTAAACCTGGGGAAACTGGCTTAAAACCTGGTCAACATTCATCAAGTTTGGCTGTCCGGATACGTTCGCACTGGTAGTCGCTAGAGGCCCTGTCCGCGTTAGAATCTGACACGCTACAGGATGGTTCGGCACTCGTACCCCAATCGTGTCAGGGGTGGTTGGATGCACGGCTAGAGGTACCTGCGGACTGGCTGGAACCACCAGCGTTAGCTGCCCTGGCCAGTGACGTTCTGTGGTTGTTTGCCAGATAGTCTGAGCGATTGAGACATAGGGCCACAGGTCGGCGGCGCTAGCTCCTAGCAAAATTAGAGATTTTTCTAGACTACGCTGTTTCAATTTATAAAGGATTTGACTGTAGTCAGGTTTGACGGCGATTCCCCACACAGTATCTGTGGGAAATGTCACGACTTTGCCCGTATGGGCGGCTTCTAGGTAGCCTGGTAAATCGGTGTAGGGCATGATGGGCGGGTTACTGGCCTACGTGGGGTTTTTCTATACTGGCTAATGCTTGTCTGAGGTCGCCTTTGTTACGGTCAAGCGCCATCTGAGCGTCGGCTTTCTCTACATGGGCCCAGTGCATCAGCAGCGCTAGCTTCACCTTTTGGTCGCTACGACCCAGCAGACTATTGGCATCGTCTCTTGATAGGTCGGTCAGGGCAGAGATAATCCGCAGGGCCCGATCGTGCAGTTTAGTATTGGTAACCGAGACATCAACCATGCGGTTGCCGTAAACTTTGCCCAGTTTGACCATTACCCCTGTCGATAAAATATTGAGCGCCATTTTTGTAACGGTCCCTGACTTGAGTCGGGTAGACCCAGCAAGTACTTCAGGACCTACCGGCAACCGTAGGTCAATATCTACATCAATATCGACCTGGTCTGCCGGGACACAGGCGATAAAAATTGTGGTTGCACCTCGCAGGTTGGCTTCTTTTAGCGCACCGTGGACATAGGGTGTGGTACCGCCTGCCGTAATTCCAACTACGACATCAAGGGCAGAAATTTGATAAGTGGCCATGGCCGTGGCTCCATCTTCAGGCAGGTCCTCCAGCGCCTCTGAGCTTTTTAGTAACGCGGGGGGCCCCCCAGCTAAGATTCCCTGGACCAGCTCGGGCGGTGTGCAAAATGTTGGCGGACATTCTGCGGCATCGAGCACCCCTAGACGACCGCTGGTTCCAGCCCCCACGTAAAATAAGCGCCCGCCTGCTCGGAGGGACTGGGCGGTAGCGTCAATGGCTTTGGCTAACACGGGGGCGGCAGCTGCGATCGCATCCACCGTCCGCCGATCGTCTTGATTAAAGACCTGCACCATCTCCAGCGTTGACAGCTGGTCCAGGTTCTGGCTGTGGGGATTGATCTGTTCGGTGAGAAGGTAGCCGCGGTCGTTGAGAGGATCAGACATAGATTAAGAAAAAAATTCGATTCACTAGCCAGACGTTTGCTAGAGCAGATTCTCTAACTGCTGTCGGATTCGATCTAGCTCGTTTTGCGACATATCCTGAGCAGATTCGGCTGGCGACGGGGCTGCTCGGTCTGGACGGGTGTCAGGATCCCAATCCTTGGCTTCTAAATTTTGCTCTGGTGGCATCACCAGCGTGCCGGTTTCTACATGCTTGGCTTCATAGCCTGCACCCTGGCAAAACTCCTCGATTTCCTCCGACTCAAATCCTTCTACACTGCAGGGTGGAAAGTCCTGGGCCTCTAGCAGGCCGCCAAACCGGGTGGCATCGTCTTCGTCTTCAAACATCAGCACAATGTTGCGATCGCCGACTTTTAGGGAGTGAATTCCCTCATTTTCAGTCCGAGCGTTAAATAGAACCACAAAAACACGCATGGCCACCGTTGGATGTAGAAATAGATGTAGAAAAGCTATCTGCTATTCTACAGACCTACAAAATCACCTTTTTGAACTTTAGGAGATGAACTAATCTTAAGTTCTAGCCTAGAGCTTTGAACGATGGCGTTACAAAAAATCTCTACAGTAGGTTTAGGACGTGATGCTCTCTAAAAAGTCTAGACGCAAAAGATGCGCTGGCTGCGTAGTGAGCCATGTGGATGAGTACCGTCTGCCAGCGCTCCATGGATTCTAGTCCGAGGGGGGATGCGGTTTGCTTACGGCTGTCCGGTCGGCTACCTTAAACCACCCTCTCTCCTCAGTTATCTCTCTTGCTATCGAGTTGAGCAATCACCTTGGTATCAATACGCCGCTCGAACAAAAATAAATATTACATCTGCTGGCTCGGTAACCACCTAGACAGACTATAGAAGGCATCCATATTTGACTAGAGTCAAGCAACGAAGCAGAGGCATGTCCAATCAATCAGAAAATATCCAACCGTCGTCTGGTTTACTCAGAACTATCGCCAACATTTTTCACTTTGACGCTCTAGGTACCGATCTGCCTACGGAAGTACTGGCTGGAGCAACAACGTTTGTTACCATGGCCTACATCCTTATTGTTAATCCGGCCATTTTGTCGGATGCAGTATTCCTCAATGAGTCAGGAGACTTGTTTGGAGAGCTGGTGATGGCAACGGGAATTTCGGCTGCGATCGCAACCTTAATTATGGGCCTCTATGCCAAGCTTCCCTTTGCCCTAGCCCCTGGCATGGGTATCAATGCCTTTTTTGCCTTTACTGTTGTATTGGGTATGGGGATTGACTGGCGGGTGGCTCTAGCCGCCGTCTTTATCGAGGGAATTATTTTTATTATTCTCACCCTGACTAACGTCCGTAGCAAGATTGTTGCGGCGATTCCTGATGCGGTAAAACATGCCACGACTGCCGGTATTGGCTTGTTTATTGCCTATATTGCTCTCAAAGGAGCCGGTATCATTGCTCCGTCTGAGGCCACCTTTACCACCTTAGGAGATCTCCGAGCGCCTCAGGCCGCTATGACGCTGCTGGGTTTGGGGATTACGGCTTTTCTCTTTGCCCGGCGAATTACTGGGGCGCTGCTGTGGGGCATTGTTGGCACCGCGCTACTAGCCTGGCTGTTTGGTGTAGCTCCCTGGCCTGAGGGGGTGATTGCTTTGCCTGCCCCTCCCACCCATCTCTTTGGTCAAGCCTTTACAGGTCTAGGCGAACTATTTAGTCTCAACATTTTAGAGATTATCAGCATTGTTTTTGTCTTTTTGTTTGTAGACCTGTTTGATACGATCGGCACCCTGACCGGACTGGGAGCAAAAGCTGGCTATATCGACAGCGACGGTCAGTTTCCGGGAGTCGAAAAAGCATTTATGGCCGACGCGGTGGGGACGACAGCTGGGGCTATTTTGGGAACCTCCACTGTGACCACCTATATTGAATCTGCTTCGGGTATTTCTGAAGGGGGACGTAGTGGGTTTACAGCCATTGTGGCCGCGGCGTTTTTCCTCCTGGCCATGTTGTTTATCCCGCTCTTTTCTGGGATACCTGCTTTTGCTACAGCGCCTGCACTGATTATGGTCGGGGTGATGATGATGTCCGGTGCTAGGCTGATTGACTGGGACGACCCGGCAGCTGCGATCGCAGCTTTTCTCACCATTATCATGATGCCTCTCACCTACTCCATTGCCGAAGGTCTAGCCATGGGACTAATTGCCTATCCCCTGGTTAAAGCCTTTCAAGGTAAAGTCAATGAGACCACTCTGGGTATGTGGATTTTAGCCGCTATCTTTATCCTGCGATATGTCTTTATTGCAGGTGGTTAAACGAATGCTGGTGCAAAGAAAATCTCCCATCCATAGCTGGCCAATAGTCATATCCGGAATCCTTGTCCTGACCTGTAGCTTTAGCGGTCTTAGCTGTACTTCTGCTATCGAAGCCGCCAGCCAGCCACGCATTACCTTTGTCGGTGATACGCCATCCTGGGCCGATTCTGCCAGCGCGGTCATGAGTGAGTTAGAACAGTGGCGAGGTCTCACATTCAAAGAGAGTCTCCAGGTTACCTTTCAACCCCAAGACGATCCCAATCTCAACGGCTGGTATAATTCCGAAACCAAACAGCTGGTTGTTACCACAGCAGGCTCTGATGCGCTCGGGCGCGGTGTCATGCTACACGAAATGTTCCACGCCCTGCAGGACCAGCATTTCGACCTCTATAATCTGCATCTACAAAGCCAGGATGCCCCCGATTACGACAAAGCCGTTACCGCCGTTATCGAAGGGGAGGCGATGCTGGCCGTCAGTGAGCTAATGGACTATGACTTTTTGGCCCACGCTCGGTTGCCCCCTGAGGGTCCTATTAGCGACCAGCTATTTGAAAACATTTTTCTCTATGGAGCTGGTCTAAAGTTTATTCGGGCCGTGCGCGATGACGGGGGATGGGCTGCTGTTGATGCGGTCTTTGCCGATCCGCCCCAGGATACCACACTGATTTTGAACCCAGAACGCTATTTAGCTGGAGAGCGTACTGCTGCGCCTACAGAGATTCCCCTTAGACCAGGCGAGACCCTGACCAGCAAAACCATACGCGGAGAATATGCCGTTCGGCTTCTACTGGCCCAACAGCCTGAAACCCGTACTCTAATTGACAGCATTGGCAACAGCTACGTTACCGACACCCTGGGAGTCATCGATAACAACGGTGATATACTCCACCGCTGGATCATCCAATTGAGCAGTTCTGACAACACCGAATTATTAGCAGCCGGTTTCACTACAGCTCTGACAGCTAACCTAGGGAAACAACCTTCTGTAGATATGGAAAAGGGCTCGCTTATCATCGAGTGGTAGCTCAAGACTCTTGCCATAGGGAAAGTATCAGTCACCTATGTGGTTGCAGATAGCAGTGAGGGGAGATGCGATCGCAACAATTTCGTTCTCGGGGGCTACCTGGAGCGAGTAACAACCTGCTGGCATAGCCACTAACGGCTAGCATATGATATAGGCAAGCTGACTTGAGGCAATCGTAATGACGTTGGCAACGGCTCCCCCAATTCCTAAAGAAAGCCCTCTGCTGTTCAAAGGGCTCACCTGGCGTGAGTTCAAAGCGGTTGAGCAGCTCCTTGATCAGCCAGGCTATCGAATTTCGTTTTTAGATGGCACCTTAGAGATCCAACAAATGCCCGGAGAGCCTCATGAAACTATCAAAAAGCGAATTGCAGCTCTGCTAGAGCTTTACTTGCTGATGGCCGGATTTGACTTCAAACCGACTGGCTCCATGACACTGGAAAATGAGGCTAGTAACGTTAAACGAGAAGCGGATGAGTCATACAAGCTGGCCCCTAGCAGCAGACGTCCAGATCTCGCTATTGAAATTGTTTTCTCTAGCGGTGGCATTGATAAATTGGAAGCTTACAAGCGCCTGAAAATTTCTGAAGTCTGGTTTTGGGAAGATGGGGTGCTTGAGCTTTATCATCTGCGTAGGTCTGAAAATGATGCCTTCTATGAAAAAATAGATAATAGTGAGGCTGTCCCTGGTATTGATCTAGAAACGTTCTGCCGCTGCATTCTGATTGAGAACCACGTTGAAGCGCTCAAAACGTTTCAAGCAGCATTATTAGAGTAGGCTAGAATCTCATCTGGTGCCCAGTTTTTGGTTAGAGAAATCTCCAGGCTCTGCCTGTTTCTGGTGGTAGAGCTACGACACTTCGCTCCAGGCAGAGCCTGAGGGTTAGATGTCTACAATATCTGATACGCGCCGGTTCCTATATCAAATGTCAGACCCCGTTCTGCTTTCTCTCCGTTAAAGGCGCGTTGAAAGACTTCTCGAATTCTTGGATTCTGTAAGGCGCTGTTATCCGTAAAGTAATTGTGGTGGGCGATAATATTGGCCGCGTCAGTAAAGTCTAGATAGGCGGCATTGCGGGCGCTGAGATTCTTTGACCAGTGGCCTAGCCGTGCTTTTTGTTCTTCTCCAGCCAAAGTCTTAGACGCTAATAAAGCCCCATCGTCTTCGTTGATGGTAATAAATAATCTGTTGCGGAATCGTATCCGGTCTACCCACTCGGCATGACCAGCATTATTAACATCAGCCGCCAGCATGACAATGTTGTCAAACAGCTTGGTTTCTCCTTGGTAGATTGAAGAAGACAGCAGTCGCTTAAAGAGATAGTTGCCCATGCTGTGCATGGCTAGGCTAAACTTACGCTTACAAGCCTGATCCGCATATTTCATAAAGTAACCAGCCAGCTTTTCAAAACATCGGTCTAACGCTCCAATCGATAGAGCCGCATCCCGTTTATCATCTTGATAGCTGGATAATCCTTCAATTGCACCGCCGCCGTTAGACGGCCAGGTAAAGAGGATAACTTCCAGGTTGTATAGCTGTTCTATACGGTGAGCACTCTCTAGTGCATTGCCGAAGTCTGTATTAAACCCATGGACAAAAAAAAGCGCATTAGTTTGATTTTGCCGCATCCGCTGCTGTGATTTGAGAAACGCGGCTTCACTGGCCCACATATCTTCCCCATTGTATGTAGTGCGGTCGTCTAGAATATCAACCTGCCAGCGATCGCCAATCTTTTGAGCTTCAGCCAGTCGCAGTTCGTTAGGCCCCATGCGATTAAATGTGGCTCCAAAGCGTTCTTCAGGGGTGGCTGTTGGTTGCAAAATTCGATTGGTGACTACATACATTTAGATGTTCTCCCGAAGGTTTGTGCGAGTTCTATGCGGATCTCCACAAGCATTGTTGAATTCTCCGGACGAGCCGTCAGAGTGTAATAATCTGTATCTGAAGGTGCTCTTCACTCCATAGCGCTAATTTTGCTTTAAAAAGCAAAAAGCGCCCCTCTTTCGAAGGACGCTTTTCACTTTAACTCAAACTAGAGTTGCAAGCTTCTCAAAGCAACTACGCGTTGATTGCAGGAGCAGTCATAGCAACAGGAGCAGCTTCACCAGCAGCCAAGTCTAGGGGGAAGTTGTGAGCGTTGCGCTCGTGCATTACTTCCATACCCAGGTTGGCACGGTTGATCACGTCAGCCCAAGTGCTGACAACACGACCCTGAGAGTCGATGATGGACTGGTTGAAGTTGAATCCGTTCAGGTTGAACGCCATTGTGGAGATACCTAGT
>JBHJIL010000110.1:0-7789 GCA_050043465.1 Leptolyngbyaceae cyanobacterium
CCGGTGGCAACTCCGTCAAATCTGCCCTAGCCAAATCCAGCTCTTTCCAGCCTTCTTCATCCTGACAGTTTCCCTCTCTCCATCCCCCCCCAGCTCGACCTCAGCGCAAACCAACTCAGCCAGCTGCCGCCTGAAATTGTCCAGCTCACCAGTCTTCAGTACTTGGACTTGCGAAGCAATCCAATTCCGATTCCTCCAGAAATTTTAAATAGCCCTGGCAATGTAAAAGAAATTCTTGACTACTATTTTCAAGTTCTCGATCCTAACGAGACTGAACCGCTTTATGAGTCTAAGTTCATCATTGTTGGTGAGGGTGGAGCTGGTAAAACTACTCTTGCCAAAAAGCTCCTTAACTCTGACTACAAGCTTGATTCTGACGAAAAGTCTACAGAAGGTATTGACGTTATTCGTTGGGAATTTAGTAAAACCGACAACACACCATTTCGCACTAATATCTGGGATTTTGGTGGTCAAGAGATTTATCATGCCACTCACCAATTTTTCCTTACTAAGCGGTCTCTTTATGTACTAACTGTCGATGCTCGTCAGGATAATACTGACCTCTACTATTGGCTTAATATTGTCTCTCTTCTTAGTGACAACAGCCCTATCTTTATCATCAAAAATGAGAAGCAAGACCGCCAATGCGAAGTCAACGAACGTGCCTTACGCGGCGAGTTTAAAAATTTAGAAACCGTCTTAGCCACTAATTTAGCTAACAATCGCGGTTTAGATACTATTCGAGACGCAGTCCAAAAGCGCATCGTTCGCTTACCTCACGTTGGTACTCCTCTACCAAAAGTATGGGTCCGCGTTCGCTCTGCCCTGGAAAACTATGCTAACAACTGCAATTACATCACTATCGATAAATATCGTGGTCTGTGCCGCACCAGCCAACTTACCGAGCTAGAGCGTCAAAATAGCCTTAGCAACTACCTTCACGATTTAGGTGTCATTCTCCACTTTCACGAGGACCCTATCCTCAAACGTTACGTTATCCTCAAACCCGAGTGGGGTACCGCCGCCGTTTACGACGCGTTAGACACCAAAGAAATTCGTGAAAATTTTGGCCGCTTTACCCGTAAGCAACTCAATAGTATTTGGAAAAAAGACGAATATTCCAACATGCGCGATGAGCTACTTCAGCTCATGAAAAACTTTAAGCTCTGCTACGAAATTCCTGGTCGTCCTAATCACTACATTGCCCCCCAGCTCCTCTCATCCGAACAGCCAGACTATCCTTGGGATGACACCTCAAATCTCATCCTGCGCTATCGCTACGACTTCATGCCCAAGGGCATTCTCACCCGCCTCATTGTTGAACTCCACCAGTATATCGAAAAACAAACCCTCGTCTGGAAAACCGGTGTTGTATTTACCAACGGCGCCGCCCACGCCGAGGTCACCGAACATTACCTAAAAAGTGAAATTCGCATCCGTGTTTCTGGCAGCGATCAAAAGCGTTGGCTCTCTGCCATTACCCACGAGCTAGAGAAAATTCACCGCTCTTATGAACAACTACGCTACAAAACTTTAATTCCCTGTAACTGCCCAACCTGCAGAAACAGCCAGACACCCCATGACTACCCTTATCAGCGGTTACAAAAGTTCCTCAGCGATGGCCAGTACCAGATTCAATGCCAGGAAAGTTACAAAATGGTAGACGTACGGCGGTTGTTAGACGATATCTTATATCGCAATCTGCCTGATCCAAAATATGGCGATTCAATAATGCCCAGGATTAATGCTGAAATTATAGAGGCTAAAGACCAACAAGGACTTCCTCTGCAATCTAACACCTTTGTCCTCAGCAGCGCTCAGCGACAAGTATATCAGCCATCCAAAGAAGTATTTATTTCCTACGCTTGGGGTGGTGACAGCGAAGAGATTACCGATAAAGTAGATAAGGCACTCACGGATTCAAGAATCACCTTGATCCGCGATAAGCGAGATCTTGGCTTCAAGGGCAGGATTAAGAATTTTATGAGAGAAATTGGCAAAGGCAAAGCCATCGTTGTCATTATCAGCGACAAATACCTCAAGTCCGAAAACTGTATGTTTGAGCTGGTAGAAATCGCTGCTAATGGCAACTTCTACGATCACATCTTTCCTATAGTTCTTGACGACGCCAGAATCTACAAACCCATTCACCGCATTCGCTACATTCAGCACTGGGAAAAAGAGAAGAAAGAGCTTGACGAGGCCATGAATACTGTTGGCAATGAGTATTTACAAGGATTCCGAGATTCTATTGATCTCTACACTCAAATTAGAAACACCATTGCCGAACTTACCGAAACCCTCAAAGACATGAATACCCTGACGCCAGACATTCATACCGACTCAGGTTTTGCAGAGCTAATTGACGCTATCACACAACGCCTTGAAAGTTAGGTTCAGCTCACTCTGCTGGTCCCAATTCATCCGGCAACTCATCAATTGACCACTTCAACACTCGACATAGTGCTTTCACCTGCGGCAGCGTCAGTTTCGCTTCCTTGTAGCGCCCTGTCTCCCAATTACTGACCGTCTGTACTGACACATCCACACCAGTAGCCAAATCTCGCTGTGTCAGTCCTAACTCTTCACGCCGTCGCTTCAATGCAGATTCTTGAGATGGCAAAGATTCAGGCATGGAGTAAAAGGGTCTTATATAAACTGCTTGTACAAGCTCCGCGAATAGCTTATATTTGAAACTGCGTTCACCAGACAGATCCAAGCAGCCAAACGCTTTAGAAAGGCGTTACGGTTAGGGCTGTCTAGCAATTTGCAAACTCAGTCTCTCATCCCGCGATGCACTTGCGCTATGTATCGCACAGATTTTTGTGTCAAAAATTCTAATCGCCATGCAAGAATTCGTTCCGTCTACCGAAACTTACACACCACCGTCCGCAAATACTCCAGGCCCTCAGCCCAGCCGCGAGTCCGTACTGATAACCATCATCGGCTCCACCTTAGCGGTCAACCTCATTATCAAAATCCTTCACCGTCTCGGTTTCGCTGAAGCCGGAGCCTGGAGCAAACCTCAAATCGATCCCGCCAGCGGCAAACCCATGAGCATCCTCTAATAATGGATTCGCTTTTAGATCCCCGGTTTCTACTATCAAACCCATCGCAGCCCTGGGAATCCTCCCTAGAGAAACCGGGGATCTGCGCAGAGATCAGTCCAACATCAACCGCTGCAGCTCTGGCTCTATAACCATCCCTCCTTCAACAAAATTCCGATACTCATCCACAGAGTCAACCTGTCCAAGGACAGCGTCCACTTTCGGCAATCGCTCCTGTCTCAGGCCCACGTACTCCAAATAGCTCAAAAATTCCCAATCCTCTGGACGACGAACTAAACCAGCCTTCACCGGATTCAAATGAATATACCGCGACAGCTGAAGTACATACGCATCACTGTCCACAAGAACTGCCTGAAATCGTCCCTGAAAGATTGACCCGCACCGTCGATACCGCTTGTTTATCGCCTTTGTATACGACAGTATAAACGCCTGCATCTTCTGCGAAAAATCACCCTTTCGTAAGCGCACTAGAAAATGATGATGATTCGGCATCAAGCAATATGCGTTGACATCCAGGTTATCTTGGGCCAAATAATGCCAAAATCGTCGCAAAAAAAAGAGATAATTTTCCCGTTCAAAGAAAATCTTTTCGCGATTGTTACCTCGGTTGTACAGGTGATAGTACTGCCCCGGTAAAAATTCTGTCTTGCGCCTTGGCATCTCATAGCTTAAAGATTGCTACACCTAAAGTGCCCAGCGCCTCCTAAGATCCCCGGTTTCTTTACAGGGTATCCCTTATGCTGAAGCCAAATGCTAAAAGAAACCGGGGATCTACCCAACCGAGGTTTCTATCTAGAACTCAACATTATCCGGCGTGCGAGGAAATGGAATCACGTCACGAATATTGGCCATGCCGGTCATAAACTGCACCAGCCGCTCAAACCCTAGACCAAAGCCGGCATGGGGCACCGTGCCATAGCGGCGCAGGTCCATGTACCACCAGTAGTCGTCTTTAGGCAGTCCGGCCTCTGTAATACGCTGTTCGAGTACATCCAGTCGTTCTTCTCGCTGAGAGCCGCCGATAATTTCACCGATGCGCGGCGCTAATACATCCATGGCGGCAACCGTTTTGCCACCGTCGTTGAGCCGCATGTAAAATGCTTTAATCTCTGTCGGATAGTCCGTGACAATTACCGGCTTTTTGAAATACTCTTCTGCCAGATAGCGCTCGTGCTCAGACTGCATGTCTAAGCCCCAGGAGACAGGATATTCAAATTTTTTGTCGCACTGCGCTAAAAGCTTGATGGCATCGGTATAGGTGATGCGCTCAAACTCGTTGTTGATGATGTTGTCGGCAGTTTCTAAAACTGTTTTCTCGATCCGCTTGTTGAAGAATTCCATGTCGGCGGGGCATTCTTCTAACACTTTCTTAAAAACAAATTTGAGAAACTCTTCTGCCAGGTCCATGTTGCCTTCCAGATCGCAGAAGGCCATTTCGGGTTCCATCATCCAAAATTCGGCCAGATGACGCGAGGTGTTGGAATTCTCCGCACGAAAGGTGGGGCCAAAGGTATACACATTGGTAAAGGCCATGGCCATAATTTCGGCTTCAAGCTGACCGCTCACGGTGAGGTAGGTCGGCTTACCAAAAAAGTCCTGACCGTAGTCCACCTTGCTATCGTCGCCTTTGGGCAGCTGGTCCAGATTCATACTGGTGACGGTAAACATTTCCCCCGCACCTTCGCAGTCGCTGGCGGTCAGGATCGGGGTATGAATCCAGAGAAAATCACGGCTTTGGAAAAATTCGTGGATGGCATTGGCACAGGCGTTGCGTACGCGAAATACGGCACCGAGGGTATTGGTGCGCGATCGCAAATGTCCCAGCTCCCTCAAAAACTCAAATGAATGCCGTTTTTTCTGCAACGGATAGGTTTCCGCGTCCGACTCACCCACCACATCCAGGCTGCTAGCCTGCAGCTCCACCCGCTGGCCTTTACCGGGCGACTCTGCCAGGGTACCGGTTGCCACTACCGACGCCCCCGTCGTGATCCGCTTCATCGCATCCTCGTAGCCGTCAATCTGGGCATCCGCAATTACCTGCAGCCCTGTCATCGAAGAGCCATCATTTATATCCAAAAAGCTAAATGCCTTTGAATCTCGCTTAGTACGAATCCAACCCTTAACCGTTACCGTATCGCCAGGGTTGCCAGATTTCAGGATGTGCTTAATGCGCTGGGTGGTCATTAGCTCTATACAGATTTGACTCTATATAAGTTAGCGCAGCCCGAGAGGTTTTCCGCCATTCAATCAAGGTTTCGCACCAGATCGGACTGTAGGGGCGTTGCATGCAATATCCCTACGGGCCAAACCATCCGCGCAAAAACCACCCCAGCACTAATCCCAAACCTACAAACCGCAGCACCTGCCAGAAGGGTTCTTTAAGATTATTCCAAGACATCAGCTGATTTTCTAGCGTTTCTTCTAGAGTTGCAATTTGCTTTTTCAAACGGTTTAATTCAGCCTGGGGCAAATGTCCCTGGGTAATTTTTGCCCGCGCATCGGTCCGTTGAGCAAACGCATCCTGCACTTCACGGTAGCGCTGCAGCAGCGCATCAAAGTCTTTGGTCGTTTCCTCCAGGGCTGTTGCAAAGTCAGCTAAATCTTGCTCAGTTAGAGGTAGAGACGATTTCATAACGCAGGTAGATCGGCGTAGTCGATATAATTAAAGTACAGGACGACCCGAACCCACGTCTCAAACGGTAGAGCAGAGGAAATCAACCATGGCTGCTGGAAATGAAACGTTAGATCTCCAAGGAACTGACTCCCTAGAGCTCGCTCAGACACTGGCTAAACAGCTTGCCATTGGCCCAATGGACTGGCACCAGCTAAATTCTAACCGGCAGATTCGCGCCAAAGAACAGGTCGCTGCTGCCCTTGTGTATTTGCTCAACGATAATCCTGAAGAAGCCCTGCCTCGCTTAGAGCAGGCTGTCGGTTGGCTCAATCGCAGTATCAAAGCGCCCCCCTGTCCGACCCACGGCGAGCGTCATTAGAAGACGGCAACGTTAATTTAGTCAAAACAAAAAGCCCTCCAGTCTGAGCTGAAGGGCTTTTTTAGTCTCCTAAGAGAGCTTCAAACGCTATCCGAATCGGCTAGACGTAGAAGCAATCAGGAAGGCCGCGTATGTGAGGATGTAACCCACCGTAAAGTGAGCTAGACCAACCACACGGGCCTGAACGATGGATAGAGCAACCGGCTTATCCTTCCAGCTAATCAAGTTAGCCAGAGGAGTGCGCTCATGAGCCCAAACGATGGTCTCAATCAGCTCTTGCCAATAGCCTCTCCAAGAGATGAGGAACATGAAGCCTGTCGCCCAGACCAGGTGTCCAAAGAGGAACATCCAGGCCCAAACCGCTAGGTTATTCATGCCGTACGAGTTATACCCGTTAATCAGCTGGGAAGAGTTCAACCACAGGTAGTCGCGGAACCAACCCATCAGGTGAGTGGAGCTGTTGTTAAACTGCGCCACGTTACCACCCCAGATAGCCAGATGCTTCCAGTGCCAGTAGAACGTTAGCCAGCCCAGGGTATTCAGCATCCAGAACATGGCCAGGTAGAAGGCATCCCATGCAGAGATGTCGCAAGTACCGCCACGACCGGGGCCGTCACAGGGGAAGCTATAGCCAAAGTCCTTCTTGTCGGGCATCAGCTTGGAACCACGAGCGTCTAGAGCACCTTTAACCAATACAAGCGTAGTGGTGTGCAGACCTAGTGCGATCGCATGGTGAACCAAGAAGTCACCAGGGCCAATGGTCAAGAACAGAGAGTTAGTCCCACTGTTAATAGCTTCGAACCAGCCGGGTAGCCAGATGCCGCTAGCAGCGCCAGTGGCCATGCTGTCAGCATTGGATAGCAGCGTGTCAAAGCCGTAAAGGGCCTTACCAGAGGCAGCCTGAACCCACTGTGCAAACACAGGCTCAACCAGAATTTGCTTCTCGGGAGTACCAAAGGCAACTACGACATCGTTGTGTACATAGAGACCCAGGGTATGGAAACCGAGGAACAGAGTGACCCAGCTCAGGTGAGAGATGATCGCTTCTTTGTGGTCCAAGATACGAGCCAACACATTGTTAGCGTTCGCAGCCGGATCATAGTCACGAATCAAGAAGATCGCACCGTGGGCAAAGGCACCCATCATCAGGAAGCCAGCGATGTACTGGTGGTGGGTGTAAAGCGCAGCCATGGTGGTGTAATCCTTAGCGATAAACGCATAAGGAGGTAACGCATACATGTGCTGAGCCACCAGAGAGGTGATAACACCCAAGGAGGCTAGAGCCAAACCTAGCTGGAAGTGCAAGGAGTTGTTGAGCGTGTCAAACATACCCTTGTGACCTTCACCCAAACCACCGGCAGGAGGTTGGTGAGCATTGAGGATCTCCTTGATGCTGTGACCAATACCGAAGTTAGTCCGGTACATGTGGCCAGCAATGATAAAGATCACCGCAATGGCTAGGTGGTGGTGAGCCATATCAGTGAGCCACAGGGACTCAGTCTGAGGATGGAAACCGCCCAGGAAGGTCAAGATTGCAGTACCGGCACCCTCAGATGTACCAAACACGTGGTTTACAGTGTCTGGGCGCTGAGCATACACACCCCAGTTTCCAGTAAAGAAGGGGGCTAAGCCAGCAGGGTGAGGCGTAACAGTCAGGAAGTTGTCCCAACCAACATGCACACCACGAGACTCAGGAATTGCAACGTGTACCAGGTGACCGGTCCAAGC
>JBHJIL010000111.1:0-28247 GCA_050043465.1 Leptolyngbyaceae cyanobacterium
TCACCCCAGCTAGCATCGCTCCCCAAAGAACTCGCTCAGCTCTCCAATCTCTCACTCCTTTACCTCGCTTCATACCAGCTATCATCTCTGCCCAAAGAAATCGCTCAGCTCTCCAATCTCACACTCCTTTACCTCCATTCAAACCAGCTAGCATCGCTGCCCAAAGAAATCGCTCAGCTCTCTAATCTCACAGAACTTTACCTGCACGCGAACAAAGAGCTAAAGATCCCAGTCGAGATTCTGGGACCTACTTTATATGATGTTGTTATATCTAAAGCGGAGCCAGCCAAGCCAGAAAATATTCTCAACTACTATTTCCGCATCCAGACAGAGGGACGACCGCTCAATGAAGCAAAGCTGATTCTGGTAGGATTCGGCGCAGTGGGTAAAACATCGCTGGCTAATCGATTGATCAACGATACATTTGACCCGAAGTCACAAAAAACAGAGGGCATTCAGATCAGCGAGTGGCCCATTGAGCTCAACGATAGCGAAAAAATCAGGCTCAACGTATGGGACTTCGGTGGACAGGAAATCATGCATTCCACCCACCAGTTTTTCCTTACTGAGCGTAGCCTGTATCTACTAGTGCTCAATGGTCGTCAGGGGCACGAAGACGCTGATGCAGAATACTGGCTAGAGTTGATTCAAAGCTTTGGCGGAGATTCGCCTGTGATTGTTGTGCTCAACAAATTTAAAGAGCAGCCGTTTGATGTGAATCGTCGTGCCCTACAGCAAAAGTTTCCGTCTATCTGTGATTTTGTTCAGACCGACTGTGAAAGTGAGATTGGTCTGCAAGAATTAAGAGCGGTCATTGAGCGAGAAACAGACCGGTTAGAACATTTACGCGATCCGTTCCCGGCTAGCTGGATAGAGATAAAAAATCGTCTCTCTACAATGTCGAACAACTATATCTCTTTTGAGAAATATCGAGATATTTGCCAGGAAAACAGCGAGCCCGACCGCCGCGCGCAGGACTATTTGGCGGTCCACCTCCACAGCCTTGGTATTGCCCTAAACTACAAAGACGATAACCGTCTGCGTGACACCCACGTACTCAATCCAGACTGGGTCACCAACGGCATTTACACCTTGCTCAACGCCCACGAGCTAGCAGAAACCAACGGCGAGCTAGAAATTAGCTGTCTTGGCAGGCTACTCAGCGCTGACGCCTATCCAATAGAGCGTCATGACTTCTTATTGGGGCTGATGCGTAAATTTGAGCTGTGTTTCCCCTTTCAAGAGGATGAAAAGCGCTATCTGATTCCAGACTTGCTGGACAAGCAGCAGCCCGCAGCTGCCTCAGACTTTGAACCGGCTGAGTGTCTAAACTTTTGCTATGAGTATCCCATTTTGCCAGAGGGGCTGCTGCCCCGATTTATTGTGCGTACCCATGTGCTAAGCGACCATCACCTGCGCTGGCGCACTGGCGTTATTCTGAGCTTCGAAGGTAACCAGGCTCTGGTCAAAGCCGATCCTCAAGAGAAAACTGTCATTATTCATGTCAATGGGCCTACAGCTAGCCGTCAAAGACTGTTAGCCGTTATTCGATCCGATTTTGAGCGTATCCATAGCAGTTTTAAGTTCACGCCGAAAGAACTCGTTCCTGTTCCTGACCATCCAAACGTAGTCGTTAATTACAAAGATTTGAAGATTAGGGAGGCCAAGGGCAGAACCTCCTTTGAAGAAATCGACGGCGACGAACTGATTGAACTCAACGTTCAAGAGCTGCTCAACGGAGTAGATCTCGATGGACGCCGTAACATAAAAAAAAATATAGAGCGCCACGATCAGGCTCTAAAGCTGTTCTATAGCTACTCTCACAAAGATGAAGTACTCCGAGACCAGCTAGAGACGCATCTTAAAATCCTGCAGCGGCAAAAACTCATTCAATCCTGGCACGATCGCTGCATTGTCGCAGGCACAGACTGGGCCAAAGAAATTGACGACAATCTGAAACGAGCCGACATTATCTTGCTGCTAATCAGCGCCGACTTTATTGCCTCAGACTATTGCTACGAAATTGAGCTTAAGCAGGCAATGGAGCGTCATGAAGCCGGGGAAGCCAGGGTAATTCCTATTATTCTGCGGGCAGCCGACTGGAAAGGTACGCCCTTCAGCGATATCCAGGCGTTTCCAACCAATGCCAAGCCCGTCACCGCCTGGGCTGACCGTGACGCCGCCTGGTACAACGTGGAAACGGCGATTAAAGAGGCGATTGTGGATATTAAGGCTAGGCGCGATCGCTAATCCAACCCTTGAGCCACATCGCCCAAATACCTCTGAACAAAGGTTTGAGCCGCTTCTGGAGATAGCGATCGCAACGCCTTAACAATCTCCACCAGCGTCTCAGAAGTAGGATCGCGCAGCTCATGGACCCAGCGATATACATTAGTACGCTCAATACCCAACGTGGCAGCGAGGCTGTACTGACTAATTTCGTAGGTTTCTAAAACTTGCTTGAGAACGCGTCCGGCTTTTCCCATGACCCTCATCGTGTCAATCGATGCTATATCGACATTCCAGGGGTCAAGAATCGTACTAGATACTGAACCGCGTAGTCCATATCTTCTGGCTGACTGCTTTTTAATAGCGACTCTGGCTTACCGGCCTGACATTGCACTCGAATCAGGGTAGCAATCACCAAATCTAGCTTCCAGTTCAGCTCAAGTTGTGAGCAGTTGGGAATGACCTGTTGCAAGATATCAAGAAAGGCCAGACGGCTTTCCATAAATTCACCGCTGGCAATACTCTGCAATGGCTCTGGCTCGCTCCAGCAGCGTCCCATAAATTGAGCCCGCACAGGTCGGCAGGATCTGTCTTGAGCAATTTTTTCAAAGCAAGGCTTTAGAAACGCGGTCAAAATTTCTGCGACCGTTGGTAGAGAGTCTTTTTGCTGAAGTTCGTCTAGCATCGCTAGCTGATGGATCACAATCGGCTTAGCGAGACGAGAAAAGATGGCCCGAAACAGCTCTTCTTTTGAACCAAAGTGATAGTTAACCGCTGCCAGGTTCGCATTTGCCTGGGTTGCGATGGCGCGTACGGTCGTTCCAGCATAGCCCCGCTCTGCAATCAGCTGTTCGGCTACATTGAGAAGCTGCTCTTTGGTATCAGCGGACGCTGCACTCGCCATTAAAGGTATTTACGCTCCAAAAATTGATCAATCGAACTCGCTCTGTCCTCCATATCATAAGCGATCCAGGAAATTTCTAGCAGACTGCCCCAGGTGCTAAACCAATTGTGATATTTTCTATTTGCCATTTTTTCAAACGTACGTTTTAATAAGTTAAACATACGTTTGAATGAATCTATTAGTTTAAGACTGGCATAAGTTCAGTCTTGAAAATCTTCTCGTTGCTGGTTCTTTATAAGAGCCCATGTTCGAATGTACGTCTTCTTGATAGGCTCGCCATGACTAGATCGCCTGTAGCAAATTTTTCATCTTTATCAATGACCCTTGGTATCACGCGCCAGCGAATAGCTTTGGTGTGTCTCAGTGCGATAGGTTTACTTGTTATCAGTGGCCCCAAATTGAAAGAGCATGTTGCTAGCTCAGCTGGGGAATCCGCGACTCAAGCAGAGAGAGCTTTACCCGTAGAAACCTTAACGGCAACAGCGGTTAGCAGTTATTCAGTATCACGCACCTACACTGGAGAAATCGCCTCGCTACGCGCCAGTGAGCTAGGGTTTGAACGCAGCGGTCAGCTGATAGAGGTCTTGATCAATGAGGGCGATGTCGTAGAAACGGGTACACCGCTGGCACGCTTAGACATCCAAAACTTACAAACCCAGCGACAGCAGCTGTTAGCTGAAAAGGCCCGGGCCAATGCACAGCTGATGGAGCTAAAGACAGGGGCAAGGTCCGAAGACATCGCCGCTGCCGCCGCCGCTGTTAGAAACTTGGAAGAACAATTACGGCTCCAGGCAGTACAGCGGGCCCGGAGAGAATCTCTCTATGCTCAGGGAGCAATTTCTCGCGAGGAGTTAGATGAATTCTCTTTTGGTGAAGGAGCACTACAGGCTAGATTAGACCAGTCGCGCAGCCAGCTAGAAGAGCTACAAAACGGGACTCGTCCAGAGCAGATAATGGCTCAGCAGGCTCTCGTCCAACAGCTAGAAGCCAGTATTGCAGATGTGGATGTGACCATTTCAAAAAGTACCCTGCGGGCTCCCTTTGACGGTGTTGTTGCGACTAAACAGGTTGATGAGGGTACGGTAGTAGGGGCGGGTCAGTCGGTTATACGCCTATTGGAGAACGCGATTCCTGAGGCCAGGATAGGGATGCCTGCTAGCGCGATTGATCGGCTAGCAGCAGGTGATGAGAAAACGGTTTATTTGGGCAAGCAGCCCTACTCGGCAACAGTATCGTCTATTTTGCCTGAGATCGATGCCCAAACGCGTACACAGACGGTTGTACTGGCACTAGAATCGGCGGCAGCTAGTCAGGCTAATGCGGGGCAAACGGTGCGGGTGAATTTTCAAGAATCGATTCCCACAGAAGGGATGTGGCTACCTACAGCAGCCTTAACCCAGGGAATTCGAGGGCTGTGGACCTGCTATGTGCTGGTCGAGAATTCTGAAGAAGAGCACTATACAATACAGCCTCAGTCGGTGGAGATTCTGTATCAAGAAGGAGAGCGGGCACTGGTTAGAGGCACGCTACAGTCTGGCGATAGGGTTGTTGCCAGCGGGCCGCATCGCTTAGTGCCCGGTCAGTTTGTTCGTCCTGTGGAATAGAAGTTTATCACTATGGTTAGACCGTTTTATCGCAACATTCGGCTGCTGATACTCACCATTGTGACAATTGTGGTGTGGGGAATTGTGTCATTTCAGTCTCTGCCGCGTCAGGAAGATCCTGAACTGGTGTCTCGCGTTGCTGTTGTGCAAACAGCTTTTCCAGGAGCAAATGCTGAGCGGGTGGAAGCTCTGGTTACTGAAGTGATTGAAGCAGAGCTATCTGAACTAGAAGAGATTGCCGTTCTTTCGTCTGATTCGCGGGTAGGTTTTTCAACCGTTACGGTCGAGCTAGATGAATCGATAGTGGACGCTCAGCCAATCTGGTCTAAAGTGCGTGATGAGTTAGACGATGCGACAGCACAGCTACCGACTGGTGTGAGCGAGCCTGATTTAGATGAAGCCTCTGTGAAAGCCTATACGATGATCGCGGCGTTGACCTGGCAGCTACCTACAGAGCCAAACTATGCGGTGCTACAGCGTTATGGAGAAGAACTGGCTCTACGGCTGAGGGGCACAGCAGGAACAGAAGAAGTAGAGCTATTTGGTGACCCAACAGAAGAGATTGTGGTAGAGGTTGATGCGCCTAGTTTGACAGCGGTAGGGCTGTCTCCTCAAGCGTTAGCTGGCCGAATTCAGACCAGCGATGCCAAGGTGACGGCAGGTCAGCTGCGGAGCCCTGAACAAAATTTGGCTATTGAGGTAGAAGGAGAGCTGGAGACGTTAGACCAGATTCGACAAATTGCGATTCAAACTGAGGGCGGACAGTTTACCCGTCTGAGCGATATTGCCCAGGTCTATCGCGGGGTGCAGCAGCCCCTAACGGATTTAGCCCTGGTTAGCGGTCAGCCTGCCATTGTCGCTGGGGTGATGATGGATTCGGGCATGCGCATTGATGTCTGGGCGACGGATGTACGGGCGGTGCTAACGGATTTTGAAGCACAGCTGCCTCAGGGAGTCAGTCTAGACCTGCTGTTTGACCAGAGCAACTATGTGGATGAGAGAATCAGCAGCCTGCTAAGTAACCTGGTGCTAGGGGCGTTGCTGGTAGTAGGCGTGACGCTGTTTACCATGGGCTGGCGGTCAGCGCTGGTGGTGGGTACGGCCTTGCCGATTACCTCTATGGCGGTGTTTGGCTGGATGACGGTGTTTGGAGTACCGATTCATCAAATGTCGGTGACGGGGCTGATTATCGCTTTGGGGCTGCTGATTGACAATGCCATTATTGCAGTGGATGAAATCCAGATGGAGATGCAGCACGGCCATCGCCCGGTTGATGCTGTGGCAAAAACGGTTGATTACTTAAAGGTGCCGCTGTTTGCGTCTACGGTGACCACGGTGATGACATTTTTGCCTATTTATCTGATGCCAGGAGCGGCGGGAGAATTTGTTGGCACCATTGCTCTAGGGGTGATTGTGGCGTTAATTTCGTCGTTGGCGCTGTCGCTGACGGTGATTGCGGCTCTGGCCGGGCGGGTGCTGGGACGGAGTCAAGCGAAGGCGCAGCAGCTATCGGACACTGATCGAACCGGACCGATCAGGTCGCTGCAGAGATTTTTGCTACGTCCTGGTAGCTGGTGGGTGGATGGATTTTCTTCGCCGGTCCTAGCACGGCCCTATCGTCAGACGCTGCAGTGGTCAATGCAACGGCCTTTAGTTGCGATCGCACTCTCCCTAACTATCCCACTCATCGGCTTTATCACAGCCTCTACCCTAGACCAGCAGTTTTTCCCTTCAGGCGATCGCGACCAGCTCCAAGTAGAAGTCGAGTTTGCGCCCCAAACGGCCATTGCCCAGACCCGCGCGCAGATGCTACAGGCCCGGCAGATCATGCTGCAAAACCCGACTATTGATGAAGTGCACTGGTTTATTGGCGAAAGCGCTCCCAAGTTTTACTATAACTTTACCGGGAACCGCCGCAACCAGGCCCAGTACGCCCAGGCAATGGTGCAGCTCAATACCAATCAGAACCTGGCTGAAATCGTTCGCAATCTGCAGTCTCAACTAGACGACGCTTTCCCGGCAGCACGGATCCTGGTCAAACAGCTAGAACAGGGACCGCCCTTTGATGCTCCCATCGAGCTGCGGATCTATGGTCCGAATATTCAAGAGCTGAGACGGTTGGGGGTGGAAGCGCGGCAAATTCTCACAGCGATACCCGATGTGGTTTACGTACGAGACGACCTGACTGAGTCTCAGCCCAAGCTAGGGCTGAGCATCGATGAAGAACAGGCGCAGCAAACCGGTTTAGACAATACGGCCATCGCCCAGCAGCTAGAGGCCTACCTAGAAGGCAGCGTGGGTGGGTCGGTACTAGAAGCAACTGAAAATCTGCCCGTACGGGTACGCGTTGACAACAGCGACCGGGCTGACCTGAGTCAGATCGCGTCTTTAGATCTGCAGGCAGCGGGCAATCGAGCCTCAACTGACACGTTAGGAGAGTTTAGTCTGGTACCCGAGCTGGCAAAAATTGCCCGACGCAATGAGCAGCGGGTCAACATTGTCCAAGGGTTTATCACAGCGGGGGTGCTACCCTCGGTGGTCCAGCAGGCATTCGAGGAAAGTCTCGCGGCAGCCAACTTTACAGTTCCCCCCGGCTACTGGCTGGAATATGGCGGAGAGCAGGCCGAACAAAGCCAGGCCCAAGGAAATTTGCTGCTCTATGTGCCGCTGCTGGCGCTGGTGATGGTGATTGCGCTAGTGCTGTCCCTGGGCTCATTTCGTCAGGCCGGTATTGTTGCAGCTGTGGGGATTGGCTCTGTGGGCACGGCACTGTTCTCACTAAAAGTGTTTGGAGCCATCATGGGCTTTATGGCCATTGTAGGCAGTATGGGGCTCGTGGGAATTGCCATTAATGACACGGTGATTGTGCTGTCGGCGCTGAATGAAAACAGCCAGTCAAAATCGGGCAACCGACAGGCCATTGTTGGCGTAGTCCTAAAAGCAACACGTCATGTAATTACGACAACCATCACTACAATTGCTGGATTTGTACCACTACTAATTAGCGGAGGACCGTTTTGGCGACCGCTGGCGGTTGCGATCGCAGGGGGCATTACCGGCTCTTCCGTTTTGGCCCTGTATTTTGTCCCGGCCGCCTACAGTCTGATTTATCGTCAAAAAAATACGCGGAAAAACAAGGTTTCCCACGCACTTAAAACTGTAGTTTAGTAAACTGGCATTTCAGGAGAAAAGATTTGACTATGCTCTACTTTTTGCCGTACAGCCGTTCCATAGAGCAGCTTTGCACAGAAATTTTTAGAGCATAAAATCTTTCTCTCTAATCAACAGCCGTGCTATCGGCTAGCTGAAACTCTTCGGTCAAATCATCCACAAAAACATACAGATTGGGAATCATCTCTCCCTTACGCTCAAAGCGCACCATTTCAGTGTGCCTAATATCATAGGTACGGGCCAGGTCATCAAGAGAGCTGTACAGCGCTTCTCCAGAGGAATCTCCCTTGACGCTAGGATCAGGATGATAGAACTCACCGTAGTTGGGCTCTACAACCACCAGATTAGCCTCAGGCACATGCTTAACAAAGTAGGCATGATCCCCTTCAGCAGGTTTGGCTAATGCGTCATAGTTAGCACTTAAAAAAGTCAGTCCAGAAACAACGATAACCAGCGCGATAACCGGAGCAAAAAATCTCTTTATCATGATGACTTGTAGTATTTGTTACCAATCACAGGTCTCGTTAACGCCCCTCTGTTGCGCCAGCAGCAGCCTGCCAGGCACCTAAGCCTCCCATCAGTTCAGCAACATTCTGGTAGCCAGCTTCACGCAGTTCTTTAGCCGCCGCTGCCGTCAGCTTATCCGTACCGCCATAGACATAAATGTCGCGCTCGCATTCAAGACTGACAGAGACACGAGCAATTAGCTCATCCATAGGCATAGAGATAGCACCGGAAATCCGACTCTCGTTAAATTCCTTGCGATCTCTCACATCAATAATAGTTAGGGCAGGCTCACCCCAGTCCAAACGATCCTTGAGCGCAAATACAGTCGAAACAGCCTTAATAGGCGCAGGGGTAGGAAAAATTGTGGCTGACATTATGTCTATACAGCAGAATGCTGTGATGAGAAGCTACACCATTAGTGTAACGAAATCTAAATAAAATGTAACTTATATTTCGAAAATTCTATTGTTTCCCCCTCTAAAAGCCTATGGAATAAAGCATGCAGCCCTATCAAATAATTCTGCTGCTTGAGTCGTGCCTATTTTGGCTTAAGCAATATGACATTTGATATATGTCTGCTTAGCTATTTACACATCTAAAGACAGATGCGACACGATTAAAAAGCTGATGCCTATTTCATTGGCAAATTCATCGTCAACTAAAGTAAAAATCCAAATGCCTATGTAAAAAGCTGCAAAAGCCCATACCCCCTAGGTGTACGTACATCGTTTAGCCTGAGAGCGTTATCTAACCAGGGGCGAATCAATGGAAACTAAAGTACAATCAAATACGAAGAAAATATTAAAAGTATTTGAGAGGCCAATTTTAATCTTTTTTAGAAACGTAATGTTCCTGATGGAACAGGGTAAGCAACATGACTGCTTCAACACTCCGATTACTTTGGACGGTGATTCTAGAAAATTCACTTGAGAGTGTTTCTAACCTGCCTGAGTCCCTTTTTGTTAGACATTTGCTAGAGCAAATACAGTCTAGGGTTTGCTTGAGCACAGCCGAGGAACGTGCCATGCAATCCTATTTGCGAATTAAGCGAAGTTTGATTCTGGATATGCTCCAGGGATAATTGTCCATACGTAACCGTTCTCTGCCGGTCTTGCTCGTAGATATTGGCTCCAAGAAATCGCTACAGCTCCTAAAAAAAGTCAACAGGCATGAACGTATTGTCCATACCTGTTGACTTTGATGTTTCTTAACAGCTCAACCTACAAGGAATCTATGCAGGTTTCAGCTGCGTTCTATTTTGCAAAAGGTTGATGATTTCAGCTTTTTCTAGCAGACCTACCAGCGTGCCATTTTCTCTGATGACGGCGAGAGTCTGCTCCCCTTGCTGCTCCAAGTGCTGAATAACTTCTAACAGAGGTCTGTCGGCCTGTACTCTGATGTTCTGCTCGACAGGCTTTAGAAAGTTGCGCACCTCGTACGCTGACCATTGCTCCGATGGGATCGTTTGCAGCGTATCCAAGCCAATGGTGCCAACTAGCTGGTTATCAGCATCATTGACTAGAAAGCGACGCCAGGGCTTATTGCCGTTTAGAACCAGGGCCGTATCTGCCAGGTCACGCAGGGTGCTGTTTTGATCGATAACAGGGCTGTCTTCAAGTACTGCATCATTGGCCGTTAGCCCCGATAGCGCTTCTTGAATTGTGGCGGATTGAGCTGCCCGTCCAGCATTTTGTAAGATGAACCAGCCGATAATCAGAGTCCAGAAGCTGCCGATGTTAGACAGCCCTAAGATAGACAGTGCGCCCAGTGCGATCGCAACCCAGCCAATGACCTGACCAGAACGGCTGGCCCAGCGCACGCCTCGATAGCGATTACCAGACACCTTCCAGACCAGAGCCTTAAGCACATTGCCACCGTCTAAAGGCAGCCCTGGGATCATATTAAACAGCGCCAGGATCAAATTGATGTAAGCCAGCAAACCGATCACAGCCGCCGCCGGTCCAGTAGCCACACCAGCCAGCAATGTCAGACAGCCAAAGAGGCCCAGACTAACCAGAGGTCCTGCTACAGCAATCCAGAATGCTCCAGTAGGGGTTTTCGCTTCGTCATCTAAGCTGGCTAGGCCACCAAACAAAAATAGCGTAATCGAATTAACGCGAATACCCTGCTGCTGAGCCGCAAAGCTGTGCCCCAGTTCGTGCAGTAGGACAGAGCCAAACAGAAGTAGTCCTGCAATCAGTCCCAACACTAGCGCACCGCCGCCCAGCCAGGGAAACTGTGCTGAGAGTCCTGCACCAAAGTTCAGAGTCGTCAGCGCTAGAACAAAAAACCAGGAAATGTTGATGAAAAAAGGAATCCCAAATAGATTCCCAACTCGAAGATTACCGTTCATATCGGTCTCCTTTACAAACTTGGAGCTGGATGATGCGGCCCTTCGATAGACAGCGTTGGTCACATGGGTTAGGACAGTGGAGATTCCTAAGAAGCGTTAAGCTACAACGCTAGTGCATAGGCTCGCCGTACCTTAAAAACCTCTTGGGGGCTATTTCCAGCTCTTCTTTATTGTAACGAACCGTAAAGCTTTACTCATCTTGCTCAGGTGTTGATAGCCGTCCATCGAGCCGTTTGGTTTGTCAAACGCCTACAGCAGCCCTTCAAGAACAGCCCCTACGACTCGATGGTCAGAATCCTTTTGCAGCTTAGCTAGAGCTGTTTGCGCCTGGGGTCCGCCCAGATGTCTCAGCGTTCTAGCAGCGCTGGCTCGAACCAGACTGTTGCTGTCTGTTGCCGCCTGTAGTGAAATATCCAAGGCGTCTGAGAATTTGGATGTATCCTTGAGCTGTCTTAAATTCATTAACGAAGACATTTTGACCGTGATGTCTTCTCCTTGAAAACCCAGTCGACAGAGCTTAAAGAGAATCTCTGGATTGTCTAAGTCCTCAAGGGCAGCAAAGATACTCTGACGTACCAGCCAGTGAGCGTTGTTTTCAAAAATTTTGACCAGATGGGGCACCGCTTTAGCACCAAATTTAGCTAGTGAGTTAGCCGCCTCTGCAATAACGTTGTAGTCAGTCTCTCGATTAATGATGTCGAGCAGTGCGTCGTATGCCTCATCGTTACGCTTGTATCCCAGACCCATCGCAACGAAGGAACGAACTAGAAATTTCTCATCGTACATCCGCCGCTTGAGCAACGGTACAACGACGTCGGGTTCATGATGGCGGAGTTCGGTAATAGCCTTCATACGCAGCTGGGGGTTGGGGCTATCAAGAAAAGATTTAACTTGAGTCAGATTCATGTTTTTTAAATTGAATGTGTATTCCTAGCCTAGAAGTAGTCGAGGCAGAATGTCGTCGGTCAGAGGAGTGAATTGGCAAAAAAGCAGGGAGACAGTTGTCGGATAGCTCACGTTCAGGCAAGTCTCCCCATGGCCTTAGCCTGCACTCACCAAGACAGAGGCCTGCTTTGGATTCACAGCAACCTGCCCATCGTCGTCCACGTCTAGAACAACAGTATCTCCAGTCTGAATGCTCCCGGCAAGCAGTGCTTCCGCAAGACTGTCTTCTACTAAACGAGTGATGGCCCTTCTCAGGGGACGCGCACCGTAGCTGGGGTCATAGCCCTCAGTCACTAATGTCTCCTTAAAGGCGTCTGTAACTTCAATGGTGATAGTCTGTTCGCTCAAACGATTGGCAACGTCCTGCAGGAGAATATCAGCAATCTGCTTCACCTGCTCGCGAGTGAGCTGATGGAAGACAACAATCTCATCTAAACGATTCAGAAATTCAGGTCGAAAAGAGGATTTTAAGGCTTCGTTTACCTGCTCACGGGTGCGGTTATATTTGGCCGTGACCACATCGTCATCAGCTAGTTCGAAACCAATCCCGCTCCCCTGTTTCTCAATGGCTCGCGAGCCAATATTAGAAGTCATAACGATTAGGGTGTTGGTAAAGTCCACGACCCGACCTTGAGAATCCGTCAGTCGGCCATCGTCTAGCAGCTGCAGCAGTAGATTGAAGACATCAGGATGAGCTTTTTCAATCTCATCAAAGAGCACCACGGTGTAGGGACGTCGCCGCACCGCTTCGGTGAGCTGACCACCATCGCCATAGCCAACATACCCTGGAGGTGAACCAATCATTTTTGAAACTGACTGAGGCTCCATATATTCCGACATATCTAGACGAATGATGGCTTCCTCAGCGCCAAATACGCTATCGGCTAACGCCTTGGTCAGCTCGGTTTTACCCACCCCTGTTGGTCCACAGAAAATAAAGCTGGCGATGGGACGCTGAACGCTTCTTAGGCCGACCCTAGCCCGTCGGATCGCTTTAGCCACAGCACCTACCGCATTCTCCTGACCGATAATGCGCTGGTGAAGCGTCTCTTCTAGTTTCATCAGCATGGCCGACTCTGACTGGGTAATCTGATGGGCCGGAATCCCCGTCCAGGCCGATACGACCTGAGCAATATCTTCCACCGTCACCACAGGTCGCACCGCTGAACGACTCTGGTTAGCGTCCTTGATGTTTGCTTCTAGTTCCAGCTCCTGATCTCGCAGCTGGCTGGCGAGATCAAAATCTTGAGCTTTTACTGCAGTATCTTTGTCCTGCGTGATCTGTTTGAGAGACTGCTTAAGGTCTTTTGTTAGCGATGTTTGAGAATGGCGTAAATGGACACAAGACCCGGCTTCATCAATCAGGTCAATGGCTTTATCCGGCAGATATCGGTCTGCGATGTAACGAGCGGATAGTTGAGCGGCAGCAACCATAGCCTGGTCGGACATGGTCAAGCTGTGGTGCTGTTCATAGCTGGCTCGGACACCGTAAAGGATCTCGATAGTCTCTTCTACGGTAGGCTCATCTACCCTGACAGGCTGAAAGCGGCGCTCGAGTGCTGCATCTTTTTCAATGTGCTGGCGATACTCGTTCAGGGTGGTTGCGCCAATGACGCGGAGTTCTCCTCTAGCAAGAGCAGGTTTGAGCATATTGGCCGCATCAGAACCGCCCCCCATAGCACCGGCACCGACTAGCGTATGAATCTCATCAATTAGCAGGATAATATTGCCAGCGCTGGTAACTTCGGCCACAATTTGGGTGAGGCGCTCTTCAAACTCTCCGCGAAAGCGCGTTCCCGCTATTAATGCGTTGATATCCAGACTGAGTACTCGCTGGTCCAAAAGCAGCTCTGGAACATCCTGGGTTGCAATGCGCTGAGCTAGTCCCTCCGCGATCGCTGTTTTACCGACGCCGGGTTCACCAATGAGTACGGGGGTATTCTTAGTGCGACGACCCAAAATTTGAACTACCCGCTCAATCTCTTGAGCCCGACCGATAACCGGGTCAATTTTGTCCTCCAGCGCCAGCTGAGTCAGGTCGGTGGCAAATTCGTCCAATGCTTTACTGCTGATATTACGAGTATTCTGTCCATCGACAGCAGACACAGGCAACCGTTCCCCAACGCCCCGGATTAGCGCAATGCGCAGCTTGACTAAGTCAGTACCCAAGCCTTGCAAAATCTGGCCAGCAGAACTGCTGTTGTCACTGGTGATGGCCAGCAGCATATGCTCAGGACCAACGTAGCGCTGGTCTAGACTATCTGCTTCTTTAAGAGCTTGCTCTAGCAGCTGCTTAGCACTGGGAGTAAAGGGAATCTCACCAGAAACGCGCTGACCGCTGGGCGTGAGCAATGATTCTACAGCCTCTTGTACGGCCCGCAGGCTAAGACCCGCTTCCTTGATCAGAGGTGAGGTCAGACTGTCGCTTTGAGCAACGATCCCTACCAAAATCAGCTCGGTTCCCACGTAGGTCTGGTTTAACCGACTTGCCTCCTGCTGGGCCAGCATAATGGCTGCAATTGCCTTGTCATTAAAAGTGTCAAACATAGGTTGAAAGAATTCGATGAAGTATTGGCGAGGTGAGTAATAGAGATGTAGGGCTAAATGGAAGCTAAAGCACAAAGCCTGCTGCTGGGTCTAATCTGTGGAGCAAGCGTGGCTGAAACATCGGTAAAACATCCTTCAACGCAGTTGCTACAGCCACTTGATTAACTTATATAAAGCAGCATATTAGAAACTTTAATGTATCCAAGGCGGAGGCAGGCAGGGAGGAAAGCCGTACTCTGGCCAATTTCTCCCTATAGAAATAGAGTTCGGCAACCCGAACCAAACTAACTACGGCTTTCCTCCCTTTAAGCAATTATGAGAGTTATTTACATTAATTTATATAAATTCTACAGCAATAGACAGGCGCCCGCTGCCTGTATCTTCATTCCCACTGCGTCAGGAAGCGTTCCGGCGTTTCCTTGGTTGGAGATTTTCTACGGGTCTGAGACTTTATTTCCAAAATTAGACCAGATACAAATTTGTTCTACAAGCGACTTTTTGAAAAATGAGTACTGTTCAAACTGACACTGATTTAGTTCGCATCTATCTAAAGGAAATTGGTCGAGTCCCCTTGCTGACTCAAGAGCAAGAGGTCACTTACGGTAAAGCCGTGCAGGAACTCATGAGGCTGAACAATATTAAAGCCGGCCTGTCTGACGCATTGGAGCGCGAACCGACTTTGGACGAATGGTCTCAAGCAGCAGGGATGACCGCTGATGCCCTTGGGAAATCTTTGCAAACAGGACAGCAGGCTAAGCGTCATATGGTAGAAGCTAATTTACGACTAGTTGTGTCCATTGCCAAAAAGTATCTCAAGCGCAATGTAGAGATGCTAGACCTGATTCAAGAAGGCACTATTGGACTGCAGCGAGGCGTCGAAAAGTTTGATCCAGCAAAGGGATACCGATTTTCTACCTATGCCTACTGGTGGATTCGTCAGGCCATGACGTGTGCGATCGCAGAAAAAAGCCGCACCATGCGCCTACCGATCCACATCCACGAAAAGATCAACAAAATCAAAAAGACCCAGCGCCAGCTGGCCCAGTCTCTGGGACGCACTGCTACCCTACAGGAAGTATCCAGAGAACTTGACTTTACAACAGATAGCATCCGCGACTATCTCAGCTATGCCCGTCAGCCGTTATCTCTTGATCTACGGATGGGAGACAATCAGGATACTGAACTAGGCGATCTGCTTGAAGATGAGGGTCCGCTACCTGAAGACTATGCGGCTCAGGACCTTTTGCAATCAGACGTAACCGATATGCTGAGCACTCTGACTCCACAACAGCAGGACGTTATCTCCTGGCACTTTGGACTCAACGGTGATAAAAAAATGACTTTTGCTCAAATCGGTGAACGGCTTAACGTCAGCCGCGAGCGTGCACGCCAAATCGAGCGAGAGGCTTTCAAATTTCTGCGTCGCCAACATACAGCGACTCGAGATCATCTGGCAACCGCCTGAGGGCCGTTTAGATTGGCTCAAAAATCAGTGGCTTGATAGTGCAGGGCCTGATGCAGCTACCGAACTATTACCTAGACCATTCGCTAGATAGCTTGGGCACCTTACGATCATGATATTTTCTGTATCGGAGCGCCATGTCCCCTGCTCTGGCTCATGGTTTTAAGTCACGATGTCTCTACGACTTTTCTATCCGTTGCCCAAAGTGGTTTGCTGTCAGGCCAAAGCCTACTTAAGCGTCCTACAACAAGAGCACAGGCTAGCTTCAAAGTGGGATGAGGCCCTCTTTACCGAGCTAAGCGCTACGCTACTTCAGCCCTCAGTACAGCCACTGTTAACGTCTGCCTGTCAGTCTCGTGACGAAGCTGCGCTAGTTGAACGACAGCTAGTGCAGCATCTGGTCAACACCTATCGCTCCATTCTGCAGCAACGGCAAACCCTGCAGATACAGCGGTTAAACGCGCTGCTATAGAAGAGCAAACTGGGGCTAGACGCCGATACTAATCCGTAGTTGCTCTCAGGTTAGCGCTGATCAAAAATTAGCGATCGCGTTTCTTTTTTGCATGAATACTTCTCATGTGTTTTTTAACCGTATTGGGGGTAATACCAAGTTCCGTGGCAATTTGCTTGTAGGTCAAGTCGTGTCGATGCAACATCCAAACCTCCTTTTCTCGAGGAGTCAGCCCATATTGCTCAGCTTCTTCTATAAAAATATCGACAATTGCCTGCTGTCGATCCTCAATCACCAATAGCAGACAGGGACGCTCAAGCGTATCCACCCGCAACCACCGAGAACGAATATGTAAAATAGCCGCGTCTTGGGTAAAAATATCAAACTCAGTTAGCCAGTTTTGGCTTGGAAAGCGGTGTCGGCTTTGAATCAACAACTGACATATGTGCAAAATCTCGTCTGGGATAGGATTATCAGACGAGATATCTGGATGCAGCTGGCTAAAAATTTTATAGGCACCAGCATTGGCATAAAGTAGCTGCTTTTGCTCCGTAAAGACAACGATACCATCCACAAACTCCTCAACTAAATCTGTCATCTCTGGATAGCTGACACTATTTTTTCCAGATAGTGCTTGCAGCGTTTGCGGACCAGAGCACTGTCTGTTAAGAACCGAAAGATCGGTGTTAGTAGAAAATCCTGCCATGATAGCTATCGTTTACGATGGTGGCTAATTTTGAATGGCACGTAGTCGTCACGTAGTCTTAGATACTGGCTAAAAATATCGTTAATTTAGAGAATCTCTTTCATCTCTAAGAAGTTGGCATATTCGGCTTCCATCATGTGCCGAAAAGATGGATAGCGATCTGCTCCCGGCAGCCAATCTCCAAAAAACCAAGCTTCCCATTCACCATCACTCGTTTTTATCTGCGGATTAAGCAGATAAATGGAGGATTCACCCTTATCACTGATTTCCAGAGCCGTATGGAGATATTCATATCGAATCTTGCTACAGTCTTGGGTTTCATCATACAAGAGATATTCTGAGTCCGGAACCTGATGAGGACGATACGCTCCATTAGCAGACGCCTCAGCTGTGTGCGTATCTTTTTGAGGCTTTAACTGACGTGCTATAAATGTATCAATCCATATATGATGTCTAGAAACAAACCAGTCAACCTCCTCAACTGACCAAACACGATAGATAAAAGGAGTCATCTGTCGCCATCCATTGCTGACTTTTAAAAAGTCTCGATATGAAGGGGGAAGAGAGATTTCCAAACGGGTTTCAACTTGAATAATTTGTTCTTCTGTAGCTCCTGGATATCCTAGCCAGCCTGATTCAACCACATCTGTAGGAATGCTGTCTAGGTCACTGACTGAGGCAATAAACTCTTGGCTCCAGGTTTCAAGAAACACCCGCCAATCAAATATTCTTAATTGAGGAAGTGTGTTCATCATTCAAATTGTATTCAGACAGCTAAAAAGAAATACGCGATGGCTGAGTATGCCGCAGCTATTTGACGGCCCTCTACAGCTAACCTCATCCTGGTGCTCAACAATATGGAGAATAGAGGTCTAAGCGCCGCAGTTCGACTAAAAGAGCCCTCTTGAACATTTAGACAACCTGCACCACAGGAACCTCAAGGAACGTCGGCAATGCCTGTATTCCTTCAAGACTCAGAAAAACTTGTAAGCGATAAATGCCTTTTTGCAAACTGATGGCGGGTAAGTACGCCATATAGGGCTCATCCTGAGGGAGCAAAACCGTCGATGGTAGCTCTCCTAAAGAGATGGCCTCACCTCCCTTTAAACTACGAACGTAGCACTCTAGCTTATAAGATACTCCCTGGTTGACTGTCGCCAACCGGTCCTGTTCATAGATACTAAACTGAAGCACCAGCGAGAAGGGGAGATTGCCCCTAATCGGGCTAGGAAACATCATATTGGGCTGATAAAGCTCCATTGCGGTTGCGGTTGAAGGCGGTTGGAGAATAAACAAGTTTTCAAAAGCAGGAGTAATCTGAGGACTGTCATCCGTTGTTTCCACCATTGAAGCGTCTGATGTCATCCCATCAGCAACGCGCGATCGCAGCCACAGCTGCAGATTTCTTTCTTCAATACCGGGCCACACTTCTTGCCGATCGGTGTCTAGCTGCCGTACTCGTGTGCGGTAACGAATATCATCATCAGCTCGCTGAGATTGGAATTCGACTGTAAATACAGCAAATGTTTGCCAATCTGCTTGAGCAGCGGCTGACAGCGGCTCATCGTTAGCGTCATCTTGCGCTTCAGACACAGCGGCTGGCTCTTGCTCTGCAGCATCCGTGTCTGCCACTTCCGGCGCTAAAATCTCAGATGATTCTTCCTGGTTCTCATCGTCCATCTCACCGTCTGTGGATACAGTCTCTGTTTCTTCAGATGACAGAGGCTCTGAGGCTTCAGATTCAACAGCTGACGATTCTGCAATCAGCTCCTGAGCTTGGGTAATCCATCGTTCAACTTCGCTAGCATGGGCCGTGTGGCCGGCATCACTCAGCTGAGCAACAATCTCATCAGCATTGGCCTCAGCCAGGGCCTGCAGCGTATCAACACCAATAGATTCAAGCCACTGTTTTTTTACTTTCCCAATCCCCTCAATTTGAGTCAGGGATTCTTGCTCTAGGCTATTATCGGCAGCATTGCTCCCATGAGAGGACGAGTCAATCATTGGTATTTCCCCATTATTATTTATCAGGCATTGCTGATCTTTGGGATGACGTTAGCAGTAAGAGACTGTCAAATAGCATCAGCTTTGCCCATCTCCCAGTTCAGCGATCGCGTTTATCAAGGACTCGATATAGACTGTATAGAACCGGAGATATTCCCCAGTTCTATACATCTAGTGAAGAACCTCAGCGATTGACCTAAGCGTCGTAGACTTGAGCTAAGACACCTCCCACATAGCCAGCACCCAACAGACAGGGGGCGCACGGATGATCAGACATTTCGATATTGGCAATAGCCGCAATCACGTAGAAACCAGGAGTCATGCCACCTCGCTGAGGGGTACCTACCCAGTCAACGTAATATTCAAACTGCTCTTTCACCGTCTTAACAGAGGCATGCAGGTCAACTTCGCTAGCCTTCGCGCCGCAACCTTCAGCACAGAATGTAACGTTAATGTCGATCCCCAAGCACAGCAACAGTCGAGTGAGAGGCGTATCATTGAAGACTACCTTGACTCTAAGCGCAAAGTCTTCGCCAGTTTCAACAATCTGAGCTTTATTGGCAGGTGAAACCTGTTCTGGATCTTCAGGATCGGCTACAGATGCAACAATGTGTAAGTCACACAGCTCAAATTCAACAGGTCCTAGAATATTCCTAGAATAGGTTTCAGAGGCGCGATATTCGTTTCGAAACTGTTCTCGCTTGCGTCTCGGAAAAGTAGGAACGCGTCCAAAGGGAGGACCAGAAGGAGGGGTAAGAGCCATAATATTTTCCTCTTAGTAAACTAATCAAAGGTTTATTGAGCAGCGAAGAAAATGAGAGTCAACTGAGCAACACTATTAACTCAGGTTTTGTAGGTCTCATAGTTCCTCTTGCCGTCTGATGTCATAATGGCGAATTCATACAAGTTTGAAAATTCCCCCGAAGGGATACCCCTGTGTGATGAAATCCTCTAAAACAAACTGCTTCTAAATCAGGACTTTAGGCTCAGAAAAGGTTCGTGGGCTCTAACTACCGGGCTATTTGAAGAAGATTCCTCAGAATCTGTTCTCTAAATCTGCTGTATGGCCTTATAGGCTTGAGAAAACTCCATTCACGTCAGAACAGAACTGACCCGGTACCCCAGCAGGGTACTTTTAGGCCCCAAAATAAGATACTCCCGAGAAAATTCGGTAATATTTTGTAAGAATCAAAGGCACGGTTGAGACGTGCCAACTAAAGGTAGCGCTTATGAACAGCGTCAATATTCACGCGATTCCAGTTAGCTGTCAGATTGGTGATCTTAAAGTCGTGACCGCCCACTCGACACAGCCTCATTCGGAGACCATTTTGCAAAGCGATGTGCCGTTTTCAATCCAGGTGTCATTAGCATTTGTGGGGACAAATGCGATCGCATTGCTAGCACTGACACCAGCTATTCAGGTAGATTTCTACGCCAAACCTCTGCAGGCTGGAGCCACAGCCGATCTTGGCATGATTACTATGACAACAGCACCTCCACAAATGGCATATACCCCCATACTTCACCTAGATACCCCAGACGCCAGCGGACTGATCACAGCAGCCGTTTATCGCTTAGGGGCGTTGGTCCGTATCGGTGCAGTGGAACAGCCGGCTTTATTATGTGGCGTCATAGAAGAGCTAATCGTACAGATCTGCTAGAGAAAGCGTTCTTAGTAAGAGATCGGCCAGTAGCGGCATTTAACGACTGTTCCATTCCACATAATCAGCGATCTTGCCTTCTTTTGGCATGGATGCTCTTCATATGTTTTTTTACCGTGTTAGTTGTAATCTTAAGCTCGCTAGCCACTTGCTTATAAGTTTTGCCATTCCTATACAGCACCCAAACCTCCTTTTCACGGGAGGTCAAACCATACTGTTTTGCTTCTTCTAGCACAATATTTGAGACTGCCTGCTGACGGTCTTCGACAATCAGTAAAAGGTAGGGACAGGCTTGCGTATCGATCCTCAACCATCGTGAGCGAATATGGAGAATAGAAGAGTCCTGCGTTACGATATCCAGCTCAACTGACCAGTTTTGATGAGGAAAAAAATTTCGACTATGTATCAAAGACTGACAAATATGTATGATTTCTTCTGGAAGGTCATTGTTAGAGTCCGAGTCTTTCTGCAAGCGACCCAGGACCTTACGAGCATCATCATTGATATAAACTAACTGAGTTTGCTCTGTAAATATTAAAACACCTTCAACAACTTTTTCATGTAGCTCTATCCAAAACGGGGATTGAGCTTTGTAGGCTAAGGTTAGCGTTTTGGAATCGTACTGTTTTGAAAACTGATTATTTAAATCCTCAAGTTTTTTAGTGGATGTCGATAATTTCATAATAAAACTGCTGCTAAGAACGAGTCACAGCAAATATTGCCAAAGCTTGTGTCTCTTCGCACCTGATGACAGTTATTGAATTAAAAAGCTTTCTCAAAAGAAAGAGAAAAAGAGTATTTTGATAGAATGCTGATGTCGAAACGTCTTGCCCTATTTGTCTTAGAATTTCTTGATCTACTCGATTACTCGACTAAAAGTATCTGTCCAACACCAGCTTCAACTGTCGACTGCATTGTCGATGCAGTCGTTCTGTTGTGAAGATACTTAGATCAATGGCAATATTGCCTCACAGTCATAATGATGTCACTTGATAATAGAGCCAACATTACCCCATCGGGTACTTTTACATACCACAGCTGTAGCATGAGAACTGAATAAGTGCAGATCTATTTAAACTAAGAAAAGCACCTCAGACCGTTTAGGAGAGGTGCTTTTCAGTTTGATAGACGTATTCGTCGGTTTAGACCGCTAGACTCGATAACAGCAAAAAATTACGCTGTTGCCGGATAAACGCTGACTTTCTTACGACTCTTACCTTTACGCTCAAATGTAACGACACCGTCTACCAGTGCAAACAGAGTGTCATCACCCCCACGACCAACATTCTCTCCAGGGTGATACTTGGTACCCCGCTGACGAATAATGATGTTGCCTGCAATGACCGCCTCGCCACCGTACTTCTTGACACCAAGGCGTTTTGCATTTGAGTCGCGACCGTTTCGCGTACTGCCTGTACCTTTCTTATGAGCCATTACTTAAATCTCCGTGCTTATCTGATTATAGACCAATCAACTCAGCGGCTTATTCTTCTTCACTAGCGGCATCGGGAGCGTCCGCCGCAGTGATTGTCTTACCACCAACATTGATCGAGTTGATCATTAGACGAGTGAGTTCCTGACGGTGACCACGCTTTTTACGGGTCTTTTTCTTAGGCTTCATCTTATAGACGATGACCTTTTTACCTCGCATGTGACGCACGACGGTACCGGTAACGCTAGCGCCGTCTACAAGGGGCTGACCGATACTGGTATCATCACCGTCATTAACCAGTAAAACCTTATCGATAGTCACGTCGGCGTCTTCATCTACTGCCAGACGATTGATGTCGTAAAAGCGACCGGGCTCCACTCGTAGCTGAGTGCCACTCGCTTCAATAATTGCGTATGCCATTGATTCTCCCTTGCCGTACAGGTAGCAGTATTGCTTCAAACCTGATCCGAGCAGATTTTTGCACAGAATCTAATAATCGTTAATTTTGGGGGCGACTGTCAAGGGGATGCTGACAACGTTTTTCTAACATCTGTTTACAGTTTTTTATATAGGTCCCAAGTCGATTTCGTCCTGATTTTAGGTACTAGACGACGTCTTTAGTATCTAAATCGTGTTCTCCATATCAGAGGGAAATTCGGGTCTATGGCAGATTTACTGATGTTGATGGCGCAGCTCACCGCTCCAGAGCCCCTCAATGGACCAAATCCGGACGCCGATATCGCACCGATGGCACAGGCTGCTGTTGATGCCGCCAGTCAGCTTAAACCAGCTGTGCCCCAGCCAGCCGTACAGGGAGATATGGCTTTGACACCTGATTTTTCGGCTGCCCGCCGCCAGAAGCTATTACGTCTGCAGCAGACAGCTCGTCGCGCCACCCCTAGAGCCTATGCAACCACGCCTCGGGCGGTAGAAGTCGCTCGCCGTCAGCCCGCCGCTGTGAGTGGTCCATAACCGGTCAGTGGTCCCCAGCTTTTTGAGCAACGCTGGGCAGCATTACACTCTGGCTCTCTCTACACAAGGGTTTCACCGGATAGTTTCCATGGCCAATGGGCCCATGCTACCGCTCAGCCTAGCTATGAGGAATGGAAGGGACTGCTGCAGCGGGAGGCAAATGCGATCGCAGCAGGTCAAGGCAATAACCGTCTGACCGTCGTCATTGGGGATTCGCTGAGCATGTGGCTCCCCCCTGAAATGCTACCGCGCGATCGCTTCTGGTTAAACCAAGGAATCTCAGGAGACACCCCCAGCGGTATCTTGCAGCGACTATCAGCGTTTAGCAGCACGAACCCCGACACCATTCACCTAATGGCCGGTGTGAACGACCTTAAAAACGGAGCTAGCGATCAAGAAATTCTGACCAACCTGCACCAGATTATGGCGCGGCTGCGACAGCAGCACCCCGATGCCCGTGTCGTCGTACACTCCATCTTGCCGACCCGCTGGGAAAATATTCCTAGCCAGCGCGTACGCTCCCTCAATACCCGGATTGCCCAGCTCACCGACTATCATCAGCTCGATTACCTAGATCTGCACCCCAGCTTTAGCAACGACACCGGTAACCTACGCCAGGATCTCACGACCGACGGTTTGCACCTCAACCGACTGGGCTATCAAGTCTGGCAGCTGGCACTGTTACAGGTTTAAGACGATCGCCCATCGTCAAACGGCGCTTCCCAAGAGACCAATCAGCCCCGTAGAATATAGGGCCAAGGTCAATTCACTAGCAAGTGCCACATGAAAACCTACCTGGCTGCAGCGTTGCAGATGACCAGCGTTCCTGATCTGGAGAAAAATCTCACCCAGGCAGAAGAGCTGATCGATCTCGCCGTTCGTCGCGGAGCCGAATACATTACCCTGCCCGAGAACTTCTCCTTTCTTGGCGACGAAGCTGGCAAGCTGGCCCAAGCCTCAGAGATTTGTGCTGCCAGTGAAAAATTTCTCAAAATCATGGCCCAGCGCTACCAGATCACCCTCTTAGGCGGTGGCTACCCAGTGCCAACAGACGACGGCAGAATCTACAACACAGCAATGCTGGTAGATGCTAACGGCAATGTGCTACTCCGCTACGAAAAGGTGCATCTGTTTGACGTCAACCTGCCAGATGGCAATACCTATCAAGAATCAGCCACCGTCACATCAGGAGAGCAGCTACCATCGGTTTGTACCACACCCGATTTGGGTACATTGGGAATCTCCGTTTGCTATGACGTGCGTTTCCCAGAACTCTATCGACACCTGTCCCAGCTCGGAGCAGAAGTACTCACTGTCCCAGCTGCTTTTACAGCCTACACAGGAAAAGATCACTGGCAGATACTGCTCCAGGCCAGAGCTATCGAAAATACCAGCTATATTATTGCCCCAGCTCAAACCGGGTTTCACAATACTATCCGCCAATCCCATGGTCATGCCATGATCGTTGACCCCTGGGGTATTGTTCTAGCCGATGCCGGTCAGGACGTCGGGATGGCCATTGCTGAAATTACTCCATCTCGTTTGGGCCAGGTGCGTCAGCAAATGCCTTCCCTCAACCATCGAGTATTTGCTTAGAAGTATTGCCATTCTCAAGTACATTCAACTCGCTACAACCAGTATTTTTTCTTAAAGGAAGCAAGAAACCGGCTCATAATGAGCTATAGGCATCGAGCCAACTCATGTAGAGTAAACAGGATGAGTCAGTTTCTATGTTCGCATGATCGATCTAACCATCGGTAACCAGCTGTCAGTTAGCAGCCTACCTTTACTAGCTGAAGTCAATGAAGCTGAGCTGGGACCTTTGGTCTTAGCCAGTGTGCTACTGAGTCTGATTGTTATTTATTTGGCAGCCAAACTTGGTGGTGAGCTCTGTGCTCGGGTCAACTTACCCTCTGTTCTAGGTGAACTTGTAGGCGGTGTAGTTGTCGGAGTATCAGCCCTGAATCTGATTGTGTTTCCAGAAGGTGCTGAACCTGTACATTCATTTTTAATGGATTTTGTACAGCTGACCGCTGGTTTAGACCCAGATGCGCTGCTAGCCATATTTAACAGCCAAAGCGAAGTCATTTCTGTACTGGCTGAGATTGGGGTTGTCATTCTGCTGTTTGAAATCGGTTTAGAATCCGACCTCAAAGAGCTGATTCGAGTGGGTCCTCAAGCAGCCGTCGTCGCCGTCGTGGGTGTAGTTGTTCCCTTTGTAGCAGGAACATTTGGCCTGATTGCATTCTTTGATGTAGCTACCATTCCCGCTATATTTGCTGGAGCCGCCTTAACGGCAACCAGTATCGGGATCACAGCCAAAGTTTTAGCTGAGATGCAAACGCTGAGTTCACGAGAAGGGCAGATTATTATCGGCGCAGCTGTACTCGACGATGTCTTGGGGATTATTGTCCTAGCCGTTGTAGCCAGTCTGGCCAAAACCGGTGAGATTGAAATCACCAACGTTATTTTTCTGATTATTGGTGCCGCCGTATTCTTAGTGGGCTCAATTTTACTGGGCCGACTGCTAAGCCCACTGTTTGTTGGTCTAGTCGACCAGATGCAAACCCGTGGTCAGGTTTTAATTAGCTCTTTGGTGTTTGCGTTTGTCCTGTCTTACATTGCTGCCGCGATTCAGCTAGAAGCTATTCTAGGCGCGTTTGCAGCAGGGTTGATTTTGGCAGAAACCAGCAAACGAAAAGAACTAGAAGAACAGATTAGCCCCATTGCTGACATGCTGGTACCGGTCTTTTTCGTGACCGTCGGAGCCCATACGGATATCAGCGTACTGAACCCCTTGAACCCGGCCAATCGAGAAGGTCTGGTGATTGCTTCATTTTTGGTCGTTATTGCCATCATCGGCAAAATAGTCACAGGCTTTACAGTGTTTGGCCAAGAGGGCATCAATAAGCTGGCTATTGGGGTGGGTATGATCCCTCGGGGCGAAGTGGGTCTAGTATTTGCGGGTGTTGGTGCTGCCAGCGGCGTTCTGTCTGAGTCTCTAGATGCGGCTATTATTGTCATGGTCATCTTTACTACATTCCTGGCTCCACCTCTGCTGCGAATTGTTTTTGATAATGATGACAACGATCCTAACTGTCCTACTGACGTTGAGGCAGGTCAGGAAATGCAGGAGGCTGCCGCTGCAGACTAGCGACGGCTTGTGCGACTTTGTTGCCTAAAGGCTCTCTTAGAAAAAATCCGCCGAAAGGCAGAGAAGCCCCCTTCGATCAGATTAATCAAGTTATCCACGTGCAGTTAAGGCGTATTGCCGATCTCTGCACGTTTTTTTATTGAATCTTGTCATCTATCGCTAGCGTCAGATCTAGATCGCCATTATGATGACAACTTGCATCTATCCCCCTGCTCATCCGTAGTTACGCAAGATTGCTTAAACGTTTTGTATGAGACTAAAATCTAACGAAAAACTCGACTAAACTCTAATCAACGTAAAATACCTACAGCAGTATGCCACACTCCTTATGTCAAGATTCCTTCAAATGCCCATCCATACCGGCAAAATTGGCGTTTTTGACAGCGGTGTTGGAGGATTAACGGTTCTACGGGAGATTATGGCGCATCTTCCTGCTGAGTCGCTGCTCTATTTTGGTGATACGGCTCGCGTTCCCTACGGCAATCGCTCCCAAGCAGAGCTGTTAAAGTTTGTCCGCGAAATTATTACCTGGATGCAGGGCCAGGGCGTCAAGATGGTGGTGATGGCCTGTAATACAAGCTCGGCTCTCGCGTTAGAAACGGTCCGCGCTGAGTATGACATCCCCATTCTGGGCATTATCTTGCCTGGAGCCCGAGCAGCGGCAAAAGCGGGTCAGCGTATTGGTGTAATTTCTACGGTGGCCACGGCTCAGAGCAATGCTTACAAGCAGGCTATTTTGGAAGCATCGCCAACGGCTGAAGTATGGCAGGTGGGCTGTCCTGATTTTGTACCGTTGATTGAACAAAGCCGGATCGACGATCCCTACACGCGGGCAGTGGCCACTGACTATTTAAAGCCGCTGATGGCCGCTAATATTGACACTCTGGTATATGGCTGCACTCATTATCCTCACCTGGCTCCGCTGATGGATCAGATTTTACCGCCGTCGATTACGGTGGTTAATCCGGCTCACTCGCTGGTCTCTGCCATGACTAAGGAGCTGGATATGTTGGGTCTGCGCAATACCCAAGCCCAGCCAGAAATTGATTTTTTTGTCAGCGGCGATTCGACTCAGTTTGCTGAGGCGTCTGGACGGTTGGTGGGATTTACTCCCAAGGTTCAGTCGGTTAGTCTGGCCGTTTTAGAAGGGCGCGCGATCGCACAGTCCGTTTAGCTCTCAGATAGTCCCCCCTAATCAACAAATCCCGTACCGGACGTCCGGCACGGGATCGGCTATCAATGTATGGAACGCAGTAGGTTAGCTAGCTAGGACAGCTAAAACCTTATCGTGGATTTCGCCATTGCTGACCACGACACCTTGAGTATCGACAAAGCGAGGCTCCTTAGAAAAATCTAGGGTCTTACCGTGCATGTCGGTCACCTTACCACCGGCTTCTTCAATCACCAAAACGCCTGCCGCGTGGTCCCAGATCTTTTCACGGTAGTTGGGATACTTGGCGGAGGGCAGCCGTAGATAAAGCACTGCATTACCCGACGCAACGGTACCGTACTTAGCCTGACTGTCCATACGGATCGCTTCAGTCGTAATTCCTGCAGCCTGAGCGATGCGGGCATGGAGTTCCTGGTCGCCGTGGGCTACGCTCTCAACAAAGCGGAAGTTCTCGGTATCAGCCGAGGACGTCACAGAAATTTTCTCAGGATTGCTGCCATCCATATTCATCATCATGGCACCTTCACCTCGGATGGCCACAAACAAGACACCAGAGCGATCGCCCAGATTAAGCGCCGGGCAGCCGAGGACGCCTACTTTGATATCTCCATCTTCAACCATCGCCAGAGCAACAGCATACTGGTCGCCACGCAAAAAGCCTTTGGTGCCATCAATGGGGGCTAGAGGCCAGTAGCGAGGACTCACATCGCCATTGCCTTGGTCAATCCTACCCGGAATCTGGGCGTCGGTGGCATCGGTCAGCGCCACTTTTACATAGTTGGTTACCTGAGTCAGACGCGCCGCCATTTCAGGAGTTCTCAAATCGTCAGCAACTTCCTCGCCAACGATAGGATCGCTAGGAAATGCGTCTTTGATCATCTTACAGACAATAGCCTGGGCACCAAAGTCAGCGACCGTTACAGGGCTTTTGTCAGATTTTTCAATAGCTTCGGGTACCATCTCTGCCCGAACTT
>JBHJIL010000112.1:0-20756 GCA_050043465.1 Leptolyngbyaceae cyanobacterium
ATAGGAAGTGCCTATAACTATCGAGCAGTTGTTTACATGCAGCTGGGCCAATACTCAGAAGCAATGACTGAACTTGAACAAGTAATTACTCTCAGTTCTGATGATTCAAGCACAACTGCACAAGCCTATGCACTTCAGGGACTGATTCATAATGAAGCTGGCCAATACCCAGAAGCAATAGCAGCGTTTGATAAAGCGATTGATATCGATCCCAAAAATGTTGATGTTGTTGATGTTGTTCTTTCTGGCTATATCGCTCAAGGAGCTGCTCTAGTTGAATTAGGTCAATATGCAGAAGCAATAGCAGCGTTTGATAAAGCAATTGACACCGATCCTAAAAATATTGATGCTCTTGTTTTTGCCCACGTTGGCCGAGGAAATGCCCTAGGTGGATTAGGTCAGTATGCAGAAGCAATAGCAGCGTTTGACCAGGCCATTCATCTAAACTTCAGTAACTCACTAGCTCACCATAACCGAGGTGAAGTTTTGCTTATACTTAACCAGTTTCAGGAAGCCCTTGAAGCATTCGACCAATCTATTCAGATAAATCAAGCTTGGGGCTCTCTCAATATAGGAAGCGCTTACAACTACAGAGGGAGTATCTATTTGATATTGGAAAATTATCAAGAGGCACTCAAAAATTTTGAGCAGGCTTTAGCCTTAAACATAGAAAACATAAGTGTCAATGCGTATAGGGGTAAAGGTTTTACCTACATCGAGCTAGGTGAATTTGATGATGCGTTAGACAACTTCAACCAAGTTCTTGAGCTAACTCCTGAGGATGCAAACGCCTATATTGGTCGGGGAAATGCCTTTTCAGGCATCGGAGAACTACAAAAAGCGCTTACTGATTATGACCAAGCTATCTCAATAAGTCCAAATTACTCTGCGGCTTATTATCGACGCGGCGCAGCCCATAGCAAATCAGGTGACTGGGAAACTGCTATTGACGACTTTACCTGGGCTATTCAAGGCGACCAAAACTGGGGAGCTTTTCTTAGTATTGAGACAGCATATAATCAGCGTGGAATGGCCTATGTTGAACTCGGTCAATTTCAGGAGGCAATTTCTGATTATTCGCAAGCATTAACACTAGATTCCCAAGATTCTATGGCCTATAGCAACCGTGGTAGCCTTTATAGGCTTATGGGGCGCTTTGATGATGCTATTGCAGATCTTAGTCGAGCACTAGAGTTGGCTCCTGGAACAGCATGGATGGAAGAAGAGCTAGAAAAAGCGCGTCAAGGCATCAGTGAGGACTAGAGTTTTAGGCAGGGATTGTCTATCCAACGCTTCCGTCAGCTGAGCAATGTAAAGGTATATATGTTAGAGCCATCAGGGACGTAACGTAAACGATTATGAACTGAAATTATCAGGCAAATCACCTAGCGTCACATTCAGGGAATCACAGAGTGTTTTCGTTTGCGGCACTGTTAGGCTAGTCACACTGGTGCTACGCTCCCAATTACTAACAGTTTTACACTGACACCAATAACCTGTGCCGATGATTCCTGTGGAAAACCAGCCAGCTCTCTCGGCTGATTGAAACTAGCTTGTTTAGGCTGAGATAACGTAATGACGTTGCCAATGTGCTAATTCGCAAGGACTATAACAAGCTGGTCAGGGACCGCATACCGGAAATTCTAGAAAGTCGGCAAGTGCGGCATGTCGTTGAGATAATAAAGCAGGCTGAGTATTATCGGGCGCTATGGCAATTGCTGGCTGAAAAGGTGGTTGCTGATGCCTTTTGCGGGAACTGGCAGATATGCTGGAAATTATTGATGAGATCGCAGCTATCCAAACTATTCAGCACAATCAAATTCTAGTCTGCCAGTTACAAAGGCGTCTGAACCGAGGCGCTTTTGAGCGTAGGCTAAAGCTGCTGTGGACAGAAGCTTGAAAGCTTTTAGTTAACAAAACAGCTGAGCTGAGTCTTATGAGTTTTTTCTCAGCTGCAGCATTGGACTTGCGGTTGTGACAGTCACCACAATAGCAATAAAAAATCTAATTTTTCTTACTCTATCTGCCGCAGCAATAAAGGACACCTAATGGCTTAGGCTGTAGCACAGTCAGAGCTTTCAGCAATAGCCATGCGACAGTCATATCTTTACGACCTGGCAGATCAAGCAAACCAGCTTAGAACAATCGAGCGATGTTTTCCTTAAATACGAGCGTTTCTAATCAAGATTAGGCTGATTGAATTTCACTAAACTGCAGCATTAGATACAACAGAGCGGCCATATTTTCTCAATGCTAGGGATTGCCCTGTCTGACTATAAATCGGTCTGACATTGGCAAATCGGCCCATATTTCTACGCCAGGAGAATCTCCATGCCCCCTCGCAGCTCCTTTCGGTTTTCTCGTCGTCAAATTATTCGTGGACTGCTGGCCACTACCGCATTTGGTGCAGCGACTAAGCTAAATGCCTGTGCCGCCGGTCCTACTGAATCCACCGACGGTGCTGAAGAGACAGGCGGCACTGCTGACGAAATCGTGGTGGGGTTTATCTATGTGGGGCCTAAAGATGATTTTGGTTATAACCAGGCCCATGCCGAAGGTGCGGCGGCTATGGCGGCTGTTCCTGGCATCAAAATTATTGAAGAAGCCAGCGTACCCGAAACCACGGCTGTGCTAGAAACCATGCGCAGCATGATCGAAATTGACGGGGCTCAGGTGCTGTTTCCCACCTCATTTGGGTACTTTGACACATACATTCTTGAACTGGCTGCCGAATTTCCAGAGGTGCAGTTTTTCCACGCGGGCGGACTTTACCAGGAAGATGTCCATCCCGAAAACGTGGGCAGCTACTTCGGCTACATTGACGAGGCCCAGTATGTGGCTGGAGTTGTTGCTGGTCACGCTTCTAAAGACGGCAATCTAGGATTTGTTGCCGCCAAGCCTATTCCCCAGGTGCTGCGCAACATCAACAGCTTTACTCTAGGAGCAAAGTCGGTTACCCCAGACGCGACTACCCAGGTGATCTTTACCGGTGACTGGGCGCTGCCGGTTAAAGAAGCTGAGGCTACCAACAGTATGGCCGACCAGGGAATTGATGTAGTCACCTGCCATGTGGACAGTCCTAAGGTGGTGATCGAAACTGCTGAGAAACGCGGCATCTTTAGCTCGGGATATCACGCCGACCAGAGCCCGCTAGCGCCCAAAGGCTATCTGACCGGGGCCGAGTGGGACTGGGTGAGTATTTACACTTTCTTAGGAGAACAGTTTGTTGAAGGGAAAACCCTGATGGCAGGGGATATTGACCATATTCTACGGGGGGGCTTAGCCGACGATTTTTGTAAGCTCTCAGCGTATGGCCCCGCCGTTAGTGACGAAGCGAAAGCCGATGCTGATGCAGCCAAAGAGAAGTTCCTTGCCGGGGAGCTGGTGATCTACGAAGGTGAACTCAAGGACAATACGGGGCAGTCGATCCTGTCCGCTGATGAAAAGTACGAACAGCAAAATATTGAGCTAGAGAAAATGGACTGGCTGATTGAAGGTGTTAAAGGCAGTATTGACGGCTGATGGTCAGTCTCTCTCAAAGGGTTTCTGTCCCGGCCCGTCGGTCGCTGGAGGCGATTGTGTTACCAGTGGCTGCCCTTGCCGTCGCTTTGATCATATTTGGTTGTTTTTGTGCGCTGGCGGGAGCTAACCCCTTTGCGGTGTACGGCTCGATTTATCAGGCGGCCTTTGGTCGCTGGAGCGCCTGGCAAAATACTTTGATTCGGGCCGCGCCGCTGATGCTGACAGCGCTATGTACGGCTCTGCCCGCTCGTCTGGGACTGGTGATTATCGGCAATGAGGGAGCGCTGGTGATGGGAGGACTGGCCGCCGTGGTGGTCGGGCTTAATGTTGGCACCTCTCTGCCTCCTTTAGTTGCTCAAGGGGCTATGGCTCTAGCCGGTATGGTGGCTGGCGGTCTGTGGATTATGCTAGCGGGGGCGCTGCGCCACTACCGAGGCGTCAATGAAACCATCAGCAGTTTGTTGTTGAACTACATTGCGATCGCGCTAATGAACCATCTGGTGGAAGGCCCTATGCGCGACACCAGTTTTGTCACCAAACCCTCGTCGGCTCAGCTCGACCCCAGTATTGTATTAGGCACTATTCCGGGGACTCGGATTCACTTTGGTCTACTCTACGGTCTAATTGTGTGTGTGCTGGCCTACTATCTGATTCAGCGCACCACCTTTGGGTTTGCGGCTCGTACGGCAGGGGGCAATATCCGCGCCGCCCGGATTGCTGGGCTGCCCGTCGGCAAGCTTACTCTGGCCGTCTGTTTTTTAGGTGGATCTGCCGCTGGGCTGGCTGGAATGGTGGAAGTGGCCGCTGTGCAAAAGCGCATCAACGAGTCTGTAGTATCTAGCTACGGCTACGCCGGTATTTTAGTGGCCTTTGTCTCGCGTCATAACCCGCTAGCAACGGTGCTGGTGGCTGTCTTGCTAGGCGGTATCTTAGCCAGCGGCGGTATCCTACAGCGAGCCCACGATCTGCCCGATGCTACCGTACTTGTGTTTCAAGGCATTGTTTTTCTGTGTGTATTATTTAGCGATTCGCTCTATGGAAAACTACCCTGGTTTAGAGAGATGGGAGAGAATTAAACATGGCAGCTGAATCACTGGGTCTCTGGGGAATTCCACTGGGCATTATTGCCGGAACGCTGCGGGGCAGTGCGCCCTTTTTGTTTGTCAGTTTGGGTGAATGTCTAACAGAGAAAAGCGGCAAGATCAACCTGGGTTTAGAAGGTACCCTGCTGATGGGAGCGATGAGCGCCTACGGTGTTTCGTATCTCTCAGAGGGCTGGGCCGGACCCTTTTGGGCTCCTTGGTTAGGGGTGATTGCAGCCGGTCTTTCCGGCATGGCGCTAGGCGCTATTCACGGCTGGCTCTCCCAGCAGCCTCGGGTCAATGATGTGGCCACCGGTATCGCCATGATCGTATTCGGCAGCGGTCTCGCCTTCTTTTTGGGTAAACCCTTTATTCAGCCCCAGGCACCGCAGCTGTTTACCTTTGACTGGGGTAGCTGGAGCAGTATTCCTCAGATTCAGGCGGCTTTGAAAATCAGTCCTTTGTTTTTACTGGGAGTTGCGATCGCGCCATTACTTCACTGGTTCTTTCGCTACACCCGCTGGGGTCTTTATATTCGCGCCGTTGGCGACAGCCCTCAGGCAGCCCGAGCTATGGGAATTTCCACATTTAAGGTGCGCATGGCCAGTATTGTTGCCGGCAGCTTCTTAGCTGGAATTGGCGGAGCCTGTCTGTCGCTTTACTATCCCGGTGTGTGGACCGAGCGGATTTCCAGCGGTCAGGGGCTTATGGCGGTGGCGCTGGTTATCTTTGCCAAGTGGAATCCGATTCAATGTCTGTGGGCCTCAATGTTGTTTGGCGGGGCTCAGGCGATTGGTCCTGCATTTCAGGCGGTGGGTGTGGATTCTTACTACTATTTGTTTAATGCAGCTCCCTATATTTTGACCCTGTTAATTATGGTCGTCACTTGCTCGCCGCAGCGAACGCTGGTGGGGCTGCCGGGGGCGTTGGGCAAAGAGGAGTAGGCTAAGAGATGTAGCACGGATGCAAAAAGGGTAAATCTCTCCCCTCCTGGGAGGGGCTTCGGGGTGGGTTGGCCGATAGCGCGATTAATTGAAATCCACCCCGCCTTTCAGGCACCCCTCCCAGGAGGGAATTTTTAGAGCATCAGACATTTATCACCTAAACAATTTCTTCTAGGCAACTTATGACCGAAACAATAAAGCTTGCCGTCAACGGCACCCTGATGCGAGGACTTGCCCTAAACCCAAATCTTCTCAACGTTGATGCTACTTTTGAACGAGAAGCGACAACAGAACCCAGCTATCGGATCTGGTCTATAGATGACAAGTATCCTGCCATGATCAAAGTTAGCTCAGACGGTGTCGCTGTGGCTGTAGAGGTATGGCAGGTGCCCCTTGCCGGTCTTGGCATTATTCTCTCGCAAGAACCCCCAGGACTCGCCATCGGAAAAGTCACACTCCACGACGGCGAAGAGGTACTCGGCGTCATCGGTGAACCACTAACCGTAGAAGGAAAAAAAGAAATTACTCAGTTTGGCGGCTGGCGAGCTTATCAAAACTCAAATCAAGACACAGATGCAGTCAAGTGAGGCTTTTGTGTCAAGCTTATCAGATGCTATTCTACAGATTTAAGGCTTTACTTTTCTCTAAAGTTATTCCAGACATTTTGAGTTGTAACTGTTAAAATATAGTAATTTATCTATCTTAAATGCTTTCAGATCTGAGAATCTCCAATCTACTGGAAGGATCCATCGACGCATCTGACATTGGCTGGACCTTGTGTTTTATTGGCGAAAGTCAGCAAACTAAGCTTGCTGAACTGGTCCAAGAAATAAAAGGAGGATTCTCTGAAACCGGTGACTGCAAGCGTATTGTTTCTGGATTTTCTTACTGGGGGATAGGTCCAACTATATCTTGGGCCAAAACATGCTCTGACCCTTTTTATCCGGTTATGACAGGAAGTATTCGCTCCTTCAGATCTCGATGGAGAGAGCTACACGAAAGCAATATAGCTAAGAAGAAGTTTCATTACGTTAGCTTAGGCGTAGGAACAGGTAAGAAAGATCGAAATGTGATAGCTGATTTACTTATAGACAACCCTGACCTACTTTTCTTCCCGGTTGATATGAGTTCAACAATGCTGAGAATGGCTATTCAAGAAGTCATGCAAATTGATAGCCTAAAAGGCAGTCAAATATTGCCAATTCAGCTTGACTTTTCTGATACTGAAAGAATCAGAAATTTGAGAGACTTAATTGATCAACTTGTCCCCGACGCTCCAATTCTATTTTCGTTGCTGGGAAATACGCTGGCCAATTTTCAATATGATGAAAAGCTACTACGTATCCTTTCCAGATTAGTTCGAAAAGATGATCTGCTTCTTATAGAAGTTGCATCTACTAAAAGGTTGGATGAACAAATAGCGCAGCAAGCAGCCAGGGAATATGCTAACACGGAATCCTTCAGGAAGTTTGTAGCCAGTGCTTTACTTCAGAATACTAACTTGCATATTGACCTCGCCAGCGTGCTCTTTAAATCCTCAGTAGAAAATGATAAGTCTATTCTAATTAAAATTATTTACCAAAATACGACAGGTGAAAATCTCTCTGTCATGCTTCCAGACTGGTCCTCAATGGATTTGGTTGCTAACGATACGATTCGGTTGCTTCTTACTCGATAATATACTCAGAAAGGAATTGAAAACATGAGTACTAGAAATAATTTTTCTATTGTTGATAGAAAAGCCAACAATTTTTCAGGGAACAGCTCTGTCAGGAGTAATACAAATTTCGGTATTGATTTACTTTTAGTTGCTGCGTCAGAACAATACGCAGAATCAGAAAGCTATTCTGGCTCTCTTGCCAGTTCTGTATGGTTTTAATAAGGCATAGAAAAGGTTAGAAAGTATAATGATAGATAGTGTCTAATCCTCTATGAGAAAAAATTTCGTTAGTTACTTAACCTTTTCTATTTTGTCTCTGGGTCTCGTTACGTCAGTAATCTGGCTTACTAGAAGTGAAGGAGATTCAAGGTTTGAGCCAGCGCTAACTGTGTTAGGACTATTTGCAACAATAACAGGTATCTTCGCCGAACGCTTAGCATCTGTCTATGAGAGGAAGAGGGAACTATTGCTTGCTTTTTATGGCGAGTGTATTAAAAATAGTGAAATATTAAAAAATAGGAGCTTTAACCTAGATCCTGACAAAGTGAATGGACCCATAGTTTTTCCTAGATTAATAGTCTCAGTGAGTGAAGCAGCTATTATCTCTGGTGCTTTTGAGGAAGCAAAGTATAGAGAGATTTCTTCTTATATTTATGAATGGCGTGATACCGCTAACGAATTCAACCACAGATTAGATATTACAGAATTGATAACATTCACGAACCCTTCTTCGATTGAACCGCGTTCCTTCTATGTAGAACTGATTAGCTCTGGAAAAATCGATGAGGCGATAGAGCTAAATCAAATTATCACGCATAGCTTGAAGACAAAATATCTGAGACAGCTTGATACTACATCCCTAGACTTGGTATGTCGTCATGCTACTGATAGAGCTGTATAGGTACATCTAAATGTTTAAAAGTCTATTGCGATAATATATAGGAATCCATGTCAAGTTAAGACTTTACACCTAGCATGGCTACGCCTATCGTGACCAAACCAATACCAACAATTTGCTGCTGCTGGAGTGCTTCTTGTAAGACCCACCAGGCAAAAAGCGTTGTCAATGCAGGTGTGCTGGCGCTGAGCAGTGCGGTTAAGGATGCGCCGATTAGGCGAATGCCAGAATTGTTCAGAACATAAGCAATTAGCGTCAAAATGGCGGAAACCAAGGTCATTGCCAAGACTGATGGCCAGGCTGCAGACGATATTGTTACAGACGGGCGGATAAGTACCGTCGTGCCAGACAGCAAGGCTACTAAGAAAAAAGTATAGAGCGAAAAAGGAATTGGATGCAGTCCCAAGTAAGACGGCTGTGTCTTCAGCGACAGCTCGGCAACAATACCGTATAGCCCAAAGCTCAGTCCGGCTCCAAGGGCGCAAAGACCGCCTAAAAGAGGATTTGATGCTAGCTCGTTAGAAGGCGTTAGAGTCGTAAGGACAACGCCTGTAAAAATAACGGCCATTAGCCACAGCTGGTAGGGTTGAGGAGACTGACGAAACAACTGCCACGCAAGCAGAACAGTAATGGCAGGGTAGATAAAGAAGGTTGCGATCGCAACTCCAGCCGCTACCTGACTCAGAGCCGTATACAGCAGCGTCAGACCTAAAAACAAACACACTCCGCTGGCGGTTGCCATCCCTAAAAGTCTAGGCGTAGCCGGTAACCTCCGTAGCGCTTTGAACGTTTTTGGATACAGCCAAGGAGTCACTGCCGCTAGCAGTATGGCCATCATCGCCATCCGCATTGCCAGCAGCAGCACCACATTACTCAGCTGTGGTGTTACATATCCGCCAAAGGCAGTTCGACCAAACAACAGGCTAGGTGTAAAAAACAGTCGTAAAATTACATTTTGAGCAGATAGACCCAGGGCACTTAGCAGCACTAGGCCAATTCCTAAAAGTTTATTAGAACGAGATAGCGTCATCAAATAAGACTATGACAGCGGGGCCGGATAGTGACAGGCTACCTGATGATAGTCGCTAACGGGCTGTAGCGTAGGAGCTACCTGCTGACAGTGCTCGTCTCCTTTGGGACAGCGACCATACAAACGACAGATATGGGGCGATGGATTGATGGGGCTGCGCGGTTCACCCGTGAGGGGAATTCGGTGAGGATTGGCTTCAAACGCAGGGATTGCTGAAATTAGCGCCTGGGTTTTGGGATGCTGCGGACGATTAAAAATGTCATCAACAGGACCTGTTTCCACCAGTTTGCCCAGGTACATCACCAAGATGCGATCGCACAGCAGCCGTACCACGTTCAAATCATGAGAGACGAACAGATAGCTCATATTCAGCTGCTCTCTGAGATCGGCCAGTAAATGTAAAATGACCGCCTGCACTGACACATCCAAAGCCGATGTCGGCTCATCCAAAATTAACAGCGTCGGATTTAACGCGATCGCCCGTGCAATTCCCACCCGTGCTTTTTGCCCACCCGAAAGCTGATGCGGAAACCGACTCAACAATTCTGGCGGCAGTCCCACCTGCTGCGCCAGCTCCGTTGCCCGCTGTCGCAATCGAGACCGATCCTGTTGTGTTCCCAACCGACGAATGGGTTCCGTAATCGTATCAAATGCCGTAAACCGAGGATTCAAACTATCGCTCGGGTCTTGAAACACCATCTGCAGCCTGGCTCGCTCAGCACTATGGGCAAACTTCCCCACCGATATCTGACCAATATCCGCACCGTTAAACACAATGCTCCCGTCCGTCGGCTCCAGCAGCCGAGAGATCAGACGAATCAACGTAGATTTACCACAGCCTGACTCCCCCACTAGACCCACACTTTCCCCAGGCCGAATCGTCAAACTAAGCCCATCAACCGCATAAAGAGCCTGAGACTGCCTACCCCTAGAAAACCAACCAGCAGACGCCACCGGAAAATGTTTAGTCAGACCAGTAACCTGCAGCATAGGAAACAAGAAATAAATAACACAAAAGAATCACGAGCAGATGATTGAGAAAACTCTCACCCCAAACCTATTCTTCCAACGGATACCAACACCCCACCCAATGCTCCCCACCCACCTGCCGATACACCAACTCCTCCTGCTGACATGTCTCATCCGCCCGATCGCAACGCCCCACAAACCGACACGGCGGCAAATCTTCTCGCCGCAGGTCCGGTAAACTACCCAAAATCGGCACCAAATCCTCAAACCCCTTATGGGGCTCAGGCGTCGCTGCAATTAGCTTAGCCGTATACGGATGACGCGGCTGACTAAACAACAAATGAGTCGGCGCGCTCTCCACCACATGTCCAGCATGCATGACAATGATGCGATCGCAATATTCCGACGCCAGCGCCAGATCGTGGGTAATGACCACTGTTGCCATCTGCTGTTCTGTTGCCAGCTCCTTGAGCAAGTTCATCACCGTAGCCTGGGTGGTCACGTCTAATCCTGTTGTAGGTTCATCCGCAATCAGCAGCTGCGGCGAGCAGGCTAACCCCAGAGCAATCATAATTCTCTGACACAGACCGCCCGATAGCTCATAGGGATAGGCATCATAGCGCTGCTGTGGATCGGGAATTCTGACACTGGCCAACAGCTCTAGGGCCCTTGCCTTTAGCCGCGACCGGGGCAGGTTCGAGTGACAGCGCAGCACATCTACCAGCTGTTTGCCCACCTTACGAATCGAATTTAGGGCGACCCGAGGGTTTTGAAAAATCATTGACAGCTCCTGCCCCCGCAGCTGCCGCAGCCTCTTTTCCGGCAGCTTAAGAAGATCGCAGGTAGCAGTATCCTGGCTCCATAAAATCTCTCCCCCGGTGACATACCCTGCCTGGTCTAAAATTCCTAAAATCGCTAACGCCAGGACAGACTTGCCAGAACCGCTCTCGCCAACGATGCCCAATGTTTCACCCTTATTGATGTGAAAACTAATATTTTCTAGAGCCTGAACGATGCCCGTACGAGTACGAAACTCAACCGATAGCCCTCGTACGGACAGCAATGAAGTTTGGACAGACGTCGCGGTTGTAGGGGAGGAAATCATGGATCGGCTCTCTTAGCAGTTTTTTGTTAGACACTATCCATTCTCTTAAGTTCTCATTCTCGGATCGACTAAATCCCGTAAACCATCGCCCAGCAGATTAAAACAAAATACGGCCAGCATCAGCACTGCTCCTGGAAAGATTGCCAGCCACCATTCGCCCGAAATAATATACGTTGCCCCTTCTGCCACCATAATTCCCCATTCTGGAGTAGGCGGTCTGACCCCTAAGCCAATAAACGACAGTCCTGCCGCATTTAGAATAGCCCAGCCCATATTGAGTGAAATATGCACCATCATTACCGGCAGCACATTAGGAAACAAATGGGCCGCCATAATCCGCAGGTGGCCGTTGCCAGCTAGTCTAGCTGCTTCCACATAGCCCGCATCACGTCGCACTAAAATCTCTGCTCGGACCACACGGGTATAAAGCGGGAGATTGATCACCGCTGTGGCATAGATAATATTCTCTACCGTATTGCCTAGGGCTGCCACTAGTCCCATGGCCAGGATGAATAATGGAAACGCCATCAGGGTATCAATAATGCGGCTAATGATGCGATCGCACCAGCCGCCAAAATACCCAGCGCAGGTCCCTAGAATACTGCCTAGGCCAAAGGACAGTACGACAGCGATCACTGCAATCCCCAGGTCGAGTCGAGTTGCCACCAGCACCCGGCTCAGGACGTCGCGCCCCAGGTCGTCGGTGCCAAACCAGTGAGCTAGAGACGGCGGCGATAGCGCCACCGCCGCATTGCTAGCCATTGGATCGTAGGGTGCGATCGCCTGTCCAAATATTGCTAGCAGCACCAGTGCAAAGAACAACAAAAACGACCCAAAGGTGACCCGATTTTCGCTAACGATATAGCGAGCCTGAGCCAGCGAAGACGGTCGTTTAATTGGCTGAATCAGCGTCATGATTCTACTCCTGCTCGAGGATCAATCACGGTATACAACAAATCAATCAGCAAGTTGAGCACCACGTAGAGCAGCGCCATCGTTAATACAAACCCCTGCACCGCCGCGTAGTCCGATGCAATCAAAGCAGAGACCGCATAGGAGCCGATTCCCGGCCAGGCAAAGACTTTCTCCACCAGCACGTTGTCTCCCAATAAAAAAGAAAACACCACGCCCAGCGTTGTGACATTGGGTAATAGAGCAGTCCGAAAAGCATAGCCAAACTTAACGGTATGAGGTGCGAGTCCACTGGCCTTCGCCGTTCGAATAAAATCACTAGATAGCACACTCAGCATAGAGGCCCGTGTCACTCGCGCTAAAGGAGCCAGCGCAAATAGACCTAGGGTGACTGCAGGTAATATCAGCTGTCCTAAGGCCGCTCTAAATGTCTCCCAGTCTCCAGCCAGCAAACTGTCAACTAAAAATAAGCCTGTTACCTGATCCGGAGACGAAAATAAAATTGCCAACCGCCCCAGAGGCGCCGGAGCTAACCCCAAGCGAAAGTAAAACACATAAATCAACAGCAACCCGGTAAAAAACGTTGGCAAGGATACGCCCGCCGTTGCCAGTATCCTCACACTGTGGTCTATCCAAGACCCCGGACGAGTTGCGGCTAAGATACCCAGAGGAAGTGCCAAAGCCAGAGAAAATATAAGTCCCGCCAGCGTTAGCTCCAGCGAAGCAGGCAGCCTTGTCAGTAAGTCAGAAACGACCGTCTGCCCCGTAGTTAGAGAATTCCCCAGGTCTCCTCGCAGCAGTTCTCCTACATAGATAAAAAATTGTTCAGGCAGACTGCGATTTAGCCCCAGGCTGTCTCGAATCTGGTCAATCGCCTCCTGGGTTGCTGCCGGTCCTGCAAAGTAGGCCGCCGGGTCACCGGGAAGCGCTCTAGTCAGCACAAAGGTGACAATAATGACACCCAAAATGCTGGGAATAGCACCCAAGATACGTTGAATGACAATAGAGACTGTAGAGGGACGAGACATGGGTACAAAATAGTTCTGTCATTGGCCGTACGGACGTTCCACGAAACGTCTGTATGGCATTCGCCTGGTCTTATAACCCTTATCCCTAAGCCTTCTTTAGCTGTCGGTAGTCCAGCTGTCGATGGAACCAGTACTGATATCCGTCTACTCCAGGCTGCATCGCTACGGAGAGAAAAGGCTGTGCTACTACAATTCGCGGCATCTCCTCAAATGCAATTTGGAGAAACCCCTTGACGCTTTCTTCATAGGTTGGGTCTCCAGGGGCCGTTGCTAGAGCCGCATCTACCAGGGCGTCCAGTTCTGGATTTTGATAAGAGCTGCCGTTAAACGTGGCATTTTGCCCATGGTACGAATAGAAAAAGAAATAGTCAGGATAGTTTAGCCAGCCACCAAAGTTGTTAACAATCATAGGCCGACTCTTTTCCACTAAGACTGCTCTAAAATTGGAGCCAGGGACTTTCTCTAAAGTGACATTAATACCGATCTCAGCCAGGGACTCTTGGACCAATACACAAAACGGTTCAGCCCATTCTTGAGTACCCAAATTAAACGCCAGGGTGGTGTCAAATCCGTCGGGGTAGTCCGACTCGGCCATCAGCGCTTTGGCCTGATCCATGTCGGTACTGTAAGGATAGGGCTGGGGCCAGTCAATTGTTTCGGGTTCAAAACTTTCTGCGCCGTACATTTTGACACATTCGCCATAGAGGGCGGTATCTACGATGGCGTCGTAGGGCATGGCGTAGGCGACGGCCTGTCGCACGCTGACATCGCTAAAGGGATTGGGCGCACCCGCTAGCTCTGGCTGCGAATTTAGATCGATGGTGTAAAGACAGTTTTCAATCGGTGTGGAAACAATGGTGTATTCGCCTGTTGCTCTAAGTTCACTAATATCTTTTTCGGAGACCTCATAGTTGATGTCTATGTCTCCTTTTTCCAGCAGCGCCCGACGATTGCCCGCTTCAGGCACATTGAGCCAGATAATCTTTTCAATAGCGGGGGCTGGACCCGACACCCAGTCGTCATTGCGGACTAAAACAACCCGTTCTTCTGGGTTAAAGGTATCTAGCTTATAGGCCCCGCTGCCGGCGGGATTGGCATTGCTCCACTCTAGTCCCCACGGATCGTCGTCAGTAACGTTGGGTTCAATCAAAGCAGAGTTCATGATGGCCGGAATCGGTACCGCCATATCCATGATCGTCAGCTTATCCTGTCGGAGAAAATTGACCTGGAAGGTGTAGTCATCTACAACAACAAACTGATCAGGGTTTTCTAGCGCCCCTGCTTTCATCTGAAATGACGGAAAGCCTCCAACAGAGACGGCCCGGTCGTAGGACCATTTCACATCCTTTGCTGTGACCGGAGTACCGTCATGAAAGGTGGCATCCTGACGCAGGTTAAATACAACCGACATGCCATCGTCTGCAACCGTCCAGGACTCAGCCAGCTCGGGTTCAATAACGGTGTAGTCATAGGATATAGAGCCGTCATCTAAGGTCTTGCTGCCAAAGGTAACCAGCCGGTCGTAAAGACACCAGGAAATCCCATAGGCGGGACGGTTAGTACCCACCTGGTGCAGGTCAAGTCCATTTGGAAAGCCCCCCCCTTGAACCACGGTAAGAACAGCGGGTTCAGAACTCTGGGCCGAATCAGCGGTAGAGTCTCCGGCTGCTGTCCCAGCGGCGGGCTCTGAATCGGAGCCACCACCGCAGGCATTGATCAACGCCACCAGGGATACACCACCGGTAAATGCTGTACCTCGCTTAAGTAGATCTCGTCGCCGCATAGCCTGACTCCTTCGCTACAGAGTTGTCTGATGGGCTGTAGGTTAGAGCACACGGGTGAAGTTTTTCGGAAAAGATTCGGGAAGAAATCGGGAAGATTGGGGTTACGCTATCTAAACAGAAATTGTATTGCGAATACTCTGTACCAGCTGTTCGGGAGCTTCTAACGGGATCAAATGACCTATTCCTGATAGCTGGGTCAGTTCGGCTCCGGGGAGCAGCGCTACCACATCGTTTTGAATGGTATCCCAGGGAATAACCGGGTCGTCCGAAGAGGCAATCACGCTGACAGGTACTGTGATCTGGTCTAGACGGTCGGCAATAGAGTGGTTCATACCCTCCAGCAGCCACCAGCGCCAGGTATGATCGTCGGCCTGGGTGTGGGTGCGGATGGCTAACGTCTGTCGAGATTCTGGTAGCGGCTTTTGGGTCGCACCGCTGACGGTGGTAATGGCTACGTCAAGGCTGTGGTGATCGGTGAGCATGCGATCGCGCTCGTCCTTTGGCATCGGTTCCTGCGTCGGCGGAGATGGGGCCACTAAAATAACCTGCTCTAAAATGTCAGAGTCCAAATCGGCAGCTACCTGTAGAGCAATCTTTGCTCCCATAGAGTGGCCAATTAGCACCACATTTTCCAGTCCTAGTTCAACAAACGCCTCTCTTAAAAAAGCACTGTAGTGCCTGAGTGACGGCTCTTCTAGTGGAGCGGCATCGCCAAAGCCAGGTAAATCTAATGCAATGCAGCGAAAATCAGCTTTGAGTATTTCCACCACCCCTCGCCAGCTGACCGCTGCCCCACTGAAATAGTGTAAAAATACAAGCGTTGGTCTGCCGCTCCCTTGACTGGTATAAGAAAGATTGGCGGTGGAACGGGTTAGCATAGAACAAACGTCTTTTTCTGTAGTTGTCTGAAGCTTAAATCCTACTCGGTCAAAATATCTCTATCTTCTTAGAGATAAATATCGACCCATCGCCTCTATGGGAATAATTTTACTGTGACCCTTGTATTTGAAGACTTTGATTCCTGACGTCAAATCCGTCCAATGACATAGACGGCTGTGTCGTTGGTCTCTGCTTTTTGATAGACTTTCGGTCGAGGGATTTCTCTTAATATGCTCTAGGGATAATAAATTAGACGGGCGCAGGAGATCTCATGGACTTAGGTATCAAGGGCAAGGTAGCGGTCATCACGGGTGGAGACATGGGCGGCATGGGTCATGCCACTGCCAAGATCCTAGCGGCTGAGGGAGCTAAAATTGCCATTATTGACCAGACCCAAGAGCCCTTAGATAAAGCGGTAGAAGAAGTCCGTAAAATTGGTGAAGCGATTGGTGTTACAGCTGATTTGACAAAGCTCGACCAGATTGAGGCAGCTAAGAAAAAGATTCTTGATCACTACGGTGAGACTCATATTTTAGTCAATGCGGCCGGTATCACGGGGGCAACCAAGCCCTTTTTAGAGTTAACTGATGAAGACTGGTGGGAAACTATTGACGTTGACCTGATGATTGGGGTGCGCGTGTGTCGTGCGTTTATTCCTGCTATGCAGCAAGCAGGCTGGGGCCGAGTTGTATTATTTACATCGGAGGATGCCCTGCAGCCCTACACCGATGAGATGCCCTACTGTGCCGCTAAAGCCGGTGTATTAAATCTGACCAAGAACCTGTCGAAAGAGTTTGCCAAGGACGGAATTTTGGTAAACTCTGTTTCTCCGGCCTACATCGCTACACCTATGACCGATGCCATGATGGAGAAACGTGCTAACGAGAAAAATATGAGCTTTGACCAGGCGATTGAAACCTTCCTCGATGAAAAACGCCCGCACTTAGAGCTTCACCGCCGGGGTAAGGCCCAAGAAGTCGCTGCCGTAGTAGCATTCCTGTGTTCTGAGCTGTCTAGCTTTGTCGTAGGCGCTAACTACCGCGTTGACGGTGGTTCTGTTGCAACCATCTAGAAAAGAAAGTATTCGCTTATCATAAGCAGTCCTCGGTAGAACTGTATCTCTATGACCTTGGAAGACAATAAAGCACGACTCAAATCTGCTGGTGAACTGGAGCGAGAAATATCTCAAAGTATTCAAGCACTGTATCGCTCCGACCTCGATCATTCTCTGAGCCGAGTAACCTGCCAGTTGTTTGGTCGAAACATCGTTATTGTTTTGGAGAACTCATCAACTCAGCCTGAAAAACTGCTGAACGGTAGAGGTCATGCCGATCTTGCTAAAGAGGTTAGAGACACTGTAGACAAATTGCTGTTTCCTAAGATAGTCGAGCTGATCCGGACCGTACTAGGTGTTGAAGTTCTTGATCTAGTCAGCGATACGTCCTCTAAAACAGAATTTACAGGCATCATCGCTATCCTTTCCAACGTACCTGATGTGCGTAATCCTGACGTTATTCCCAAGACTAAAGCTTTCAACAAGAGAAGCAGTCAGACAAAGCGCTAAAGGGCTTGTGCTTTTAAGCAAAATTAGTCAACTGCGCTGAATTCAGAACGTCAGCAGCAGTTAAAAGGTTAAATTTAAATAGAGTTGTGGTGTTTTGGAATCTGCTTAGAAAATGTGTACCCATATAAAGAGACCAGACTTTTGTAAGAATGTTACATTGCATTTGAGGGCAGTAATCATTCAGTCAGTTGGCGCAGTGAAGTATTTGCTCTCTACTTTAACTTCACTGGGGGGCTAAAGTGCTTCACTATGTAGCCTTTAGCGTCCTACTGAAGTCTTTCTCGTAAGCAACTACGACGACTTTTCCAGGTCAAATCGTTTGGGATATGGCAAATTGTGTCGGACAAACTCTTTTTTAGCACGGATGGTGAGGTCGGTTGCATAGGCAAACTCGTCTCGAGCATCTAGAGGATATGAGCGTAGCTTAAACAAGCTACCCCAGCTGTGCTCGGACATGACCACAAGAATAGGCAGTTTTAGGTGGGTGTACTTGCTGGTGTGGGCAATGCGGTACAAAATATTTTCTACCTGCTCCGGGTCAGCTTCGTGATCCAGATAAAACTCCGTTACGACCTGGGCTTCTAGTTCACCCATATTGGCATTAGAAACCGTATTGGTCCATATGTGACTGTGGGGCACTGTAACAATATTGTCGCCGGGGGTACGTAGGCGAATACCACGTAGGCCATAGCTGATGACCTCACCATATTCATCGGCAATGGCAATACGGTCTCCGACGCGATATGGAGATTCAAACAATCCTACAATCCCTGCAATAATCGAGCTAGCATAGTCTTTAAAGGCAAAACCCAGCGCCACGGCTATGGTACCCGTGACAGCAAATACATTCTCCCGCGAAAGATTGAGAAATAGATTCATCAGCATGATGACGGTCACTGTCATCACCAGAGTACGCATGAAAGGTTGAAATTGTTTAATGCGTAGCCTGTTGTAGCGTGCAACTCGCTCAGACATGGCAATAACGAGCCAGTCAACAGTCTTGATGATGATGTAAGCTACGACTAAAATGAGCAGCGCCTGTAAGATTTTTGCGCCTGTAATTTTAGAGAGCAGTTCTTTGCCTTTATCAGCCGTGTCACTGGCGGCTTGACCTACTTTGGTGTCGCTAGCCGAGGCTTGGGCCAGTCGAGTCAGCCACACTATTGGACTAGCTATCAAATATTCCCTAATCCCCATGGGTAACAATGTCCTCAAGGTACTTCAATCATAAAATTATTTCTAGCTAGCTCTCGATAAAGTTCGGGATAATGCACGGGATTGGTTTTGATTATCTGTCCCTGCTGCTCAATGACGCCCGCATTTCGCAGTAACTGGACCTGATGATTGACGATCTGCGGGGTGTCTCCCAGACTCTTAGCGAGTTCATCAACGGTGAGATCGCTATGGAGCAGTAGCGAGTAGAGCAGATATAGATCGCTCTGGCTCAGTTCAGGAAGAACAGGCCGCTTGGGAATAGTGGCTATCAGGCGATGCTTCGTTTCCTTTTCAGAAGACTCTGTATCCTGCTTCTTTAAGGATTCTGCTGTATCGCCAGAGCCTTTGAGATCTTGCGATGAATCAGCTGAGCGATCTGGGGTATTGTCTTCATTTACTGTTTGATAGCGCAGCGATTTAATAAATAGCTGCAATGCCACAACGCCAATCCCGTCTGAAATATCCGCTAGGCGATTAAAGTAGTCTTGTTTGGAGCTGCGTTCTGAGTCATCTGATGCCTCTGGAATAACCTTGTCCTTGACCGCCCGTACCGACGACCGTACGGTGGCGCTCACCTCTTGACCAATCTCAGACAGCGCTTCAATCGGTCTATCGATGGCCACATCTAGATGAGTCAGACTGTTAGTTTTTTTAAGACGCTTATGCAGCGCTACATCTGAAAAACAAATATCAAACTGTTTAACAATGGGGCTTAGCCAGTTTTGCAAATCTTCGCCTGATAGAGTGGGTAGGGTAACAACATCACCGCAGTAGGCATGAAACTGCAGTGTACATTTGAGATACTCCCAACCGACAATGCTGCTGCCCAAAATCCAAAACTGACCATGGTTGCGCGGTAACAAATCCTGTAGATAGTCTAATCCATCTAACCCTTCAGCGCTGCGTAAAAAGCACCAGCATAAATTAGGGACGACCATCAGTGTCTGCTCACAGTCATTCTTTTCGGGGGTGTCGAGCTCTAGCTTTTCTCGAACCTGTTGTTTGATCACTCTGGTATCGGCTGGCCGCTCTAACCAGTCTAGAAGCCGCACAGGAGGTAGCTGTTTTTCACCGGACTCCAGCTGTTTGAGCCCACTGGTCAAAATACGCGCTGCTGATGAAACCGGGTCACTTAGGATGACGATGGAGTTTGGGGTTTCACGAGGGTTTTCTTTCCATGTTGCGATCGCATCTTGTAATGTCTCTAAAATCGCCGTTTCCTCGCGAGGATTAACAGGCAGCTGGTTAACCATCTCGACTAGCTTGTCGGCCACATCGCCAGGGAGCTGTGCTAGAGCTTCCTCAGGTTCAGGTGTGAGCTTCGGGTCTTTAGCAAACCACGCGACTCGAAAGAAGCGCTTTTCTGTGAGCCACCGCCTAAACTGTTGAACTAAGCTTGCCATCTATACTACCCTGGGTCAGACAACTAAAAAGAGTCCCACATTGCCAGTGTCTCTATCGTGAGTTTGTTGCTTTATTAAACGACGAACAGTCTTATCTAAACCATAATAAAAATGATAACGGCGCTCTGCTTTCGCTAGTTTGAGACCATAATCTCAAGCTAACGCGATACAGGAAGTAAATATTCATCAATCTATAGAGTACTTGTGTTGTCTTCACCTTTTGGTGCAACAACGGTTTGATGACGGGTCTAAACAGCCAGCCTTTTACGGTAGATGACTTTGTCAGCGCCCACCTCATAAAAGTCACGAATTTGTGCTTCTTCCTGGTAGCCACACTTACGATAGAAAGCTCTCGTACGGTCAAAGCTTGCCAATGTTTCTATCAACAGTAGGTGTGCGCCTTTTGCCGTTAATGCCTGCTCGATATGTTTGATCATAGCGGTTCCCCGGCCCTGTCCCTGGTAGTCAGGATGCACAGCCAGAAAAAGCAGATTCCAGGTTCCATGGGTCATGCGCTCCGGTTCACAGTAGGCTACGGCCACCGGTTTAGAACTGTTTGCGTCGTTTGGCTCGCTATCATCAGTAAACCAGCAGTGCCGACTCTCGCCATCGAAGTAGGCAGTTAGTCGTCCCTGAAATACTGAGAGAACGTAGAGCTATCAAGGATTTGTGCTACTGAAGGATGCTGTAGAATTGCCAGAAAGAGACCCATCTCCCCCAAAAGCTTGCAAAATGAAACGCCCCAAGTCAGGCTCAGAATC
>JBHJIL010000113.1:0-37639 GCA_050043465.1 Leptolyngbyaceae cyanobacterium
CTGGGCAATTGAGCCTTCAAAAGGCGGATACTGTTCAGCAAGTAACTCTTTTGCTTCAGCGAATGATAGCTCTCCGATTGTTTCTAAAGCAACAGTGTGCTGATCGAAGTCAACCGGAATAATATCGCTAGACCAGAGTAAACAGCTTTGTTGGCTGACAGCTGCGCTGATGTCACTGAAAAATCTATTGTATTGCGGCTCGTCTAAAAATCGTTCGCTTCGATCAACAACAACCAGATAAGACGCTTGATTGAGAGTCTCTATTACCTGTTGACGCAGCTGAAGTTCCGCTGTCGGGTCAAGCTCTTGATCATCAGGAAACAGCATTCTATGCCAAACCTGCCAGCTTGGCATTTCATGAGTAGGCTGATAAACAACATGGATAAAATGACGACTCAGCTCCGACTGCAGGGCTCGCAGCAGATGAGTTTTGCCGATTCCAGCTGCCCCTGTTAGGATAATCGAATGATAGCCTGAGCTTAAAACCTCTAAGATACGAGACGCTAATGAGCTTCTTTCTAATAGGCGATTGGTTTGCTCGTCAGGGGGAGAATCCGGAGGTGATGCGCGATCGTTTTGTTGCGATCTGAGCCAGGATTGATAGCGGCGTTTAGCCACTGATCTGAACCTGGACTTGCTAACTTTTTCCCCATTAGGCCAAACATTACCGAGCAATTTCCATAGCTCGTAGCCATACACTCCTCGCAGGGTACTCTGCGCATAGCCCATACGCCTAGCCATAGCGGCATATGACAAGTTTTCTTCCCAGGTCAGCCGTAGTATGTCGGTTTCAACACCTGTTAATAAACGTCCAGCATAATCCTGCACACAGCTATTTACATAGTCTAAGATATTCTCAAATGAAACTTTCTCTTTTTTGGAAGCCAAGTCTTCAGATTGAGAAGAAGTATTTAGAACAAACTCTTTCAACTTAACAATTTGACTTTCGGTCTGGTTATTATAAAGAGCTTCAACTACCTGGGAGAAATTCAACTTGGATATCTTATGCTTAGGCCAAACATCTTCAAGTAGCTTCCACAAGTTATGACCATGGATTGTTCGTAATGTGTTTGGATTATATCCCAAATGTTTTGCCATATCTTTGTAGGTTAAGCCTTCCCAAGTGTAGCGGAGTATTGTTTCTTCAACTTCATTGAGTGATCGGCTGGAGTATTCTCGAACGTGATAGTTGACATAAGCTAAAATTTCACTGAATAGTTTTTTATGATCTGTTGCCTCTTTTAGGAGCTCAGTCTCTTCAAGGCGATAAAATCCTGCTAGTTCCTGTGCTTTGAGATAATGAGTTTCAGCTTCTGGAATTTCTGATAGTATCTCGAAACCTTCTAGAATTTCTGTCCTTATGAGAACTCCCCATCTATTAAAAAAACGCGTTTTGATATAACCCACTTCTGTATTTTTGAATACGCTCAAAAGAAACTTAGCCATGCCATAACTTCCACCAAACCGATGTAAAATGATTACAGCATCTTCAATCGGTTTGATCTTGAATAGGTTGCTGTCTACCTCACAATAAATGGGATATTCCTCAGCCTCATAATGCCAATCCAATATTTTTTCGGGCTGAAGGTTGATAGTCATCAAATATGTTTTTCCTATCCTCACTTCGCGAGGATATTCAATAATAGGTCTAATTGATAATGCCGAGAAATCAGACATGATCCTTGAATTCTAAAAGCAACAGCCAAAATTGAAAATCAATAATTTGAGGAAAGATCAAGCTTAGTCATTGGATGACCATAATAGGCATACATAAATGTTGCTAGATATAGTTTGGACATTGCACTGTTAGTTAAATCCTCTTCTAATTGCTCTGCCACTGAGCTTCTCAATCGACGTAGAATTTCAGGAATTGGAAGATCAGAATGCTGATTATACAGTTCGAAAAACTGACTAATTATCTGCTGTACTGTTTTTTCTTCAACGTTAACTAGCATGTTTAGGACGCCTTTTGCTCCGTATTCTAAAAAAGCTATAGCTAAATCTCTGTGCTCAGTACAACCATTTTCAGTTTCAGCAAGTTGTAGCATAATCAAGCTAGTCGACTCCTTAAAAATTTTTGTACGCTTTAAATAAGCTGTTCGCTTGAATCTAGTAACTTTCTGCAAAGCTAAATCTCTCATTATAATTAACCCAAATTGCCGTTTTAGCTTTTGCAAGTGATCTAAGATTTGCTCGGGCTCATCATGAAAAAACGAATTTTGGACATATACTTGGGAGCCCAAAGAATAATTAGAACTCGCACTTTTTACAGATGTTGGACCGTAAATAATTGCTTGTCCTTGACAGCAATATGTTGCATCGTTTGATGCCTGCTGATTTTGTATTATATATTCTTCGTTTTCTAAAGTAGGTCGAGTTCTGACCGTCTGTAACACTATGCCTAAGGGCTGGTTATCTATATTAAGCAATTCCCAAAGTACATTTGAATCGGCAGATTCATCAATCATCAGACAAGAAAACTTGCCTTGCTGTCGTTTCAGATATCGTATCCAGCTTAAAAATTTTCCGATTAGACATTTCTTAGGCTTATAATCATCGAAACATCCTACTGTTTCCAATGTCCAAGAGTGCTCTACGCCAAACTGATCTGGAGAAATGGGCACTGTGACTTGCGAAGCTGTCTCGTCAAAAACTTCTATAGCACTGTGGTGTGCTCTCAATCGATAAGTATCCTCATTTTTCTGAAACCGTAAAACTGCAATGTCATCAGGTGCCGCTTTGTTCAAAGGCATTTCACTATAACTGCCTTGAACTTTCTCTATTCCCTTCTCGTCCTGCTGGCCTTCTAATTTGGCTAGTAGCTCAAAGGCAAAATTGCTAGCATGGTTAGCAGCTATTCTTTGATATCCTTTCTGATCAGTTTTTTCTTTATCATCGAGTAAATCTGAAATACCTCGAATTACTAGTGCTGATACGTTCTGGACTTCCTTAGCTGAAGCTAAAAAGCCGTAGCCTTCTTTTTCAACTGCCAAGGCATCTCCATAATGTTGTCGCAGGCGCTGTTCTGTCTCTGAATATGTTGATGCTACAACATTTTCTCCGGCCGCAATAGCTCCAACATATGCGCTAGGTAAATTTTCTTTGATTTCTAATTCTTTACGATGAATCCAATCTCTCACGATTGCCCTTGCTCTCTGCTCTAGACGATAACTAGGACGTTCTGCTTCAGGTCGGGCTTTAAAGATCTTTTCATCTCGACCAGCTGCGTAGCTATAAACTTTGTCAGCTGCAACTACATCACCAATTTCAACATCCTTACGTCCCCCTGCAATACCAACAAACAGGACAATATCAGGGTTCAACGCATTAATTGCTCGCTGAGTTTCCGTTGCGGCTCTTCGATTACCCTGTCCCGTTTCTACAATAAAAACATCCCAGATTACCTGGCCAGCTGTAAATTGGCCACGTTCATAAATAGTTCCGTCTTTGTGCTCGCATTCATGTCGGTCCGAAATATGCTCAGCAACAGCCATGAATTCTACGGGCAATGCTGTCAAGATGACAACCCTTGGTGGAACCTTACCAGATTCCATGATTTTAAGAATCTGTATTTCTCCTAGAACAGGTTTAACTGCCTTCATATCAGGTAGTTTCCCAGTCTGGCGAAGATTTTTTGTTCCAGTAATTTCTTGAAGAAACTGGTTCAAGGCTCATTCACCTCCCAAGATTTAAGGGATGGAATATTTTCAATTTTTGCACCAAGCGCTTGAGCCAATCGAATAGGTAGGTCTTTACAATACTTTGGCTGTGGATTCAGAACGACGGCCTCCACCTGTTTTAATTGTCGAATCTGCTCTGCTACTGACAGTGCATCTTCAATTCCTCTACGATTTACAAGTTGGTTCGGTTTCTCATTTTTTCGGCTATTTTCCAAGGGCACATTGCCACGTCCATCACTAAGAATAACTAACATCACCTGCCGCACTGTGCTGCGTCCATGCTGTAAGTCGTGGCGTAATGTTTGCAATGCTAAATCTAACCCATGAGCTAACGGGGTTGCTAACCCAGCAGATTCATTTAATCCAGCTTGTACTCTAGGTACTAGAACAGATTGGGCTGTAATTTTTTTTGCTTGAAGTTCTTTTGAGATTCGAGCTATACCTACTTGTATCAAACATATACTGGCACGTTCAATATAGGCCCATTGTAAGTAAGATAATAAGACTTCCTTCCACTGACAATTTTTCAAACAGGTGTAGTCTAGAACAAGAGTTAATAGTTGCTCTGGTTCAATAGCACGTCGATAACGACGTAAGTCCGTAGAGTGCAATATCAGCGGAGATTTAGAGCTATTTGTTTTAGACCTTACTGCTTGATACTTCGCAGACTCTAACAATGTGCTCACCCAAGCAATATCGTAAGGCATAGTTGCAGGTTCTATGCCTATAATTGGTCCTCGCCCTGGAGTTGATTGATAGAAATGACGAGGTGGAAAGCGTAATGAGGCTGCTTCTCGCTCAGTTGAGACGCTATCCTCTGGGTAAGGATCTTGTTTTGATTCATGTATCTTTATGAACTCAGAAGGTAGCTCTATGGTGCTATCGGATGGATATACAGGTTGTAGTCGATTTGTTTCCGTCGTCTTTTCTTTATTCTCTCTAGCTAATGTGTTGTTTCCTTCTGATGTGTCATCTCTGGATAAAATTTGAGAACGAGTATTGAGTGTTTGTTCATATAACAACTCTGATGGTTTTTCTAAGCCGATCAATCCGGCGGCCAAATCAACATGTTGTGCTGTTGTTTCAGAAAGTTCTGAAAACCGAGCGCGGGCTTGTGCTAGTCTGAGCAGTGCAAGTTCTCTTCTGAAACCTTGATTATTGGACTTGGCCAAATATGCCATTCCTCTGTCAAGTGCTTCTTTTGATATATGTGCTTCTTTTCGATGAGCTGACTGCAGACGTTGCAGTAGTTTGTTCGATAGCTCTACAGTTTGTGTAAAGTTATTTGATGTTGAAAACCAATTTCGTAGAGCCGTAGTGTGATCGCACGCCTGTGAGTTTTGACCAGATAACCGTAGCGCGAAACGATCTAACAAGTGAGGTGAGAGGAATTTGACCTGTTCACGTGAACAGCCAGCCAGCCAGCACAGGTTTGATTTCCAACAAGCCTGGTGCCCATGACGTTCGAGATGGGCCACTTCAGATCCTATGAGAGAAATGCAGGCCCGTGCTGCTGGCAAACTAATCCGTGATAAATCTGGAATTACAATTACCCGAAGAGCAGAGTTATTGCCTAGTAATCCTGATTGCCAATCAAAGGGCTGATTTTTATAAGTATGGGAAAGGGTTAAACTACCCCAAAGGCTTTCCTCTGTATCTGCTGATCCTAGATAGACTGATTTGACTTCAGTTTGAGTGGTGACCGATAACATCTTTACCCATAGTTCAGCAGCCGTTTGAAGTATAGGAGGTGAGCTATCAAAAATTAAGACGCTTCTTAGACTGGGTTGGATGGTAGCACAGGCTAACCCCTGAATTAGAGGTTGTTGAAAATTTTCGGCCGGTTGCGATTTCCCGGAAATCGTGACTCTAGCCACCCTCGATCACCTGATGTACCAAATCATCATCTTCATCTGTCCAAATAGCTTCGTTGCTCTGAGCCATTGCTGGACGACGATGCTGTAAAGCTAAGGAGGCAACAACAGCCACATGTTTGGCTGTTGCTTCTGGTTGATTTTCTTTAGCAGCGTATGCACGGGCAGCTATCGCTAAAACTCGTTCCCCTCGATTGCCTTCTACTTCAAATTCAGTGGCTAGAGCGACACATAACGGCAGAACTGCATCTACGTTGACTTGTCGAAAGCGTTTTTGAGCGCCTTGTAATTGTCTGACCAGCTGACGATCTGCTTTATCAGCCTGATCTAGAAAAACTGATTTCTCACCTCTCTCACGTTTAGTCCACTCATCATCAAAGGTTAATACATTCTTGAGAATTTGAAGCCGATTGATTGAGTCTGAGCCAGTAGTTACATTAACCATCAATCCAAAGCGATCGAGTAGTTGGGGACGAAGACCACCTTCTTCTGGATTCATGGTGCCAACTAAGGTAAAAGGCACATCACAAGACTCGCTTTGTCCATCTCTTGCTACGACTAGCTTACCTGTAGCCGTTACATCCAGAATAATATTAACGATGTGATCGTCTAGTAGGTTAATTTCATCCACATATAACAACTTATTTCTGGCTTCAAGGAGTAGACCATCTTTCCATTTTGGATTTTTTTGGAGCATTTCTTTGATATCCCAACCACCTATTACTCGGTCTTCTGTCGCATTAATAGGCAATGTTACTGGTAATTCTCCGTTGTAGACCATTTGAGCAAAAGCTCGAACAGCTGTAGATTTTCCTGTCCCACGATGTCCACTTAGCAGTACGCCTCCTAACCGAGGCATAATGTAAGCTAACTCCAGGGCTAATTTCAGTGACTCTTGCCCAACGATAAGACTGTAAGGCAAGACGGGGATTGTTGTTGGTACAGTTTTGGGAGTTGCTTTAGCCATGACTATCGCCCATTTGCCAAATCTGCATAGACTGTGATCTCCCAACCTAAAACTAAAAGTAAAAGAAATTCAATTCCGCTCAGTACGTAGATAGCTATCACCGCGTCTGGTACTAGAAGCCAGAAAGCTATTAGGGCAACAATGCCCGCTAATACGAAAGTGATTTCATCGACGATTAGCTGTTCAATTTTTCGCCGTGAACGGCGACGATCACTCCGGTGAGTAATCTCCCAACCAAAAAGTGCTTCTATATCGGTGTAGCCACTTTTCTCTTTAACTTTTTCGACTAGAGTCAATCGAATGTATCGTCCAATAGCGGAAATTTTTTCATCATTGACTAAATAGGTCCAACCTAGAACCAAACAGACCCAAGGTACGACCAGAAAGGCGTAGTAATTGGCTACATTAGAAACTGCAAAAGAAACGACAGCACCAAATACGCCTAATGTTACGTAGAGGAGGTTATCTCGGAAGCCAATGCGTTGGATTTGTTCAGATTTAAGTTTGTCATATTCTGCAAGCCAGACGCTAAGAGTAAGATCTTCAGTCATTTGGGCGTATTTATTCAGTTTCTACTTCTATTTTGCCTAATTTACTACTGCTTAGGTTAGACGAAGTAAAAACCTGGTTCTACCATAATTTGTATTTTGTAAAATGAAAGCAGATGAGCTTGCAGAGAGGAATAGTAACGAAACTTTGCTGCTAACGGATGAGTAGCATACATACCTAGCTGTTAGGGCATCGAGTTTATGTAGCACTGCGGTACCATTTGGGGATACTTGAATATCATATTAGCGGCAGCGGCGAGTGCTAAGAGTTTATAGCAATCGGAGCTCTAGTTGGGACATAAGGCTGTCTAGAACATCTGTTTCACAGGTATTCTAGACAATAATTACGCTCATAGCACCTCAGCAATTGCTATGTATCAAGCCTATAGTGAGCTAGCCCAAGACGCCGGGATCGCAATCTTGATATACGTCTCCGGAATAGTCAGCACTGATGATTTGAATGCCATGCAATAGGCTTGGCAGCGATTGTTCCCTAAGATTACCTAATTTATTGTTTGCATGCTGTGCTAGAAATTCAACGGCTCTGTCGTTTATATAGCTAATTCTATAAAACAGGGACCGACAAAACTCTGGCAATTCTATTGCGGTGTAAATCGTCGACAATTTGCGCAACGACTATGAAGGTTATTCAGATGGGTCGAGGCTCAGACTATTACTGGTCACTTGTTGTAAGTGTTGCTGAAATTAAAGGCTAAAGCCCCGGTTTAGATGTTGTAAGCACCTATCGGTGGCGCTAAATCATATGCTCTGCTTTTTGCGATAAGTCTTGAATCCAACGGACAAACATAACAATATCTGATTCGGTCTGCTGCCAAGCTGTAGGATAACTTTCCACCAATCGTCGTATCCGAGACGGGTCTAGCTCAAATCCATAGATACTTGTGACCACATGGCGAAACCCCAAAATTTCGCGCAGTGACTTTGCTGTTTCGGGCTGCACCACAGCGATTCTATCGTCTCGTTCAGCACTCATTCGATCCAGCAGCCGTCGATACCAGTCCGACCCAGATGGCACGCCACCATTTAGCTCATTAGCAACCAGGGTAAAAATGCGCTCACAGCCCGTATAAAAACTGTGCAGCTTCAGCGCCAGATTTTCATAAAATAGAGCTGCATGGGATGGATCGCGCTCAATCTCTTGCCTTACGTACCGTATTGACTGCTCCAGCTGACGTAGTCGTTCTAGTTCAAACTCAATATCCGCTGCTAGTTCCCGTAGATTCGTTGGACTTAGGGCTCTCATCCATCCAAATTCCTTGAGATTGAATACGCTGCCAAAAATAGGGCTCTAAAATCGACAAAACGTTGTTCAATCAAAACTTAGGGTGTAAAAGCTACACCCTATCTTATCTGGAGCAAGCTACTGGGCGGCAGTCTTTTAGCGGCCCCGCTTAAGCAGTGCAGCGGACCCTAGCAAACCTAATAGAATAGAAGGCTCGGGTACAGCTTGGGCGTCATCGCCGCTGCTGATAGCACCGGCGGCCGCCGGTGCGGCAATCGCGTCGGCTTCTAGGCTAGCGACAATGACAGGTTCTTGGAAGACGGTGACCGCTGGCTTTGTGATCGCAGGTAGTGAAGCGATCGCAGGTACCGCATACTCTTCTAATGCTGCAGGGGGAATAGTCTCACTTTCGGCATCAACTACGGCAGACTCAGCCGGTGGCAGTTCAGGTGCCAATGATGCGCTAAAGAGCTGCTCCTGCTCGGTGCCGGTGGTGGTCGTCGCCGTAATCACGCCGTCGGTCACGGTCGCATCTAGAGCAGTCCCTGCCGGGTCAGCGCTGACAAAATCGGTGGTGGCCGCAAAGTTATTGACAGCTACGGTACCCAGGCTAAGGGTGGGACCAAATATCTGGGCTAGGGTAGCTATCTGCTGCAGGTTTGCGATCGCAGCGCTATCTTCCTGACTCAATGTAATTTCAGTACTGGTCAGCAAATCACTGGTAAGGCTGACAAACTCGCTCAGCACCAGGTTGACGCTATAGCTGATATTGCCATCTAGCAAACAGGTGGTCGATAGACAGCTTTCTGCCACATCGGTATCGTAACCGTCAATGACAACCGTGTTGCTGGTATTGCTGTAGCTAATATTAAACGGACTGGGATTGCCCGGTAGGGAGAAGTCTTTAGAGGTAAGGATACCGCCGCCTTGAAACTGACTGATATTGAACAAGCTATCTGCCGATTCTAGAAGCTGACCGGCCGCTAGACCATAGTCACCTAGCAGGGTTTCCAGGATGGCATCGCCGCCCACAATGGCCTCGTCAATCAGGCTGTAGTCAAACTCCAAACTGCCGTCGGTAAACTGAGCCGTATCGTCTAAAACCGTAAAGCTGCCTGCAACATCATCGGCGGTTACCGTCAGGCTGTTAGGCACCGTGATACCGCTGAAGGTATTACCGGCAAACAGCGGGTTAAAGGTCACCTCTAACGTACTATCAACGTCGTAATTAAAGGTCAGAGTACCCGCTCGGGCAGGGGCCGCTAATAGCAGACTCGCCGCTGAAAGGGCTGCTCCAGCGGAAATAACCAGTTTATTCAAGGTGCTGTTTTCTCCCTACAAAAGCAGATTAGAGTCTGCCGTTGTTTAATGTTGGTATATAGCTTAACCAAACCAATTTGAAGTTAAGAGCAACCATTCCCCGCGTTTGCTAAAGCTTTGATTAAAAAAAGTTTGATTCGTCTGAATGACCGCGCTATTGCCGATGTATCCATCAGCTTTGCGTAAGATCAGACCTCTCCTCGCAGGCGAACCGTAAGCTTTGTAACAGGCATCTGTGGTTCTTAGAGACACTGCATAAGATCAAAATAGGATGAGTAAAGACTCTGTGGGAATAGTTTAGAGAGTCACGCAATCTGTTGTGGATGCTGTGTGCAGATTGGCTAGCATGGCTGATGCTCAGGATGGACCTATTCGAGATCGCAACTATTCACCCAGCAGCAAGATTGTTGTCAGCTCATCTATGGCCCCTAATTCGGTGAACTGTCATGGTTAAGAAATTTGTTCTTATCTGTTTAGTTGGATTACTCGGGATTGCTGTATTTGCTCGTCCTGTCTGGGGCCGTACCGCTTCAAGTACACCAGTTTGGATAGCTCAAATGGAAACCCCTGATCGCCCAGCGCCCTCAGAACAATCTCCTGCGAATAAACCAGCGAAAACGTCGCCTGCGACTAAACCAGCCCCTGTTCCACAAAAAACAACCGACTCGCCATCTGTAGAAAAAACGGCTGACTCTAAACCCTTTAATCCCTATGACATGAAGGCGCTTAAGCAGTTTGACGCAGGCGATCATCGCGCCCAATAGCTCTAGTTGCAACTGCCGCCACCGCCACCATCGGCAATACATTCCGGTGGTGGCACGCACTGGGGCGCGTCAAAGTTTGCCGGAGCCGGTAGCGGTTTAGCGGGTTCTGCGCAGGGAGAACAGCCCTGAGTGCCTACCTGAAACTGGGTCATCATGTCATGGTCTTCGTGGACCAGATTGTGACAGTGAATCATGTATTTTCCTTCATGGGGGCCAAAGCGGCCAATCATATCCACCGTTTCAAAGTCATTGACAAAAAACGTATCTTTCATCCCTCGTTCGTAGGGTTTAATCGGGGTGCGGCTGCGGCCTAACAGCCGAAAGTGACCTAAATGAATATGGATCGGATGGGCCCACCCTCCCGTTGAGATAAATCGCCAAATCTCCGTCGCACAGGGTTCGACAAACGCATCCACACGATGGGGATCCCAGGCTTTGCCGTTAATCAGCCATTTGCCGGCCCGGTCAAACCGGAATGTTCTGATAGCTGTGACCTCAGACTGCAAGGTTTCCATCGGTGTCAATGTAGTCAGCCGATCCGGCAGCGGGGGATTGTCTTGGGCCCCATTCCCTACCTGGAAGCACATGATTTGGGTGCTGCGCAGATTGCCGTCGATATTCCCAAAGAAAATTGGATTGACCAGCAGCACTTCTTTGTCGGCGTAGTCGGCAAAGTCAATGACAAACTCATAGCGTTCGGCCACGCCTACCCGCAGATTCTTTGTGGTGACTGGAGCACTGAGTAAACCAGAGTCACTGGCCACAACGTGCAAATTTACCGGCTCTAGGGTGCCATCGCTGTGTTTGACCCGTGCCTCCAGACTAAGGGTACGAGATGGTCCCCCATTTAGGACACGGAAGCGATACTTACGATTTTTTACGTTCATCCGGGGCCAGGGGACACCGTTGACCAGTACGACATCATCGTAGACACCTCGATGGGCCCGGTCGTTAAAGATAAGTTCGCCATCGGGACTAAGACGCTTATCCTGAATTAGGAGAGGAATGTCAAACTCTTCCTGAGGCAGCAGCTCCTGAGCGCCGGGCTCGCAAAAGTCATGGTCGTTGTACTCCACGATATACATCCCGGCCAGACCCATATAAACGTTGCGGGCGGTGTGCATGACAGCATGATCGTGGTACCAGAAGGTAGCGGCCCTATCGTTGGGATAATAGTAGTCCTTGTAGTGCTGCGGTGGGATCAGGTCTTCGGCATAGCCATCATACTGGGGCAGTGAGGCCACCCCGTGGAGGTGAATAACAGAACTAATCCCCCGTCCGCGATCGTCATTACCTAGCTTATTAATAAAACGTACTACAGACCCTGTGTCCTGACGCTGCCGAATCAGGGGGCCGGGGACTGTGCCGTTGTAGGTCCAGACCTCTGAGGGTTTACCCGGCAGAATCTCTACCTGGGATTTTTCCATAGTGATGGTGTATCCATCTAGGTCCGAGCCAACCGCCTTGGATGGCAGCACCTGCATCGGTTCAAAGGGCCGATCAAAGAGAGGAATATCAGGACTAAACCGAGGATTGATGTAGGGACCCGGCGGTTCTCCTGTCGCATGAGCTTCACAGTCTGCAGACTCTGCCAGGGCGTAGCTGCCCTGATTCCAGGTAAACAAACTGCCAGCACCCAGTAGACCCAGACGCAGGGCATCCCGTCGTGTAAAGTCCATGTGACCCTCCACCGTTTATAGTCTTTTTACATGTGTTTTATATCGATGTGCGACGCCGTGTCGCGCAACCCTATATGCCTGTTTTAACTGCTGAGTAGGCAAACGCCATAGAAAACTTGAGAAAACGCAATCTTTACAAAGATCGCCTCACAGCTGTCTAAGTGCTAGCCGTAGTACAGCGCGAAAAGATCTTCTTCCCTCGCAACAACTTTAGCCCCACTCCCCATCCCGACATAGCAAACTATAAAAAAACTAGTAGCAACGCCTAACTAGTGAGTTATCTGTGTATCTTGAATAAATGTTTTGTATAGAGCATTTACTATGGCTTGGCAGCGTCCTGATGGTCGGCAATCTAATCAACTACGTCCGGTAAAATTTGAACGACGGTTTACTCGCTACGCCGCCGGGTCGGTTTTGGCACACTGCGGCAATACTCAGGTGCTGTGTACCGTTTCTGTCTCTAAGGATGTGCCTCGCTGGCTAAGGGACTCGGGGCAGGGCTGGCTGACGGCCGAATACCGGATGCTGCCCAGCGCCACCCACACGCGTAAGTCGCGGGAGCTGATGAAGCTGTCGGGTCGTACCCAGGAAATTCAGCGGTTAATCGGTCGCAGTTTACGAGCCGCTATCGATCTAGAGGCGCTTGGAGAAATTACCTTGATGGTGGATGCGGATGTGATTCAGGCAGATGGGGGTACACGGACGACCGCCATTACTGGGGCCTATGTGGCGCTAGAGGATGCGATCGCAACCCTCATTGCTGACGGTACCCTGCACACATCTCCCCTAACCCAGCAGATCGCCGCTGTTTCAGTGGGCCTATTAGAAGGCGACGCCTTTTTAGATCTCAACTATCCAGAAGATGTGGCCGCCGATATTGACTTTAACGTGGTGCTCAATGGCGACCTGGGCTACATCGAAGTTCAGGGTACCGCCGAAGCCAACAGCTTTAATCGGCCACAGCTTAATCAGATGCTGGACTATGCCGAGACAGGCATCAAACAGCTGATGGTCCTGCAAAAAGAAGCCCTGTTAGAAAAGTAGGCTCGGGCTGGCTAAGCTGCTTTGGTATTGCCGCTAGAGGTATCAAGCGAGAGGGCAAAAACTGCGATCGCAAGCGTCAGCCCGCCCGCGACAAAAAATGGAATGCCGTAGCCAAACGTTACCAGCACTCCAGAGATCGCCGGGCCAATGGCGTTAGCGATACTCAGACACGAGGAATTCGTCCCTAACGCTTCCCCCTGTTCGTCCTTAGAGGTGCGCAGCGACAGTAGCGAGTCGATCAGCGGCATCGGAAACGCATTGACAATGCCAAAGAAGAACAGCAGAATCCAAAATACCTGAACGCTCGGAAAAGACGGATACAGAATCAATAAGATGCCTCGCATTGCCAGCGCTCCCACCAGCAGTGTTACCAGATTTATCCGTTTACGCAGTGGCTCTAGCAAAAATACCTGGGAGAGAAACGCCAAAATACCAAAGAATACAAAAGCGAACGCCAGGTCTTTAGTATCTTGTTCTAATACGGTTAGAAAGAACGGCTGAAAGGCAAACGTAAATACCGTAAACGTAGCCCCGTTGAGGAAGGTCATCAAGAAAATACGACCGACCACAGGTTTTCGAAACGACTTCACCAAACGACCCAAACCAAAATCTCCCCAGGAGAACCTTAGTTGAGTGTCGCATTCTGACGGCGGTCGGGTTTCTGGCAGGAACGCAAAACAGAGAATGGCCGCAATCAGCGCCATCACGGCCGATATAACAAAGCTCATTCCCAGCGATGTAATCCCCGGCAGCGGCGGCAACGTCTGCGCAAAATACGCCAGCGGTGGCCCGACAACAAATCCTAACCGAAACATGCCACCAAAAATACCAAATGCCTGGGTACGCTGCTCTGGCGTTGTCATGTCGCTGACCACTGCCTGGGCCACCGAATTATTGCCCCCGGTGAGACCGTCCAACATGCGAGCTAGGTAGAGCCACCAGGCAAACGGGCTCACGGCCGCCAGCAAATTGGCTACCACCGTCCCCAGCAAGCTGAGCACCAGCAGCGGCTTACGTCCAACCCGATCCGACAGCCGTCCTAAAATAGGCGTCCCCACAAACTGCGAGAGCGAAAATGCCGTTGTCAGTAAGCTGGCTGCCAGGTCGCTAAGACCAAACTCCTTGGCGTAGGGATACAGTGTCGGAATGATGATGGTAAAGCTAACAGAATTGATGAACGCCACCAGTGTGACAATCCAAAACTGTAGAGGGAGGCGTGACTTGGCGGCCATAAGTAGTGACGTAAAGTTTTGTAACCTTGTTCAGGATATCAGGATGCCAGAAAGGAGCGTCAATAATTTTGGCCTTACTAGTTCTCAGCATGGTTTCAACTGTTTAACAACAGCTGCCTAGCTAACCTTTTAAAGCAGGAACACCATATTTTTTCTGGTTGACGCTCCAAAAACGATTACGCTAGAATCTCTCCATCGAGTTTTTTCGTTGTTATGAACGCCACCCAGCAACTATCGCTACAGAGTCTCACTAGCCTTCTAGGGCTGGGACTACTGCTGCGCTTGGCGCATACTAACTTGACTTCACCCCAAAACTAACCGATCCAAGCAGGCTTTTTCCAGAAATTAGGCATCTCAAAGCCCTTATGAGTAAGGGCCTTTGTACTTGAGTTGTCTGTCTATACTCTGCGTCTCATCAATGGTTTTCTGTTATGCAAAGCAGGACCTAGATGATGGCGGCACTGCTATAGACCTTCATTTCTGTTGTCTGGGCTCAAAACTATGGCTGCCCATCAACATCCAGCCCATCCTGGGAGAGGCTCCGGGACGGGTTCCCCTGGAGATTCTTGCTGTTGATCGCTTGATTCGACGACTAACCCACCCCGCCTCACCGGTATCTCTCCCGATAAGAGAATTTACAACAACAACCGTCTTAACTATCATGTTGCAAAATCCTGCTCAGAAATATCGTCCCTTTCAACCTATTCAAATCTCAGATCGTACCTGGCCCAGTCGCACCATTATCCAAGCTCCCATTTGGCTCAGTACCGACCTGCGTGATGGCAATCAGGCTCTAGCCCAGCCTATGTCTATTGACCAAAAACTACGATTCTTTGACCTTTTGGTACAAACAGGTTTTAAAGAAATCGAAGTCGGGTTTCCCTCCGCCTCTGCCACCGAATTTGAGTTTGTTCAGCGATTAATTAACGAAAATCGTATCCCTGATCATGTCACTATCCAGGTGCTGACCCAAGCAAGAGAATCTTTGATTCGGCGAACGTTTGAGTCTTTGCAAGGGGCCAAGCAGGCCATTGTTCATGTCTATAATGCCACGGCTCCTGTTTTTCGGCGGGTTGTATTTGACCATAACAAACCAGAAACCATTGAACTGGCCGTAGCCGCCGCTACCCTTATTCAACAGCTAGCGCAGCAGCAGTCTGACACCCGCTGGCGATTTCAATATTCTCCTGAGGTATTTACGTCAACAGAATTGCCGTTTGCCCGAGACATCTATAACGCAGTATTGGCTGTATGGCAGCCTAGGTCAGAGGCTAAGGCGATTATTAATCTTCCAGCTAGCGTAGAAGTGGCGACTCCTAACGTGTTTGCTGACCAGGTAGAGTGGATGCATCGTCGTCTAGATTACCGAGATGCTGTTGTCTTGAGCGTCCATCCCCACAACGATCGTGGCTGCAGCGTGGCGGCTGCCGAGCTGGGGCAAATGGCAGGAGCCGACCGGGTAGAAGGCTGTCTGTTTGGCAATGGCGAGCGCACGGGCAACGTAGACTTAGTAACGTTGGCGATGAATCTCTATACCCAGGGCGTTGATCCCGAGCTAGACTTTTCAAGCATTGACACCGTGGCTGAGGTGGTAAAACACTGTACCCAGCTGCCCATTCACCCCCGGCATCCCTACGTTGGCGAGTTAGTATTTACGGCGTTCTCCGGCTCCCACCAAGATGCTATCAAAAAGGGCTTTGCCCAGCGACAGTCCGAAGACTCCTGGGAGATCCCCTATTTGCCGATGGACCCGGCAGATGTCGGTCGCTCCTACGAGGCGATTGTGCGAGTCAACAGTCAGTCAGGAAAAGGCGGCATCGCATTTTTATTAGAGCGAGATTACGGTGTGGTGTTACCCAGATCTCTACAAGTAGAACTCGCTCAGGTAGTCCAGCGGGTGATGGACAATAGCCAGCAGGAAATGTCCTCTGCAGCTATCTGGCAGCTGCTCTATCAGCGCTATGGCAGTAGCGCAGGCCCGCTGGTATATGCGACCCATTCTCTCAAAACTGCGGGTGACAACAATCAAGTACAACAGCTAGCGCTACAGCTGGATAGGAACGGCGATCCATGGCATCTTGAGGGCGCTGGCAACGGTCCGATTGATGCTCTAGTGGCGGCTTTCCGCCAGAATGGTATTCATTTGGAAGTAGCTAGCTATGAAGAACGTGCCCTTGATACGGGAAGCGGCGCTAAAGCTTTTGCCCTAGTGGATATTAGAGGTGAAGATCAATCTCAAAGCTACTGGGGAATCGGCGTTCATGCCAATCTGACCACAGCCTCTATCCTGGCTGTTATCAATGGAGTCAATCGCCTACTGTTGACTTTGCCTGACAGTACAGTCCAACAAAGACAGGTGCTTCATTCATAGTCTTTTCTGCAGAAAGACTTCGCTGACGAGAAAGCGTCAGCTTACCGCAGGTAGCTCTTTATGAGGATGTTTAATATTCGGTAGGTAGAGCAGCTCTGTTAAAATAGTGAGCCTGTTTTCAACCAAACTTTTGGGCAGGCCAGAGACGATATTGGCAGCTTAAAATACCTATGACTGAAGACCTCTCTGAACTGATTACTGCGCTCCAAAGTTCTGTCAGCATCCTTGGCAAACGAGATATCCAAACGGCTGCCAGCACTATCGGTCAGTATGTCCACACTGCCAGTGCAGACCCTATTCATCTGGGTGACGACTGTGCTGCCATACCTGACGGTGATAGCTATCTTCTACTCGCGGCCGAAGGTCTCTGGCCCCAGCTGGTTAGTCAAGATCCTTGGTTTGCTGGCTGGTGCGCCATTATGGTCAATATTTCTGATATTGCAGCGATGGGGGGTACCCCTATCGCCGTGGTAGATGTGCTTTGGAGTCAGTCTGAAGCCGCCAGTGCTCCTCTGTGGCGAGGGATGCAGGCAGCTGCGCAGGCCTACAACGTGCCCATCGTCGGCGGTCATACTAACTGTCATAGTCCCTACGATGGTTTAGCGGTGGCTATCCTGGGTCGGGCCAAGCAGCTGATTACAAGCTTCGGTGCCCAGCCGGGGGACGATCTGGTGATGGTGGTCAATATGCAGGGTAGCTACTATGGGGATTATCCTTTTTGGAACGCGGCGACAACGGTTGAACCGACTCAGCTACAGCAGCACATCGGTCTCTTACCTCAGCTAGCGGCCAGTGGTCTGTGTCATGGAGGCAAGGATATCAGTATGGGTGGGATTGCGGGGACCCTACTGATGCTGAGCGAAGCGTCAGGGTGCGGAGCGAGTTTAGATCTTGATCTAGTTCCTCGTCCGGTTGGGGTGTCGTGGCGTAAGTGGCTCACCAGTTTTCCTAGCTTTGGCTTTTTGCTGAGCGTTCCTCCAGAGCATCTTGCTCAAGTACAGGAGATATTTCAGCCCCACGGATTAGCTTGTAAAGCCATAGGCACTATAAAAACCGGCTCCCACGTTGTTTTTCAACAGGCCGGGGAGCAACAGCTGTTTTGGGATGTGACTTTGCCGCTGACAGGATTTGGTCAGCGATTGAGAAGTAAGGAAATGTAACGCTGATAGGGTCTTTAAGGGTACGTTTTGGGCTACTTTAACGTCCTGATTACGAAATGGCTTATACGTAGGGTTACGGAGAACGAACATCGTTTCCTTTAGCCCATGGGCTGAACCTCAGCGTTTGCAGGTGAGCATTGCGCATGACACTGTCGAGATACCAGTTCCAAGCAGAACTTCATCGGAGCGAGCGATCCATTGTGGAACGGGGTCTTTTATCGGGACGCTCCGTGGTGGTCAAACGCCTTAATCGTCAGTATCCATTGCCTGCGGACCTGGCTGACTATCAGCGTGAATACGATGTGCTGCAGCATATCCAGAGTGACTGGGTGATCAAAGGATACAGTCTCAATGCTGAGCAGCATGCGCTAATTTTGGTGTTAGAAGATATTGGGGGACAGTCTCTGCGACAGCTGTACCAGGAGCAGGCGCTGCCGCTAGACCAGTTTTTGGATATTGCGATCGCAATCACCCAGGGTCTAGCCCACATCCACGCTGCCCAGGTAATCCACAAAGACATCAACCCCGGCAACATTGTTTTAAATCCCACCACCGGCCAGCTGCGCATCATCGACTTTGGTCTCTCCAGCCGCATCCGGCAAGAAACCACAATGCTCCAGCATCCCAATACTCTAGAAGGCACCCTCCCCTATCTGTCTCCGGAGCAAACAGGACGGGTAAACCGGCTGATCGACTATCGCACCGATATCTACTCTTTGGGAGCCACCTTTTACGAGCTGCTCACCGGCAGCCTGCCGTTTACCACCACCGACCCCATGGCCCTGGTCCACAGCCATTTGGCTAAGCTGCCCCCCAGTGTCTCCGAACTACGGCCTGAAATACCTGATTTTCTAGCGGCCATGGTGGCCAAAATGATGGCCAAAAGTGCGGAGGAACGCTACCAAAGTGCCTGGGGCATCCAGGCAGATTTAGAACGGATTCAGGAGAGATTATCTCGGGGACTTGCTCTAGAGTTACCCATTGCCCAGGATGACTATCCGTTTCAGTTTCGCTTGCCCCAGACGCTGTACGGTCGTGAAACAGAGCTGAAGCGGCTGCTGGCCAGCTTTGAGGAGATCCGCTGTGCCCATGGGACACAGCTAGTGCTGGTGACGGGCTATTCAGGTATCGGTAAGTCATCTTTGGTGCGGGAACTGTACCGCCCCATTACCGCAGCCCAGGGATATTTTGCAACGGGCAAGTTTGACCAGCTGCAGCGGGCGGTGCCCTATGCCGCCTTGATTAAAGCCTTTAGTGGACTGCTAAGACAGCTGTTGGGAGAAAGCGCGGCTCAGTTAGAAGTGTTGCGATCGCACCTGCTTATCGCCGTGGGCAATAGCGGTCAGGTCATTATCGACGTGATTCCCGATTTAGAGCTGGTAATTGGCTCCCAGCCTGCGGTGCCTGCCCTAGCTCCTGCCGAAAGCCAAAACCGGTTTAGCAATATCTTTCAGCGGTTTGTGCGGGTGTTTGCGCGTTCAGAACATCCCCTAGTGCTATTTTTAGACGATTTGCAATGGGCCGATACTGCTAGCCTCAATCTGTTGCATCTTCTCCTGAGCGATACCCAGACAGAATCTTTGCTAATTATTGGTGCCTACCGCAGCAATGAGATCAGCGATACCCATCCCCTCATGCGTACCCTAGCAGGGCTAGACAGCATTACCCCGACTATACTGACGCTTTCACCGCTGGCACTACCTCACATCTGCCAGCTGTTGGCCGATACGCTACATCAAGAGCTACAGACCGTAGAACCACTGGCCCAGCTGATCTTGGAAAAAACCCGGGGAAATCCATTTTTTGTAAATGAGTTTCTCAAAACACTAGAAGCCGAACAGCTTATTCGATTTGATCTGTCTCAGCGTCGCTGGCACTGGCAACTGGCCCAGATTCAGGCCCAGGAGATTACCGACAATGTGGTAGTGCTGATGACCCGCAAGCTACAAAAGCTGTCGTCAGTGGTGCAACAGCTGCTGTGTATTGCCGCCTGTATTGGCGCTAGCTTTGACATAGACACCCTAAGTCTAGTGGCCGAGCAAGACCCCACGGAGATTCGCAATACTTTGGCATCGGCCCTGCAGTCGGGGCTAATCCTGGCCTCAGAACAAACCCAAGAACTGACATTTCTCCACGACCGGGTACAGCAGGCGGCCTATAATTTGCTCGATTCTGGGGAAAAATCGGCACTCCATCTCCGCATTGGACAGCACCTACAGCCCCAGCTGGCCACACTGCCAGAAAAACTGTTTGAAGTGGTGGACCATCTGAATCTGGGACGATCTCAGCTATCGCCGGAGCGTTGGCTAGAGGTGGCTCAGCTGAACTTAGAAGCAGGCCAGCGAGCCAAGCAGGCGACGGCGTATCAGGCGGCAGAACAATATTTGGCAGCAGGGGTAGAGTATCTTAGAAAGACTGTTTCTCTATCTCTTAATAGTCTCACTTACGATCTCCATCGAGAATGGGCCGAGGTGCAGTATCTCCTGGGAGAGTTTGACGCCTCCCAGTCCACTATTGACTATCTATTACAGCAGGATCTATCGCCGCTACAGCAGGCTGAGGTCTATAACCTACGGATTGTGCAAAACACCATCCAAACCAACTATCAAACTGCCTTGGCAGCAGGTAAAGAGGCCCTTGCGGTGCTGGGGGTGACTTTACCACTAACGGATCTAGAGGCGTCCTTTAATGGGGAATATGCCAAGCTGCAGGAAAATCTCGCAGATCGGTCCCTGCCCTCGTTAGCGGATCTGCCCGCCATCACTGACCCTGAAAAAATCTTTGCGGTAGAGCTATTATCCAACCTGGGCTCGGCGGCCTATCGCTACGACCGACGGGTGTGGCAGTTGATTGTGGTGCTGTCGATCAATTTGTTTTTGGAATATGGCAATGTGCCCCAGTCCTGCTACGGCTATTCTAACTATGGCACGCTGCTGGGCTCGGTGCTGGGGGACTATCAAGCGGGCTATGAGTCGGCCCGGCTGTCGCTGCGGCTAAGTGAGAACTATTGCGATCGCACCCAAACTTCCCGCGCCTGCTTTATCCTCAGTAATTTTGTCCAGTCCTGGGTAAGACCCGTTTCTGAAGCGGATGCTGTTAACCAGGCAGGGGTAGACGCGGGTCTAGAAACCGGAGAATTTCAGTATGTAGGCTATACCCTCAGCTACCGTATCTCCAATTTGTTTTTCCAGGGTAAGCCCCTATCTGAGGTAATGGTGGCGCTTCAGGAAGCCATGCAGTTTTGTCGCCAGGTAAAGAATCAGTGGGCCATTGATGCGCTGCTGGGCTACCAGCTCACCATCCAACAGCTGCTGGGAGAATCTCTGTCGGGCATAGACCCAGACTACATTCAAGCCTGCCATGACAACAACAGTCTTAGCGGGCTGTGCCGCTACTATATTTTGCAGGGTCTAGCCCTTTACTTAGACCGTCAGCCTGCCGAGGCTCTGGCCATGCTAGACAAAGCCACTCCCATGCTGGACTTTATCCTGGGGGTGGTCTGTGTCGCTGACTATCATTTTTACCGGGCCGTCCTGTTGGCAGAGCTGCCCGCATCCTCCGATACGCTACTACAGCAGATTGAAACCCATCGCACCTGGCTCCATCAGCGGGCGGCCATTTGCCCTGAAAACTTTTTGCAAAAAGCTCAGCTCCTTGAGGCAGAACTAGCTCGTCTCAAAGGACAACAGTGGGATGCGATCCAGCATTACGATGCCGCTATCACCAACGCCGTTAGCCATCAGTTTTTACAAGATGAAGCCATCGTCTGTGAGCGGGCTGCCCTCTTCTGGCTCGATTATGACAAAACAGCCTTTGCCCAGCCCTATTTGCGACAGGCCCACTATGCCTTTATGCGCTGGGGCGCGGCCCAAAAAGTCACCCAGATGGAGCAAGAATTTCCCTCGCTGCAGTCCATTAATGACCTAGAGCTAAACCCAGCAGCTATCACCAAACGCATCAGCGGCAACACCTTTAGCGATACGTTAGACCTCTCTAGCCTGCTTAAAGCCTCTCAAACCATATCCAGTGAGATCGTTTTAGAACGGCTAACCCGAGAGCTGATGGAGATTTTAGTAGAAAATGCCGGAGCCCAGCGGGGCTATTTGCTGCTTAAAGATGGTGCAGATCTGCGGATAGAAGCCCATAGCGGCGGCGGTAATGCGCCAGTAGCCGAGATTGCCCAGGATCCAAACCAGCTGCCCCTCTCTTTAATCAACTATGTCATCCGTACAGAACAAGCGGTCGTACTTAATGATGCTGCCATTACTGGAGACTTTGCCCACGATCCATATATTCGTCTCTATCAGCCCAAATCTATTTTCTGTGTGCCGTTATTACACCAGGGCAACCTGACGGGGCTAGTTTATTTTGAACATTTTCTGGCCCCCAATGCGTTTACTCGTGACCGCTTGGAGGTGATTGTTTTACTCTCTTCCCAGGCAGCGATTTCCATCCAAAATGCCCAGCTGTACAATACCCTAGAGCAAAAGGTGATTCAGCGTACCCAGGCTCTAGCGGCAGAACGGGCCAAGTCGGAAAAGCTATTACAGAACATTTTGCCGGTGGCGATCGCAGAACGCCTTAAGGAAAATGAACGGGCCATTGCCGACGGTTTTGAGGAGGTGAGCGTGCTATTTTGCGACATTGTGGGCTTTACGGGGCTGTCTAGTCAGATCTCTCCCACTGAGCTGGTGGACTTTCTTAACCAGGTGTTTTCGGTCTTTGATCAGCTGTGTGACCGACATCAGTTAGAAAAGATTAAAACCGTTGGGGATGCCTACATTGCGGTGGGTGGGCTGCCGGGGAGCGCGGTGGATCATGGGGGTGCGATCGCAAATATGGCCCTCGATATGGTCCAGTCGCTACAGTCATTTACCTACCCCAACAGCACTCCGCTACAGGTGCGTATTGGCATTCATATCGGGCCTGTGGTCGCTGGAGTAATCGGCACCAAAAAGTTTGCTTACGATCTGTGGGGAGATACGGTCAACGTGGCCAGTCGGATGGAGTCCCAAGGAACAGCGGGAAAAATTCAAGTGACGCCTACGGTTTATGAAAAATTGACGCAGCGGTACACCTTTGAGCGACGGGGTGCGATCACCGTCAAAGGTAAAGGGAAAATGACTACCTATTGGCTAACCGGCAAGAAAGCGTCTTCTGAAATAGAGAAAAATAACGATCTATTGGTTGACTAAATCTCCCGATAGCTCACTGCCGATGGCGACATCATCGCTATTGAGCGATATCGATCTAGCCACCTATACCGGGTGAAGAACTCATAGCTTTGCTGATACTGCTGGGCGATCTATCTTTGATCATGCCATTTCGAGGAGCAACGACACGACTGCACTAGATGGGCTCCTGGAATAGGGATCTTACAGCTGCCTGGCTGTACCCCCTCTGCCACCCACAAATGAGCAATTATACTTATTGATCTATTCTTATATCAGAATTATTCTTAACTAAGGGTTATCCTTTTCTGACGAGTTTGTTTCGGGTTTGATGCGAGCGGCTGCAAACCTGGATGAGAACGTCTTATGAGGTTGTTTAAAGACGAGAGAAGAGATTGTTATGAAAAATAAAAACAATAGTTCTATTCCAAAAGATACGGATACCCCAGTATTGTTGAATCATAGTGACGCTGCCCTAGATCTTCGTATCCAATTGGGGCATGAATTACGTAAGATTTTAATCCAGAAAAGGCTAAAGCAAAGGGAGCTTGCAATAATACTGGCCGTTCAGCAACCTGAGGTGTCTCATCTGTTTAATGGTCATTTTAATCGCTTTACAATAGATAGATTAGTTCAGTTTTTTAATCGATTAGGTTGGATCGTCAAATTTCAAGTATATCCCTGCGATTTTGACTAACGTCAGTTAAAGAACAATTCTGGAATTGCTCTCTCTTCTGAAAATTTTCTATTCCTTGATGGGTTTGAAATATCATGAATTTCAAACCCATTTAGTATAGAGATTCTAGTCATATAATTTTAGACATGAGTCTTTCTAGGCGGCTTCTATTTTGGGTAAATAAAACGGTTTCAAAAAAGATATAAATTATTTTGGATAGCGTTATTGGGTTATCATTAAATCCATAGAGTATTTGGTATATATAGGATTTTGGTAATATTTCATGTAAGAAATAGATGAAATATAAAACCTATATTTTTTATAAAAATACCTGTTATATTAGTTTGATTTTTTTAAAAAATCAAATATCTAAATCGTTTTTTTGCCTTCCTCTTTATAGGAGAAAATCTATAAAAAGTAATTTTTTAATAAGTTGGTTTTATTTTAAAGATAGGGGTTATTATTGTTTTAGAACATCTTGTGATTCATGCTGATAGTCAGCAATTTGATTCAGTTTTTTCTCACCTACTTTGGTGAACCGGTAGAAAGTCAAAAAGTTCGCACTAAACGCAACAAAGGAGATAATATGAGCGACCTAATGGATGCTAGAGGTGGTAGCAAAACTGCGAGCGGCGGATGTCCATTTTCAGGCGGAGCTCCCAAATTTACCGCTGGCACTGGAACGTCTAATCAGGATTGGTGGCCCAATCAGTTAAACCTGAAAATTCTTCACCAGCACTCTCCTCAATCTAATCCCATGGGTGAGGTGTTTAGCTATGCTGAGGAGTTCGAAACTCTTGACTTAGATGCCGTCAAAAGAGACATCTTTGACCTGATGAGAACGTCTCAAGATTGGTGGCCAGCCGACTACGGTCACTATGGGCCACTCTTTATTCGCATGGCCTGGCACAGTGCGGGTACCTACCGCATAGGCGACGGACGTGGTGGTGCGGCTACCGGTAACCAACGTTTTGCACCACTCAACAGCTGGCCTGACAACGGCAATCTTGATAAGGCTCGCCGACTGCTTTGGCCGATTAAACATAAGTATGGGAGAAAAATCTCTTGGGCCGATCTAATGATCCTTGCTGGTAACTGCGCCCTAGAGTCCATGGGATTCAAGACATTTGGTTTTGCCGGTGGACGTGAAGATATTTGGGAGCCGGAAGAAGACATTTACTGGGGTTCTGAGGCCGAGTGGATGGGCGACAAGCGGTATACAGGTGATCGTGAGCTTGAAGATCCTCTAGGGGCTGTTCAAATGGGTCTGATTTATGTCAACCCAGAAGGTCCAAACGGTAATCCAAATCCAATCGCGTCAGGCCGAGACATTCGTGAGACCTTTGGACGGATGGCGATGAATGATGAGGAAACCGTTGCCCTCGTTGCGGGTGGACACACCTTTGGTAAATGTCACGGTGCGGGTGATGCAGCACTTGTGGGCTCGGAACCCGAAGGGGCACGAATAGAAGAGCAGGGTCTGGGCTGGAAGAACAGTTTTGGTAGCGGCGTAGGTGTTCATGCAACGACCAGCGGGATCGAAGGTGCATGGACCACCAACCCAACTCAGTGGGACAACAACTACTTTGAAAATCTGTTTGGCTATGAGTGGGATCTAACCAAGAGTCCTGCTGGTGCCCATCAGTGGGTGCCAAAAGACGGTGCTGCAGCCAATGCAGTGCCCGATGCCCACGATCCATCAAGACGGCATGCGCCCATTATGACCACGGCAGATATGGCCATGAAAATGGACCCCGTCTATGAACCAATTTCACGCCGCTTTCTTGATCATCCAGAACAGTTTGCCGATGCGTTTGCTCGGGCCTGGTTCAAGCTAACCCACCGCGATATGGGACCCGTCTCGCGCTATCTTGGTCCTGAGGTGCCATCAGAAGAGCTGTTGTGGCAAGATCCGGTCCCTGCCGTCACCCATGAACTAATCGATGAGAGCGATATCGCCACGCTCAAGCAACAGATTCTGTCATCGAGTCTAACGGTCTCTCAGCTAGTGTCAACGGCCAGGGCGTCGGCATCAATATATCGAGACTCCGATAAGCGGGGTGGGGCAAACGGGGCGCGTAGTCGGCTGGCTCCTCAGAAAGATTGGGACGGCAACCAGCCGCAACAGCTAACGACTGTACTGCAGATCTTAGAAGCTATTCAAAGCACCTTTAACAGCTCTCAGTCTGGTGGCAAAAGGGTATCCCTGGCTGATGTAATTGTGCTGGGTGGCTGTGCAGCTATTGAGCAAGCGGCCAAGAATGCGGGTTGGTACGATATTAAAGTCCCCTTTAAGCCAGGACGTACTGATGCATCACAGGCGCAAACAGATGTGGAGTCCTTTGCTGCCCTCGAACCGATTGCAGATGGTTTCCGCAACTATGCTAAAGGTCTGTTCACCATACCGGCAGAGAAATTGCTGGTAGATCGAGCCCAGCTGCTAACGCTGAGCGCACCGGAGATGACCGTTCTGATTGGTGGCATGCGCGTCTTGAATGCAAATGTGGGACAGGCTAAGCATGGTGTCTTTACCAACCGACCAGAGACACTAACTAATGACTTCTTTGTAAATCTGCTGGATATTGGCACGACATGGAAGGCTGTTTCTGACGCTGAAGATGTGTTTGAAGGGCGCGATCGCAAAACAGGCGATCTCAAGTGGACCGGCACCCGCGTCGATCTTGTCTTTGGTTCCAACTCTCAACTGCGTGCTATTGCCGAAGTCTACGGCTGCAAGGACTCACAGCAAAAGTTTGTACAAGACTTTGTGGCAGCCTGGGACAAAGTGATGAACCTCGATCGCTTTGATCTAGCCTAAGCGGATAGACGTTTGTAGCCTTACCCAATAACAGGGTGAGGCTACGACAGCATTTAAAGCATTCCAATGTAAAACCCAAACACAAAATTGCCGTTGCTGATTTAAGGGATGTACCGATTGCTTAGAACTGACACGTGTCAGCGTTTTGCAGACAAAACCATTCCGAGGATCAGCAGCGCTGCAAAATCAAGCCAGTCCTCTAAGAAAAATGAATGAATCAACCTGTCAACTATTTCGTGGAGTTCTCTTCATTTTAGATTTGTTTGCATTACTAACCGACGATCTGTTGCTCTGGCTGGCCGCTGTATGGATATATTGGATATTTGTCTTTTAGCCGAGCGTGGGTTCTTAGGCGTGGAGCTAACGGGTCTAGGATAAGTATCTCCACTCATCAGGCGAATTGTAGGGCTGACTGGCTCTATTGAATACAAGTAAGGAGCTAAGAAAGTGGTGTTTAACCACGAAGGTCAGCGCGTTCCTCAAGCCACCTTTCGGATATTTGCTGAGGGGGAGTGGTACGCTGTTTCGACGACGGATCTCTTCGATCACAAAACTGTGGTGGTGTTTGCGGTGCCAGGAGCCTTCACCTATCCTTATTCTTCTATTCAACTGCTGGGGTACAACGAGTATGCCCAGGTATTTCGTACAAACGGTGTGGATGAGATTCTTTGCATCTCAGTTAACGATCCGTTTTCGCTAGTAACTTGGGCTGAAAATGAGGGTGCCGATCAGGTGCGCTTTATCCCTGATGTCAATGGGGAGTTTACCCACAAGATGAAGATGATGGTAAATCTCTCTAATCGAGGTATGGGATATCGCTCTTTGCGTTATTCCATGCTGGTGAGAGATGGGGTAATTGAAAAAATGTTTGTTGAACGAGATGGGTTTGAAACAAGACCCGTGGTTTCTAATGCCGAGACTATGTTGAACTATATCAACCCAAAGGCTAAGAAGCCTGAGCGCACGGCTGTGCTGATGCAAATGTGGCGGACAATGCTTTTTGACTAGACCAGGCTGTTAGAAAAGCAGCCTGGTTTTTAACGATTTTCTAAGGACAGCTCAGTGTCCGATATCACGAGAAATTTTCCCTGGATCCAGCCCTCAGTGTAAGGCTCATGCTCCAAGCGAATATGATTCCAAGCGGTGCTTTCATCGGCCTCAGGTAAAAAACTAGCCAACTGTTCTAGGACCGTAATGGGGTCGCCATGGATGCCGTAGCCTACACTTTGCTGATTGGGAGCCGGTCGTAAATAAATAGGAATCGGGGCTCTAGCTTGAGGGCCTACTAACGTAGCAGGCTGGTTGACCGGCTGGCTTCCTAAAAACTCCATGGCCCAGCTAGGGTCTGGAATTATAGTCAGTGTGATTAATAAAACTGCAACAGACAATACACCCTGCCAAACGCGAATCATCAACAGGTTAGATAGATAACAACCTATTATTTGCAACAGGCGTGGGTATTGCTTTGTTATTCTCATGATGGCAGTCAGTATCCAAGCCATTTTATCCGAAACTTTGCCTGATTGTATCAAAAACGATTGGGTTGGCATCAAGCTGGCTGGCTGGAACAAGAATAGGATGTTTCGGTTTTGCCGTTGCTGATTTAAGGGATGCGCCGATCTGTTAGAAATGCCACGTGTCAGCATTTTTCAAATAAAGCCATCCCGAGGATCAGCAACGCCTCGGTTTTTAACTATGAATATAGGCATTTATATCTATGATCAGGCTGAGGTGCTTGATTTTTCAGGTCCTTTTGAGGTGTTCTCAACAGCCTCTAGGGTGTGTGTCTCTGAGCCGCCTTTAATGTCTTTCTGGTGAGTGAAACGGGTGAATCGGTGACCGCACGGGCGGGATACAGCGTCAATCCTGCCTTTGGATTTCACAATCATCCGGTCATTGATGTATTGATTGTGGTGGTGGGTGTCCATACTGAGGAAATGACCAAATCGACGGTGATCGGCTGGATCGCTCAGCAGGCAAAACAGGCAAGACTGGTGACTTCTGTATGTACGGGCGCATTTCTGCTGGCTGAGGCGCAGGTATTAACGACAGAAGCGGTAACGACCCACTGGGAAGATATTCCTGAGCTGCGATCGCGCTATCCAAACCTGAGCGTCCATGAAGCGATTCGCTGGGTAGATGCCGGATCAATTATTACCTCGGCCGGTATCTCAGCCGGTATCGATATGAGCCTATATCTGGTTAGTCAGCTCCACAGCCTCGATCTAGCTGAAAAAACAGCCAAACAAATGGAGTTTGATTGGGCCAAGACCGGCTAGACGTTAGGCCGGTCGTTAAGGATACCGGCTGTACCGTTGCGATTAATACTGTGTGCCAACGAGCAGAGTTAGCGATCGCAAACAAACTACCAACGCAGCTAATTTTTAGCCCAAATTCGACCTAGGAAAGTGTCCTTACTCAAGAAACAGTTTCCATACCTATCAAGCTGTTTCGATATATATTAGACAAATTAAGGTTAAGCCAGCAGTACAGTAAACTCACGGTATAATCACGTGTAAATATCACTACTAATGAGTTCTTAAATTAGGATAATCGTCTTGCTATGTCTGCAGAAGCCCAAGCGTTAGCGGCCTTAATTATTGACGTATTGGGGAATCGAGGAGGCGGATTCTTTAGAAATAAGGGCAGCAAGCTATTTAGCTTGTTCAAAAAGCGTCCTAATCCACAGACGAGGCAGTCTATTCTGACGGCTTCTACAACCTATGTACAAAAGTTTAAGGAACGCCACGGCAAACTCAAAATACTGGGTATGAGAAGGCCGGTCAGTCTGGACTCGATTTACGTTCCCGTAAGGCTTTTAGAAGACAGTGAAATTAATCGTTCCATGTCCATGGACGACATGGAAAAAGCCTGCCGGACCCGACACGAGTGGGGACCAAAGACGAAACCTGGCCAACAAAAAACAGCCATTGATGTTGCTAACGAATATCAGTATTTATCGATTATTGGTGCACCCGGCTCAGGTAAAACTACCCTATTAAGAAAAATTGGTTTAGAAGCCCTTAAATGTCAGGATAAAAGTGAGTTTCAGTATGTCTGTATACCAATTTGGGTTGATTTAAAGAAGTTTATCGAAGACACCCTTGATTTCAAAGATTATATTGTCCAGGAATTAGACGCATTTGATTTTCCAGAAAGTCTAGATATCGTCGAAAAAGGGTTAAAGAAAGGCCGATTTTTACTCCTTTTTGATGGATTAGACGAAGTTCCATCCAACAGTCAGGCTCAAGTTTTAGATGAAATTGAGTCCTTCGTCGCACGTCATGGAAAAAATCGCTACGTTGTCTCCTGTCGCGCTGCGGCCTACCGGTCTCCCTCCACCAGCTTTCGCGAAATAACGCTGGCGGGCAACAGTCAAGAACAAATCAAAAACTTTATCTATAACTGGTTTGCGTCCGATGAAGAAGGCGGGTCTGAAGCCGCTGAAAAATGTTGGAAATCCCTACGAAAGTCAGACAATGTAGCCGTTCGAGAACTGGCGCAAACGCCTCTACTGCTGACGTTTCTCTGTCTTGTCTATAGCCGTTCCCTAACATTTTCTGGAAACAGAAGTATCCTATACCACCAGGGTCTGCGCATCCTGCTTAAGCGATGGTTTGACGAAAAGCGTATCTCCAAAGAAAGCATCTACGAAGGACTACATGTAGAGCTTGAAGAAAAGCTCTTGGCCGAGATTGCCTATAAAGCCTTTAGAGAAGACAAATTACTCTTTACTAAAATCAATCTGGTCAATCATATTCGTGGCTTTCTGCTCAAAGAATTAAACGCTCCCAGCAGCCTCAGCGGGGAAAATGTATTGGACGCTATCGCCGTACAGCAGGGGATCTTAGTTGAACAGTCAGACGGAATTTATTCATTTTCCCATCTCACATTTCAAGAGTTTTTAGCGGCTAAATACATTCACGAAAACTATAGCAATCAGGCTCTCTCTGAGATGGTGAGAACCTATGCCAACGACAAACGTTGGGAAGAGATCTTTCTATTGGTAGCCGGGCTTAAGTATGACGCCACCAATGCCATTAATCTGCTGCTTTACCTCAACCAGGTAGCCCAGGGCTTTATCAATACAGAGCAGCTTAGCTCGCTGTGGCTGTGGGCGGCCCAGGTAACAGCTGATGACGCTCAGTCTGACAGGCTGGTGGAAAAGCGAGCTAATGCCCTTTATCGGGCCTTTCACTACAGTCGTATTTTAGCCAAAAGCTCCCAACTAAAAGGTGAGCTGGAAAAAGTCCAGGCCCTGCTACAGCCCTTTATCTACAATCTCAGGGCATCCACCGACTTAACCCTAACGACCCATCTGATCAATGCCCTTCAATATACGAGTACCCAGATCGAACGAACTGGAAAACTGAGCGATTCCTCTTCTAGAAATCGCATCCAGAGTGAACTTAAAAAAGCTATTAAGCTTGCCAAACCCTTAGCTAATCAAATTCGCAGACGCGCCAGCGTTCGCAGCATGCGATATCTCAAGAGCCATGAACAGCGCTCCTCTATAGAGGAAGATTTGAGACAAAAGGAAATCTTTGCCAGTTCTGATTTTCTCAGTCTGTTTGAGTATTTAACCCGGTTAAGCCTTAATATCCCAGGAACACAGTTTCCCAGCCATGTTCATAAAAAGTTCTTAAACGAGCTCAAGCAGGTCTGTCTTGGTATTCTTAAAATAGACGAAGCCTGGCTAACGCTAACGCCAGAAGAAGCCAGATCCTGCCAGGACTGTCTGTATGTGACGCTGCTCATGCTGAAATGTCGCCAGGAAGCGAAACGGGTATCGGCTGAACTGTGGGAGTCTGTCGAAGCGCATATCCTAACCTTGAGCGTTGGTGGCTATCAGCCAGCAATGGTCTCTGCTCAAAGCTTTCTAGATCAGGTGGGTGCTACGTCTAAACAGGCTGATGAACGTAACCTACTGGTGACTGAAATACCTGAACAATTTGCCCTACGTCCCCCCTTCTTTGTATCGGTAGCTTCAGAACAGCTCAACAAAGCAGCGATCGACGAACTATTTCAAAAGTCTAACGATATTAGAGGTGAAAATACCGACTTAACCGGCATTATTCTCTATGAAAATCTTCCCGATCGAGAGTCTAGGGAGCTAATTGCTGAGCTAAAAATACACCAGGGCTTTAATGTTGTTCCCATGGCTCTAGCCGAAATAGAACAAGTGCTACCTGATGCTGATGCCTGTCAAGAGGCGTTGTCCAGGCATATTGCGCGATATGCCAATACGGCTGATTTCTTTGAAGACAAACGACCGATCCACGACAAACTGCTATTTTTTGGTCGTACAGAACTTCTCACCGAGCTATCGACCAATCTAAAAAACAATCAAAGTATTGGTATATTTGGATTGCGAAAGTCAGGCAAATCGTCTGTATTGCATCAGCTAGCCCTACAGTGTCAGGAACATGCCATTGTCTATACGGATCTTCAGAAGTATAGCGATATAGGCTACGGTATTGAACTGCTAGACGAGATTCTACAAAGCCTTTACTCTTTAGCTAAAAACAAAAATTCTCTACTTGAAAAGCCCCCTGTTTTGGCTGAATGCGACTATTCCATCAAAGATGCGTCTTGTGAGTTTCATCAGCATTTTAAGAAACTATCCAAAGATCTTGAAGGCGTTGGCTACCAGCTGCCGGTGCTATGTTTGTTAGACAACATAGACAAAATCTTCCCACGCTCAAACGAGAAGTTTGAAGAAAAAGCCGAGGAGTTTAATTTTGTATTTGGTGAATTACGAGCCTTGAGCCAGAAAGAACAGCTGCTATCCCTGGCTGTGGCTGCCGTGCGTCCTGAGTGTAATCGCACCAAGCAGTGGAATTTCTCTGAATCCTCAAAAAATCCGCTGCATCGATTGTTTAAAGAATCTTTTCTACCTCCCTTTTCAATTTATGAAACGGCGGCAATGATTAACGGCATTGGTAGCCTGATGGGATGGGATATTGATCGACAAACGGTTCAAGCGATTCATCGCTTAAGCGGCGGGCATCCCTTTTTGGCTAGAAAGATAGCCGGATTCCTAACCCAAAAAGCGAGCAGTCAGATTGATATTCGAGAGAAACGCCACATCTCGTTTGTCTTTACCCAGCAAAATCTGAGAAAGGTATTTCGCGATCAGCCTATAAAAGGCTATGTGGAGTATGGCATGATTGGCGAGCTGCGATCTATTAATTCAAGACCCAGGGTGCATCATATTTTGAACGCTATGAGCATCATGACAGCGGCGGCTAACACTGTTGACGGCTGGCTGAGGGCAAAAACTCTCTTAAGCTTTTTGTCTAAAAGATTAGATGTCTCAGAAATTCAATGCTTGGACGCAGTTCACATATTGCAGAACTTTGGCATCGTAGAGCAGACGGTGCATCGCGATGGCTATGACTGTTATCGGATTCGGGTATTGCTGCTACATCAGTGGTTTCAAATGGTGAGAAAAGCAAAGAGCGCCTAGATAGTATTACTTCTTTCCAGTATTTCTCCATCAACGAAAACGTTTTATGGGTCAAACACTAATCTGGCTAGCTGATAGGTCTCGGCTGTTTTTAGAATTTCTCCTGACTGACTAACGCTGAGAGCAGCGGCAATTTCGTCCGGGTGACCGACAACCAGGGCCTGCCTGGTTGCCCTCAGCTGTTCTGAATCAGGATTGTAGACATAGAGCACCGGCTGCTGGGTATAAAACACCAAACTGGGTTTCATAAATCCGACCATGGCCAACGGCTCACCGGGCTGCTGTTCGGTTTGGATTGTCTCGGCTAGCTGGCGCAGGGGCAGCTGTCGCTGCGCGTCAGCAATGGCAGCCACGGGCAAAATGGACACCACCGTAAACATTAGAAATGCGAGAAAGCTGACGACCCATACCCAGCGAACGCGGCGTACGATCATCAGCCCCAGCCCTGCCACGGTCGCTAAGCCCCAGACAATCGAACCGTGCAGCATCGCCTGGGACTCTCGCACCAGCTCTGGAAACCTGGGCATGACCGGGTCGCCACCGACCCAGTTAGGCGTCAGGTAGGAAGCCACCGCTAAAATTGCTAAAATGACAATTCTCAACCCGGCACTAATCCTGGTGCCGCGCTGTCTGGGGCCGGTCCACATTAGCCCTACCATGATGGCTGCGGCTGGTAAGAGCGGTAAGACATAGCTGGGCAGCTTAGTAACGGCGGCTGTAAAAAAACAAAAGATTGATAAAAACCAAATTAGAGCAAACAGACCCAGCTGGTTTTCTCGGGGCTGCTTTCGCCAGTAGCCGATGGCCCAGGGTCGCAGCCGAGCCATGGCAAAGGGCAATGCCGGTGACCAGGGTAGAAACCCAACGGCTACAACCGCAAAGTAAAAGTACCAGGGAGCCGCATGACCGTTGACCACATCGGTAAAGCGCTCGTAGTTGTGATAGCCAAAAAAGCTGTCGATATAGGTTTGTCCGTGGATGGCCGTTACAGCAACAAACCAGGGTACCGTCAGCAGCAGTGTTAGGAGACTTCCCCGCAGCAGCCGGATTTCTTTAAGCAGGGTACGGATCTGACCCAGGTAAGCCGCAAATACAAAGACAATCAGCCCTGGAATCACCGCGCCGACGGGACCTTTGTCTAAAACAGCGAGACCCACAAAGGTGTAAAACCCGTAGTACCAGCCAGCCTGGCCTCCTTTGGCATAGCCCCAAAAAAAGCACAGCAGTGCCGCTCCCATACAGCCGGACAGCAGCATGTCTGATACGCCCGTGCGAGCCCATACGATAGTCTGGGGATTGAGCGCCGTGGAGATCGCACCGACTACGGCGGCCAGGATAAATGCGTGTTTTTTGCTGGTAGTAGTCAGCTGAATCTGGGGATAGCCAAAGCGCTGTAGGGTATAGAAAACAAATCCGGTTAACCCGGCCGCCGCCAAGGCTGAGGGCAGCCGCACCCCCCATTCACCCACGCCAAAAATGTGGAAACATAGGGCCATACCCCAGTACACCAGGGGAGGTTTATCAAATCGAGTGGCTCCGTTAAAGTAAGGGGTGATCCAGTCGCCGGTAGCGTACATCTGACGGGCGGCTTCGGCAAACAGCGGCTCCGTTTCATCAAAGAGACCAATGCTGCCGAGCTGCCAGAAAAAGGCCACAAATAGGGTAATAGCAACTGTTGCGATCGCACCCCAGCGTATAGACAAAACCGATGGAGTCCCGGCGATTCTCCCAGGTCGAGAGTTAACCAACGCATCTCCCCCTACAGCAAACGGCAACGTTTAGTTTACTGCGCGGCGGTCGTATCGATCGCGTGAATAGACCGGGGCCAGTAGCGGCCCATCAGACCGTAGGCTACCAGACCCGCCGATTCACGCAGCGTTAGCAGTCGGCGATAGCTGAGACCCAGCTCAGTGGGCAGCGGGCTGGCATAGGGAATCACCTCAAAGCCGTAGCTGCGAAAAACCAGCTGCGATCGCAGCAAATGAGTAGGGTCGCTCACCAAAATAATTGAATCTGCGTTAGTCGGTAATAGCTTTTGAGCCGCATATCGAGCGTTTTGTTCGGTGGTCCAGGAACAATTTTCCCCAGAGATTTTATCGGGATCAACACCCATATTCATCAGCATTCTGGCAATGGCCGGGGCATCATCACGACCGCTGACAAAGACCCGAGCAGCGGAATTCTCTTCCATCAGTTCGGCGGTAAGCATGGCCCGACTGGAGCGTAGCCACCGCCCCCGCCCCAAGACAACAATCGCATCGGCGGTCTGGCCATCGTATGGGGGGACAAATGTCGTCAGCAGCGGTTCGCCAATTAACAGCGGAGACACACTCAAAAACAGCGCCAGCGGGAATCCCCACAGCCACAGCCGTTTAATCGAGCGACCGCGCTCGATTAAGATAAATCCGCGCATAAACAAACCGCTGACAATTAAAAACGTCAGCACCAGTCCCCCACCCACCAGCAAACTGTGCATGGGAGAACTCATCAGCCAGCGCAGACTTGAGTGCAGCGTCAGTCGCCAGTAGCTGACGCTTATATCCTGCTGACAGCCATTCAAAATTGACTCAAGTGCCATGCGCGATTGATAAAATGCCCTGTCTATAGTTTGCAGAACCGGCCCAAAATTGTCAGGGGGCCAGCCCAGCGTTAATACAGTCTACAAAAAAGCCAGCATGGCCTGGGCCGTATCCTGCGGTTTCTCTAAATGGGGAACATGACCACAGCTGGGGATCCAGACGAGCTGGGCGTTGGGAATGGCTTGCTCAAAACGGCGAGCGTCTTTGATACCTAAAATTTTGTCCTGCTCACCCCAGATGATTAGCGTTGGCGGCTCTATTTTTGAAATATAGGGACTGAGAAAGTTATAGCCGCCGCTTTTAGTAAAGGCAATCAGCGCTTCTTTCCAGCGGGGCATTTGCAGATGCAGCGCCGCGCAGAGTTCGGCATCTGGAGTGACCAGGGTGCGATCGCGATACGCCTGCTGGCTAATCCGCCGCCGCACCCCTGGATTTTTAAGAAATGCAGTGGCCCAGCTGTCGAGGGGCGGCACCATAAATTTTCCCATGGCGGGTCCAGCAGCAAACCCAGCGCTGTCTAGCAGCACCAGTTTTTCGACCGCCTCTGGAAAGTCGAGGGCAAAGTCAATGGCGGCGGCTCCACCCATGGAGGCCCCGGCCAGGATCATGGGCTGGCCAATATACTGCTGCCAAAAACAGTGGAGATGATGCTTAATGGCGGCTGGTGTCATGGCGGCTCCCGAGGCGCGATCGCTAAAGCCAAACCCCAGCAGGTCCATGGCCCAGACCTGTGCGCCAGAAGCCAGCTGAGGAATCAACCGTCGAAACTCAAACAGAGAGCTATCAAATCCATGGATCAGTAAAACCGGTGTGCCAGCGCCCGTACAAACATAGCTGGTGGCAATCGGACGATCGCTTAGATCGCACATCACATCAGCAAACTGAATCTGCTGGGCTAGGGCAACTGATGTATCCTCGGTCAAATGCTGAACATCAGCAGGTAGTGTGGTCACGCTCAAGCAAGTCTATAAGTATGTGCTTATTATCTGACATTAAGCCTTAGCGCTGGCCGTTTTAACTTTTTCGGCTAACCCAACCGCTTTGAGCAGTCGAATCACCCCCCACACCGGGTCAATTTCCCACCAGTTTTTCTGAAAACAGGCCGACGACTGGCAGGCATGATGGTTGTTGTGCCAGCCTTCACCGTAGGTTAACACCGCTACCCACCAGCAGTTGGTGGACATATCGTCGGTATTGGTAGGGCGATAGCCAAACTGATGGCAGGCGCTATTAACAAAGCAGGTCCCGTGGAAGCTCACCAGCAGCCGCACAAAAACACCCCACACTAGAAACGGCGGGCCTCCCAACGCAAAGAGCACTAGACCTAGGGCAACTTGCAAGGTGATGTAGTGATTGTGGCAAAACTGATAGAACTTATCGTCTCGAATATCCTGGGTCATCCGGGGCAGCAGGCTATGGGTGGGCACTGTATGCCTCAGCCAGTGGATATGGCTCCACCAAAACCCTTTGCTAGCGCTGTGGGGGGCTAGCTCTTGATCTGTGTGCATGGGATGCAGACGATGGTAGCCGACCCAGCCGTAGACGCCGCCTTGAAAGGCCAGGGTGCCCAGCAGAATAAAAACATGCTCTAACCAGAGCGGCACCCGCAGGCTACGATGGCTGGCTAGCCGATGGAACCCAAGAGAAATACCTAACCCCTGGGTAATGGCATGTAAACCAACAGCCACACCCACAGCGGTCCAACTAAAGTTGCTTGGCAGCAGCGCGAGCAGGGCAAGTACATGAAGAATAATGGTTGAAACCGTCACCGACCAGCGAAGCTGTGGGCGCGGCAGAGCTGCTGTAGTCACCAAAGGAAAGCACCTAACTAAAATTATGCCGGGGATATTCCCTTAGGGCAGACTAACACATTCGTCCAAAATGGCTGTGGCTGGCGTCTATTGCGACGATAGATACGGACAGACTGCTGCTGCCGGTCTCTTTTGATGAGGTTCTTTATTTACTCCATTGGCTTATTCAATCCGTCAGCCGGGTTTTGCCCTTTGTGAACAGAGCGAAAGCGATAAGCTAAAGACAGCGTGCC
>JBHJIL010000114.1:0-15117 GCA_050043465.1 Leptolyngbyaceae cyanobacterium
ATATCGTCTTCACTGAGTTTGAGGGGTCGTTTTGGCTGACTCAAGGAAGGACAGGTTAAAGAGGCTAAGCTAATACATTACCTGCACTATCTCAGTGACCTTGGAAAAACTCTCTATTTTTTAAGCCTAAGTAGTTACGAAAATCAAATCTTTGGAAGGTGGGGGTAATGCTCACCTTTCCCGCGCTATGTTTGGCTGGGGATTTTTCGCTGTCTGTCAAAGTGGGGGAATTTTGGACGCCGGCGTCGATAATTGGCAATGTCTTGATTGAACGTTTGGTGAAAGCGACTGGATTGCTTTTGAAGCGCGCTGATAGTGTTAATTTTTTTATAGCGGTGATTATTTCTTTGACTGTTTGCTCAACAAGACAACTAGTCAATCCGATCCTTTTTGCCTTCACCTCAATACTGACAGTTATTTCAGCAATTAGTCCAAGATTTTGGAGTCAAACGGCAGGAAAAGAGGTTTGGGCAACTGGCACATAACCTAACTGCAATTCGGTAGTCCACAACTGGTCCAATGGCATGAGGTAATTGGCACACTCGGGTCATGCAGTTTGAACCAGTTGCGTTAAAACTTTCTGGAGCAACAAGAGTTATGTTACACACACACTTCAATGAAAGACCATAAAAACCGTGATGACTTTTCGCGATTCTTAGTTCACTTATGTCGCGACTATAATAGCTCTACAGCGTTGGAAAATCTTCGATCTATCCTCAGAATGAAAAAAATTGAGGCTAGGAACCCACACTGCTTGTTTCACAAGAAAATCAAGGATATTGGATTCTCAAAGGTACTGCAAAAGCGTTTTAATACAGTCTGCCTGACTGAAGTGCCGCTTAATCAAATCCAGTACCTGACAAATGAGATCCGCGGACGGCAAATCAAACTGAAGCCATATGGACTAGTATTCTGGAAACAGGATTTGTTAGATTGTGGTGCAAATCCTGCGGTGTATGTCAACTCACAAGCAAATGGCCTTCGAGAGTTTCTGCTACATGAATTCGACCGCCACTTTGAGAATCAGAAACAGTACCGAACTTTTCGCAAGGAATACGACGATGAGGCTGATTCAATCATTGAATACTATTCACTCATCAATATCATTAGCAAAAATGTCGATTTTTCATGGGAACGAGAATGGCGACATAGTGGAGATCTAAAGTTCGAATTAAATGAACTCGTTGCAATCATTGCAGATAATCCACAAAGATTCCTCAGAAATCAAAAAAGGCATTTCAGCCCTGCCCGTTGGAAACAGATTCTCAAACTTCCGATAATCTCTCCAGAGTGGAATTATGAACAACTTGTTGAGGATTTGACTATCCGATTGTGGGAATCCCAGACGTAACAAACACATACACAAGAACCTTCGATCCGCGACGATCACTTCATCTTGCCTAATTGTCAAAGCGACGCAACTAGTTCTCTAGAAATCACAAGTCTCACCAAAGGACAGACTTACACTGCAACCGGTGGAATCGTATCCACTTGAGCCATTTTTAATACCCCCTGAGCCATCCCTTGAGCAGCGATGTCCGCCAATGTTTGCCGGTCATCCTGGGTGAGTAACGCTGACAGCATAGGAATGGCTTGGGCTCTCAATACTTGCTTCTCCATTGGCAAATGCTGATCATCCTCGGCTATCAGCGCAGTAATCCAATCGGTCTGCTCTGGCGTAGGTTCCTGCAAATGTGTATAGATCCGCCGCCGCGCTTCCGTATAGACCGCCTTAAAGCTACAGCCCAGATCCCAGGACTGTAGCCATCTCTCTAGCTCTGGCAACAAAATAGAAAATAGTCGCATCCGTCGGTGTAGAAATTGATGCTGCTCAGGTGTGAGTGATTCTAAATAGGCAGCATAGGGTTTCGCCATTACACCTGCTTCGATGGGTCCATCCCAGTTATCGGCATCCCACCAATCATTCTGGTAGGTCAAATCCATCAAGTTGCCAGTTTTCGCTAGCTGCTTGGCGAGTCGTTGATCATCCATGGACTAAGTTCCTTGACATCATTGGCGGTAATTGAGCTAGCTCATTAAACAGGAAGGGCAGAATATTCAAAGTATACCAATCCATCTTTGTCAGGATCTGGACCGTAGTCGGGCATGCCCTGGGTATGATAGAACCCTTCGGCACTGGGCAACGAATGTAACGCCACGCGGCCATCGTACCCCAATTCAACACTGCGCTGACGAGAAAATAGCAGCAGCAAGCTGCCCACCCCTCTTAGCCAGGGTGGCTGTTCTATATCTACTCGATTCCACGGTGCCGTCACTAGCATTTCTACATACACTAACGGAAACCGCTGAGATTGCTGGGAACGGTGCTGCTGAGTTTCTACAAACAATAGTCCCTGGGATAGGTTGTCGACATCAAGGGAATAGGTTTCATAGCTGTCTTGCCGTTGCGACTGGCGCAGTTTATATTCCCATTTCCAAACTGGATCGAGCTGACCTACCGCCGTTAAAATCGGTTGCCAAAAGGCTTCAACATCGTATAGATGGCCCTCGTCCATAGGCACAATTTGCCCTTCAAGAAACTGACCATCTGTAGTTTTGATGCGAACAGGGCTTACCACCGATTGATATATCCAGACACTTTTGTCACTTTAGAATATTGGGTCGACCTCTTCTGTAGGCATTTCTGAGGTTCTTAATCCAGTCTTCATCATTTGCTCAGATTGTTCATCCTGCTATTGAATCCAGAAAAATAGGGGAACTGCAATGCAATTCCCCTGAAATCGATCGCTTTTAAGCTTTTGACCTGCCGAAAATGTTGTTAAAGCGACTTCAAAAATGCCATCAGGGCTGCGCGATCGCTTTCCGACATCGTCTGAAACGCTTCGCTAGAAGTCGCTCCTTCCCCACCGTGCCAAAGAATCGCTTCCTCCAGCGTCCGTGCCCGACCATCATGGAGATAGGTCGAATAGGGGAAGACCGTCTGCGATAAGCCCAGCCCCCACAGGGGTGGAGTACGCCATTCTTCTCCAGTGGCCTGGAAATCAGGGCGATTGTCCGCTAGCTCCGCACCCATGTCATGTAACAACAGATCCGTGTAAGCATGAATCATCTGATTTTCTAACGCTGGAATCTCATGGGTTCCTGTGCGCATCTCACTCAGATGGCAAGCCGCACAGTTGGCATCGGCAAATAGCCGTTCGCCTTTTAGTACCTGAGGATCGTCCACAGATACTCGCCCCGGCACCGCCAGCGTCTGCACATAGACCGTAGCCGCATCCAAGATCTCCATATCGATATCTTCGACACCGTCTTCTGTCGGAAACATCGGGTTTGAGACACCCATATCGTTCGCATAGGCTGCCGCCGACTGCTGTAGTAAGGTGGGCGTATTGGCCTTCCAGCCAAACCGACCCAGGGTATCCGACTGCTGTTCCATGTCCCATACCCAGTTGGGACGGCCAGAAACACCGTCACTATCAAGATCGTCAGGATCAGCAGCGGCTAGCACGGTCGCTTCGGGCACCGCTTCCAACAATCCCAGTCCAAAGACCGGCAGCGGAATCCGATTTGAAACAACGACTCCATCAGGAATAGGAGACCCGTCAAAATAGGTTATCTCCAATTCTGGGGATCGCAGGGAGTAGGCCGTGCCATCAGCATAGCTACCGGCCTGTTCTTGCCAGGTAAGATCCAAAGCACCTTCCGGAGGATATCCGTAGACACTTTGTTCTTGCACCTGGGTGCCCAGACCCGAAACCGGGGGAGTATTGGCTGTGGGTGCAACAGCTTCGAGCGTATAGGGATGATCCGGCGGCAGAGTCTTTTGTGCCATTGTCCCCAGCTGACTCACCCGTACTACACGCTGCCCTTTCTCCTGCAGCCCGCGACCGTTGTTAAAGTGGCAGGCCACACAAGAGGCATTGTTAAACAAGGGACCTAAGCCAGGATTTACATTGGCTGGCGGTGTGACAAAGGCGGCTTCAAAGGCCAGGTCTCCGATGGCGTGTTGCTCATCCCAATGGTCATCCAAATTGGGGGCTGGCTGGGCGTAGGCCTGGGACGAGCGCATATAGATGGTGGTATCTCCGCCCGATTGGGGAGCCTGGGCCTGGGCTGGGAGATGGAGCAGGGTGGAAAACAGAATGCCTGCGATCGCAGCTCCCACTACCAGCATCAGCCGATAAAACTGCCGAGAAAAAATTGATGGGACAATCATTGCTGTACTAAAGGTAGAACCTGCTCTTGGAACAGCTCAAACAGTTCTATAACGCTGTCTTGGGCCGTGGAAAGTTCCGGTTGAGCCGCCTCGCCGCAAAGGGTTTTCTCAATGGGGCCAGGAATCGTCTCCAGGTGTGCCAACGCTATTTGCATTTTCTCGCGGATGGTGGCGTCTAGATCTGGAGAAACATCTGAGAGATAATCACTCAGACTGCGGCCAGCACTGCCAGCACCATACAGGTCGCCCAGGTAGGCATTTTGGGCACTGCGCATATTGGCCTTAAAGTCCTGCAGAGAGCTTTGGGCAAACCGGCTTTCCAACAAGAATGGATTCTGCGCGTCGTAGGCTTCGCCAATCTTGACATTGCCCAATTCGTCCAAAATGCCGATGATGCCCTGGACAATTTCCTCACCAGCAGACTGGACTGTAGGGTACAGGCTGCTGCCACTGCCAGCGTTGATAAACTCGCTGCGGAACGCAGGATTGCCTTGAATACCGTCAGTCCAGCTAAGCAGCAGATCATTGGCGGTTTGATCAAACACGGGACCAATCGCCGTTAGATAGTCCAATTCCCGTGGGGTAAATGCTGATAGAGACTTGTCGTTATCTGTGCCAAACAGCAAGAAACCAATGGCATGGAAGCCTTTCTGACTGGTTTGCAACCCATCGACATAGTCAACGCTCAGAGCATCGCCGCTCTCTAGCACTGCGATTACATCCACTTCGTTTAAAGGCCAATCATCCAGCTCTGCGTCTAAACCGAGGAATGATGCTGGGCCAAAGGCAAAGGATTCACTTTGTTCCCAGGGGGTGCGGGTGGCAAGCCAGGCCTGACGGGCGGTGGCCAATGTCTCATCAGTGGGGGCACTAACAAAGGCCGCAATTGCGTCGGACAGTTCACCCGAACGCTGGGTGAGAAATTGGTAGTTGGGGATCACCAGCTGGTCCACAAAGTTGACCAGAATCTGGGGATCACGAAACCTCTGTGACTCAGGTAAAAAAGTTATTGTTGAGAAAGAGGCTTCACCACTTTCACCACCTTCGCCGCCCTCACCACCTTCGCCGCCTTCACCGCCTTCGCCGCCTTCCACAACTTCAGCCGCTTCGCCACCGCCTTCGCCACCACCGTCAACGGCAAATGCTACACAGGCATTATTCTGAGTCAGCAGTACAGAGGGTACTTCATCTGAAGCAGCCAATAACTCTTCTGCATTGGCTGCCTCTGTAACACCAAGGGTCATCGCGCCTGCATTCGCTAGGGCATAAGCGCTAATTCCTGCCCACAGTTTCAAAGCTTTGCTCACAACACACAATCTCCGTAAAATGCCTTTCCAAAAACCGATACCTCAGACAGCAACTCTGAAGCATGGTGATTTTTTACACTATTGCATTAGTGACATTGGTTCCTATAAAAAGCAAGGTTTATTTCAACTTTCTGAGAGACATTATTGAGGACAGCAGTCAGCCCTAAACCCAAGCTGGGTTGAAGATTTAGCCATAATCGAGGTGTGTCTACTAGGAAAGGATGCGGCAATACGTTCCTAGTTTTGGATATAGATAAATAGATGGGGAATGGGTAAGTTCACTGAGTTCTCAACCTATACCCACCTATGGGAGTCAGAGGCAGATTATTACCGGCGGGAGCCAGATCTAAATACTCAAGGTCCTGCCTGAATATTGATGGTAATGGGCGCTACCTTGGTGGACTGATTGCAAATAGTTCCGATTAGGAATATATAGATTCAGCGCTCGCCTAAACAATTCGTCTGGTGGCAGAGGACTATTAAATGGCAATTTTCCAGCTGTGCGATCGCACCCTCACATCCCACAAGCTCCCCCTGCTCTACCAAAATCTTATCGGTCTCACACGCTACAAGGCGCGTCCCTGATCCAGTACCAAAAATCGTTAGAACTGACTGGTTACCTGCACACCAAACGTAGCAGGAGAGCCATACTGACCCACCTGTCCAGTGCCAATATCAGCTCCCTGGGTGAGATATTCTTTATCAAAGATGGTATTGGCAAAGAAATACACCCCGGTCCGGTCCCACTCATAGCCCAGACGCGCGTTTACCACCGCATAGGCCGCCTGCTTAAAATCATTCGCCTCGTCAAAGAAGGTTTGACCTGTACCCTGAACTCCGATGCGGCCAAAGAGACCCTCAGGGCTGCGGTACTGCAAGGCGAGATTGTAGGTGAATTCAGGAGCTAAGGGTAATTTGTTGTTGGTGAAGCTCTCCCCAGTAAACTCATTGGTAAAGTCTGAAAATTCAGCATCTAAATAGCCCACCCCGGCGATAATATCTAGCCCCTCTACGGGAGTAGCCCGTGCTTCTAACTCCACACCGGTAATGCGCGCATCGGCATTGGCAATCTCATTGGTAATAATAAGCGGTCCTGGAATCTGCACCTGATAGCTATCCACAATATTGTGAAATACGGCCAGATTTACCCCCAGCCGATCGTCTAGCCAGGTGGATTTGGCCCCCACCTCAAAATTCCAACCCACCTCAGAGTCAAATGTGAGGGTGTCCGGATTGCTGACTCGATAGTTTACACCACCAGGGCGATATCCCTTGGCAATACTGCCGTACACCATCACATCAGGATTAATACGATACTCAGCCGCCACCCGTGGTAGCCAGATATCGCCACTTTGAGTCTCATCATTAAACTCAGCCAACGTTTGAGCTGGGAAACCCGGTATGGAAAACGACTCTGTAAAGTTGTTTAGTTCAGCCCGAAAGTTCTCGTAGCGCAAACCGGCTGTCAGTGTGAGCGCATCAGTGACACCATAGCTAGCTTGACCAAAAATCGCCCAGAAGCGTTCATCGCTGTCGCTATTGCGAAAATCACTAGCACCTGCAGGTACCCCAAAAAGAGCAGCCGCATCCTCACCGAATGTGGGGCCATCATTGCGAGTATCAAACTGTCGCGCTTCAAAATAGCCACCGGTAGTCCATTGGAAACGGTCTGCAGTTTCCGGTGATTGGACACGCACCTCTTGGGTAAATACAGTTGAATCAAAGTCGCTGCTAAACACGCCTAAATCAATCGAGTCACCATCAAAATCAGACGCTTGATTAGCTCGAGAAAAACGTCGAGCACTAATGGAAGTGACTTGAAAATCAGGTTGTTTATAAGCAATGCGGAGAGACTGCGTGTCAGTATTTAGCCGAGCAAATCCTGCTTCGTTGGCCTCAGTGGTAAACGGATCATCGTCAATGGCCACCAGGGGAAATCCGTCTTCGTTATAGTCCGAAAAAGCACCGTTGAGATCAACTTCCCAAGTTTCATTGGGAGTCCACCGCAGCTGTAGGCGACCACTTCCCCCAGATGAGTCTAAGGTATCTTCATTAAGCAACGTATTATCAAAATAGCCATCGCGCGCGCTGTAGGTGCCAGAAAGTCTAAAGAATAGCTGATCTTCGACCAAAGGCCCACTGACATTCGCCTGGACTTCAAAGTCATCAAAGTTACCATAGCGAGCAGCCGTACCAAATTGATACTCATTGGTAGGTTTCTGAGTGATCACATTGACCACACCGGAGAAGGCACTGCGCCCATAGAGGGTACTTTGGGGACCGCGCAATACCTCGATGCGCTCTAAATCGTATAGGTCCTGGCCAATAAACCCACCATAGTCATAGGGGACATCGTCCACATAAAAACTCACCGCATCTCTGGATAGAAAGTTATTGTTACCCAGACCGCGAATACTATAAAAGTAGAAAGAACGACTGTCAGACCCATCAAAAACAGAAAAATTTGGGGTGTTGCGAGCGGCATCTTCAAAATCGTTGATTCCCGCATCTTGGATATCCTGGCGTTCGAAGACCGTAATACTAATGGGAATATCCTGAACTGCCTCTGGTCTCTTTTCTGCTGTTACAACAATCCGTAGTGTGTCTTCTTCCTCTGTCTCTTCTTCTTCCTCAATCTCATCATCTATCTGGCTCAAAATCTCTGATGAATTGGAGATATCAGCTAATACAGTCTCCTCCTCTTGGGAGTTCTCCACTAATAAAGCTGCTTCAGCCGGTAATATCAATACAATGGCTAAGACACCGACAATGCCTGAGTTTCTGATTAGTGGCCAGACGTTCATCAATTTCCTCACACCTCATGTTCACACCGTTGAGAAATAGCAATTGAAAGCGATTCTCAAATAGATTACGGGCATCATAGGCAATTTCTTCGCCTAGGATGATTCCTGGGCGGATCTTTCTGACCACAGGACGGATTTTTAGGAAAGATTTCTTTCTCGCTGGCTTTGTACCAAATAGGCTTTGGGGTTGATGTTAAATTTACGGCGAAATGCAGCGGCAAAGTAGCTGCGGTTGGAGAAGCCTACGGTATAGGCAACTTCGGCTACGGTGAGGTCGGTAGTTTGTAATAACTGTCGGGCTTTTTCCATGCGGTGGTTGTGTAGATAACCAAAGGCGGTAGTCCCAAACACATGCTGGAATCCTTGTTTTAGCTTGTAGTCATTAAGTCCCACAGCTCTAGCTAAGGCGATCAGAGATGGAGGATTTTCAATGTCGCTAAGTAACAGATCTTTGGCATGGTAAATGCATTCTATATCCTGAGGTTTGAGGGCTTTGGGTAGCTGTTTTTCGTTATCTTCATTGAGTTGAAATAGCTTGAGGGCCAGGAGTTCAATGACTTTACCTTCTAAATACATCAGACGGGTAAGCCCCTGGTAGGGACAGTGCCATAGCTGGTGCAAGGCCATTTGCATCGCTGGATTGGTTTCACCAACATGGGCATAGGCCTGGGAACGATCTCCCTGGAGAATTTCTCGCATTGGCACGGGTAAATTCACTGGATTGCGTTCAACAAATTTACCCATTAGCCAGGGTTCAACTGTAATTTGAACAATCTGTACGGTTTGGCCTGCTAGATAGCTCAACGTGCCTTGTTCGGTACCGCCATAGCCCAATATATTGATGTTTCCTTGAGGTAAAAAGGTTAGGGTTTGACTAGCTCGAGTCACCGTGGCTTGAGAGCTGCCGGATAAAACAAAGATTAGTCCAAAGGGATCGGATGGGAGGTAGTCTGCTTGCAGACACAAGTCGCTTTCGGGTGTCAGGGTCTCGTAGGATACCTGCAAGCCTGAACGAAGCTGAATGATACGATTGCTGCCTTGGGCAATGTCCGTTGGCCAAATAAACTCAACATCTTTAGCCGTGTCCTGTGGCCGAGGCAACGATGACTGATTGAATAGCTCATTGATATTCTGACGGGTTAGGATTTTAGGCATGATGAGGATGGCCGATACGGACATCCAATGTGACAGGCACAGCAGATAGGCCTAAAGGCACTAATGGGAAATATTCCTATCAGAAGTATACATCATCAATTTTAGGCTGCGATTTTCCAGCCGTGCGATCGCACCCTCACATCCCACAGCCGCTGATACAATCCGCCCTGAGCCACCAAAGCCTCATGTTTACCCCGTTCAACAATACGGCCCTTGTCCAATACCAAAATCTGATCCGCCGCCGCAATTGTCGTTAACCGATGGGCGATTACAATCAGCGTTTTCTCGGCACTCAGGGCATGAATCGCCTGCTGAATCAGCCGTTCATTTTCTGGATCAATAGAGGCTGTCGCCTCATCTAGCAGCACAATTGGCGCATCCTTAAGCATGGCGCGAGCGATAGAAATCCGCTGTTTCTCACCGCCTGAGAGAGTAGCTCCCCTTTCACCCACCATGGTCTGATAGCCATCAGGTAGCTGACTAATAAACCCATGACATCTGGCAGCCTGGGCCGCTGCTATCACCTCAGCTTCGGTGGCGTCTGGATTACCAAATCGAATGTTTTCAAAAATCGTATCGTTAAACAGATATACATCCTGAAACACCATAGTCATCTGCGACAATAGCGTATCGGTTGGTATCTCTCGCACATCCACACCGCCCAAGGTCACAGCTCCTTGATTCACGTCCCAAAACCGGGCAATCAGGTTTGTAATTGTGGTTTTACCCGACCCGCTGGGGCCTACTAAGGCCGTCATCGACTGTGGCGTAATGGTAAGACTCACCTGTTCTAAAACAGTCTCGCTATCGTAGCTAAAGCTAACATCTTTGAATTCGATAGTCGTATCTTGCGGCCATTGCGGAGAACTCGCCACAGGCAGTAAATCCGCCTGCAAAAACTCTTTTAGATTACGCACACAGTTTTGCATAATCCGATAGAACTCCAGCATATCCGCCATGGACATCAGCGGTATGTAAAATGCCAACCCCAACACCATAAAAAAGAGAAAGCTTTCCCCCGTGAGGTTTCCCTGTACAAACAAAGCAGCTCCTACGACCAATAGCAGGGCAAACCCCAGCTCTAGCACCGACAAAAACATCACCGTTGCTGTGGTTAACTGGGTCACGGTATTTAAGCTCGCGGTGCGATAGTCCTGTAGCCCGTGGCGAAACTGCGCTAGCCGATCCCCAGACAGGTTAAACGCGCGAATCACAGATATACCCTGGATATACTCCACCATGCGGGCATTGGCCGGGACCCGAGCAGCGGACTGCAACCGCCACACCCGCGCAAAAATCGTTTCCCCATAGCGCAGCGCCATCAACGCAAAGGGCACACTGGATGCTAGTACCAACGCCAGCCGCCAGTCGTACACCAGCATGACGAGAAAGATAAGGATGGGTGTCACCACCGCATTAATTAGGCTCTCCAACACATGGTGGGGCTCTAAAAACATAATGTTGGTGGTAAACAGGGCGTCAATTGTCCCCGTAGAGCGCTGAGTAAAAAAGCCCAAGGGCAACCGCCGCAGATAGTCAGCAATAAACAATCGCAACCGTGTTTGTACCCCCATGGTCAGCGCATAGGCCTGTACATTAGCCCGATAGCCAAACCCAATTTGTGCAAAGCATAGAACAACAATGGCAGCCACATAGCCCCATAATTGACTGGCTTCGGCCCCTTGAAACAAAGCGACAAGCACCAGATAAACCACATAGCTAGTCGCCCCAATCGCCATGCCTTCTACCATGCGCCAACGCACCGCCCGCCAAAAATAATGCTCTGTATTGGCCGGAATCAGCTTACGCATCATCGTCCAAACAGAGTCAGTCTCATCTAATGTGCGATAAGGATTTTCTAACGGTTTATCAGTCTTTTCGTTAAGGTTATACCGATCAAAGGCCCCCCTTATTTTGGAATCATTCTCGTTGTCCAAATTAGGCATACTGAGGTTTCTCAAATCCTGGGGGAGATAAGACTTAAAGCCCCCAGAATTGGGGGTTTGGGGGCCTGAATAACCTACAGCCTCTGTTCCCACAACGTCTTGCTTGCTCGTAGACCCCAACTGCCAATCGCGCGCACTTCTATGGGCCTCCCACTGCTCTCTATAAAGTCCACAGCTCTCCAACAGCTCTCCATGGGTTCCTCTCGCAACAATTCCCCCCTGGTCAATCACCAAAATCTGGTCCGCCTCGGTAATTGTCGATAGACGGTGAGCTACTACAATCAGGGTCTTTTCCCCCCTAGCCAGCAGACCTGCTAACGCCTCCTGAACCATCGCCTCATTTTCAGGATCTACATAAGCGGTAGCCTCATCTAGCACGACAATTGGCGCATCTTTGAGAATGGCACGGGCAATCGATAGCCGCTGTCGCTGCCCACCGCTGAGACTCACACCGTTTTCACCCACAGATGAATCGTACCCTTGGGGCAGCGTCTTAATAAATTCATGACAGCGAGCTGCTTTAGCTGCTCGCACAATGTCAGCCTTAGTGGCCGTGGGATTACCAATACGAATATTTTCTGAAATCGTGTCATTAAATAAGAAAACATCTTGAAATACAAACGACACTCGGTTCATCAGCTGCTCAACAGCAATATTTTTTACAGCGACACCACCGATGGCAATGTCTCCCTGCTCCACATCCCAAAAGCGAGGAATCAGCTTTGCTAAAGTACTCTTCCCCGCCCCCGATGGTCCCACCAGTGCAGTGACGCTGCCTGCAGGTGCCGTAAAGCTAATATTGTTTAACACCTGAGCGTCACCATAACTAAAGGAGACATTTTGGAAAGCAATATCATTACCCTGAGGCTGCTTGGGTTCTGCCGGATCGCTCAGTGCTGGCTGAATAAATACGTCGGCAATACGCTTAGAAGCCGAGTTAATCTGATAAACCCCGGTAAAGCCATGGAACAGTACGGCCATAATCGGTCGATTAAACCCGATACCCATGACAACAAACAACACAAATGTCGGAATAGTGAGAGACCCGGTTAGATATAGGGCAATCCCCACAGGTACTACAGTCACTGCTGCTGAACGCATGAGCGTAAGCATAACTGCCATGGGTAAGGCAGACGTGCGAGTGGTGCGCACATACACCTGACGCATTTCTTCAACTACATTCTGCAGCTGGCCAAAGGAGAAATCTGTGCGGGTAAAGGCTTTAATCACCTTCATGCCGTTGATGTATTGGATCACCACGCCATTCATCTTGGCTAGCAGAGCGTTATAGGCGCTCATATCAAAACGAGACATCATAAAGCCAAAAAGACTCAGGGCAATCACCGCACTGGCTAACGTCGCCAGGGTCATGCGCCAGTCCACCAGTAACAACAGAATGCCTGCCAATATGGGCACCGTCACCCCAGCAACAACATCCGGAATCAGATGGGCCAGTCCCTGTTCTAGCTGTTCCACATCCTCGTGGATAATCTTTTTAATCTCACCCGTCGTGCGGTTGGTAAAATAGCCCAGCGGTAAACTGCCCAGCTTACGGGCTAGCTCAATACGTAAGTCATAGAGAATTGTGTAGGCGGCAATGTGGGAAAGGCGAGTGGAAATGCCATTGCAGATTCCCTTACCCACCACGGCCCCCACCGCTAGCCAGGCCAGCTGCCAAATATATTGGGTGTCGAGACCATCGGCTGAGCCAAACAGACGGACGCTGACTAGATAGATCAAATAGTAGGGTACCAGCCCCAGGGCGGCACCAATAGCCGCCAACAACCCTGATAGTCCCAGCAGCAATCGCTGTTTTAATACTAGCTGTTTAAATGACAGAGGCGGCGTTTTTGCCGATAGCCCCAATTGTTCAGCAGCCCACCCTTCTGCTTCATCCGTAGAGCCAAAAACTTTGCCTGGGCAGCCATACATGGTGCGGGTCACCGTGGCTACCATCGGCCCCCATAGTTTGAGCAGCTTAGCTGAGTCGGGCACCATGGCCACCCCAGCACAGTATTGAGAAATTTCAGGCTTGTGGACCTTAGTCCAGGCTATGCCGTCTTTGCGCATTTGCTTGACTTCTGGAGAACGCTTACCCTCTTCTTCAGCGGCTTCTGCGTCATCTCGCTGGAAAATCAGGGCGAATTTCTCTTTTTTTGCTAGCCAAGCTTCGAAGCTTGCATAAAACTTGGTCATTTCTGTCGGTGTGCCAGCTCCTTGAAATCGGACTGAGATTAATGGCCAGCGGCTGTCATCAATGGTTACCATCGGGCTGCGTTCTCTATGACAACGAGGGTAGAGTTCCGATCATAGAAGTTTTATTTGTGAATGAAGACTCCTAGGCGGATCTTTTTGGCTCTGAGACGGAGCATTTTACGACATCATGCACGGTGAGTGGGAATTTGGAGCAAGGGAAGTAATATGGGAAACTGGTGAGGAGGTTAAAGATGTTGCTTGGGGTCCCTCCGAGTTCCCCAAACCCCCATAGGCAGGGCCGGAACGCCGCCCTACAACCCAACGTACTAGGGTCTTCCCAATAGCGTTAAGTTTGGGGTTACGGCTAGGTCGATTATATAGATCTCGAACTGTCTACTAGCTTCGCTTCTGTCCCTCCTCCTAAAATTCTGTTCTTAGTTGAACGCCAAATGTTTGAGGCGCGCCTGCAACGGCAAGCGTCCCGCCAAAGTCAAATGCCTGGGTTAAATACTCTTCGTCAAATAAATTGTTGGCAAATAGATAGATGCCGTAGTTGTCAAACTCGTAGCCCAGACGGGCATTGACCAGGGCAAAGGAATCTTGTTCGATGGTGTTGAGGTTATCAAAGTAGGTTTTGCCAAATCCAACTACCTCTAAGCGTCCAAAAAAGCCTGACTCACTGCGATATTGAGCAGCTACGTTATAGGTCAAATCTGGAGTAAAAGGGGTGCGTTTACCCTCAATTGCCTGACCTGTGGCAAAATCCACACCGTTTTGAAACTCAGCGTCGAGCAGACCTAATCCGGCACTGAGTTCTAAACCAGGAATCGGGCGGGCGGTGAGTTCTAGCTCGGCCCCAATTGTGCGAATGTCTGCATTAGTGATGGTAACAATGCCGTTTTGTACACTGGGAGACTGAAAATTTGATGTGTCATTGTAAAAACCAGCCAGATTCAATGTCAGCCGATCGTCTAACCAGGAAGATTTTAGGCCAAGCTCGTAATTCCAAGATTTTTCAGCGTCAAATACAGCAACAGCTTCATTGTCTGGCTCAAAGTTGCCACCGGGTGGGCGGTATCCTCGGGTAATGCTGCCATAGGCTAATAGATTTGGGGTAAAGCGATAGTCAACAACGAATCGGGGCAGTAGTTCTGAGCCATCGGTCTCCACATCGCTAAATTGTTGTAACGGTAAGGTTAGGGTACCGTCAGGGGAAATAAATGTTTGGGTAAAGTCTGTGGAGACATCTGTATTTTCGTATCGCAGACCGGCTGTCAGAGTTAAGTCATCCACCACTTCATAACTCGCCTGACCAAACGCCGCTAGGCTACGACTGTCGACCTCACCATCAGAGCGTAATGTCCCCTGTTGAGTTACGGGAGCTACTGTTCCAAAAATAAAGTCACGATTATTCTTAAATGTGGAGGTTTCAAAATAGCCTCCAGCAATCCACTGTAGACGGTCACTGTCTTCTGGAGACTGTACCCGCAGTTCTTGGGTGAATATTCGTGATGAAAAATCAGGGGCGTTGA
>JBHJIL010000115.1:0-36568 GCA_050043465.1 Leptolyngbyaceae cyanobacterium
GGCTACAGGGGGGTAAGAGGTGATGGGAGTAGAGACGGGGGCTCGAGGGATAGAGGCTCGGCCGTCTCATAGCGCCCCTGAGCATGATACAAAAGTGCCAAATTGTTCAGGCTGGAGGCCACAACCGGATGCTGGTCGCCAAGTAACTGTTTCAGCAGATACAACGCCTCCAGGTACAGGGGTTCTGCCGCCTCATATCGCCCCTGAGATTCATATAAAACCGCCAAATTGTTCAGGCTCGAGGCCACAGACGGATGCTGCTCGCCAAATCTTTCCTTGGTTGAGATCGCAGCCTGTGCCGCCCAACCAACTGCAACACCATATATCCCCTGAGCGTAGTAAAAAAAAGTTAGCCCACTAAAGGGCCAGAAAAAGTCTTCATCGCTCAAACTATCAGACCAACTGTTGATGACCTCTGCAACGTGGGGCACTACCAGGGTTGTCGCCTGAGTCACTTCCTGAGTAGCACTCTGGTCAATCTGCTTAGCTCGCTCCACCATCAGACCGCAGTAGTTTACCTTCAGCTCATCGCTATCTTCACGCTCGTTTAGCTTTGCTAAAAAGAACTCCCGCACCAGCTGATGCAGCTGATAGCTCTCTGCCTCTAGTCGCTGCAGCAAACTCAGCTTTAGCAGCTCGTAATCCCGTGTATCTTCTAAATCCTCCCGTTCATCTGTTACTGTCGCGGCGGCTACTAGTTCCCAAGGCATCGGTGCCAATGCAAACAAGCTCAGCCAGCAGGCCAGCCGCTGCCCATCTCCACTCAGCTCTCCCCAACTCAGCTCAAACGCCTCATACACCCCCAACTTCGCTGTCATTCCGGGATGCGCCTTCTCAAACGCTTTTGCTTCAAGCTTTTTCTTCTCCAGCCGCTGCTCCTGCCTCGATAAAGTCATATCTGGCTTATTCGTTAGAAAATACCCCAGCAGCTCTAAACCCAGGGGTAAATAACCTACCCGCTCACATAGCGCCTGAGCCGTCTCGCGCTCTGAATCGATGCGAGTTTTGCCAACAATCACCTCCAAAAGCTCCAGCGCTGCCGCCTCACTCAGCAGCTCTATCTGAAAATCATCCACCGTTGCTGCTACATTCCGTAGTCGCGTAGTCAGCAGCACCTGAAATCGACTATCCACTGGTAGTGCTGCCTTGATGGTGTCATAGGCAGCAATCTTTTGCTGAGTATCCTCACCAATCTCGTCTGCCACATCGTCATAGATCAGCAGTACGCGATCACCTTTAGCCTGTTTAGGCCAATGACTCCAAACAAACTGCAGTTGGGCATCTAGCTCTCCCTCCGGCTGAGGTAATCCCAGGGCATCTACTGCAAACTTTACAATCTGAGTCCCCACCTCTGCCCCGCGAGCACTTAGCCAACAGATGCCGCTAGGGTAGTGGCTTTTATATTGCTGGGCATACTGCACCGCCAGCTCGGTTTTGCCGATACCGCCCATCCCCTGCAGGGCCGTAATTGCCAATGTGTGGCTGGCTTGTAGTTTTTCGTGTAGTTCTTTTAGGGTTTGGTCTCGCCCTACGAAGGTCGTACTCCCCCGCTCTTGTAAGTTATTGGGTACGCCTACAACAGATGGAGCCGGTGTTGGCAGAATCGTTTGATTCTTGATTACGGTGCCGCCTGTCATTTTGGCAATCACCTGGTTGTCATTTCCTACAACACTTTGGTGAGTGCTGGCCTGCTGCTCTGAGGTCTCAGCAGCCGTTGGCTTTTGAGATATCGTCGAAGCCTCGATCGGCGCATCCTGCTGAGACCCTGACAGATCTACAGAACGCCCTCGCAACCGCAGGACCAAATGTCGAATTGACCGCAGTAACCATTTAAAGAAACGACTGACCATCAGGACTGTGGCTTATGCTGATTACCAATCACCGTACCGCCGGTCATCTGGCCAATCACCTGGTTTTGATTGCCAATCACGGTTTGTTTGATAGTCACCTTATCAGCGTCTACAGACGACTCATCGATAATCGCCGATAGGGCCTTGGCCAGGGCAGTATCTTGAGTCAACAGGTCCGTCAGCGCTGCCTGAAAAGCAGGCTGCCACACAGGACTTTCTGGTTCAGCAGCGAGTTTCTTTGTCGCTAATTCTACTGCTGGGTCATCTTTTGCGTTTGCCCAAAGCTTCTGCCATAGCGCCTTGGCTAAATCCCATACCTCCTCACCTATTTTTGCGATCGCACCATCGGTCACCTTCTCGGCACCTGTAATTAACAGCGGCAAACATGGCACTACTACATTGGAAACCGACTGAACAATGGCAGCTACAGGAAGCATGGCAAAGCAATGAGCAACTTTTCTTGTTATAGCCTGCCCAAGTAAAACAAACATTTTGTCTTGGTCTGACTTCCACTTCCCTCAGTTCTCTGCCAATGGCGTTGTAAAGACAGAGTCAAGGCTTTTCCCATTCGAGGGTGATCTCTAAGCTGGTTTTTCCGGTTCCTTTTGCTAGGGCTGCAATCAGCACGCCTTCTTGGACTTCTAGCTCTACGCCTAGGGTCACGCTGGCTTTTGTCGGTTTCGCAGCGTTGATGGGCTTGGCCACTGCTTTGACAATATTCTCAATCGACGAGGTTACTCGCTCAAACGACTTTGTCGGTCCAGTGCCGCCGCCAGACACATCCCGTCGCCCCATGGGTGCATCCACTTTCACATACATTGTCGAGCCATCTTCTAGCTCTACCGGAATCGTTTGGGTAGGAAGGTCCATAGACAACCTGAAATCAACTGTCCTCGTTATAGCCTTCTGATGGCTGTTTACTCAACGCGTTGGCAATATTTCGTCAGGAAAGTGGCTAATGAGAGAAATATGCCTATTAACGGCTGGGGAGTTGACTTGGTTTATGGATCGGTCAAATGAAGCTCCCGCGTTAACACGGGAACGGGTCAAGGGGAAACGGGAAACGGCCTGTCGTAGGTACTGTATATAACCCATCTATACCCACAAATTACTGGAACCTCTTTTGAGTGGGGCCTCTGTGGGAATAACGTTAAGAAGACAGTGCCGGTCGATAGGCGGGTTCTTTGGGAATTAGGCCCAGCGGTAGCGATTCTAGCGCCTCACTGGCTGACTCAAAGCGCAGCTGGGGATTGGGGCTAACCATGCGTTCAAACAGTTTGATAATTTTGGTATCGGCCTTGATCAAATCTGTGAGATTACGCTGACCGCTAACGCTTACTAACCATTCAGGAGACTGCCCCGTCAGCGCCTGAAGCACAATCATCCCAATAGAATAGACGTCGCTATTGAGCTGAGGATTGCCTGCTCGCTGCTCGGCGGGTTGGTACTGCCCCTGTTTTAGGAGTGCCTGACGATAGGTGAGCGAATGGGACCGTAGGCTAACAAACAAGCGCTTGAGTAAGCCATACTCAGCAAGAATGAGGCGACCATCGGACTGGCGACGAATAAAGCTATAGGGATTGCAGTTGCAGTGAACCATATGTCCCTGGTGAAAAGGATGTACTGCACTTAATAAGCTATGGGTGAGTTTGAGTACATATCCCATCGACTGGGCGCTACCTAGCTCACTGGCCAGTGAGGTCCCTGCTACATGGTCCTGTATCCAGTAAAACGTTTCGTCTTGTTCAAAGTAGTCAAGACAGGTGGCAATGTCTTCTTGCTGGGTGATTACTCCTAGGAATTTCATTTCTGTGACTAGAGACTCCCGTACCAAAGCAAGCAGTGTAGGGTTACCCACCGGTAAGTCAAAGGAGTTGATCATGACGGCTGGGGTGCCGGCAACTTTAAGATCTTTGGCGAGCAGACAGTCTCCGAAGGTGGTTTTGTTGACAATCTGAACCGTCTCGTAGCGACTGTTTAAGAGACCATCGGATGATTTGCCAAAGGTTGGAATCTGAGGAATGCCAGCCGATAAGGTGCTGTCTGAAAGTGAAAATGCAGAGGACGGCATGAGCTCTGCTAGGGGGTCAGGCTCTGCTAGCGGTGCTGACTTGGTATCTAAGAGAGTGCTGATTTTACCCAGCAGGCGTTTGAGAACAATGGGTTTGGTGTCGTAGTCATTACAGCCAACTTTTAGGGCTGTTTTCCAGTTGCCTGACTTGGCATTGGTAGTCAACGCGATAATGGGAATATTGGCGGTGATCACTGAGGCTTTGAGAATTTTGATGGCCTGCCATCCATCCATGACCGGCAGATCGGTAGCCATAAGAACTAGATCAGGCTGATGCTCGGTCGCGATCGCAACTCCCTGGTCACCGTCGGTGGCTAGCAGCACCTGATAGCCGCAATGCTGCAGTCGCCGCGCTAGCATTTTGCGATTTAACGCATTGTCTTCGACTAGTAAAATCTTAGGCATGGTGGCGATGGATAGATTGCAATGGCTGATTTAAAGGATGGTCCGATCTAGAGTTGCTGCTGTTTGCCGATTTCTCACTAATAATGTGACCTCAGGGAGCAGCAGTACCGAGCGATTTAGACTCAGCAACGGTCAGCAAGGCTAATGCCGTTGCGTGGGAACAGTTCGTGAGATAGCCGCATTAGACAGCGGCACACACTTGGAGTTCTTCTAGGAAGTTTTGTAGGTTGAGGTCGTTGCGGTAGTAAATACTTTGGACATCGTTGGCAATTTCAACACTGATGTCGGCATTGATGGCAGAGTTTGCGATCGCAATAATCGGAATTTCTTCAAACTCACGCGTCTCTCGCAGCGTCTTGATGCAGTGCACCACGTCGGGCTCTAGGCTCAGGTCCACCAGCACCAGCACAGGCAGATCAACTTGAGCCAGCGTTAGCGCATCGGCGCTGTTGTCAGCGCACTTAACGTCCCAGTCTTCCTGACGCAGCACCTGGGTGATGATTTCATCATTTTTCTCCCTAGCCTGTAGCAACAAGATCCAAGGCTGGGCTTTTTCCATAGGCGCACCGTTACCCTTCACCGTTTGGGGTAAGCGCAGGGTGAACTGAGACCCTTTGTCGTACTGACTTTCGACTGTGATTTCTCCCCCCATCATGGTGGTGAACTGTTTGGTAATCGTCAGCCCCAGCCCCGTACCGCCAAACTGTCGAGTCGTAGAATTATCAGCCTGAGCAAACGCGTCAAATACGGTCTTTTGCTGTTCGGGCGTCATGCCAATCCCGGTATCGGTAACAATAAAGTCCACCCAGGGCTCATCCATGTGAGTACTCGATTTGACCGTCAGCGCAATGGTGCCATCCTCAGTAAACTTGTTGGCGTTGCTCAATAGGTTGAGTAAGCTTTGGTGCAGCTTGGGACGGTCAGCAACAATGGTGTCAATATCGGTTTCATGGTGAACAATCAGCTTGTTGCCATTTTGCTGAATCAGCGGCGTCAGCACGTCTACCACCTGTTCTACCAAAAACGAAATAGAGAATTCTTCAACAAATAGCTCCATCCGACCTGACTCAATTTTGGATAGGTCAAGCACCGAGTTAATCAGGGTGAGCAGCTGTTTACCAGCGCCTTGAATCCGGTATAGATCGGTTTGGGCATCTTCTTCTGAAAGATTCTCGGCATCTTCTGCCAGCATTTCGCTGTAGCCGATGATGGCATTGAGGGGCGTGCGCAGCTCATGGCTCATATTTGCCAGGAAGTCGCTTTTTGCCTGGGTTGCCGCTTCGGCATTTTCTTTGGCATGGCTGAGGGACTGTTCGCGCAGAGCCACTTCATTGGCCATATGTTCAAAGGCTCGGGCCAGCTGTCCGGTCTCATCGGGGCGGACGGCCAGTCGCCCTAGGGAATTGCCCTCGTCGGTATTGCCTAATAGTGAGATCCGCTGCCCCAGACTAATATCGCGAATCAGCTTATTGAGCTGGGTGAGGGGATGAATCACCGTCTTTCTAAGCTGCCGGTTGATCACACCAATGACAATGGCAAAGACACCGCTAAAGATTGCGATCGCTAGTAAAAGATAACGACTGCCCGATGAAAAGATCCGGCTAGAGGGTAAATAAATAGTTTGCGCCGCGACGATTTCTCCCAACTCCCAGCCAAACCCGTTTTCGTCTCCATAGGTCGCAATCATACTGCGAGGAGCAGCAGACGGTCTGCCGTGGCACTCCAGACAGCTTTCATCCTGCATCGTTAGAGGACGACTGGTATAAAAGAACTTTTGACCGTCCATTGTCCGGTAGCCTCTAAGTTCCTGCAGCCGAGCATCTTCTCGAAATTTGTTGACAACCTGGGTCTCGAACTCGTCGGCCTGGTCCAGCGGGTTCGTCGGATTGAGCGTGGCTTCTTTATAAAGAAAGTCTTTGAAAGTTCCTGATGCTCGAAATTCTTCAAACACTTCTCGAGCAGAATAGGCGGGCACCGTCTCCGGAATAAACTCTGAAGAATTGGCCAAATCATCGGCCAGCTGCGGTCTTACCTGGTCACTGGTATAGGTCCTAACCGCATTCATGGTATGGATTAACATCTCTGCTTGATGGGTAATCTCACTCTCAGCCTTCTGACGCATGGCAGCTGAGAGGATTAATCCACTAGCAATAATGCCAACGAAAAAGATGATCGTTAGCATCTTGGTAAACTGCTTACCCAAACTAGAAAGACGACGTTTTGACCTCATAGTGTGTGACTCACCCTTAAAGAAATTAGGTCGAGAATAGCTACTCTACAGGTCGATTATGGACGACGAAATCTTGATTTAAATAGGGTCGCTTCACCGTAAAATCAACAATTCATGGATGTATGGATATTCCCTAAACTATTCTGATTCTGTCCTGGGTGTAGGAATTACTTAGGCAATACGGCAAGGCTTGAAAATTTTTACAGGCGCGTTTTATAAATCCCCGTGGGTGCGTTCCATGGAACGCACCTACCGCAGTGTTGTAATCTGCCAGGGCTGAGGAGCATTTTGTTCAATACTTGGAGTCATTGTTATCAGATCGTTAATATTGCGCTCCATGGTCTGACAGATGGCATTTAGAGGCAGATCGTTGAGGTCGCAGCCAAAGGGATTTTCGATTTCTAGACCAATCTCTTCGACCCCAAAAACAGCAAAAGCTACCAGCGATACGACCGGCACCGTCCACCAGCTAAGTTCGCTAACCACTTGAAACGGCAGGGCCATACAGTACATGACCAGCAGCTGCTTAAGATGAATTGAGTAGGACAGGGGCAGTGGCGTTTTGAGGATACGTTCGCAGCCGCCTAAAACATCCACTAGACCGCTAACCTGCTGGACCATGGCTTGAAACTGATAGGGGTGTAGCCGTCCTTTGAGCTGCTGCACCTGGAGATAGTCGTTAAGCCAAAAGGCGATTTCTAGGGGAGGACTATTCATGCCTAGCAGCTTATCTAGCTGAGGGGCTGAAACCAGGTGGCGCAGCTCTGCTTCACAGGGCTGGTAGCGCAGATGCTGCTTGGTTGCGATCGCATAGGCCACCAGCAGCTTTAGCGCCTGCTCTTTTGAGCTGCGATCGGTATCTATAGAAACCCAAATCTGCCGAGCCAGGTTGCGCGTCGTGTTGATCATCGTGCCCCACAGCTTGCGGCCTTCCCAAAAGCGCTCATAGGACGCATTGGTGCGAAACACCAGCAGCAGCCCCAGCACCAAACTCGGAACAACCCCACCTAGCACCGGCCAGGAAACGTCTACCCCGGCGTGATACAGCAGCGTTATCAGCAAGGCAAAACCGGTACACAGCCCCACCCGAGGAATCACGGCTCGAATCACGGAACCGCGCCAGCAAAACAGGGTTTTAAACCAGGGACGGCGATCTTCTGCCATAGCTAAAGTTTTGAAGAGCGTAGTTCAAGGACAGCAGGCTAGCGAATATCATAGCCAAACAAGTTGGGGTCGGCTTCGCCCATGTCTAGATCTCCTAGACCGTACTCAGCCCAGCGACGTTCCACCATAGCGGCTACTTCTGGGTCAGATTTAAGTTCGTCGCCCCACTGATGGTCGGTTTCAGGCGGAATTTTGGTGGTGGCGTCGATGCCCATGCGACCTCCTAGACCAAGTTTCTCATTGGCAAAGTCCAGCGAATCAAAGGGATTGTCCGGCAGGATAAATACGTCGCGGGTAGGGTCTACCTTGGATGTCAGCGCCCAAATCACCTGACGTGGGTCGCGGATATTGATGTCGTGGTCCACGACGATAACAAACTTGGTGTAGGTAAACTGGGGCAGCGCGGTCCAAAAGGCCATGGCGGCGCGGCGGGCCTGACCGGGATAGGCTTTTTTGATGGAAATGACGGCAGCCTTGTAGCTGAGGGCCTCCATGGGTAGGAAGAAGTCCACAATTTCAGACACCTGCTGTCGCAAAATCGGAGTGTAGATGCGGTTGAGGGCAATGGCAATCATCGCTTCTTCCTTGGGAGGCCGACCGCTAAAGGTGGTGAGATAAATGGGATTTTTACGGTGGGTAACGCATTGGAAGCGGACCAAAGGAGCGCTGTCGTTAACTGGGCCGTAGTAGCCCATGTGGTCGCCAAAGGGACCGTCGGTGGCGACTTCGCCAGGGGTGATGGTGCCTTCGAGCACAAATTCTGAGGCGGCAGGGACTTCGAGGTCAATGGTTTTGCATTTAGCGAGATGCACGCCGCTGCCGCCGTAGAGACCGGCAAATAGCCATTCGGACAGATCTACGGGGATAGGAGTGGCGGCGGCCATGATAATCAGGGGGTGGACGCCGATTGCGAACGCAATTTCTAATTTCTTGCCATTCTCAGCGGCCTTACGCAGGTGTCTGGCCCCGCCCCGCACCGACAGCCACTGGACGGTCATAGTGCTTTTGCCCTGTAGCTGTAGCCGGTACACACCCACATTGGGAATCCCGGTTTCGCAGTCTTTGGTAATCACCAGTCCTAGAGTGACGACCTTACCGCCATCCTGGGGGTAGGGTTGGATCATGGGAATCTGGGTGAGGTCTACGTCGTCGCCTTTGAGGACAACCTGGTGGCAGGGAGGGAGCAGGTCGCGCTGGGGTTTGGCTTTGACGACATCGAACAGGACTTTGCCAAATTCGATGGCCTGAGAGATTTTTTTGGGCGGCTTAGGCTGCTGCAGCATGCCTAGCTTTTTGCCGAGGGTTTCTAATTCCTGGGGATGTTCCATACCCATGGACCAGCAGGTGCGTTCGACGGTGCCCAGCAGGTTGACGACAACGGGGTGGGGAGAGCCTTTGACGTTTTCAAAAATGAGGGCGGGGCCGCCGCATTGGAGCATGCGATTGGAGATTTCTGCTATTTCGAGTTCGGGGTCAACTGGGGCTTTGATGCGGCGGAGTTGGCCACGTTGTTCGACTAGGTTGATGAATTCGCGGAGATCTCGGGCCATTGGAGTGAAGTATGTCTGTTGGGGGATGAGAGTCCTCCATATTTCTCCCCTTCGTCAAAGGGGAGACCAAGGGGGGCCTCAGAAGGTGATGCTACTTTACGAAACGTAAAGCTACGTTTTCTATAATGAGGGGTAATGAGCTTGGCGAGGGAGTTGGGTGTGTGGTGGGGGTGGGTTGCTCAGGGCTTTCCTCCCTGAGCCCCTCCTATTTGTGGGGACCTCGACGTCCCCACCCCCCTCGCACCGGAGACGGTTGGTTGGTAGCGATTGGTCTGGATCATGTCGGCAGGGTGGTTACGCTGCTCCGCATACGCTGCGCACCGTAAAAGTGGGGGTGTCTCCTCTGGCTGGCGTGCCCGGATTGAGGCTTTACGAGAATCTTTAAACGGGGTGGTTTTGGTAGCTACTCGGCTTCTAGAACGGTGACTTCGTAGCGGCTGTAGGTTTTGTCAATCAGGGTGGCGAGGCTGATGGGTCGGGTTTCGTTGGGGAGTAGGGGGGCATCGCCGCCGTAGATGATGGGGAGTTCTTGGCCTAGGATGGGTTGGTTTTGTGAGTCGTAGAAGTTGATTTGGAGCTTGAGCTGGTGGATGGTGGTGTCGCTAGTGTTGGTGATGGCCCAGGTGGCGGTGAAGTAGGCGCTGTCGGTAACGTCGTAGCTGTCGAGAGCTTCGCTGCGGGCTGCGAGATCAAAGGTGAGCTGGGCGGGCTGTTGAATGTTCCAGGTATAAGGGATTGACTCAGGTTGGGGGGCACTAGCAGGAGTAGGCACCTGGTCAACAGCAGCAGCGCTGAGGCGGACGCTGGCAAGATCGGGGGTAGTTTTGTAAATCAGGTCGATGGGGTGGGAATCACCGGGGCGAACGGTGGCGTCACTGGTTTCGATGACGTTTTTGCTGTCGGTTTCGATGATGGTGCCGTCTGTGTCTAGATACTCGACTGTGAGCTGTAGGGTTTCGATGGCTTGCTGGCTTTCGTTGAGTATTACGCCCTGTAGGGTGTAGTAGGAGACGTCTTCGTAGTTATCTAGCTGCGACAGTCTTGAGTCTAGGGTGAGGCCGGTCTGGTCCAGGGTGATGGGAATGGGGATGGCGGCATCGGCGGCACTCGGTTCGGGAACAGGCTGCAGCGGCTCGGGGTCTAAGTCTGCGATATCTTTGGTTAGTTCGTTGATCTCGGCTCGGGTGGCGATGAAGTTGGTCACGGGGCGAAGGCCAATCGCGAAGGCTACGAGGGCCAGACCTAGCCAGATAACCCACTGACTTTTGTTAGCTTCATCGTCTCGGGCGCTGATGAGGATGATGGGCTCGGCTGCGTTGGGATTTAGTTCCTCCCAGCGTCTGGCCAGGGCAATGGCCTGGGTTTTGTCGGTCTTCTTTTTTTCTTTGCCGTAGCGCTGGTCGTAGGCGTAGGTGAGGGGTTGTAGGCTTTCGAGGTCTAGAGGGTCTAACGCGATGGCCTGGGTTAGTTCTTCGATGGCATCGTCAAAGCAGTCAAATTCTAGATAGCTGCGGCCTCGTTCTCGGTGGTTCTGGGCCGATTGTTTGATAGCGGCCATGTCTTCGGGCTCTAGACCGATTTCTTGGGCCAGGGCGTTGATGCGGTCAGCGGTGACGGGGGCTGCTTGAGCCCGCAGCCGCTGAATATAGGTTTCAATGATGCGATCGCGACCCATGGGGAACTCCGTTGATCGAACGGGCGGCTATCATAACAGGTTAGCAGCCGAACTATTCTGCCTCTAGCACAGTAACCTGATAGCGCTCATAGCCTGCGGCAACGGCTTTGACTACACGAAACGGACGGGATTCTCCTGGCAGGAGCGGCGCATCGTTGGTGTCAATTGCGACAACGTCCTCGCTTTGTAGCGGCTGATTGTTGCTGTCGTAAAAGTCTGCTTTGAGTTTTAGCTCGTTGATGGGATAGTCGCTGGTGTTGATGATCACCCATTCGGAGTCAAATCCTGATTGAGAGTAGGCCGGCCGGGGTTTTTCGGGTTTGTTGGCGCTGTTGGGGCTATCTTGTTTAACCCCGCCAAAGGTTTCGCTGCGGCTGGCGAGTTCAAAGCTAATATCGTCAGGCTTGATCGAGCCCCAGCTGTAGTTGATTGGGGTGGGGGGGACATAGGTCCTGCGCGCGGTGCCCTGTTCGATGGTGGTCACCGTTAGCTTTACTCGGTTTAGCTCGGGTTTAATTTTTTGGATCAGGTTAAAGGCATGGGTGTCGCCCGGACGCAAAATGGGGTCGTCGGGACCAATGGCTTCTTTGCTGGTGGCTGCGATCGCACTGCTGCCACCGTCTAAATATTCAACTTTGAGCTTTAGTCTTCTAAATTCTTGGTCGCTAGCATTAATAAAAACGCCCCGCAGCTGATAGTAAACTTCATCTTCAAAGTCACCCAGCTCTGATAGTCGAGCTTCTAACACCAAACCGGGATGGTCAAACATCACAGGAATATCCACATCCGATAGTTGCTCAATGTCGGCAGGAGCAGCTGTCGGCTCGCTATCGCTAGATTCATAAATGACTGAACCGGGGACAATCGTACCGGGAGCTGGACCCAAGGGTGCTGGCGGTGCGGAAAACACCGGCAGTCGGCTCAGCCCCAGAATGCCCACACCCAGCGTGGCAAAGGCTCCCGCCACGACTGTAATTTTCTGGCGGGTCCATTGGGAAAGCTTGTCCTGGGTAGCTCCTGGAGTATGCTCTAGGAAACTAATCAAAACCTGGGCTTCTTTATCGTTGGGTTTGAGCTCCACACAGCGCTTCGCTACCAGCAGGGCCCGCTGTTTATCAGCCTCATCACTTTCACGAGTATGACGCTGGTTGTAGGCACTGGCTAGCTCATGGAGAATTTCTAGATTTAGCGGGTCCAGTGCCATGGCCTGGGTCATCTCATGGATGCCGTCGTCAAGGCTGTCTTGTTTGATGTAGCTACGCCCACGGGTAAAGTGTGCCTTGGCCTGTCGTTTGACAGCATGCATCTCCGCTGGGGTAATGCCCACTTCTTTTGAGATCGTAGCCGCAGTATCGGGAGTTACAGGCTTTTTCCAGGCAAGCAGCCGTTGAATATACGCCTCGATGATGCGATCGCGATCCATATAGCCTGTTCACTCCGTGGTATTGCTAGCACAGCAACACCAATTGCACGTCTATCCAATAAATTCCCAAACTTCTGCCGTTAATACGGATAAAATTCCGATTAACTTTCGTAAAGTCTTTGCAATAGGGATACGCAAACAACAAATCGTTCTGAATCTAGCACTGTTGCCGAGACCACTGCGTAGAGTTGTTACCAGCTTTAGTTTTTGGTTTATTGTGGTGTTTCACCTTGGCTAAACAGCTCAAACTGCTCAATATCCGTGACGCTAACCCGAACACTGATCAGCGATGGCGAAATCTTATGAAACAGATTAAACGATTGAGTTGCTCCGGGGCGAATGGTGGCTCCGCTATTGGTAATTGCCACTTGGTTAATGGTTGAAATCGGATCGCCATCCCCGTTCAATAGCTCTACTTTAAGATTGAGCGTTCTCACCTCCTGGCCGCTGTCATTGATGACGACACCGTGGAGTTTATAGTAGGCTTCTCCTTTATAGTTACCTAACCGCGACAGCCGAGGTTCAATTAACAATCCCGGATGATTGAACAAGACCGGAATATTGGGTCCTGGATCAAATTCAGACGAGGATACAACTGGTTGCGGCTCGTTATTTGAGAACAAGGCTAAACGCTCACCGCCCATCAGTCCTGCACCTATCATTGCACTTAAGCTCGATGTCACGACAACCAGCGCTGTCATCCACTGGGTCGTCGTTGGTAAACTAATCGGCTGCTGTAAAAAGAGAATGATGACAGCAATCTTGGTCTTTGTCCGGCGAGAGAACTGTTTGCGGCTAAAAATGTTCTCTAGAAAGCCAATCAGGATAAAAATATTTGGCTTTGTCTGCGTTGAGATTTCTTGAAAACCGGACGCGTACTCAAGAGATCTCAACAAGGTCTGGGCGTCTTTGTCCTTTGGGTTGAGCGCCACACAGCGTTTGGCCACTCGCAACGCCTGCTGTCGATCGGCTACGTTACTATCGCGGTTGTAGCGTAGATAGTAGGTTCTTGCTAACGTGTTGAGCACGTCTAGATTGATCGGATCTAGTTCCTGAGCCTGGGTCAGCTCATCAATGGCATTCTCTAGATAGTCGAGTTCTATATAGTCATGGGCACGGGTCAAATGAGCCTGGACCTTAAGATAGATAGATTCCAGCTCACCTTGTGTAATCCCGACCTCCTCAGCAATGGCGGCCAAAATAGCAGGCGTAATTGGTTGGTTCCATTCCAGCAAACGCTGAATGTAAGCTTCAATAATGCTAGCGCGCCCCATAGTCCTCTCCGTGTTAGCAATGCCTAGAAGATGCCAAGCGACAGTTTTCACATAGGCAGCCGTTGGCGCTGTCTGTGCGGTTCGAGGTATTAACTGTCCTTGGTTAATGCATTCACGAATTCTGTTGCGAGATACGGATAAAATTCTAAGTAGTTTTAGTAAAGTCTTGGAGAACGTTCTTCAATTCACCATTAGGCCATATTTAGCCTCTATATGGGGACAATGCAGCGCTAAACTACAACGTGGCGATTTAGACCGGTGTTAGCGGTGTCTGCTAGTCTCACTCCCGACCAGTTACGTTCCATTAAAGGGCAGCTCGATCTGGTGCTGCTGGCCTTAGAAACCTTGGTGGGTATTGGTTCAGAAGCCATTTTAGATCAAGCAAAATCTCTCCAGCTAGAGACGCTGCTCTCAGACCGTGTCAATCTATGGCGACTACGGCAGTCAAGCCCGCTACGCAAGGGGCAGGGCCGTAAAAAGCTAGACGTCGACGAGGCTCGTGCCCTAGTCTTGATTACCGCTCAGCTGGCCGCTCAGCACAAGCAGACCATTCACCAGGCCGTCACCGCCTTAGAAAAAACGACTGCCCAGGGCTCCGCGCCCCACCGCGTCGCTATTTTGGGGGACTATCTAGACCGCTTTAGCAATACCTACACCGAGCGGATGGAAGACCAGGCTCCCCCTCAAACGCTGGAGCGGCTAGCGTTTCAACTATTGATTGACCTGCTGTTTTACAGCGGCAGCGGCGGATCTCAGCGCCTGTGGCAGTCTTTGTTAGAACGGGCTGAGTAAACTAGCCCAAGAAAATGCTTAAGAAAATTTTATGGGAAATGTTCGGATGCGATCGCGTCCCATCCCCAGTTCAGAGTTTTCTCTAAATAAAAAGCTGCAGGGGGTAAAGTTTAGACCGATAATAGGTGGGTTCAAATCACCTACTGATTCACCCCTCGGCATGACTGCAGAGTTTCTTAAAGGGACAAACCTCTACCTGGTGGGCATGATGGGCTCCGGCAAAAGCACCCTTGGCAAGCAGCTGGCCCAAACCCTCAACTACCGCTTTATCGACACAGACGACGTTATTGTCCAAGCTGCAGGACAAAGCATTAACGATATTTTTGCCAACCAGGGCGAAACCACATTCCGAGATATTGAAACCCAGGTTCTTTCCCAGGTCGCGCCCTACACCCACACCGTCATTGCGACCGGTGGCGGCATCGTCATCAAACAAGAAAACTGGAGCCATCTCCAGTCTGGTTTGGTGATATGGCTAAACGTATCCATTGATGAGCTCATCACCCGTCTTAGTCGCGATAAATCCCGACCCCTGCTGAAAGATGTCGATTTACGCACTCGGCTAACTACCCTACTGGAGCAGCGTCAGGAACGATATGCTCAGGCCGACGTAACTATCACCTATCAGCCGAGAGAAAAGGTAAACGCCGTCGCATCGCGTACCCTAAAAACGCTTCAAACCTTTGTGGCTGAAAATCCTGCCACCAGCACCACAATCACCCCCTAGTTTCACAGCCCGTACCTTGCACCGCCAGGGTTCGGGCCCCATCCATTCCCCAGTCCATTCGTTATCTATCACTCATTGCCCTAAATGGAAACTGCTGCCAGTCGCGTTCAAACCCTCAGCGAAGCTCTACCCTACATCCAAAAGTTTCGAGGTCGTACCGTTGTGATCAAGTATGGCGGCGCTGCTATGAAAGATAGCAGCCTGAAAGATAACGTTGTTCGAGACATTGTCTTTATGGCCTGTGTGGGCATTCGTCCGGTTGTTGTCCATGGCGGTGGTCCCGAAATCAACACCTGGCTGAGCAAGCTCAATATTGAAGCCCAATTTAAAGATGGTTTGCGCGTCACCGATGCCCCCACCATGGATGTGGTGGAAATGGTCCTAGTGGGTCGAGTTAATAAAGAACTGGTTGGATTAGTCAACGCCGCTGGTGGCAGTGCTGTTGGCCTCTGCGGCAAAGACGGCAATATGATTACGGCTCGGCCCCATGCGGCTGAGGGGGTGGGTTTTGTCGGTGAGGTGACCCGCATAGACCCTCAGCTGGTGCAGTCCCTGGTAGAAGCAGGCTATATTCCCATCATTTCTAGCGTAGCGGCCGATACCACCGGTCAACCCTACAACATCAACGCTGACACCGTTGCCGGGGAGCTGGCCGCTGCCCTCAGTGCCGAAAAGCTGATTCTGCTGACCGATACCCCCGGTATTCTCAAGGATTATCACGACCCGTCTACGCTATACAACAAGCTTGATATCCAAGAAGCTCGCGCTCTAATTAGCTCCGGCATCGTCTCTGGCGGCATGATTCCCAAGGTGACCTGCGGGGTACGGGCCCTGGCCCAGGGGGTACGGGCGGCTCATATTATCGATGGTCGCGTCCCCCATTCGCTGCTGCTCGAAACCTTTACCAACTCTGGCATTGGCTCCATGCTAGTCGCATCGCATCAAACCGCTTAGAATAGCTCCAACGCCTCTTCCCCGATATCTAACATGGCAGCTACCTGGTGGAATAAACTCAAACAAAACTCCCTGGCCCGATTTGGAGCCACGGTGCTGATTATCTTCTATCTGACGGTAGCCTTTGCCGAGCTAACAGCGCCCTACAGCCCCTATGAGCAACAGGCCAACGGTTCACTGCTGCCCCCCACCACTGTGTACTGGCGCGACCAGGTTTCTGGACAGTTTATTGGCCCCCACGTATATCCAGTCACCCAGGGACCGGTCGATCTCGAAACCGGCGAGCGCGTCACCGAGACTGACTTCTCTGCACCGTCACCGATTCGGCTATGGGCAAAGGGAGATGAGTACAGACTGTTTCAGCTGAAGCTGCCCTTTGTTAGGAGTATTTCTTTTGAAGACTCAATGCAGCTGGAGGAGACAGAACTCTTTCGGGGGATTTCCTTCGACCGTCATCTGTTTGGCACCGTGGGGGAGGGCCGATGGAACATCTTTGGCACCGACGAATCGGCTCGCGACCAGCTGAGTCGGCTGATCCACGGAGGGCGCATTAGTCTCAGTATTGGTCTAGTAGGGATTGTGATCACGTTTCCCCTCGGGTTACTGATTGGCGGCATCTCCGGCTACTTTGGCGGCACGATTGACACAGTGATTATGCGCTTTGTCGAAGTGATCATGACAATCCCAGGATTCTTCTTGTTGGTGACATTAGCCGCTGTCTTACCCGCCGGTCTGAGCAGCTCCCAGCGGTTTTTGCTGATTGTTCTAATTTTGTCGTTTATTGGCTGGACCGGCCTGGCGCGTATTATTCGTGGTGAGGTGTTGTCGCTAAAAGAGCGGACGTTTGTCGAAGCGAGTCAGGCCATGGGTGGGCGGTCGTTGCATATCATTTTGCGACACATTTTGCCCCAGACAGCGACCTATGTGATTATCTCGGCGACACTAGCAATTCCGGGCTATATTCTCTCTGAGTCGGCGTTAAGCTTTATTGGTTTGGGAATTCAGCAGCCCGATGCATCGTGGGGAAATATGCTGTCTTCTGCAACAAATGCGTCAATTTTGGTACTGCATCCTTGGCTGATTTGGCCTCCGGCGGCGCTGATTGTAATTACGGTGCTGTGTTTTAATTTGCTGGGCGACGGGCTGCGAGATGCATTGGACCCCCGCAGTTTAGAAGAGTAGCTCTCGTATGAACTGTTGAGAATATAATCCGTCTCCAACATCTGCCATAAATCTTGCCATGGCCTCTTCGATATCAGTCGATTTTCTCAAAGAACTCTTTGATGCTGCTGTTACTGCTGCGATGCCCCAGGCTCAGGTAGCTCTGGCCCTGACCCCTTATTTTAAGAATAAACCCACCGGTCGCGTGGTGGTGGTAGGCATCGGCAAGTCGGCAGCGGCCATGGCTAAGGCCGTCGAAGATACCTGGGCTAGAGCCGGTCATACAGACCCCATGGAGGGTCTGGTCATCACCCGCTACGACCATGGAGTCCCCACCCAGTCGATTGAGGTCGTTGAAGCGGGACATCCTGTCCCTGACGCCAATGGTATGGCAGGAGCCCGACAGATTTTGCAGCGGGTCGCTCCGTTAACCGCCGACGATCTGGTAGTTTGTCTGATTTCTGGCGGTGGCTCGGCCCTATTTACGCTGCCGCCGGACGGTATTAGCTTAGAAAATCTGGCAGATATCAGCCGCCAGCTGCTGGCCTCAGGAGCTGACATTGTGGCGATGAATACCGTTCGTAAGGTGCTATCGTGTTCGTCCGGCGGACGGCTGTCGGCAGCGGCCTATCCAGCTCGGGTGGTATCGCTGATTATTTCTGATGTGGCGGGCGATAGCCGCAGCGCCATTGCCTCTGGACCCACGGTGGGCGATCGCACCACTGCTGCCGATGCTCTAGCCATTATTGATCGCTACCAGCTCAACGTGCCTAACTCTGTGCGCGACTATCTGCACCGCAATCCTAATCCGGTCCTGGCTCCCGATGATCAGCGCTTGAGTACGACCATCAATCATCTGATCGCCACGCCACAGCAGTCATTAGAGGCCGCTGCTCAGGTTGCGATCGCCCGCGGCTATACGCCCCTCATCCTTGGCAATGCCATCGAAGGTGAGGCCCGCGATGTCGCCCTGGTCCACGGAGCCATTGCCCGGCAGATAAAGCATCACCATCAGCCTGCGGTTCCCCCCTGCGTGATTCTTTCCGGTGGCGAGACCACTGTCACCGTCAAACAAAAATTTGTGGGTAAAGGCGGTCGCAACAGCGAATTTCTGCTAGCTCTGGCCAGCTATTTAGCCGGTGAATCTGGGATTGCCGCCATTGCCTGCGACACTGATGGCATTGACGGCAGTGAAGACAATGCCGGTGCGTTGATTACTCCTGACCTGTGGCACCAGGGAGCCAATGCCCAAACCTATCTCAATACCCACGACAGCTACAGCTTTTTTGACTCTATTAACGCCCTGGTCGTAACGGGGCCTACCTTAACCAACGTGAATGACTTTCGAGCCATTGTCGTTGAATAAGCTGCACGGTGGAACGGTCTGCCAAGGATATCCGATGCGGGCTACTCATCCTCACAGATATCCACATCGGCAGCGGCTAGCACCGCAGCTAGCACTCCGGGGAACCGACTGTCTAGCTCGTCTGTGCGTAGCGAATTTAAATGCTGGGTGCCCACCTTTTCGGTATGAATAATTCCGGCCTCGCGCAGGATCTTAAAATGGTGCGACAGCGTAGACTTAGCGACAGCATCACCGCCGCAGCTGCGACAGGCTTGCTCACCCTTTTGAGCAATCGTTTTGACAATCTTTAGTCTGACTGGATCGCCTAGGGCGTACAGCACCTCTGCTAGGGTGATTTGACTTGTGTCTGGATGGGAAATGGGTCGCATAGTTGCATTATGCCATGGCAGGCAGGACGGGGCCGTCGCAGGTAACCGTACCTGCTACCGTACTCTGTAGTTCGATTTTTTCGAACTATAATTGGGTCAACACAGGTCCTCGATGGGGCTACTGTATTACTGGAGCATTGGTTTAAAGGAGACCAAAAACTATGACAGCAAATACGTTAGTAAATGAAGTATCGGATGCCGATTTTCAAACCGATGTGCTTGGTAGCGATGTGCCCGTACTGGTAGACTTTTGGGCACCCTGGTGTGGTCCTTGCCGCATGGTGGCTCCCGTGGTGGATGAGGTAGCTGCCAAGTACGAAGGACGGGTCAAAGTCCTTAAGCTCAACGTTGATGACAACCCGACCAGCGCTAGCGACTATGGTGTCCGCAGCATTCCGACACTGCTAATCTTTAAGGACGGTAAGGTTGCAGATACTGTAGTTGGGGCTGTCCCAGCCAGTACCCTTTCGACGACGCTTGAGAAATATCTAGACTAGGTGTCCGTCGTACAAAACTAAAAAGAAGGTTTAGAATGACCACCTGCTTCTAGAGATACTCGGTATCACAGGAGCAGGTTTGTCATTAGATGCCCTGTTTGTCCAACCTCAATAGATTTAACCCATGAGCTATTCCGATCCCGATCCGTCTACTCCCAATCCGCCGCCTGCTCCTGAACCGGTCACCGAAGAGTTTTCAGTCAACAGCGATAATTTGGTTAACAAGGTACAAGAACTGATCAATGAGAGTAACGTTCGACGTATTGTGATCAAAAATGCTGAAGGCCGCACTCTATTGGAGATTCCTCTGACGGCTGGTCTAGTCGGTGGAGCTGTAGGATTGGCCTTTTTTGCACCGCTAGTTGCGATCGCATCTGTCGGTATGCTGGCAGCCCGGTTTACCCTGGTGGTTGAGCGTCGCGCCTGAGGCTTGCTCTGAACGTATTAATACCAAACTCTTTCCACCCGATCTTTCAACAGAGGCAAGATCGGGTGGATTTTTAAAGGGATCTTTTTAAAGATAGTCGCCTGAGCTATCCACCCAGCATCGACTGTATTTGCTGTAGCGATCGCAACGCGCCATGAACCAAATTTTGGCGTCTCTCTACTGACGAGCTGGTCTCATCCGATAGTCCCAGCAGCTTAGTTTCAATATCAAACAGTAGCTCTGTCAACTGTTCTGACCTACGGGGGCGAGGTACTCCCTCCAGATTGTCAATCGAGGACGAACCCTCACTAATTTGGTGTAGCGTCTGCTGCATGCTTTCAATGATGCCGTACATCTCAATCGGATCAAACACCCTAAGCAAACTGGTCTGAGTCACAATACCCAAACTATCGCCCCAATTCCACGACACGACCAAACGACGCACGTGACGTGTTTGCATTTCCTGATGGGCTGTCCAGAGAGAGTCCGTCGGTTCTAGCAAAAATAGCGGCGCACTCATCACATCTTGAGCCGTCAACCGCTGCAGATTTAGCCCCAACGCCTGGAATTGAACAATATCCCGCTCGGTCACGATGCCCACAGGCAAAAATGCCCGAATTTCACGACTGGTGGCACTGTGACTATCGACTTCTGCAATCACGACACAGCTGACCCGATGCTCGGCCATTTGTTGCGCTAAGTACATTACCGATACGGTCGGCGCTGCATGGATTACATTTGTTGACATCACGTCAGCCACCCGCCGCATCTTGAGCAAATTAGCCGGACGCAATACTCGCCGAATGCTGTCTGGAGTCACAATGCCAATGGGATGATTGTGTTCATCCACAATGGGTAAATGTCGGATTCGATAGCGGCGAAACAGAAATAGGACCGCAAAAATATCTTGAAAAGCCGATTTCTGTAGCGTTTTTACCGGCGACGTCATCACATCAGCAACGCTAAGCGTCGTCAAACACACATCGTTTGCCGTTAGTCTGACAATGTCACGCTCAGTAAAAATCCCAACAATCTGCTCCTTCTCAACGATCAAAGCACAGCTAGCATGGCGGCTGTTAACACCGCTAGCCGATGCTCCGCCTACAGCTCCCATAGCCACAACTGTCTGATTCAACGGACAATCAGCAGATACCATCAAAACCTGCCGGTCGATGGCATCGCTTATCATTGGCGTTACCGTTTGCAAGGCATCCTTCGCAGACCTCGCAGCGACACCAGTCGCTGCTGGATCACCGCTGGAAGAACCTGGTGTCGAATTTAAGGCATTATCAAAGGGCATGAGGGATGTAACAGCTACAAAAGATTAAAGCCTTGTTGAATGCATACCTCAGGCAACTTAAGGTATATTATTAGAGATGTAACATTATTGTCGTTGTAGAGCTTACGCATAAATCATCCTAAGGGTTTTAGGTTTTGCCTATTCCTCCTGGTTTGATGAAGGAACAGATGGGTGAGGTGTTTTAGTAGCCCTTGGAGTTTTTCCATAGAGTCTATCTAGGACTCGCTTAACCGATATTCGTTGCCATGCCCGACCGCGCTTGGTTTTATAGCCTTGGGTATTCATCCAGTTGGCGATTTGCTGTAGCGATTTCCCAGACTTATGGTGACGACGAATTAATTCAATAATTTGCTGCTCCTTTTCATCGGCCACTAAGTTGCCATTGATTGACTTTTCCCCAAAAGCGGGTGAACCGTAGCCAGCGTAACCTCCCTGGGCCGCTTTGCTACGTCGTCCTGAATCTAGTCTTTCCCAGATAGGATTCTTTTGAGGTTCGGTAGTCATAAGCAATGTACGGGGTGATTACTAGCTTAGAACCGGATAGGTAATCCCTGGTTTTAAGCATATAGGGTTTAGGACTAGCTACAGGTACAAAACTGTATTTTAGCAGCCTACCAAATTTGTTTTGGGATGTAGCACTACTGGAATAGAGGCAGTCACTGTAATTTTTGTTCATAGAGAGGAGAGTTTTTATGGCTACCTACAGGGTTACCCTCTGTACGATTCAAACCCACCAAGAGGACAGCCTCGATTAAGGTCAAAAATGTACACACTGGGTCTCACACCATGCCTGAATTAACGCCCCTTTCCCATCAGCAAGTGCGCTGTCCCCACTGTGGTGCCATCGCCGATCGGTATTTTTTAGATCTCGATCAGTTTTCCCATCAGATAGCCCAGAAATGTGCGGCAGATGATTGCGTGACCCGCACTGTCTGTGACCATTGTGACTATTTGATGGTGCTGTGTACCAAGAGTGATGCGGTGTTGGAAGCGTACATGGCTGGTTTTTAAGAGACTTGCTTTTAATTGTTTTTTACTATCAGGAGATACAGGGACAATGATGGCAGCACGAGAAATTATGACTAAAAATGTGATCTCTATCAGTGGCTCAGCCACAGTGGCCGAAGCAGTTGACCTGATGAAGGAAAAGGGATTACGAGCACTGATTGTGGATCGTCGAAACGAAGAAGATCCCTATGGCATGGTGACAGAAACCGACATTGTTTATAAGGTGGCTGCCCATGGTCACGGTCCTAAGGAAATGCGGGTCTATCAGATTATGACCAAGCCCTGCATTGTGGTGCCCCCCGATCTGGGGGTGGAATATGTGGCTCGCCTGTTTGCCAATACTAAAATCCGTCGTGCCCCCGTGGTTCAAGGACGTCTGCTAGGGGTGATTTCTATTTCAGACATTCTACGTAAAAGTGATTTTGTTGAAAAACCTAAGGCAGACTTCTATGGGTATGGCTCCTACATGGATGATCCAGAAGTGCTACAGGAGCGAGAATATGATGTTTAGGTGCACAATCTGTTAATAAATTCTGATAGTAGGTGTTAGGGATTCTCGCCCTGTGGGAATCTCTTATTGTCGTATTCAAAAAGCAGAGGGAAGATTAATCATGGTTCAAGCAAAGGATATTATGACCGCTGATGTCATTAGTATTAGCGGTTCGGCCACGATAGCTGAAGCCGTTGAGCTGATGAAAGAGAAGGGGTTGAGGTCGCTGATTGTGGATCGCCGCACTGTGGAAGATCCCTATGGGATTGTCACAGAAACCGACATTGTCTACAAGGTAGCGGCCTACGGTCACGATCCTAAAGGTATGCGAGTATTTGAGATTATGACCAAGCCCTGTGTCGTGGTGCCTCCCGATCTGGGTGTGGAATATGTAGCTCGCCTATTTGCTAATACCAAAATCCGTCGTGCTCCAGTTGTCCAGGGACGTTTGCTTGGGGTGATTTCAGTCTCAGATATTTTGACTAAAGGCGATTTTGTCGAAAAGCCAAAGCGGCTGTTTATTGAAGATGAAATCGATGTCGCTCGTCAAGCCGCCCGTCAGATTTGCCAAGAGCAGGGAGCGACATCACCCGCTTGTGCCGCTGCTTGGGATGTGGTGGAAGAATTACAGGCCACAGCGTCTCACCAAAGAAAGTAATGCTGACACAGCACATCTTTAGTCCAGTCCTGCATTCCAGTCCTGCTGCGTCAGGAGTTTAATCTGTTCTGAATGTTCTCAATTAGCCTTTGGTAGCAATAAGATCTAGCTCTGTTCTTATATGCGCTGATAAAAATCGCGATAACAGTTCAAACGAGTCGTCGCCTGCTCTCGGGTGTCACTATCCTGCAGTGCTCGGACAACGGTCTGCCCTTGGTCAAAGGCTCCGGCTCGACCATAGGCTACCGCGATCTCTTCATAGAGACTGCTTCGGTCTTGGGTATCTTCGACCACCAAATCCTCACGAATCTGCAAAAACTTGGATTCATCCCCCGGTACGGTCTGAGCCACCTCAAACGCCCGAGCTAAAACGGACAGTACCTGATCGGTTTGACCGACCTGGGTGTAGAGTTCCGCTATGCGCAGCAGCTGGTCAGGTCGAGCCTCGGCAGTATTATAAACCCGCGCTAGAATCTGGACGGCTTGATCGCTCTGCCCTGCCTGGAAATAGCGCTCTGCAATCTGCAACATTTCATCGAGCTCTAGATGAGACCCATGGCGCGCTTCAATCATGGCTAACGCGTCTGAGTAATTGCCAACTTGAACCAGACGTTCTAGCAGTAGCGTTTTCCAGAGCGAGTTTTGAGGTTGGGTTTGGGCAATTTCGTCAAAAAATCTCCGCGCAATATCGTACTCTCCCAACTCAACCCAGCCGCTGACCACCGTATGGAAGATCAATGAATCGTTTGTATACGTTGACGGTTCTCGCACCGTGGCCAACACCGTCTCCAACAAGTCAGCTGCCGTTAGCCCCGCTTTCACCTGCTCTAGTGCAATAACATTCAGCGCCGCTATCCGAGCGGACGAAGACTCTAAAGCCTTGGCTGCTTGAACCGCCTGGTCTATGGTGATGGCAGATTCTTCTAGTCTGCCAGCCTGTCGCTGTTGTAACCCAATCCCCACTAGCGCTAGGGCATAGTTGCTTGAATAAGCCTCTTTTGTTTTCTTAGCGGTGGCAAAGGCCGTCTCTAGCTCACCCGCTTTGGCATATGCTACGGCCACATCGACCCAGGTCCGGCGTATGGCGGAGTCATCGCTGGGGTCAATACGCTCGATTACATCTAGAGAAACGTCAATCTGTCCTGTCTGAGCGGCGGCTCTAGCAACGCTGCTGTAGGCCCAGTCTGGGTTAAAGGTTGTAGTGCCTGAGCGTTGAGCTGCCAGTGTTTCAATCGCTGTTACTGCCAGCTTGTAATCTGCAATCTCAATTGCCAGCTCTAGAATAATGTCTAACGCTGCTTGACGCGCATAGTCTTGCTCAATAGCTGTAGTCGCGGCTAGCGCCTGCTGGAGGCTACTGCTAGCAGCTTTGGTGTCATCGGTCCGATAGTAACGGGTCAGGTCTAACAGACCGCCCACTTTAACTCGATTGGCAGGAGCTGCTGACAGCGCAGCTAAAACTCTCTCGGGCAGACCTGCATCGATCATCGTCTCAGTAAAGCTAGATCCTGGATAGCTATCTGTTTTAATGACATCGATGACCTGGTCAAGGTACGGCTGTGCCTGCTCGGTATCGTCCTCGGCGATCAGATACAAACCGATATCTGTCAGGGTACGAATTTTGAGCTGTGCCAGGGTCAACAGCTGAACCAGGTCGTTGGCTTGATCCATTTGGCCCAAGCGGGCTGCGGCCAGGGCCGTACGACCGACGGCATGCTCTCGATAGGAGGGCTGTTGAACGCTCTGGGCTAGCTGTAGTGCCTGGTCAATAGCTCCGGCTTCGGCATAGACAGTGGCAATGGGAGCGATGGTTTTGTCGCGTCTAAACGGGTCAGCGTAGGTAACCGCTTCTGCCTGTTGAGCAGCTTGGGTGGCGAGTTTGATTGCGATCGCATCTTCTTCAGCCGCCACATATCCCTGGGCAATGACCGTCAGAATATTGGCTTTGATCTCGCGGCCTTGCACATTAGATACCAGCTGTTGCGCCTGGGCAAGCAGGTCAAGGGCGGTCGCCCGGTCGCCAATTGCAATGTAGTCCGTAGCGATTGTGGTTAGCATCCGAATTTTTAAGGCGCTGTAGCCCGTCGGTAGCTCTTGGGCGGCCTGACGAGCAGAGGTGAGCACGGTACGAACGGCCTCGGTTTCTCCCAGTGCCACCAACGCATCTACTTCATGAATCAGCCAACCCGAACTGCCGCTGTTGGGGGCAATAAAATCTTCAAAGATCGCGGCTCTTGTCCCAGCATCCTCAAGCGTTCTAGCTCGATCCAGCGCTTTAGCAAGATGGTCAGCGGCTGGCTGTCGGTGTCCTTTTCTCAGGGCCTGTCGCCCCCACTGGGCTCTCACCGCTGCCTGATTGTGCTGATAAAACCTGGTTTCATCTATGCACATCTGAGATGCCTCGGCGGGTAGCGGAAGGCCTAGCAGTCCCATACCCAAACAAGTCAGGACCATCCATCGCTGACCGCGCCACTGTCGAATATTCATAAACATCGCTCCCACAGACCGACCGACACCACCGCTGTAACTGGCACACTAAAATAAGGCAGCGGTCCATTAGGGATCCATTGGCTCATGCTGAGATTACGCAATGCACTACCGCTCCAGAGTTGTCATAGTGAAGTTGCCACGATCAGATGAACGCGTAAAAATAAATAAACCTACTAATGATGGATAGACCTTGAACGCTTACATCGCGAGCCCTCTTAATCAACAATCTGTGAACCAGCAGCGGACTGTCCATACAGATGTGGCAATCGTTGGTGCTGGGGTGGTGGGCCTGACCCTGGCCTGCGCGCTTCGCCACAGCGGTCTTTCTGTGGCAGTAATCGAGGCTCAAAGTCAGGCTAAAACAGCGGATCGCGATCGCGCCTATGCGTTCTCTCCCATGTCGGCCCGTATTTTCCAACAAATGGGTCTGTGGGAGCAGGTGGGACCCTACGTCACCCATTTTCAGCGGGTGCGGATGTCCGATGCGGACTATGGCAAAGCGGTTAACTTTTACCCCACCGACAGCCCCGTCGATGCCGTCTACTATGGCGCAGAGCACCGCGTCTTGCTAAAAGCGCTGCAGGCCCTCACGGGGCATATTCATCGGATTACAACCTACTACAACACCACCCTTACCGATATTCAACCAGCGACAGCCAGTACTCAGCTCACATTGGAGTGTGACGGTCAGCAGCAAATACTGCACACTCAGCTGCTAGTGGGGGCCGACGGTGCTCGCTCTCAAATCCGAGACTATGCCGGTATCGATACCTCAGGATGGGCCTACTGGCAGTCCTGTATTACCACTGTGCTAGCCCCGGCCAAGTCCCATCAAAATACGGCTTACGAAAAGTTCTGGCCCAGCGGTCCCTTTGCTATTTTGCCGCTGCCAGGCAACCGCTGTCAGGTGGTATGGACGGCTCCCCACGCTGAGGCCGAAGCTATGCTAGCACTGCCAGAGTCAGACTTTATGGCTAAGCTCCAGCGGCGCTATGGAGACAATATGGGTGAATTAAAAATGCTGAAGCCACCTATGATGTTTCCGGTGCGGCTGATGCAAAGTCAGCGCTATGTAAAACCAGGCATTGCCCTGATTGGCGATGCGGCCCACTGCTGTCATCCGGTCGGTGGTCAGGGGCTAAATATGGGTATTCGGGATGCAGCGGCCCTAGCAAAGGTTTTACACGGTGCCCACGCCCGTCGAGAGACTATTGGCGATATGCGAGTGCTCAAACGCTACGAACGCTGGCGACGCACTGAAAACTGGCTAATCTTAGCGATGACAGATCTTTTAAACCGAGTATTTTCTAACCGGTTCTTACCGTTACTTTGGCTACGACGCGGCGGCTTTTGGATCATTGAGCACACCGTGCCTCTCAAGCGGATGATTTTGCGCCTAATGGCCGGTTTCTTTGGCAAACAGCCCATTGTCTAAAAACGGCCCATTAGTCCATAGAAATATTACTGATAAGGCTTGGTACTTTAGATACAACGTAACCGTAGCGTAGAATACCCATTACGCTGTTTGGCGCAGATGTTTAATCCGTTCGCGGATGCTGGAGCGAGCGCTGTTTTTCTATCCTTATATCAAGGGATTTAGAAATGATGGCTTTGCCAGTCAGTCGTTCTTAGAAGAGTCACTACGTGCGCTAGAGCTACGCGGCTGGTTTATACATTTCTGACGCATCGACTGCTATAACAACCGACGCACCTCTCCCAAGAGAGGCTACGTCGATTGGGTGTCAGGTTAGCGGCTGTAATCAAAGACGTTTGGGGGACCAGATTGTCTTCACTCTATGTTCACTAATCTGATCAACGTTATATTTTCATTTCAGGATACGCGCTATGCAAACTACATACTCTCGGTCGTTGACCGAAAATTCTGTTGCTCCAGACTTTAGCACCCTAGATATGCAACGCATGGGGACAAATTACTGGAAAAGATTAGTCACTAGAGGGGTGCCCTCAGCAGACGCCAGGGAGCTGGCCACCGCAATCATTCATTTCATTTACCTCAACAGTCAGCCGTCATATCACCAAAGGCATCTGCTGGGTCGCTACTATCAGCACATTTGTGCGGCTAATTTATCTTCCTTAGGGGTCTTATGAAGCGGCTGTAGGAGCGCATATCCTGATTGTGATCAAACAAACACACCACACGGGGACCAAATCACACTAGTTCAAGTGAGATTTGAATACATTTACGAAATAGTCTCTGCTCTTTTTGTAGAGGCTTTATACAGGGTCAACAGCTTAGCCAAGAACGTTTCTTGGTTTTGGATATCGAATGTTAAACGACTTTACGACGTCTTTAGACTTGTTGCTTCCTGAGTCACTTTAACCCGCTGATTAGGAGGGGGAATCATGCAGGCATCTGCAGCTGTTTTGTTAGATAAAAATTCGCTGCCCGCTCTCAGAACATCTAAGCGAGCAACGTTAAAGCGTATAGGGGCCAGGTATTGGAAGCAGCTCATGAGAGTTGGTGTGCCCCAACAACATGCCAAGGAAATCGCGATCGCAGTGGTGCGCTACAGCCACTTAGACTGTCGTCCTTCATGTCAGGAAAAACGCCTCATCGGCCGCTACTGTCAGCATCTAGTAGCAGTAGGACTGTGGCATTTAGAAATGTTACTAGGCAGCTAATAGTTAAGTGTAATTACTGATCCAAGCGATGGGCTAATCTGCAGCAGCTATTTGATAGTCTCTCACGGTCAGGATCGTCTCAAGAATCGGTATATTAGCCAAGTTGTTTTCAAAAATCAGGCTGAGAGTTTTGAGGTAGCGCTTTAGTCCAAAACTCCCAGCCCGGAACTAATACCCTAGGCCGACACCGCCAGCAGCTCATCGAGCTTTTGGCGGTTGTCTAAGGCATGGAGGGCGTCACAGCCGCCGATGTGCTCATCATTAATAAAGATCTGTGGTACCGAACGCTTGCCATCGGAGCCACGCTCCACCATGGCATCCCGCCCAGCTTCATCACCATCGAGCACGTGCTCAGTATAGTCCACACCTTTGCTGTCTAGAAGTCGCTTAGCCCGAATACAGAACGGGCACGTTGTCCAGGTGTAAATTTCAACCTTTGCCATTGCGTTAGATACCTAAAATCAAAACTGCTGGTGAAATCCTAACGCATCTCTACAACAGAAATATGGTCAATAGAGCCGACTGCAGGCTTAAAAGTCCACCCCACGCTTTAGCTCCACCCCACGCTCGGCATAGTGCTTATGGTTAAACACTTCGGAATGAGCGCTGGCTAGTTGAAAATAGGCAGGGGGATTTTTGCAGCGTCCGGTAATAATGACTTCGGTATCTCTGGGCTTACGCAGCAGTGCCTGAACAATGGGTTCTTCTGGCAGCAGCTCTAGGTCTACCGTTGGATTGAGCTCATCGAGAATAATCGTTTTATAGAGTCCAGAGGCAATCGCCGTGCGAGCAATTTCCCAGCCGCGCTCGGCTTCCACATAGTCAATGGATTGCTGCTGACCGCGCCAGACAATGGCATCGCGACCGCAGCGCTGGTGATCTACCAGGTGGGGATAGCTTTGTCGCAGAGCCGCGATCGCAGCATCTTCGGTGTAGCCTTTGCCCCCTTTTAACCACTGGATGATCATCACCCGATGCGATTTATCCTGGCTAATGCCGATACCGATGGCCTGGAGGGCTTTACCGAGAGCGCTGGTAGACTTACCCTTACCGTCCCCCGTATAGATTTCTATACCGCTAAGACCCGGTATCTCCGAGGTGGCATAGTGCTGAGGCTTCATTTCCGAATGCAGATCGGCAATTTCTAGTAGCGCCGAGGGAGCCCCTCGCCCGGTGGCAATAATTTCGAGACAGTCGGGCTTATGGCGCAGACTGCGAACAACATCCTCAATATCTAGCAGCCCTAGGTCCAGTACCGGATTGAGTTCATCTAAGACCACCACTGAATAAAGACCCGATGCGATCGCGCCTTTGGCCACATCCCATCCCCGCTGGGCCTCTTGCCGGTCAAACTTGGTGATCTCATCGGCTCCAAAATACTCGGCTCGACCGGTTCGCACCTGGTCGATCAGGTGGGGAAATCCTCGCTGGAGCGCTTCAATGGCGGCATCTTCATCATAGGTACGGCCCGGTCCCTTGAGAAATCGCAGCAGCAGTACCCGGCTCTGCATAAAGGTTTGAATCCCCAAACCAATCGAGCGCAGCACCACCCCCAGGGCCACCTGAGATTTGCCCTTACCCTCTCCGTCGTAAACATGGATCTGACCCACCATACGCTCTGATGTTTTCTGCGCGGTGCGAATACCGATACCAGAACGAACCATGGGAAACGAAATAAGGGATATAGGGACCGTTTTTGATTGTAAAGGTGTTATCGATAACGCTTCTACAATCGAAAACGGATATGACAAAATTTAATGCAACTAAATACGGTATTTCTCTATATTTAGATGTTCTTCTTTCCAAATTGGGTATACCCTGATGTCTGAGATTCCCTAATAATTCAATGGGCGACCTTGAACCGATTTTTCCATTCAAAGCGATAGTATTTCAAATTTTATTTTTATTGGTAGCCATCGCTCTAGAAGCTATGGTGCTGCGTCAGCGGCTGCGTCTTGGATACAAACAAAGCGTTCGCTATGCGGCGGCAGTTAATTTATTAACGGTGGTGGTCGGCTGGTTTGCCTTTTTATCGATTGAGCCTCTGATGGGCCCTCGGCTACAGGCTCAGGTAATTAGCTATGTGCTGTTTGATAATTTGATCAACAATACCCTCAAACCCCAAATGGGTCTGATTATTTTGGTGGTGGGGCTAATCGCCTTTTTTATTACCCTGGTGCTCAAACTCAAGGGATTAGAACTGATTATGCGGGCCCTGGGTGCTTGGAAAATGCCGTCTCGACCGAAGGAACTCAGTCGTCAAGAACGTTACACCCGTTCTCGTACAGGGACTACCCAGTATCAAGAGGCCGCTTCTCAGTTTGCGATCGCGGTGCTCCAGGCCAACGCTCTGAGCTTTAGTGCCATCTTGTTACTGCTGGTAATGCGGTCTTACATTCTTAGGAGTGTGGCATGATTGACATCTTAAAAGACATTGTCGAGAAGTTTCGAGGACTGGTTACCCCTCCCAACTATCTGTCCTGGCAAACCTGTTTGCTGCTGAGCTTGTTTTCCTGGCTGATGGCGGCGCTTTCTGAAGCCAGCGCTGCCTCCCCATGGACCGTCAATTTGTTGAGTACATTTAGCTGGCTATTTCTCACCATTGCCATCTGGTGGGGGCTGACTAAAAATCCGGTGAGAGTGGGCTATGTGTCCATTAGTCCCTGGATTACAGCCGCTGTCATGTGTGTGTTTGTATTTAGACCCTGGACGGCTGAACGGCTGCAGCTAGCCATGGGATTTTGGCCCGTGGTAGCAACAATCTTGGTGGCAATTCCCAACTTTTTTAACTGGGGCTTAGACTGGAAGCTGCCCAAACCCCCTGTACGTCAGGAGCTTATTGTTCTACTGCTGATCAACCTGTTGCTGAGCAGCTGGATTATGTTTTTCTTTCGGATCCAGTATTGGTTTAGTGAGTATCCCAGTCTAGTGGCCGAAAATTTAGGCAACAGCGCCTTTGTCTATCGGTTTGGTGCCGATGACAGCGGTGGCTCCCAGGCGAATATCCTGCTGACCAGTGCCGCTGAGAGTTTAACTGCGCAGCTTGATAATGCTCCCTGGCCTAGAGCCGAACGCTGGCTGTTAAACCTGGATAACAGCATTAGCTCTGTTGCCAAAGAGATTGTCCTCAATGAAGAGAGCGAGCTGGTTTTCTGGAGTCTGGACGCGCCTCGTCCCCAGTCGATGTCCAACGGGTATCAGATTAAACTGCGGGCCAACTGGCTGGGTCCCACCGCCGAGCAAAACGGCTACTATGTCGAAAAAGTGTGTACGATTTTGCCGCGTACCTTAAAAAAACGAACTGAGGGCGCTGAGGACACCGAGGAACCCGAGGAAACTGGGAGTGCGACTCCGGTGGCTGATGTTACCTGTTCAGACCAGACGGTCAAAGTTGAACGAAAAGTTGGTTTAGACGAATCGACCATCTAGTAGTTAAAAGTAGTTAAAGGCCAACTGCCCATGCTAAATCTGGCGCGTATCCGTGTGATTGCCCGCAACGTCTTTCTAGAAGTTATTCGCGATCGCATCCTCTATGTGGCCGGGGTGTTTGCGGTACTCATAGTGCTTGCGTCGGTGCTGCTACCCGAGATCGCCGGCGGTAGCGAAAGCAAAATTTTGCTCGATTTGGGCATGGGGGCTATCAACCTATTTACCTTAGTGGTTGCAGTGTTTGTTGGTACCGGACTGGTCAATAAAGAAATTGAAAAGAAAACAGTGCTGGTGCTGTTGGCCAAGCCGGTAAGCCGATTTGAGATTATTTTAGGCAAGCATCTGGGTCTGGCCGCTGTTATCGGAACGCTGATGCTGCTGCAAACCGGTATTTTTATCGGGATTTTAACGATTCGGCAAATAGCGTTTCCGGCTGGCAGTATGCTGGTTGCGATCGCATTTATGTATCTCGAAATGCTGCTCATTACGGCAGTTACCATAGTATTCGGCGTATTTACCAGCTCGCTACTGGCCACGCTGCTCACCTTTGGCACCTATATCGTCGGGCATCTGAGCACCGATCTAATCAGGCTAAGTCAGCTGGAAGGGTCTGCCAACTTTCAAAGAGTCATAGAAACCGCGTATTTAGTGCTGCCAAACCTGGAACGCCTCAATCTAAAGAATGAGGCAGTTTACGGGGCCACGCTTTTGCCAGAGCCGGGTGCATTGACCATCAACGCCCTGTACGGACTGATCTATACCGGGCTGCTGCTAATCATCGCAGGCAATATTTTCACCCGGCGGCAGTTTTAGAGATTTGCGATCGCGCCATCCCGCAGCTCGGCAGTCTCAAAAAGAATATTGAGGAGAGATTCAGACATCCATTCAAAAATATATCGATGAAGAATTTTAGAACGTGGGTTTTGGCAACCACAGCCCTGCTATCGACGCTACTCACGCCCGGTGATGCTCTGGCCTATTGCCCAGCCGATTTAGCCCAGCAAATTGATACCATCGCCCAGCGACCTAGCCTCCACAAAGCTCGCCTCGGCATTCTGATCGAAACCCGCTCAGGTCAGGTAGTCTATAGCCGCGATGCAGACCGCTATTTTGTCCCAGCCTCTAATGTCAAATTACTAACCACGGCCGCTGCTCTGTCCAGCCTGGGGCCTAACTTCACCATTCGCACATCGGTCTACGGTCAGCGGACCGATGGACTTACGACCTTACAGGTGCTTGGCCGAGGTGACCCTACCTTCAGCGACGAGCAGCTTACCGAGCTGGCAGGTCAGCTAAAAGCTCAGGACATCAGGAATGTCAGTACCCTACTGGGCAACGACAGCTACTTTTCAGGTCCCGTCGTCAATCCCAACTGGGAATGGGAAGACGTCCAAGCCGGTTACGGAGCCCCCGCCAATAGTCTCATTATCAACGCCAACGAACTGGGCCTCACCCTGTATCCCCAAGCCGTGGGCCAACCCCTGCGGGTGGAGTGGGACGACCCCGGCTTAAACAGTCAGTGGCAAATCGAGAATTTTTCTCGCTCGGTCGCAGCGGGTCAGCCAGAATATGTAGATATCGGTCGCGATCTCAGTCGTCCTATCCTCAGGGTTTACGGTCAGCTGATTGCTGGCGCCGCTCCTGATACAGCGTCGGTGGCGGTGCCGGACCCAGCTCGCTACTTTGTTGAGCGTTTTCGCCAAACCCTCAATCAACAGGGCATTACTGTTACGCAAACCAACCTAACCACAGCGACCCCCATCGGCTCTGAGCTAGCAGCTGTCACCTCCCCACCCCTGGCCCAGTGGCTAAGGCGCACCAATCGTAATAGTAAAAATATCTATGCCGAAGCCATGCTCAAATCCCTGGCAGGCCGCGATGCTGAGAATGCCACAGCTGCCGGAACCATGGCCGTAGAGACCATCCTGGAACGTCTGGGTGTTGCCCCCGAGCTTTACCATATCGTCGATGGTTCTGGCTTATCTCGCCATAACCTAGCGACGCCTCATGCCTTTGTCGATACCCTCCAGGCGATGGCGCGCTCTCCCCATGTCGCCACCTATCGCGACTCCCTGGCTGTGGCTGGTTCTAGCGGCACCCTACGCAATCGTCTCGGGGGCATTCGCTTTGTCGGTAAAACCGGAGCCGTGAGCCACAATGCCTCGCTGTCTGGCTATCTTGAACCGTCTGGCTATGAACCGCTGGTGTTAAGCATTCTTTTAAATAACCTGGACCAGCGGGGAGCTGTTTTACGGAGCACTCTAGATGACATTGTTAAAGCCACTGCCCGGCTAGATTGCTGAGCCAGACGCTGGCCTCCGGAAGGGACAGCATAGGTGTAGGTTAATATGGACTCCATCCAGGCTGGTGTAGATAGGTTTGGTAACTCCCCCTTTGCTGTCATCTAAGGGGTAGCTGTTATTTTCTAGTACGTATGGCTCGTTTTGATTCTCGGCAAGACCACCTCGACTATTACTATCAGCAGATTCAAACCGTGATCCTGTCACGTCAGAACCCGGTAACGGGGCTATTGCCAGCGAGCACTGCCATTACGACCCACGGTGACTATACCGATGCCTGGGTCCGCGACAACGTCTACAGCATTATGGCGGTGTGGGGCTTAGCCCTGGCCTACCGCAAAATTGATGAAAACCTGGGTCGTACCTACGAGCTAGAGCAGAGCGTTACCAAGCTGATGCGCGGTTTGCTGTTTGCCATGATGCAGCAGGCCCCTAAGGTAGAAACCTTTAAACGAACCCAAGACCCGCTAGATGCGCTTCATGCTAAATACGACACCCCCACGGGAAGCACGGTGGTGGGTGATGATGAGTGGGGACATTTGCAGCTGGATGCCACCTCGATCTATCTGCTAATGCTAGCTCAAATGACCAGCTCTGGGCTGCAGATTATCTACACCCGAGATGAGGTCGACTTTGTTCAAAATTTGGTCTACTACATCGGTCGCGCCTACCGGACAGCTGACTATGGCATCTGGGAACGGGGCAACAAGCTCAACCACGGCAAGCCTGAACTTAACGGCAGTTCTGTCGGTATGGCTAAAGCGGCGCTTGAGGCTATGAACGGTCTCAATCTGTTTGGTGTTAGAGGCGGTCATAGCTCTGTTATTCATGTGCTTCCCGATGAGATTGCCCGGACGCGGATCACGCTAGAGTCGTTGTTGCCTAGAGAGTCCGGCTCAAAGGAAATTGATGCGGCGCTACTGAGCGTCATTGGTTTTCCAGCCTTTGCTGTCGACGATCTAAACCTGCTCCAGCTGACCCACGATGCTATTGTCGAAAAGCTGCAGGGCCAGTACGGCTGCAAACGGTTTTTACGAGACGGACACCAGGCCGTGGTAGAAGATGCTGAGCGACTCCACTATGAACCTGGCGAACTCAAAGATTTTGAACATATTGAATGCGAGTGGCCGCTGTTTTTCTGCTACTTGTTACTCAACAGCCTGTTTCGTAATGATAGCGACCGGGCCGCGTTTTACAGTGAGCGTTTAGAGGCGTTGGCAGTCAATCGGGGAGGAATAAATCTCTTACCTGAGCTGTACTATGTGCCTGCAGCCGTAATTGAGGCTGAACGGGAAAATCCCCATAGTCAAATTCGAGAGCCCAATGCCAACATTCCCCTAGTGTGGGCTCAGAGCCTTTATTATATGGGTCAAATGATTCAAGACGGGCTGATTACGCTAGGAGATATCGATCCGCTGGCCCGGCATCTCAAGGTGGGGCAAAACCGACGACCCATTGTGCAAATCTCTCTGCTGTCGGAGGATAGCGCTCTGCAGCAACAGCTGGCTAACTACGGGATTGAAACTCAGGTCTTAGAGCAGATCGATCCGGTGCAGGTCCGAATGTCTACCGATTTAGCAGATCTCTATGCGGAAATTGGCTGTAATCAAAAGCTGCAAACAACGGGACGCCCCGACCGTCGTTTGCGCAGTCTAACCACATCGCGAATTTTTCGAATTCAGCGCGAGACGGTGGTGTTTGTCCCTGCTTTTCTAGACCCCAGTCAGTTTTACATTACTCTTGACTATCAGTTTCTAGTGGCCCAAATCCGTAGTGAACTGTCCTATATTCACGAGCATTGGAACGAGCCTGGTCGTCCGACGGTAACGCTGCTGTTAACCCATCGTATGTTTGAGCTGGGTCACAAAGCCATTAGTGATTCGCCACTGCTTCAGCTAATTTTTGAACTCAAAGATGGTGAATGTAACGGCGTACCCGTTTAGGTTGGTTCATTATTTCAGCTGATGCTCACGGCGGCTACCGAGCGCATGGAGGAGCGACTGCTATCAGAGGCGCATCAGCCGCTGTCGTCCTATATCATGCCAATTTCGGCCTATTTAGCGCTTTCGGAGAGCAATACCAAACCCCTAAACCAGCTGCAAGAGTTAGATCTTGAGAGAGAAACTGACGGCTGGCGACTGCTAGAAGCGCTTAAGACATCTGACAATTTATACGAACAGATTGAGCTGATTAGCAATTTGTGTCGGTTGGAAAATCTGACCTACGATACCGGCTGGGGAGCCGCTTCAGGAGAGCAGGTAACCCTGGCCAACTTGCTCAATGAGATCTATATCAAAGCGGGTCGTCTAGAGCTGT
>JBHJIL010000116.1:0-4939 GCA_050043465.1 Leptolyngbyaceae cyanobacterium
CGAGACCGATTTGGTCTACAATCCCGGCAATGATGCCTAAGTGATCAATATCCTCGACACGCATCTTCTCTAACCGGCTCTGCAAAAACGTTACCGCTTAAATTACCTGATTTTCAAACTTAACCTGCGGAATGTGCGCTACGACCTTCCCCAGATCTTTCTCACAGACAGTCTCTACTCACTGCACGTCGATCTCAAAGGGTTGCGTTGAGGAAATCTTTTGGCTTTATTGCAATTATTGAAAAGCTTGCTACAAAACGGAGAGGGGGGGATTCGAACCCCCGATGAACCGAAGCCCATAATAGATTTCGAGTCTACCGCATTCAACCACTCTGCCACCTCTCCAGGGGCCTATTCAGTTAGCCTACTGTCTAGGGCCTGTTTATTCTACACCGAGCTGTCCGCTATCGGTCTAGACTGTCCGATCTCGGTGAGCTAACCAAACCGTAATGCTGCCATAGAAACCATAGATGATTACTACTAGCCAGGCTGGAATGTTTCCGACCGGTAGCTGATTGCCTGGCAGTTGGTTAAAGAAATCAACCAGCATTAATAGAAGCTGAACAGGCACGATTAGAAGCCATGCGATCGCACTTCCCACTAATGGCCAAATCAGGCTACCCATAGCGCTAATAAAACCACCCAGGCTAATAACAGTCACTAACGGTGTCGCGATCGCATTCAAAATAATGCTGTAGGACGGAACTACGCCAAAATGATAAAGCTGCAGCGGCAGGGTCCAAAAATAGGCCGCGATCGGAACCGATAACAGCGTTGCGATCTCACCCGGCATCCAATCCAATCGTTTTGCCAGAGCCGTTGCCATCACCATCAAACCTAACGTAGCCGTCACACTTAGCTGAAAGCCAATATCCCAAATCCAACGCGGATTCCACAGCAGCAACAAAAAAGCGGCCAAAAATAAACACGATAGGGATTTAACCTTTCGCTCTAGAGCCAGACCGAGCATCGCGCCAAACCCCATGACTGCTGCGCGCATCACGCTGGCCTGTAATCCTGTCAAACCGACATACACAATCAACGCAACACATCCACCCAACGCCTGAGTCTGAGCGGGCTGCCAATTGAGCAATGCGAGCACCAAACCCAGCACCAAAGCTACATGAAAGCCAGAAGCTGCCACTGTATGAGCTAATCCTGCTGCAATAAAAGCGTCCCGCAAGTCGTAAGGTAAATCGACAGCCCGTCTGCCTAAAACCATTGCGCTCACCAAAGCTCCTTTGTCACCCAACCAGCGACCCTGAGCCTGAACAATCCGCTGCCGTACTTGCCATAGCCCATGCTTAGGAGAGTCTGTATTAGGCAACGTGTCTATATAATCGGCACTGAATCCAGCAAAACTTCCCTGCCGAGCCAAATAGGCACTAAAGTCGAATCCTCCTGGGATTTTGGCGGTGCTAGGTTCATACAATCGTCCGGTTGCCTTAACCAGCTCGCCTGGGTGTAGCCTGTCTGTCTGTTCCAGCGAAGCTGTGATATACACTTTGCCGCTGGCAGGCTGTCGGCTAACAAACGCAGCGTCTTTGGCTCGGTTTTGCAAGCCATGGGTTTTCAGCCAAAACTTTCTCTTCCCGCTGCGATTGAGCTGAGGCGAAGAAATAACCTCCCCATAAACGCTATATCGACCGGGCGCATACTGACTAACATCATCAATCGCAGGTTGAGGGATACGCCATAGACAGTAAAAGGCACCCAATAAACCAATAGCTCCAGCCAATAGCCACTGACGCCCTGTGGGCCCTAGTCGCCAACGTCCTGGCATCCAAACACTTAACCCTATACCTAATAGCAACAGTCCATAGCTAGCGACGGGTTGCTCTGATTGCCCGATGACAATACCAGTAGTCAGCAATCCCAGAATGTAGCTACAGCACACAACAAGCGGTCCCCAAGCGGTCATGGCGTTTCGGTAGATAACACTAAAAGCGCTGCCCCCAGTAAGAAGCAGCGCTTTTAGATAGCGTTCCCGAGAAGACCTCAGTAAAGGAGCCGGTCGGTTAAATCGATAAACCCAGCTTTAGTCCAAGGGCTGCATGGACCACCATGAGAGCCAACGCTGCCGTACCAATATAGGCATGGGCGCTTCTTAACGAGTCTTGACCGCCGCCAAACTTACTCATGGATATCGCGCCATTGAGACCCAGCAGTCCCAACACTGCCGACCCTGTCCAAAAATGAGGACTTTCTAAAATCGGCTGACCCTGCATGACTAAAGACAAAAGACCGCCAGTGTAGCCCAAAGCAATAAACGTAGTCATCCACAGGGCCACTTTCTTATGAAACTTTCGTACAGGCATAGCCCCCATGGTTGCATCAGGTGCACCCGTGCGAATCTTCCATCCGGCGATAGCGGCACTGCTACCCATGGCAAAGACAACAATTCCCATCATGGCAGGATGACCCCAGTGAGTAATGGGTTCGGGTAAGCCAAACTGGGCAAACCAGTTCGCAATTGGTTCTAAATATGCTCTTAAACTAGAAGCCACGGTAAATCAGTATTCCTAACGCGTTGATCTCTGTCTGTATTCTATGCAGGGGTGTTTAGCTGTAGCAATAGGCCAGGCTTACAGGCCCCCTAGCTTAAGTAGCCCGATACAGTATTTGTAGGTATGTTCAACCTGGCGTTGGATCAATTCCAACTTTTCTTTAAGCCCCTTCTGACGTTGGTCATTATAGATTTGAATATCGAAATGATTTCCAATGGGGGCATGGGAAATGTAGCTTGCCAATAGCCCAAAGGATGTGGTTCTAGAGTAAATCAGATAATTACAGCTAGCTAATAAAAATAGATCCAATAAGGCTTCAACGGCATGCTCTTTGAGGTTTGGACAGTCTCTATTGCCGTGGGCCCTTACACCTGGAGCTGGCAGCCATTTGTCCACCATAGAAACATTTGAGTAGCGACTGCTAATTTCAGCTTCTACATCACGATTGTCAGTTGCCAAAAAGATGTGAGCCTCTGGATAACGTGCCACGTAACTGGCCAAAGCTTTTTGGTACCAAGAGTAGCTAATGGCCTTATCTGATCGTCTAATATGTATGCCAATGGTGGGCTGATGAGCAAAATTCTTTTCTTTGAAGGTGTCGATACGTTCCTGAATATCTGAGGTTAGCCGTAGGTGTCGATGGAAGATTTCTCTAAAGATAGCTCCTTTGGATAACGGCTTAAAGTGGACGTATTCGTCTGAAAAAGATGGACGGAGGCGTTCAATTTCTTCGTTGTAGCCTGTTCCAATTAGAATCTCTTCTTTGTAGTTTAGGCGTCTAACGTCGTAAGCATACTTTCTAAGGACCGCCTGTCCCATTGTATCGACCAGACCTTTATCCTTGGTAATAATTTGGCTAATGGATTCGTCTAGACGTCCTTGCCAAATTTTTGGATAAATTGACGACGATTTAGGAATCTCGTGAGTAAAGGGCGTGTTCTGTAGCTCAAATAGGTCAAAAAAAACGTTTTTTCCATTGCTTGAGTAGTAGCGATCTCGCCAGTCAACGGCCAATGTACGACCGACTATGCGCGCATAGAGTATCGCAGTTACTAAAGCAAAGAGTCGGTTACCTAAACCGGCAGTACCTTTGACTAGTAAGTATTTACTCATGATGTAGCTGGCCGTTACTGCGGTTGTAACAGTGGAAAGCCTAACGTCTCTCGTTGCTCTAAATAGACTTGAGCGACCTTGCGTGCCAAGTTTCTAACCTGGCGAATATACCGGGTGCGCTCAGTCACTGAGATAACTCCCCTGGCGTCTAATAGGTTAAAGGTGTGGGAGCATTTGAGGACAAAATCGTAGGCGGGCAACACCAACTCTTTATTTAGTAGCTGTTCTGCCTCTTCTTGATACAGGCTAAATAACTTAAGCAGGAGTTCTGGGTTAGAGGCCTCGAAATTGTAAGTAGAGCATTCGATTTCACCTTGCATGTGGACGTCACCATAGGTAACGGTATCGTTCCATTGAATTCTTGCGATCGCATCTACTTCCTGTAGATACATCGTCAATCGCTCTAGACCGTAAGTGATTTCGATAGACACTGGCTTACAATCCAAGCCGCCACACTGCTGGAAGTAGGTAAACTGAGTCACCTCCATGCCATCTAGCCAGACTTCCCAGCCCACACCCCAGGCACCGACCGCGGCATCTTCCCAATTGTCTTCTACAAATCGAACGTCATGATCCTCAGGTTTAATTCCTAGGGCTCTGAGCGATTCCAGATACAGATCCTGGATATTGCTAGGAGATGGCTTGATTAGCACCTGATACTGATAGTAGTGCTGGTAGCGGTTAGGATTTTCCCCATATCGACCATCGGCTGGACGACGGCAGGGCTCAACATAAGCAACCGACCAAGGTTCTGGTCCGATTGCCCTCAAAAACGTATGAGGACTTTTAGTACCAGCCCCCTTTTCAGTGTCATAGGGTTGAACAATTAAACATCCTTCTGCCGACCAAAATCCGTGCAGCGTGGCAATGACAGACTGAAAATTCACTGCGCTTTCCTCTACATATATATGTATGACCGTCACATTCTCCTCCGAAGTGAGGAAAAAGCGCTAGTACCTTGGCAGAATCCTTCAAGGCATGACAAATATCCAAGGACTTAAAACAGAAAAAACTTGCTGACCCCTAGTGCCCGAGAACCAATGATCCCAACGTGGTGGCAATGAGGCTTTGTATAAAAGAAGACAAAAAATATAAGGTCAAAAACCAGGCAAAAAACGACTTATCACCTGAAACCCTTTACCCATAAAGGATTGAAGAACCAAAAATAAATTGGCCAGGGGTATTGACTTCGCGATAGGGTGTCGCTATATTAGTAAAGCGCTCAACGGGGGAGCGGTTAACACCGACCCTATTGGGAGCAGAACCTAGACATGTAAATAGTTTGAGATTCTAGACGAAATCCTGTTAATTTCATTTAG
>JBHJIL010000117.1:0-4011 GCA_050043465.1 Leptolyngbyaceae cyanobacterium
TGGAGGCTGTTTGTGTCCATTTGAGAAACTCAATGGCTTCCGATATCATCACGACTGGATGCGTAATTTGTTAATTGCCTCTTCTCTCAATGGACGGAGACCATTGATTAAATCCTCACACACAAACTGAGGTGGAATCAGCATCAAGCTACCATCAGAAGACTTTTACTGCTACACATGCAGCATGTTGGCTGAAAAGCTTCAGGTAAAACAACATGACATCGTCCAGAGCATTAAACGTCTAGGACTAAGGGGCGACAGACAGTATCATGGCATCATCAAGACAGGTATAAAGAGTGAAATTAGCAAATGGTCTGAAGCTACTTATTTGAAGCTCAAAGAAGATATTATAGGTAATGAGTATGGTACTCTAACCGAGCAACAGGCTTCTTAGGGATTCTCCATAAAATCATCAATACAGATTTTCAGGTGATCGATGACTGACAAGTAGTGATTGATGCAATCTTCCCAAGATACACGAAAATATATTCTTGAAAATAAGGTACTTGTTCCTTGTCAGGATGAAACCATGTGGCGGGAGTTTATGCGAGATAAAGACAATATTTTGCTAGCTCAGGATACGGTTGGTGCGTTTACTGTGGTGACTGTTTTTTTTGGGTTTAATCACGGCAACCTTGAAAACCCTAAGTTTTTTCAAACAACTTGCTTTGGTACTGATGGAGAGAATCATCCTAGATATTCAGGAACTTGGCAACGTGCTTGTTTAGAGTATCGCGGAAAAATTGCCTGTGCTCAGGCGTTAACCAACTTTGAGGCTGATAAGGCGGCTGGGATTGATCGGTCATTTAGGTTTATTGATTGCAAATTTGCTCCTGGAGAGATTCAGTTTTTGCTGGAGTCGGAAGCTGATGCGATCAGGATGATGCCGACTAGTCGTAAGCATTGGGAACGTCGGGGACAGATGGTTGTGTTTTTGATTCATCCGAGACAATGAATGTACATCTACTCCCTAACGAAGGAAATCTTACAGCTGAGATTACAGGAACCGTTCTGAATTGAAGCTGCGTTTGGATGTGATGTGGAAGCGGGTATTCCAAGAACAAATTCAAAAACGATGGGCATTGAGAAACTGGATGTACTGGTAGATATTGTGAAACCCCCGTCGAGTGTTGCGTTCGTGGCCGCGAAATAGGAGGATGTGCTGGCCTAGGTGCTGGCAGAAGGGACAGCTACAGGTGATGGGGGTGCTCCACTCTATGGGCTGATCGGTGAGGGGAGCTAAGCCTAAGCGGGTGGCTTGGTAGGCCTGATAGGTTTGGTGGCTAACGATGAAGTAGTTGCGTTTTGCGTCGAGCCAGGCTTTGCGGAGCCAAGTGGATGAGTCGAAGGAATGGATGCCTTTGGCGACGTAGAACGATAGGACGTTGGGATTGCCGGTGCCGAGGATGTGGAGCTTAATGGGATCTGGGTGGTTCTGGGTTTCGGTAAGGACTGTGTCGATGGCAGCTTTGATGAGCTTGAGGCTACGTTGTCCTGCTATTGCAAGGTGGGTAAAGCCCATTTTGAGTAATGCTTGGGCGCAGGTGCGGTAGCTGTCGGGGTCCCAGCCCTGGACAACGCCAATCAGCTCGAAGGGATATTGGTAGCGCTGGTGCAGGGTAAGGCAGTGCTCGGCATTGGTAAGGGTGAGCTGGAGTCGTCGCTGAAGTTCACTGAGGGGTAAGCCACCGGGTCGCACCCAGGGTGAGGCGACCATATCGAGGATCATGCCGTAGTTGAACTGGCCTGCGGCATAGAACTCTAGCAGGTCCTGGCAGGTGAAGGGGGGCTCATCGAGGGCTCGGTAGGAATGGGCTCCGGAGTCGCCGAGGATCGGCCCATGATAGCGAATGGTTTGGCGTAGGTCTTTGATGCGATGGGGTTTTACTGCCATGCGAGAGACCAGGATGCCATCCAAGAGGTTGGGCAGGTAGTCCCACAGGTAAGCTTTGTTCCAGTGGGGTTGCTTAGTGAGGTCGTCTGCGACGGTCCATTCTTTCCAGATATAGTCGGAGGGCCACCAGGGCAGAAAGTATTTGAGGGTCACCGTAGTTCCCAAAAGTCTTTGGTGGGTATGTTGTATTGGTAGGTTTGACCTCGGCTGATCTGGATAACGGTATCCATCTGGCGAGAGATAAACTGGAAGGGCTCTCGCAGGGGCATTTGGGCTTCTGGCTGGTGGGCAATGGTGACGGTATCGTCAATGGACAGGATGCCAACGTTTTGCGTCGGGCGAGGGTGATCAGACTGGAACCGAGGGCTTGAGCGTCTGCGGCGAGGTAAGTGTAATGGAAGCCGGATTGGTAAAGTTCGGCCTAGGCAAGTCCTTTGATGAGATCGCTGGTACCTTGGGCTTCAATGGCAAAGAGAGTTTCTCCGTCGGTGAGCTGGCCGACGAGGTCGGGATGCATGACAAAGTCGCCGAGATCCACGGTGAAGCGTTGGAAGGGAGAGAGAGATTTATGAGTCAGGAGGGTACTATGAGCGTCTGTATACAAGCGAGAGATGGACTGCTCAGCAACCTTGCCGGTTTTGAGAAATTTGCGAGTTCTTAATGCCACATCCGCTTCAAGTATTGCCACAAACCCAATATCTCATCACATGTCAATCGTTGCTCGAAGAAGCATAACATTCACTAACCTAAAGACATAAGCCAAATCAAATTCTTCTAACAAGAGAAAGTGTATTGATTTTTGTGTAAGCGCTTTTTTCTTATGGGGAAAAGCGTTCTGGAAACAGAATAGCAAAATGCGAGAGGGCTGCGCGCCAATTTTTAATGGGTCTGTTCCATTTCTTAGCAATATTGTTCATGGCTAGATACATCAGTCTGAAAACAGCATCCTCACTGGGGAAAACAGCCTTGGTTTTAATCACTTTGCGCAGAGAGCGGTTGAGCGACTCAATGGCATTGGTGGTATAGATGACTCGTCGAATCTCCATCGGGTAGTCGAATATGGGAATGACGTTTTCCCAGTGCCGAATCCAGATTTGACTGATCGCTGGGTAAGCGTCGTCCCACTTGGCGGCAAAGGCATCAAGGGAGGCTTCTGACTCGGCTAACGTCGCGGCTTGATAAATCGGCTTGAGGTCGGCCGCGACGTCTTTTCGGTCTTTCCACGGCACATATTTCATACAGTTGCGCATTAGATGAACGATGCATAACTGTACTTGGGTATAGGGATAGACGGATTCAATCGCCTGGGGAAAGCCTTTGAGACCATCGCAGCAGGCAATCAGCATATCTTTCATGCCTCGATTGCGAAGGTCTGTGAGTACTTTCAACCAGAATTTGGCCCCCTCGGTTTCGGCCTCACCTATCCACAGGCCGAGAAGTTGTTTCTCGCCCTCTCGGTCGATACCGAGGACCACGTAGACGGCTCGTTTGCTGACGCGCCCTGAGACCTTGATATTCGCATATAGGGCATCGAGGTAGACAATCGGATACGCCTCATCCAATGGCCTGGACTGCCAGGCTTTGACATCCTCGCTGACCCTGTCAATAACCTCACTGATGACGGCGGCTGATATTTTTGCCCCACCGTAGAGTTCTTCAAGCTGAGCGCTGATGTCGCGGGTACTGTTTCCTCGGGCATAGAGAGCCAGTATCTTCTCATCGAGACCCGCGATACGACGCTGATGCTTCGGCACTAAAATCGGTTCAAAGCTGCCATTGCGGTCTCGCGGTATCGACAGCTCCAGTTCACCATCCTCAGACTGAATGGTTTTCTTAGAGCGACCGTTTCGGCTATTGGGAGCGGCGGTTTCGTCTGCCGCTTCGCTTTTCAGATGACCGTTGAGTTCACCCGCTAGCGCACGTTCAACGAGGCGCTTTTTGATCTGCTTCATTAGGCTGCCTTCGCCCAGGATGTCCTCTGGACTTTTACAGTCCTCGAGCAATTCGTCTAGCAGGTCATCGACGCGGTTAGGTTCTTTTTTCTTGCGAGCCATGGTAGAGCGGTCTCCTTCATTAATTGGATCTTAGACCGCTTACACAAAATTCAGATCACTCTC
>JBHJIL010000118.1:0-38634 GCA_050043465.1 Leptolyngbyaceae cyanobacterium
CCGTTGACTATCAAAGCTCACGGGCGATTAGCCAAGAGCATTTTTCGGTATGGCTTTGATCATCTCAGACATATCTTCCTAAAATTGACTCAACCCCAGCAGCAGAAAGGCTTTCAGGAGGTTGCTATTTTTTTGTCCTGTGCATAGGTCTGGGGTATAGAAAAGCTCGAGATTATATGTTTAGTGAGTTAGATAATGACAACGGCATTGTTCGTGGTATTTACTCAGGTTTTGAGCAGCCTGTAAATCCTAATTCACAAACACCTCGCAGGGATGCATTTCAAAACGAAAAAGGTTTGAACGCAGAACACTCATGGCCTCAGGGCAAAGGAGCCACAGGTGTTGCTAAAAGCGATTTACACCATCTGTTTCCAGCTCAAGTACAGGTTAATGATCGCAGAGAAAGTTTACCGTTCGCCGAAATCGATGATTCACAAACGAGATGGTGGGTGATTGATTCAGATCAGTTAAACTCCATCCCCAGTATGAATATTGATAACTACAGTGAAGCTACGCGTGCAGCCTTTGAGCCCCGCGAGAAGGTAAAAGGTGATATCGCTCGCGCTCAGTTTTATTTCTACACTATCTACCGTGATCAAGCAGATGATGCGTTCTTTCGACAGCAGAAAGATATCCTATGTGCTTGGAATGAGTTAGATCCTGTTAATGAACAAGAACAGCGCCGTAACCAGGCAATTGCAGTAAAGCAAGGGAACGAGAATCCCTTTGTGATTGATCCTAGCTTGGCTAACCGACTCTACTGTGATAGATGAGAAGGGCAGATTTTGATATTGTGATAGACCAGTATGCAGATGAGGCCCCTAGCCATGAAGCATAACCTTACGCAGGAGCGGACGGAATTTACGATCCAGGCATTGATGCAAAATATTGGCCGCCGCTCAGCTCCACGTTAGACTGATAAAAAAGATTCTTTAGCTGAGATCATAATGTCACGAATTGAATGGGGGCACTAACTAGACGAGCAATAGCTTCCTCAGAAAAGGAGTCGAACTCTAATCAAGAAGTGCAAGCCTAATACTTTTGTTCATCCTTAGAAAAGGATAAAGCATTATCCAAAACAGGCGGCGCTGCCTGAGACAGCGCCGCGCTATCGGAAAATTACTGAAACGGTATCGGCAGGCTATTGCCTAGACTTGGCTACAAACAGGCTAGACCACGTAAATAGCTGATCTTCATCACGCATAAGAAATAACGCAATCAGCGCACCCAGTGTAGGTATGCTTGCCCAGAAGAGGTGATTAGGCGGCATGTAGGGATTAAGCAGAGGTTGATGCGAGGCTATTACAGAGACTGCATGCATGCCCAGCAACGCGCCATAGGTCCATAACTTGAACAAACCAGCGAGAAACAGTAGAACAATTATGGTTTGTACAATACCTATAAAAACAGAGAAGCTAGAAGGTATGGTCAGGAAGTAAAAGCGAGAAAAAACAGCTTGAGTAATCTCGGGCGCAATGATTTTCTCGATGGACCAAATCAAGAAAAAAGCTGCTACAGTAATTCGAATTGTGGCTAAGCCGATTCTTATATTTTGGGTGCTTGTCATGGATGTTTCCTGTCTCAATTTATAAGGGCAAGTCAGGGTAGTGCTTGCATCACGCAAAAATCACAATCGCAGTTCAAACAACTGGTGATCAATACTTTCAGGTAAGTCTGACGTGCAAGCATCTCTCCTTTAGACAAAATATCGTGGATGAAATGTTGTACTGTAATAAAACAGTGATTCAATTCTGATAGTGTCACTGTTTTCTGAAAATTCTCTGATAACTCACCTAATCTTCAATGAGTTCTTTCTAAGCTATATTAGATATTATGGTGGTGAGGTCAACAGGTAAATAATCTCAAGCATGCGTCGAGGAAACTGTCAGGTCTGTGGCTAAAAAAGAGCATTGGCCAAACTGACTTGTCCCAAAATGAGTTTGATAGCCTGCCTCGTATCCTATTAATACTTAATTATCAGAATCACAACTCAATTATCAGAATCGAAGCTTGGAGGTGATTAGCTTAGTGAACAGTGGCGCTACAGTAAATGTTTTGCCTTATGAAGTTGGCCTTAAGCTGAGAGTGATTTGGGATGCTCGAAAAGCGGTGATCCAACTAGTAGGCAACCTAGGAGGCCAACCAGCCATGCAACTGTTTGCCATGACAGACGTCGAAGGCTGCGGTTTTATAAGGTTAGCTTTTGCTTGGGCGAGAGCTGAAAACATTCCAGTCATTCTCGGTCAAACCAACTTTTTTATGGAATTTGACGTTTGCTTTTATCGCTCTAAGATGGAGTTTGATGTCAATCCAACATCTGAATGAGCTGTCTAACTCTGTGCAGGAGCGGACGGCCTGAAACATTCCAACAATGATCAGAAAATACTGGCCACCGCTCAGCTCTACCGTTAGCCTGTAAAAATCAGTGTTGCATCATGGATGTACATCCTCATCCAAGGCGTGAAATCCATGAATAATAGAACTCAATATTTATTGGAATTAGCAAAACGCAATGTTAAAGCGTACATTGCTAATCCGAAAACAAAAGCAGCAATGGTTGCAGGCTCAGTTGCAGAAGGGCTGTGTGACGAATACTCTGATTGTGACATGAGCATTTATTACGACGAATTACCTTCCGAGGAAGAACTACAGCTTGCGCGTAACCAGAATCAAGGTTCAGAGCGGCTCTGGATTTTGGGTGATCGAAAAGAGGGTGGCTTCGCTGAGAGTTACCTTGTAAATGGTGTCGAGTGTCAGTTTGGTCATGTGACAATCTCACAATGGGAGAAAGATATTTCAAATGTCTTAGAAGGGCGTGACATTCAATCCCCATTACTGAAAGCGATGTCTGGAACATTGCTTGGAATCCCACTGTACGGCGAAACGCTCATTCAGCGATGGAAAGCCAAGGTAGCGAATTATCCGGATGAACTCGCACAGAAGATGGTTAAACATTACCTCAAGTTCTTCGCGATTTGGGGAATGCAGGAAAAGTTCGCCAAGCGAGATACGACGCTTTGGTATTATCAAATCCTGGTTGAGTCAGCCCAAAACCTTCTCGGCGTGTTATCTGGGTTGAACCGTTTATATTATTCAACATTTCAATTCAAGCGGATGAGCAAGTTTATTGAGCAAATGGAGATTGCACCTGAGAATCTTGCCGCTCGTCTTGAAGGGCTGTTTCATCAGGAACCCCCAGTAGCAGTCAATCAGCTTGAAGCATTGGTTCGAGAAACCGTAGAGCTTGTGGAGATTCATCTACCTCAAGTGGATACATCATCAGCAAAACGAAGATTAGGATGGAGACAGCAGCCATGGAAATTCAACGAAGTAGATCGGTGAGGCATTACCAGCTAACAACCGTATTGCAGCGGAACGTGCTTGCTTGCTTTGTTAGAGTTAAGGGGTGGGTGTCCGCTGAACACAAACGTTATGACAGGGGCATTATTAGTTGGCTTGCGTATTAGCAGAGTCGGTGGCTGGGTCAACAGCTTGAGAAAGATGGGCCTGCTTTTCGATCCGGAACACCTGGTACAGACCACCTATCAAAATCGCTTCTACAACCAGCTTACAAAACTCCTCAGCAACACTTAGAGCGAGGAATAAAGAATGGCTGCTCTGGCCAAACAACATGGGTAGAATGTCGAAGCGATTGGTTAATGTATCAAATATTACCATCAGGCACATCACACCAAAGCTCCACAGTATCAGCGGCCATAAATGACGATATCGTTTGATCTCACGCCGAAAACCATAGGCAATCACAGCTGCGATCGCTCCATAGGCTCCAACTAAAGCATCATCAATCCGGTCAGTAAGTCCTGTTTCCTGTAGCTGCCAGGTCGTATGGATCGATTTATCAATGGACTCATGGATCTGAGCTAGCTCATCTGCCGCTAAAAAGAAAAAACCAATAGTCACCAGTAGCCACAGTAAGTGTGGCGAACGCCAACTCGTCCGTTGCTGGCGAAGCAGGCGGTAGATAGCACCTGCAATGACAGCCACTGACACCAGCTGTAGCCCCGATAGCCAACTCAGAATGCTGCCTTCATCAAAATAGCGTAGTAAATCATTCTGACGATATCCTGCCCAGGCCGATAGTCCTGTGACTACACATCCTAAGAGTAATAACGATCTGATGATGGGCCAGCTAGCCGCTGAACCGCCAGAGGTTGATGATTTCATGGCGCTTGATCTCAGCAAAACAGAGGATATCTCCCTTCTTGGGAGAAACCCATGCTTGTTCAGAAAAAATGCACAAGCATGGGTTAAGTAAAAGTCTAAATTAAAATGAAGTTTAGGTTAAGAAAAGGCGCATTAAGCGTTATTTAGCATTGTTCGATACTGGTTCTGTGGAATGGAAAAATATCTGAACTGCCTGCAGAGCCAGGATTTTCGCTGTCTTCTCCTAAAATGGCTGTGGCTCCCACATTGCCAGTGGTTTGACCGCATCATCATATTGGCCACACAGCAAGCCCCTATGCTCGCTAATTGGGAAGTTGAAGCTATTCTGAATCTAGCGCCTGGACAGCTCCCTGTATTTTCAGTGCAGGGAAAATTGGCGGAGTTGATGATTGAATCTACTTCAGCTGTAAAGATTAAGAAAGAATTCAGCACTTTTTGTTAATCAGCACTGTGGCTGTTTTGCTTGAATTACAGAACACCATCTAACCATGCAGTTGCACCCGATCGTAGAAAGGCCCTTTGGTAATTTGAAAAGATATCTGTGTCGGGTGAACCGAGGCGTTAGTCTGCTGCGCACGACCTTACTGCAGGCGGTACGATTACATTATGAATATCAAATCTCTTTTCGATGCAGCCGCGCAAGATTACGATCGCACTCGACCTCAATACATTCCGTGTTTTGAAGAGTTTTATAGCACTGCTCTCGGTCTTATTCCTCACGACAATCAAGCCGACATTAAGGTCCTTGATATCGGTGCTGGTACAGGTTTGTTGTCCGGTTTAATAACGGCGGCCTTTCCAAAGGCTGCCATCACATTGGCAGACATTTCGGACGAAATGTTGAGAAAGGCACGTGAGCGTTTCGATTCAAATCCAAACATTGAGTATGTGGTTCTGGATTTTATCAATGAGCCTATTACCGGAAAGTATGATGTTGTGGTCTCGGCGCTGGCGTTGCATCATACACCGCAGGAAAAACTCAAAAGCATATTTAACAAGATTTTCAATGTTCTTGAAAGTGGCGGCCACTTCATCAATGCAGACCAAGCTTTAGGCACCACACCGGAGAACGAAGAAAAATATGCTCAGGCTTGGCTCAATGGTACTAAAGCCAAAGGGTGTACTGACCTCGATATTGAAATCGCTATTGAACGCATGAAAGCAGATAAAACTGCCACATTACAAGACCAACTCAACTGGTTATCTGAAGTGGGCTTTGTTCAAGTTGACTGCTGGTATAAAAACTATCGGTTTGCTGTTTACTCCGGCCAAAAACCGGTCTGATAATCACCAACAGCGAGCTAGCATAGTCCGTGGCAAGTGGACTTAATTGGAATATTATGGGTCACTGAGTCATTATAAACACTCGGCCTGACTCACAAGCACCAACAAGATTAGTGCGAGAAATAACGAACAAGCAACTACCATCTCTAAGATATGTTGCTCGACGTTCAATAATTTTTTCTTGCTTAAGATTGCTGGCTAGCGATCTGGCTGTACCTGAGGAAACAAAAGCTTTTAGCTGGAACAGCTAGAACTGAAAGTAATGTATTGCAAAATAGACCCAAGCACGATGAACAACTACACAGAGCCCATTCTCCTTGACTCAACAGACGAAAGTGCAGTAAGCGATTTAGTGACGTCCCTCATGCAGACTCAGTCCACTAACTACACTGTCCTAAATGAGGATCGAGAGGACATCACCCATGAAATCAAGAAGCTCGTATCGCTCAAGACCAGAATGCTCGGCCGTTAGCCTGAGAGCCACATACTCGTGCTCTTCTTCATCGGATAGGGCCTAGGCATGATGACGGGTTCTCCGCCCAGTGGTGCGGAGAACCTTGAAACGTGGACCACTGGGCACATCCGCGATCGCACTCGGTTTTGCAGCAGAGGCGATTGGTAGCCACTCAATCAGACCGTTAGGCTGCGATCTCACACCTGCAACCAAGTTTCGGACAAAAATACTCGCACATTGCCCCAAGCTATTTTGCAAAGAGTGTTTAGTGGGGACATTGAGCCTTGAGTACATGCTTAATTAGCAACAGCAATTTAACAATTGCTATCTCCTATAATTCCGACATTGTTTCGATTGGATACGTGAGACTGCAAGGTCTTAGTAGAAGCTCTGAGCTTGAAATGTTGCACTTGTTTGGAGACTTGGTTAAATGGCAGAAAAATTAGTGGCTGTGGCAATAGCAAATGATGGCAGTATTGCACCTCACGCAGGAAGAGCGCTGCGGTGGCAGATCTATGTTGTTTCTAATGCAGCCGATGTCAGTCTGGCCTGGATACTGGACTTGACTAATATGGGTTGCTTGCATGAATGGCATGTTCGAGGAGATGGTGAGCGCCATCCGCTACATTTTATTGATGTGGCCATCGCCGCTTCCGCTGGTGAGGGAGTTCGGCGCAGGCTGCAACAGCGCAATACAGAACTACTGACTACCACTACATCAGATCCAGATAAAGCGGTCGTCGCCTATCAGCTGGGCGACTTGCCCAAAGGCTTGCCCCATGAACAACAGGCTTGTTTACATCCTTGAGCTAGTAACGCTACGCAGAATTCAAAATTCAGAAGACTGCACCTGTCGAGACGACCCCACGGGTATCCATGGAGGCCGCCACGATGGCTTTCTTCATCGTTGAAACTGGTGTGAATTAAAGAAACATGCCACCGGAAACTTCGATTCTCTGGCCGTTAATCCAGCGGTTGTCTTCAGAGAGTAAAGATGCGATCGCACCGCCAACATCATCTGGAACACCCACACGGCCTAAAGCTGTTTGCGAGGCGATAAAGTCATTCATGTTTTTATTGTCACGCACTGCACCTCCCCCGAAATCCGTTTCGATTGCGCCAGGAGCAATGGTATTAACGGCGATTTGTCTTCCACCCAATTCCTTCGCCAGGTATCGGGTCAGTACTTCTATTCCCCCCTTCATTGCGCCATAGGCGGAAAATCCTGGTAGCGTAAACCTGGCAAGCCCCGTTGAAATGTTGACGATTCGTCCGCCATCTTTGATCACCGGGAGAAGTTTTTGCGTTAGGAAGAAAACGCCCTTTAGCTGAATATTCATTAAACGGTCAAAATCTTCTTCAGTCGTCTCAGTAAAAGGCCTATTGATGCCAATTCCGGCATTGTTAATCAGAAAATCAAACTGTTGCGTTTGCCAGATATCCTGGAGTACCCGATTAATCTGGCCGACAAATCCATTAAAGGTTTGGGTATCCGAACTATCCAGCTGTAGGGCAACCGCTTTGCGGCCCATCGCTTTAATTTCAGAAACGACCTCGTTAGCCTCAGCCTGAGCGCTGTGATAGGTCACAATCACATCAACGCCTTTTTGGGCCAGCGTCAATGCAGTGTTTTTACCCAACCCTCGGCTCGATCCGGTCACTAATGCGATTTTTTGAGTATTCTGTGCCATTGCCTTATCCTTCCATTCTTTGCTTGACATGGGTTAATCGTAGGCCAGAAGAACTTAGCGCTGAATGCCCAAACCTGGCAGGTCATTGCCTAATCCTCCCAAAGCAGAGGTTAATTGAGAGACTATTCCCCTATAATGAGCCCGTAGGAAGCGATTGCAGGCGTCGAAACCCACCATGAATACTGAAACGGTTAACCACGATGCGATGGCACAACGCCGCTCGAACATCGCGAGTCGCTGCGCAGAACTGGCGGAACGGGTGACGCGATACACAGATGGGAGGGGCAATGGAATTCACCCAACTGCGATCGCTCAATTAGAGTTCATGCGAGACGATGCCTCCACGATGATATGCAGCGTCTATGAACCGGCGCTCGCCATCATCGTTCAGGGAAAAAAGCAGCTATTGCTCGGAGAGGAGACCTATCACTATGGTGCCAGTCAATATCTGGTGGTTTCCGTGGAGCTGCCCGTCAGGGGATTTATCGTGGAGGCGACGCCCGACCAGCCATACTTAGGCTTTTTGCTGAAACTATCTCTCCTCCAACTCTCCGATATGGTCGCCCAGATTCAACCTAGAACAGGGGCAAAAGAAAGCTCATGTCGAGGGTTGTTCGTCAGCGATGTCGATCTGCCGCTGATTGATTGCGCCCTCAGACTGACTCAGCTTTTGGATACGCCGCAGGATATTCCCTTTCTAGCGCCGATCATTACCCGCGAAATCTACTACCGTCTGTTCACAGGTGAACAAGGGGGAGCAATTCGTCAGATTGCCACCTCTGGCAGCAACATGCAGCGTATTGCCAGCGTGATCGAACGGCTCAAAGCTGACTTTGCCCAATCGCTACGGGTCGAGGAGTTGGCAGAGCAAGCTAACATGTCGGCCTCATCTTTCCATCGTCATTTCAAAGCCGTCACCTCAATGAGCCCGCTGCAGTATCAAAAACAATTGCGGCTGTTAGAAGCGCGTCGCCTGATGCTAGCTGAAGACACCGATGCGACCTATGCCGCCTATCAGGTGGGATACGAAAGCCCCTCGCAGTTCAGCCGTGAATATTCCCGTCTGTTTGGGGCACCCCCCATCCAGGATATTCAGCAGTTACGGATAGCCTGAGCTAACTGTGATTGCCCGCTCATGATTTAGGCGAACGAATTCAGGTTTTGCTAAATGAGATCGCCGCCTAACTATCCGGCTGCACCCGATGGATTACGGTTGCTCGGCTAGGTATCGTAAGATATCTGCCTGGATGTTAGGCAGTGAGTCTGCCGCAGTCTCTTGTTCAACCTCCTCCGCTATGGAAACTACCGATTACGATAGAATCGCGTTCACGCGGCTAACTAAGATTCCCCCGGCCGCAATCATCGACTTGATGAACGATCCCGCAGTCCTTCGGCACCTACCACTGGCTCGGGATGAGTTCGGAGAGGTCGAGTGCGATCTCTTTGTCGCTATCAAGGAACGAATGTGGGAGGAGAGAGGCTTTGGACCTTGGGCCTTCGTGCTGGATGACGAGTTCATCGGCTGGGGTGGCCTTCAGCCAGAGGGCGACGATGTAGACGTGGGGCTCGTCCTTAATCGAAAGTACTGGGGAGCAGGTCCTGCCCTCTATCGGAGGATTCTGACACATGCATTCGAAGATCTCTGCGTTGACTCCGTTACCGCCCTGCTTCCCCCAAGTAGGACAAGGGTCGCAGCGCTGCGACGGCTTGGTTTCCGCGAAGATGGCGAGATTGTGATCCAAGACCAGCGCTTCATCCGCTACCGGCTCATCCGCAGCGACCGACGGACCTGAATGGAGTCAGATTACTGCCGTCGTTACAACATACTGGACCGTTTGGCGATACGCCTACAGTAGTTCTTACAGCTGGTCAATTTCTAGAACAGCTACCCTATCAGATTGATGCGACAACAACAGCTCGATTAAAAGATGTATGGTCAGATCTATGGCCTAGATTACAGGCCGAACTCACAGAGTTATCTACGAATACGGACTGGCGAGTCATCGAAGGAGCATCACACTACATTCCCTTAGATGCCCCAGAGGCTATCGTAGCCGCCGTAAGCGATGTTGTTGTCGCTCAGAGTGAAGATACTTCTGTGCGGCATATTGAAAGATAAAATCTAGATATTCTTTCTAAGCTCAGGATAAAGAGCGCGTCGTAGATGTTTACGATACTTGTTGATGCACTGTTGATAGAAACTGTCGTAGTAGCGTTATCAAATCTGTCGTTTCGGTCTGACTCAAGTCTGCTAGAAACTGCTTTTCCCGCTCGAACAATACCGGCATTACTGCATCAATGCGCTCCACACCAGCATCAGAGAGTTGCACAATAACACTACGACGATCATCAGGATCTCGCAGCCGCGTTACCAATCCATTTTTTTCAAGCCGGTCAATGCGGTTAGTCATGGCCCCCGAAGAAAGCATCAGCCACTGATATAGCTCAGTTGGCTTGAGTTGATAAGGAGGCCCCTGACGCCGCAAAGTGGCCAACATATCAAAGGACCACACTGTTAAGTCAAAGTCGGCCAGCACGGTTTCTCGATGCTTACTTAGCAATTGAGCAAGCTGTAGAACCCGCCCCACAACGGCTAAGGACGAAACATCTAAAGCAGGAGCTTCCTGTTTCCACTGAGCCAGAATTTTGTCGATGGTGTCTTGAGTCATGGGGTCATTATATCTCTATCTCAAGATACTTGATATTTACCTTTATATCGGCTATCTTGATATCAAGATAAATAAGCAGGAAGTTTCTTCTTCCTCGAAAGCTGCGTTTTGCTGTGACGCTCTATTAATCAGCGATCGCAACTCACTACACATAAGGACTTTGAACATGAAACTTACACTGACTAATTTTCAGGTAACGGGCTTCTTTGCCGGACTATTGGCCTCAGGGCTGCTACTGACCTCCGTTGCGGCTCAGGAAGAGTTAAAAAGGGCGCTGAATCCGCCCGAGTTGGCAAACTCGTTGCAGTACGGCTATTCGCAAGCAACGATTACCGTAGCCAATGCCCAACTTGTTCACGTTGCCGGGCAGGTTGGTATTACCGAAGATGGCCCAAACGACTTTGAAAGCCAGGTTGATCGTTCCTTTGACGCACTGGCTGCAACCTTAGACGTGGCTGGCACCAACCCTGACAACGTTGCCAAAATTACGCTGCTGATTGTGGAGCATGATGCAGAGAAGCTCGCTTACCTGGTGGAAAAGCGTAAAGCCTTTTTTGGCGACAATCCTCCAGCTAGCACCTTGATTCCGGTGCCAGAACTTTATGCTCCCGGCGTACTCTTTGAAATCGACGCCGTTGCTGTGGCCCCCGGTTCGAATGAATAAACTCTTTTAACGCTGATTTTACAAAGCTACCCATGCAAATCAAAAAATTAGATCATGTTGGCATCCGAGTAATGGATGCTGACACATCCATGCAGTTTTATACAACTCTTGGGTTTCAAATCACGCGCAAAGACTATGAAGAGCAAGTCTTTGTTATCAAGCATCCCAGCGGGATCGAGATTAATCTGATCGCTCACGGTGATAACAGTTTTGACAAGCGAAACATCTTGATGGATGTGGAAGAACGATATCCCGGCTATACCCACTACGCGATTGAGGTGGAGTCTGTTCTAGATGCCAAAGCCTTTTTGGAGTCAATTGATATCAGGCTAAGCGGAGGCCCCGTCACCTTTGGCGATGGTAAAACATCGATCTTTATTCGCGATCCTGACTTAAATGTCCTTGAGCTTACAGAACTTCCTGCTTCATAAGCGAAGCGACGTTTGAAATCTGATGGCGTGTTTCTGGCTATAGAACCAGACGTTTTACAGCCAGAAATATTCTAAGCGACACAACAGATGCGATCAGGCAATCCATAAACAATCATGAAATATCTCAATTCTAAACTGACAGATACTGCGATAACGGCGCTGGCTCCGATTTCCTGGGGGACAACTTATATTGTGGCAACCGAGTTTTTGCCGCCGGGTCATCCTCTACTGGTGGCAGCATTGCGAGCCCTTCCCGTCGGGCTGTTGCTTACTATTGCATTAAGAAAATTACCCCAAGGAATTTGGTGGTGGAGAATCCTTGTTTTGGGTGGTTTAAACATCGGTATTTTCCAGGCACTGCTGTTTGTCGCGGCTTACCGTCTACCGGGTGGAGTAGCGGCTACAGCTGGGGCAATTCAACCCTTGCTAGTTGTACTGTTTGCGTGGCTGATTTTGCACAAAAAGCCTACTAGAGGGGCAATTTTAGTTGCGATCGCAGGCTTTGTTGGCATTGGCTTCTTAGTGCTTGACCCATCAGCTCAACTCGACTCTCTTGGCATTCTTGCCGCCATTGGCGGTGCTGCCACCATGGGGCTTGGTACAGTGCTGGTAAAACGCTGGCAACCACCTGTTTCTTTACTTGCATTTACCGCATGGCAGCTTACGGTAGGTGGTGCATTGCTACTGCCTGTTGCCCTCATCATTGAAGGTCCTTTTGAAACGTTTACAAAAACAAACTTTCAAGGGCTTCTTTATCTTGGGCTATTGGGGACTGGATTGGCGTATTTGCTCTGGTTTCGAGGTATTGGTAAGCTCTCTGCCTCTGCCGTATCGTATTTGGGTCTCCTCAGCCCGGTGATGGCTACCCTAATTGGTTTTTTCTGGCTTCGACAAACGTTGACGCCCATCCAACTTGGCGGAATTGCTATTATCTTCACCAGCATTGTGCTGGGGCAAAAGAGTGCCTCCTCTCAACCAAAACCATCTAGATCCAAGGCTCAAGGTAACAAAGCGATTTCCTAACGTGCGGCTGAATGCGATCGTTAGCAAGCTTGCCTTACTGCTTGAAGCTGTTGGAAAAAATAGGCATTGTAATCAAAGAATGGTGTATTGATCCTGAGACATTTCATAAATTCCTTGAAACGATGACTACTATTAATGTCGGACAAATCGCAATCACCGAAAATTCGACGTCCCGATCCCAGTTTTTCCGATGACTTAGAAATGCTGGAATAACATCGACGCGACCGTTACCGTAGGCACCGTGTTTTAAATTGAACAAGTTATAATAGCGATGTTAATAGCTCCAAATTTTAGCCTTTAAGAGAAAGAGGAGACTATGTCCATCAAGGCTAGTCATGTGATCTGGCACGATCTTCTGACGCAAGACGTTGCTAAAGCAAGACAATTTTACACCGACTTACTGGGTTGGGACTACCAGCTTGAACATACTTCAAACTTTGTTTGGAAGCCTGGCGCAGCCGAATATCCGTTGATTTTTGCTGAGAATGAAGCTCACGGCGGCTTTGTTGATCCTGGACAAAATGATATTTCTGGCTGGATTGCCTATGTAAAAGTTCAAGATGTTGATGCCGTCACGGCAAAGGCCAAGAGTCTTGGGTTAACCATTATTCGAGAACCGTTTGATACACCAGGTGTGGGTCGTAGCTCGGTCATTCAAGATTTGCAAGGTGCTATCATTTGTCCTACTTTTCCCACGCATGCCTTTCCCGCTCCTAGTGGTACTTTTCTCTGGGATGAGCTTATTACCGATGATGTTGAAGCAGCCAAGTTGCTCTATGGCGATCTGTTTGGCTGGAGATCCTATGAGGCGGGTCACTATGCCGTCTTTAAAGGTATGAACAACGCCAGTGCCGCTGGAGTTACAACTCAGTTGTTTGGCACGGTAGGATTTGCTGTCTGGATACCCTATCTTGCAACTGACGATCTTGATGCAGCCATTGCCAACGCCAAAACACTGGGGGCAAGCGTATATGAGGCCGCAGCCCACATGCCCAATGGTGAACGAAAAGCCATCCTCAGAGATCCAACAGGTGCCGTATTTGGACTTCTGGCATCAAGTAAATTCTGCATTGATGAGTTAAGTACAGGGGCGTACAGGACCTAATGAGAGCAAGAAACTCAGAGGGATTCTTTTTATGTAGACGACAGTCCTCCCTTTGGGTCAAAGGCATCGCGGAGACCGTCACCCAGTAGATTAAACGCCAGTACGGTCACAGTAATAAACAGCCCTGGGAACACAATGGTCCAGGGAGCGGAGAGAGAATAGCCGCCTTTGAAGGCATCAGAGAGCATGGTGCCGAGTTCAGGGGTGGGGGGTTGCGCGCCCAGGCCCAAGAAACCGAGTCCGGCTGCCTCTAGGGTAGATGTGCCGATGGCCAACGTAGCCTGAACGATGAGCGGAGCCAGGCTGGCAGGCAAAATGTGTAAAAAGACAATGCGTGGCGGTTTAGCCCCAAAGGCGCGCACGGTTTGTACAAACTCTTGCTCCCGCAGTGAGAGCACCATGCTGCGGGTGAGGCGAATGAATTTGGGAATTTGTACTACTCCGACGGCCACCATCACACTGACCATGCTAGGGCCGGTAATGGTGACAACTGCGATCGCAAGCAAAATAGAGGGAAACGCCAACATCACATCCGTTAGCCAGCCGATAATTCCCTCTATCCAACCGCGAAAATATCCGGCGGCTAGACCTAGCCCCACGCCGATCAGCAGCCCCAGCAGCACCGCCACAACACCAATCACCAAGGACGTCCTTAGCCCGTACCAGACCTGGGTAAGGATGTCGCGCCCGAGGCCATCGGCCCCAAACCAGTGCTCCAGACTCGGCCCCTGGAGTCGGGCCGCATAGTCGCGATCGCTCGCCGGATCGTAAGGATTCAAAACCGGTGCCAGCAGCGCAGCCAGGGTGATAAACAGCGTCAGCCCCAGGCCAATCAAGCCTGATGTTGATTCAGTAAAGCGCTGTACCGCTCGGTTTTTGAGAAATTTTGTTGCCGGACGCGGGAGAGTGGTGGTCATATTATTTGTATTGGCTTATTTGTATTGAATGCGAGGGTCGAGGAAGGCGTAAGAGAGATCTACAAGCAAGTTGATCAAGACAAACACAAAGGCAACAAACACAACACCGCCCTGCACTACAGGGTAGTCACGCAGCAAAATGCCTTCGTAGATCCATTTGCCAATACCCGGCCAGGAGAAAATCGTTTCTGTCAAAATCGCCCCACCCAGCAGGGTGCCGAACTCTAGACCGACAATCGTGACCACCGGCAGCATGGCATTTTTGAGCGCATGTTTAGCCACCACCCAAAACTCCAGCACCCCTTTGGCGCGGGCCGTGCGGATATAGTCCTGGGAGAGCACGTCGAGCATGGCACTACGGGTAATGCGGGCCAAAATCGCTAGGGGAATAGTGCTAAGGGTAACGGCGGGCAAAATAAGGTGAGAGAGAATGTTTTTTAGCGCGCCAAAGTCTCCTTGAATTAGCGCATCAAAGATAAAAAAGCCGGTGATGGGCTGAAATGAAAAGCCCTGATCGACACCGATACGACCGCTGGGGGGCAGCCACTGCAGATTGACCGCGAACAGATACACCAGCAGCAGACCCAGCCAGTAAACCGGCATGGAAACCCCCAGCAGCGAACCGCTCATCATCACATTATCGACAATGCTGTTTTTGCGCACAGCGGCAATCACCCCGGCTGGAATGCCCACAACCAGGGCAATCAGCATCGCGATGACTGACAGCTCAAAGGTGGCAGGCCACCGCAGCCGAATTTCTTCCCAAATGGGAACGCCGGTAAAAATGCTGGTGCCGAGATCAAAGGTCAAGAGACTGCCTAAAAAGGACAGAAACTGTAACGGTAGCGGTTCGTTAAGACCCATGCGTTCTCGCAGGACGGCGACCTCATCGGGGGTGGCGCGGTCGCCCAGCATGGTGACGGCGGGGGCACCGGGAATGAGATGTAAAAAAGCAAATACTAGCAGGGAGATGCCGAGTAATACGGGCACGAGCTGTAGTAGGCGTCTGATGATATATCGACCCATGGGAGGTGTGGGTGGGGTATGGGGGCAATGGATATGAGCGGGTAAACAGTTCTTAGGAATGTGGGAGTGATTCTTTAGGTAAGGAAGTCTAGATCAAGGTTCTATACAAGAATTTGAAGGTTGTTCAGGCCCCCAACCCCCAAGTTTGGTAGGGTAAATTCATTCTCAGTAGAAAACTCTGAAAACAAAGTTCTGTCGGAGAATTGAGAAGCTATCCAGGCCCCTAAATCCCCAAGTTTGGGGACTTTGAGTCTGATCCCCCCCAAATTTGGGGGGCTAGGGGGGCCTAGATAACGTCTATCTCCTAGCCAGAATCTAAGATTAGACTTTTCTTCCATAAACGAATTCACCCTACCAAGTTTGGGGATCTAGGGGGCTTCCGAGAGGGTTGCTATGTTCCGAAACGACTCGCCAAAAGTACCAAATCTATTTGACCAGCTTGAGTACAGAAACTCTCTTTGTACCAGAACAAACAGCTCCTCCCCATCAACCTAAGACTTTTCAACTTCGGTAAACGGCTCGTTCGAAAACGGACTCGGCGACCAGCCGTCAACATTGGTACGCTTCGCCAGCAGCGGCTGAGAATGCACAATGGGAATCCGCAGCGCTTCTTCAAACAAAAGACCGTCCACATCCTGATAGATCTTTTCACGCTCGGCCTGGTCGGTGGCTGAGCGGGCCTTAGTTAGCATGTCAAACATCTCAGGATTTTGATAACCGCCTAAGTCCTGTGTAGCACCGGGGCCAAAGTGAGCAAAGAGAAAGTTGTCAGGGTCACCATAGTCTCCGGTCCAGCCCAGCATAAAGGATTGGAAGCCGGGTTCGGTGTTGCGATCTTCTAGATACGCGCCCCAGTCTTTGGTCTGCAGGTTTACCGTAATGCCAATCTGGCTTAGCTCTGCGGCAAAGGCTTCGGCAATCGGCTTGGGGTTAGGGAAATAGGGACGACTCACCGGCATATACCACAGGTCGAGGTCAAACCCTTCGGGATAGCCTGCATCGGCCAGAGCCTGCTGGGCGGCTTCGATGTTGTACTCATAATCATCCACATCGCCGCTGGTGTAGGCTTCAAGCGAGGGGGGCACAAAGTGGCCGTCGGTCTCTCCTAGCTCGCCCCAAAAGGCTTCTACAATGGCGGATTTGTTGATGGCCTGGGCAATCGCCTGGCGCACTTCCACCGATGCCAGAGGTTCATAGGACGGATTTAGCGCCAGATACCCGACGTTAAAGGAAGGACGAAATACGGCTTCTAAATTTGGGTCGGACTCGATTTCAGGCAGCTGGTCCGGAGTGAGATCCACGGTGAAGTCCAGCGCACCGGCTCGGAGCTGAGCTAGCCGCGCCGCCGGGTCTTCTACAAAGCTAAACACCACCTGCTCGGTCTTGGGCATGCCTTCTTGCCAATAGTCTTCAAAGGCTGACAGGGTGATGCGATCGCCACTGCGCCATTCTTCAAATACAAAGGGACCGGTGCCAACGGCGAGACCGGAGGGGGTGCCGTAGTCCGCCCCGGCTTCTTGGATAGCGGTGGGGCTGGCGATGCCAAAATAGGAGGATGCGATCGCAGCTGGAAATGCCGCAAAGGGTTCGGCCAGCTCAAATTCCACCGTTAGATCATCAACGGCGCGAACGTCCACAACGGTGGAACCGTCCTCACCTTTAAAGCCGCCAAACAGATCCGTCCAAATTTCATACAGGTGTCCTTCAGCCCGGTAGCCGTATTCAAATTCCGGGTCCCACCAGCGATTGACATTAAAGACTACCGCCTCGGCATTAAAGTCGCTGCCGTCGTGAAATTTAACCCCTTCACGCAGATTAAAGGTCCAAGTCAGGCTGTCTTCAGAGGCACTCCATTCTGTTGCCAAGCCGGGGATAAGCTCGGTGCTGCCCGGTTCATTGGCCAACAGATAGTCATAAATCTGAAGATGCACATACATCGAGTTACCGTCAGTGACATCCCCTGGCCGCAGGTTTACAGGCTGACCGCCAGAGCCAAAGACCAAGGTGCCCATATCAGCCGGTGCGGCAGCATCTCCGGCGGGGGCCGCTTCATCGGTCGCCCCACCGCAGTTCGCCACAACCACCGCTAACGAAAACGCCAGCAACGCCATGACAAATTGTTTCAATCGGCGTCGAAATATATGTTTGCCCATCGTCGTTCGCTCCCCAGATGAATGTTGCGAATGGTTTACACCACTGATCAGCTAAAGACTGCACTTCAATGGAGTGAAACCCTGGATATATATGCGATTTGACCTACAGTCCTGGACCTTAACAGCCCGTTGACTGCCGTAGAGAGATGGTAGGTGTCCTCTCATTAGATTTACTGAACTTACCCGACTTTCTTAATGAATAAGTGAGTCAAACGATACAGATATTCAGTTAATATCTGCACATCATTCTAAACAAGTGATTTTCTTTATTTATCAGAAAGCTTGTCAGCAGAGACTTAACGCCGTTTCCATATTTAAATCCTATGGCTACCCCCATCCTTGATGTTCGCAACCTCTCGGTAGCGTTTGTTACTAAGTCAGGCATTGTGCCAGCGGTAAACGCCGTTTCCTTCTCGCTGGCACCGGGCGAAACGTTAGGACTGGTGGGCGAATCGGGTTCGGGCAAGTCGGTGACATCGCTGGCGCTAATCGGTCTGACCGGCAAAAATGCCAAGCTTTCTGGAGAAGTCTGGTTTCGTGACCCCGCTCAGCCGGACGCTCAACCGGTTGACCTGCTCACTCTGTCGCCGGAGGCGCGGCGCGAGTATCGGGGCAAAGTAATTTCAATGATTTTTCAAGAGCCATTGACTTCTCTCAATCCGGTATATCCCTGCGGTGAGCAGGTGATGGAGGCGCTGCGTCTGCACCAAAATCTCAAAGGCGATGCGGCCAAGGCTCGGGCCATCGCGCTGTTTGAAGAGGTAAAACTGCCGGACCCAGAAGAGATTTTAGGTCGCTATCCCCACCAGCTTTCGGGTGGACAGCAGCAGCGAGTGATGATTGCGATCGCGCTTGCCGGTAACCCCGCTATTTTAATTGCTGACGAACCGACAACTGCTCTAGATGTCACCATTCAGGCCACTATCCTGGATCTGTTGCGCGATCTGCAGTCTTCTCGCGGTACGGCCACTATTTTTATTACCCACGACATGGGGGTGGTATCTGCGATCGCAGACCGCGTAGCCGTTATGTACAAAGGCGACCTGGTCGAAATTGCCTCCACCTATAATCTCTTTGTTGAGCCCCAGCATCCCTACACCCAGGGGTTGCTCAACTGTCGTCCGCGCCCTCAACAGCAGCTGCGGCGACTGCCCACCGTCACCGACTTTATGGACGTGGTCGAAGATGAAGCCACTCACTCAAAACGGGTGATCGCTAAAGTTCGCACGGAGGCCGATCAGGCGATGCTCTTGGCTGAGGTCAGTTCCCAGGAGCTAGAGCAGCGCCATGAAATCCTGTGGCAACAGCAGCCGCTGTTAAAAGTGCATGAGCTAACCAAAGCCTTTCCAGTACGAAAGGGCTGGTTTGGCAAAAAGTCAGAATTTCGGGCCGTCGATACGGTTAGTTTTGACGTATATCCCGGCGAAACGTTGGGTCTGGTGGGAGAATCAGGCTGCGGCAAATCCACCCTCAGCCGCTGTTTACTACGGCTGATCGAACCCACATCTGGCACCATTCACTTCGATGGTCGCTCGGTGCTGGGCCTTGATTCTGGGGCCATGCGACGGCTGCGAAGAGAGATGCAAATTGTCTTTCAAAATCCCTACGGCTCTCTCGATTCTCGTCAAAATATTGGCTCGGCTATTATGGAGCCGATGCGTATACATAATTTAGAAGCCGATGAAACCGCCCGCCGCGATCGCGCCGTTGACTTGCTAGAGCGGGTGGGGTTAGACGCCACAGCTCTAAAACGAATGCCCCATGAGTTTTCCGGTGGTCAGCGTCAGCGGATCTGCATTGCTCGCACCCTGGCCTGTCGGCCCAAATTTATCATCTGCGATGAGTCGGTGTCGGCGCTAGATGTCTCTGTCCAGGCACAGGTGCTCAACTTGCTTAAAGACCTGCAAAAAGAGATTGACCTCACCTATATCTTTATTTCCCACGATCTGAGCGTGGTCAAGTTTGTTAGCGATCGCATCATGGTTATGAATCAAGGACGCATCGAAGAGATCGGTCCCGCCGAAGCCGTCTACAATTCACCCCAAAAACCCTATACCCAACAGCTGATTGCTGCCATTCCTGACGCTGATATTGACTCGATGCGTCAGGCTGTCTCCAGTGCCCCAGGCTAGTTCCTGTTTTAAGGGGACGGCCCCATTTCATAACGGGTAAACCTATGAGACAATCCAACCCAGAAAAGTCTATGCGAGAGCGGATGCTAGCAGGGGAGCCGTATCTTGCCAGCGATCCTGAACTTGTAAAAATGCATCTTCATGCACAACAGGCGCTACAGAAGTTTAATAGTTCTCCCCCAGGTGCTACCCAAGAACGTCATGATCGCCTCAAAGACCTGTTTGGAGCGCTGGGGCCAAACTCTGAAGTCAAGTCAACTTTTCGATGCGACTACGGCTCACATATTTTTGCTGGAGAGCGTCTGTTTATTAACTACGACTGCGTGATTCTTGACTGTAACCACGTCCGCATTGGCGATCGAGTTCTATTTGGACCCAAAGTACAGATCTACACGGCAACACATTCACTCGATCCAGCCGTTCGTAAAGACGGTTGGGAATTTGCCCTACCGATTGAAATAGGTAGCGACGTTTGGATTGGTGGAGGTGTGATTGTTTGCCCCCATGTGACTATTGGCGATGGTTCTACAATTGGCGCTGGCAGCGTCGTCACACGGAATATACCGCCAAAGGTTTTTGCAGCAGGAAACCCCTGTCGGGTGATTCGCAGCGTTGGCTCTTAAACTGTTCTCTACGCGATTCTCTAAGAAAACAAAATCAGGCTCCACTATGGGACGTACAGACGTTCCATGGAACGTCTCTTCGGCATTAATTCTTGGATCTCATAAAATCCTTATCCCTGGGGTTTATGAGATCCAGTCAGCAGGTGAAGCGCGTTTGCGTTTTGCCGGTTAATGGCGTTATGTATCAAACAGTACATAGGCGTACTCAGCGACTGCCTACACTCAGCTTGGTGTGATAGAGCGTAACTCAATGAAACTGACTGCTTTACTTGCGATCGCAACCCTGGGACTCACATCAGTCCCAGCGGCGGCTGACGATCACGTATCCCCCAACGGCGTTAGAACGTTGACACCGGAAGGCGGCATTGTCCCGACCGCTACCTGGAGCCTGGGTACCCGAGCAGGAGACTATGTCTTTGTTGCAGGCATGCGCGGCATTGATCCTGAACTCAATGCCCTGGTCCCCGATACAGAAGGTCGAGTCCGTCAGGCGTTTCTAAACATGCAGCTGATTGCTGAATCCGAAGGAGCCAGTCTCCAGGATGCCGTACGTTTGGTCGTATATGTGACCGACATGTATCGCTATCGCCCGGTCGTCAATCAGATTCAAGAAGAACTCTGGGGAGAGGGCCCCTATCCACCACGCACAATTATTGAGGTGGATCGCCTCAATCAAGACGATATTGTTGAAGTAGAAGGCACTTTCTACGCTCCCATCGAAGATTGAGTTAGGGGATATCCAGCGATAAAAAGAGAGAGGCAAAATTTTATCTCTCTTTTTATCTTGTATCTTTCTGTTGGCTAGCATCCCTTTTCTTTAAAGTCAGCCCTCAGCACAGCCGTCAGCATCTCGCTGGGCAAATACTTCTTTTGCAACAAAAATCCCATTTAGGGCAGCTGGAAACCCAGCATAGACCGCCATTTGCATGATCGTTTCTACCACCTCTTCACGGGTACAGCCAATATTTAACGCACCGTGAATATGAACTTTAAGCTGCGGCTGAGCGTTGCCCATTGCCGTCAGGGCAGCGACGGTGGCAATTTCTCTAGATTTCAGATCCAGCCCTGGACGTGAGTAGATATCACCAAATGGAAACTCAATAATATACCGGGCCAGATCGGGCGCAATATCCTTTAAGCTCTCAATCACTTGCTCACCAGCCTGACCGTCTACGGCTGCCAGTTTTTTCCATCCTCGCTGGTAGCGGTCAGTGTTGGTGTTCTCTACGGAAGTTTGCATCATGTTGTTCCTCTAACTCTGTGTAGTGCTGAATTTTCTTTTGGATAACGCTCAGGTTTTGAGTCAGTTTGTCTATTTGCTGCTGGACCTGTAGCTGATGGTTTTCCAGTAACTGCCGTCGCTGGCTAAAGCTGCGATCGCCCTGTCGGCGTAGCTCCGCAAACTGCTGCATCTGCCGAATTGGCATACCGGTAGCTCGCAGTCGAATCAGAAAATTAATCCAGGCAATGTCTTGGCGGGAGTAGCGTCGATGCCCGCTCGACGCTCTCTCGATTGAAGTCAGCAGACCAATGCGCTCGTAGTATCGCAGGGTATGCGTACTAAGCGCAGTAATCGCTGCAACTTGCTGAATTGACAGTTCCGTATCCATAGGTCCTACCATAGAACTTAGAGCGCACTCTAAGTCAATAGCATGTTACGAAACGAGCATCAGTCGTTTTAACTGTGTTATTTATGTAGTGGAGTTAGGCAAGATATCCTATGTCAGGCTCGTTCTTGATTTGTCTAAAGTTGAGGCTGCTCAGCGCTGTAGGAACTATCCTCTTTCCCCTAGCCGTACTAAATCCGGCTCACGCGGAAGAAACCGTAGCCTACTGTGATTCTCCCCTTCATGCTGTCAATGTTTACCAAGACAGTACGCTAGAATCATCCGAACCATCTTTAAGAATACGGGTCTTCTGGCGAGAAAAGTTTTTGGTGTTTGCAGATTTACCCGCACTGCGTAGCGACTCTTTTCCCGAAGGCTTTACCTACACCAGTCAGACAGAAGTATCTAACGACTATAGTGCATCACTCTGGACCTTATTTGTGCCAAACAGCGACGAACAGTCCTGTTTGCTGTTTAGAAACGGGTCTGCTTTTGACAGTGGCAGCGTGACTCAACGAGAACAGCAGTAGTCTAATAACGAGCCCCACCGGCTCTCGTCAATAACTCTTCTAGATGTGCTGACAGAGCCACTTAAATTTAGCGTTAATCCATCAGGAGCCGAGCTTATATGAACATCGAGCGTAAGAACTATCCTCAGCTTGATACCCCCGTCGGCCCCTATGTCCATGCTGTCAGTTACAACGGCCTCCTGTTTCTATCAGGCTTGACTGCATTCAATACAGCCGCACAGAATCAGGATCTTGCAGCTCAAGCTAAAGTGGTTTTCGAGCAGATCAAAAGCATTCTTGAAGCCGAAGGAACCAGCTTCGAAAATTTGATTAAAGTGACGATATTTGTAACAGAACTTAAAGCTGTTGAGCAGCTTAGAAATGTTTTGTTTGATAGCTATAAAGGTAGCCTGCCTGCTAGTTCATTGGTACAAGTCCAATGTCTGTTTGCACCAGAATTAAAAATTGAAGTTGAAGCTGTCATAGCTCTCGCCCATTAACCGTAGGGATATTGAATTTGGGCATCGGCTAAACGTGCTCTCTCAGTACAGCTTGGGTAAAGGCATCGGCTGCAAACAGATGCTCTACCCGTAATGATGACAGCGTAATGTCTTGGGGAGTGCCAAAGGTTGTAAACATGCTAAAAAAGGCTAGCTCGCCGAGGAAAAGCAGTGGGCAAATCTGGGCTATAGCATCCATAATCAGCATTGGCGACAAGGATTTGGCAGCGAAGCGGTGAAAGCAGCGCTAATTGCTGGTTTCAATCAGCTTGGATATCATCGCATTGAAGCGGCTATCAACTGCGATAATCATCCGTCTATTGCACTTGCTCAAAGTGTGGGATTACAAAAAGAGTGCGTTCGACGAGGCTTTTACTATGAAAATGAGCAATGGGTGGATCATGTAATCTATGTTGCGCTTCCGTCCGATCTCGGTTTAGCTGAAAAACCACCTGAGATCGCGGCATAGCGATATCCATGTATACTCTCTTAGATGGAACTTCTTTGTTGTTCTAGCTGTCGCTGTTTTACTCGTTCAGTGAAACGCTGACGCTGGTCCTGACTGAGTTTGTCATAGCAGTGAGGACAGGCAATACCAGGTTCGTAATGGGGAGAGCGAGTGTCGTCTTGAGAAACGGGATGACCGCAGCCGTGACACATGGTGTAGCTGCCGGGTTCTAACCCATGTTGGACAGTCACTCGCTCATCAAAGACAAAACATTCTCCTTGCCAGAGACTTTGTTCTGCCGGAACATCTTCCAGATATTTTAGAATGCCACCTTTGAGATGATAAACCTGCTCAAATCCTTGTTCTAGTAGATAAGATGACGCTTTCTCACAGCGGATTCCACCGGTACAAAACATGGCGACCTTTTTATGCTTGGTAGGGTCTAGCTGTTCTGCTGCATAATCAGAAAACTCTCGGAAGGAGTCGGTTTCTGGATTCGTAGCGCCTTGAAAAGTGCCGATATTGACCTCATAGGTATTACGGGTGTCGATGACCATAACGTCCGGGTCAGAAATCACCTGATTCCAGTCTTGGGGATCAACATAGGTGCCCACTGTTTTAGTCGGGCTAATATCGGGCTGGCCCAGGGTAACAATCTCTTTTTTCAGCTTGACCTTCATGCGCTCAAAGGGCTGTTCTTGAGCCGATGAAGTTTTGTGGGTGAGATCGGCTAAACGCGGGTCTTGCTTTAGATAGGCCAGCAGATTCTCTAAACTTTTATCAGTGCCTGCTACCGTTGCGTTGATTCCCTCCAACGCCAGTAAGATCGTTCCTTTAATCCCCTCGGTCTGACACATCTGCACGAGGGGCTGACGCAGCTCAGCAAAGTTATCAAGCTGAACAAACTTATAAAAGGTGATAACGGTCCAAGACATTAGAAAAAATTGAGCGCTAAAACAACTCTATCCTAGATGTCTAACGGCATGGCTGATCTGCGGTGGATGGTATCGAAGGATTTTAGCCGTTGCTGATTTAGGGGATGCACCGATCTGTTAGCAATGCGATATGGCAGCACCTTGCAGATGAAATCATCCCGAGGATCAGCAGCGCCGGATTTTATAACGTCCAAAATTTCATGCTGGAGCGACGCTCTATGGGACGTCTGTATATCCAATAGCGGTCTGATTATTTTATTTCCTTAGCAGTATTTCAGGTAGACCTCACTGGCGGCTCGGTGCAAGTAAGAGTGCCGGTAGATTAGCGCGTTCATGTCCTTGCCATAGCCACCGCCAATGACGCAGGCGACCGGATATCGAGCTTTAGAGCAGGTTTCGAGCACATATTTGTCGCGGCGATAGAGACCTTCATCAGTAAGGGCCAGTTTACCCAGGCGATCGTCCCGGTGGGGGTCGGCTCCAGCGTCATAGAGCACTAAGTCAGGTTTGACCTGGGTGAGTAAATCTGGCAAGTGGGCGGCTAGCTGCACCAGATAGCCATCATCTTCGGTACCGGCCTCTAGGGAAACATCTAGATCGCTAATTTGTTTGCGCCCAGGAAAGTTAGCACCACAGTGCATAGAAAAGGTAAAAACGCTGGGATCGTCACGAAAGATCCAGGCGGTACCATCGCCCTGGTGGACATCGAGATCGATGACGAGCACGGTCTTTACCAGGTTTTGACGCTTGAGGAGACGAGCTGCGATCGCAATATCATTAAAGATACAAAACCCTGAGCCATAGGTGGGAAACGCATGGTGAGTCCCTCCTGCTGTATTACAGGCTAGACCCTGATTTAGCGCCAGCTTTGCCGTTAAAATTGCGCCGCCCACAGCCGTACAGGTCCGCCGTACCAGCCCTTCACTCCAGGGCAATCCAATCCGGCGCTGTGCTTTGTCATCAAGACCGCCCTCGCAGTAGGCCCGGACATAGTCCTTTTCATGCACCAGCTCTAGCCAATCCTGGATGGGACGCCCCGGCTGATAGATTTGATCGACGCGAATGATCCCATCTCGTACCAGCAAGTCCCGCAGCAGCTTAAACTTTGGCATCGGAAATCGATGTCCTGCCGGTAGCGGGGTGACATAATCAGGATGATAAATAACTGGCAGGCCAGACAAGAGCAATCGGCATTAAGCAACACCTATCAGTGTAGAGTCCCGGCGCTTCTCAAAAAGTCTAGGAAGCTGCCGCATCTCCCCGACACGCAGCCTAAAGAAATGAATTGATTGAGCGGGTCTGACGCACGTCTAATTTATGGGCCAAACTGCCTTCTTTCCAGTCCAACGGTGAGGCTTCACCCTCAGGAACTACGCTCACAGCAGCTGTCGAGCGCGCCGTATCCATCGCAAAAGAAACGGGCTTTGACACGTTAGTCGGTCGCTGGGTAGGGCTATGACGAATTTTTTGCCCTGTGCGAAAGGCCATCACCTGAGAAGCCGGCTGCTGAGCGTTAAGACGACGTTTGGCTCGGCGGCTACGCGCCGGGCGAGCAGCAGCACGCGCCGGGGGGCGAGGTCCTACAGAGACAGCGGGCATCCGTCGCCGTCCCCGTCTAGACTCTGCCGTCAATAGACCCGGTCGAGACATCAGCATACAGCCGCCAGCACAGACAGCGACCATCACCAGCAGCGGCCATGTTGGCATTGACCGCTCGGGAGCGCCTGGTAGGGTCGCCGCCGGATCGCTCTGGGCAAGCGTAGCGGCATCACCCGGTAAGCGCGCCGCCGCCGCCGCATCAGGACCGCTCAAGGGCTGTCCGGCAATACTGCTGCTAACGGGCTCCAGGGTTAGCTCACGACCGGGGCTAGATAGACCGGCTAGTGCGATCGCAATCATTAATACAAACGACAGCCACAGACCACCCACCAGCAGCCACGGTCGGACCAAAAACAAATCCAACCAAAAGGTTCCTACCTGGGCCACACCTTTCCTTTGAGCAGTCGTTCTGCTGCGCTTGCCCTTACTAGCATGGCTAGAGCTGACCTCAGGAGCCACAGATGTTTTTATCGGAGGGGGCTTCGCAGACTCAGGCTTTACCGTCTTAAGTTTGACAGCAGGTCTAGAATGAGCAGATTTGCCACTGGCTCTACGGCGACGGGCCGGGGACACACGTCCCGAAGATCGGCGCAACAGCCGCTGCAATGTCTTAGAAAACTGCTCAGTCAAGATTGGATGCCTAGCCATAGCACAACACGTTCTTTATTTAAGAAGCAAACCCACCCATAAGACTTAGAATATCGGAATTGTAAGCCCTCTTCACCGTAATGACTAGCTTTAGTCTGTAATTCTTCAGATATTTGACAATATCCTAGAGTCTGAACATTAACTAGCCGCTAGCGCTGCAGCTCCAGCTCCGTCAAATATTGTCCTGGATCTCGTGCTATCCAGCCCTCACTAGAGTTAGTACGCACTTCAAAATAAACAAACGATTCCGATACCTCTCCAGAGACAGTACCCAGCTGGGTCCCCTGACTCACAGTATCTCCCGCAGAAAAGCCCACCGCTTGCAAATTGCCATAGCGAGTTTGCAACCCATCTCGATGATTAACCACTACCATCGTGGCCCCGTTGTAGTCTCCAACAAAGGCAACCGTACCGCCAGCCGCTGCTTGCACCACTGTGCCAGTCATGACGCCAAATGCAATACCACTATTAAATACCAGCTCGTCTCGCTGGGGATGAGGCTGCCAGCCGTAGCTTAAAACCAGGCTTGCCGGTTCTGACAACGGATAGCCCAGCGTCGTTGAGGTCGCCGTCACAGCGCGATTACTTCCAGGAATAAATACTCTACTGGGCAGCTGGCTGGGACATCCGTTGATTTCAAACAACAGATCGGCTCGTGTGTCATGCCGTTCGGCCAGAGACTGCCAGGTTTGCCCCGCACCAACTTGTACCGCTGTACCGTTAAACGGCGGTACTTCAACAATGCGCCCCGCTGGCAGCACTCCCTGGGTGGGCAGGGCCGGATTCATGGCAGCTAAGGTGGTCGGCAACAATCCATACTGAGAAGCCACGCCGCCGAGGGTTTCCCCCGTCTCAGCACGATGGCGGACTACCTGCGAAAGCGCTGCTTCTGGACATAATGACGCCTGGGCCGAGACAGGGTAGCCAAGGGGAATGACACCCACCAATAACAGCAGATGTTTATAAAATCTTTTGAATAGGTGCATTCTAGTAACGTCCCAAGAGTGTAAACAGCGGCATACCTAAATTTTGGCAGCAATATCGAGAAAATAGCCTGGCTACGGTGCCAGCATTCAGTACCATATATAAGGTTTCATCAGCGGCATACGCTTGAACCCATACATTCTGAAACAATCTTCGTTAAGGTAGGAGCAGTAAGATTCTTATCTTTAACTCGCGAGGAATAGAGAGGCAGCAGTAATGGATATTTCTCCAAAACGACTGGGTTTATATGTTGGACTGCTGCTAGTGGGCAGCGGTGCTGGCTGGGCTAGTCATAGCTATTTTTTCACCCCTGCTGCCAAAAACCAGGATAGCGAACTGCCTGTTGCGGCTACCTCGGTTCTACGAACCACGGCTGAGACGGCTGAGTCATCCTCTCAGGCCCAGCCCCAAGTGACTCCCCCCATCGATAATCCTAATTTTATTGCCGCTGCCGCTGAACAAGTGGGGCCAGCCGTGGTTCGAATTGACGCCTCACGGTCAGTAAGGGGAGTGTCAGAAACGTTTGAGCATCCTTTTTTTAGACGATTCTTTAGCGAAGAGCTGCCGATGGAGCCTGAGCTTCCTGAACGGATTGAGCAAGGAACCGGCTCTGGGTTTATCCTCAGCAAAGATGGCCAGGTAATGACCAACGCCCACGTCGTAGAGGGGGCTAAAACCGTTACCGTCACCCTCAACGATGGTCGCACCTTTGAAGGGGATGTAATTGGTACCGACCCAGTTACCGATGTGGCGGTAGTCAAAATCAATGGACAAGACCTGCCCACAGCCCCCCTGGGGTCAACAGATAATCTGGCAGCAGGACAGTGGGCCATTGCCATCGGCAATCCGTTGGGTCTAGACAATACGGTGACGGCAGGCATTATTAGCGCCCTGGGTCGGACCAGTTCCCAAGTCGGTATCTCTGACAAACGGGTACAGTTTATTCAAACGGATGCTGCTATCAACCCAGGTAATTCTGGTGGCCCGCTGCTGGATGCCCGTGGCAATGTGATTGGGATGAATACGGCCATTAGAGCCGGAGCCCAGGGTCTAGGGTTTGCCATCCCCATTGAAACAGCCAAGCGTATCGGAGATCAGCTATTTGAAGATGGCGAAGTACAGCATCCGTACTTGGGTATTCAAATGGTGAACCTCAACCCAGAAATGCGCGATCGCATTAATCAGGACGAGGACGTTGACTTTGAGATCGAAGCAGATTCGGGGGTGATGGTAATCCGAGTCATGGAAGGGACCCCGGCTGAGGCCGCTGGCATCCAGCGAGGGGATGTCATCAAAAAAGTAAATGAGATTGAGGTAACCACAGCAACCGAGGTCCAAGCCCAGGTAGAATCCAGCAGCATTGGCAAACCACTCAAGGTAGACGTTGACCGTAAAGGTCAAACCAAAACTTTGGAGATTAAACCAACCAAACTACCCACTAGTTTTCAGTAGGTAGCTAACCGGCTATGTTCGGCCTATGTAAACGTAGGCCTTATGTTTACAAGCTTTGCTCCACTAGCCATCTAAGCCAGACAGATCGCCGTCAGCGTCGTTATCCAACGAGGAAAGACCTGATAGGCTCGCCTCCAGCTCCATACGCTGCTCCATCTGACGGAGAAAATATCCAGTCATCATGGCTGAAGCGAGGAGACCAGCCAAATTTTCGCGGTCAGTGGTGACTTGAACATTAAAGCCTTCCGAGGGGAGCACCCCAATCAACCCCTGAACGTTTTGAGAAATAATCTGTTTGATCTCACCGCTTACCGATTGGGCAACTCGAGTTAGGACCTCGGGCGGCTGGTGCTGCAAGTATTTCAGTAGCTGATTTACTTGAGCATCATCAGAACCCATACCGATGAATTGGGTGCTATCGGGGTTAAACATAAACAGTTATGTATTGCTTCTAATTACCTTAGCGTGATAGAGCCGATTTCAGCCAGCCCTTACACGAAGTTCAGTATTAATCACGTGTTTGTAAAATTCCCTAATATAAAAGGCTGATTAACGCCTGTGCTCTGAGCGTTAGACATCTTCATGGTGAGCCTAATCCTCTAGAACCATCACCGGATCGGTGGTCATCTCCTGACTAGGAGAGACTTCTGTGGTGTTCTCTGGCGCTGAGTCTAGAGTCAATTGTGCAGGCATGTTGGCGGATGCTGCGGGTATATCTTGGGGAGGCTCAGCGTCTTCATTGGTGGCGTCAGGTATATTAATTTGCGGAAGTTTATCAATCTCAAAGCGCTGATAAAACTTTTCTGTTACCTGTAGCCAAAATGAGCGACCGTCTGACTGTCGCCGCCGTCTGACAAAGCCTTGATCCACGAGATCGTGCACATGGCCATAGGCGCCAGACCCCCGCAGGTCTACTAGATCTGTCTGACTGATGGGACCGCGCATGGCAATAGCCGCCAGGGTACGCAGGGCACCTAAGCCAATATCTAAAGGAATCAGCTCATCTAGGAGTGGTTTAAACGGCTGCCGCAGCTGCAGACTATAGCCGCTTTCGGTTTCAGCAATTTCTAAGGCCCCTTCCCGATGAGCATAGTCATTCATTAGCTCAATCAGACCGGCTTCGGCGGTAGTTTTATCGCAGCGGGCGTGTTCTGCAATCTGGCTAATGGTCAGAGGTTTAGCCTTGAGATACAAAATTGCTTCGATAGTATGGGACAACGAGGCCATAGGAACTTGCTTTAGTGACTAACACCGAGCGGCGCTGGTCAAGGATAGCTTAGGGTACCCCTCAGGGATACCCCTGCAAAATTCAGTGGAACTGGAGAGCTAGTTGGTAGACATGCGCGTCAGCAATACCGGACAAGGGGCGTTGATCCGCACATAGTCAGAGAGGGAGCTGCCCAGCAAGCGATCGATATCGGGCAGTCCTTTAGCGATGGATGGCCGCCGATCGGGAGACCCTAGAATCAGTAAATTGACATTGAGCTGATCGGCTAGCTCACAAATGCGTTGACCGGGTTTTCCCTCTGGTGCTACGCAGCGGTAGTTGATTCGATATCGCTTAGCCTCAGCGATGGCAGGCGCTAGCACTGGATCGGTTTCTGGGTTAGCGTTGATGGCCTCATCAACAGAGTTACGCAGGTTGGACAGGGTGTGGACAAACACAAGCTCACTGTCTTTGATATCGCGGGTCAGTGAGATCGCAGCGTTTAAGGACTCTTTAGCCATATCCGACTTGTCCAGAGCGACTAAAACTCGCTTAATTGGACGAATGCTGTAGAGGTCGTCTTTGACCAGCAGCATGGGACGTGACGACAGTTGAAACACATACTGGCTGACGGAATTCTTTAAAATCGCCTTGAGACCGCTCAGACCGCGAGAGCCCATGATAATGAGACCCGCATCAATCTCATCGGCCACCTTGCAGACCACATCTTTCGGCTCGCCTTCCCGCAGCAGCGGCGTCACTTTTGATTCTTCGATACCTAGCCGCGAAATTGTCTCTGCTAGCTCCTGCTGGTCATCAGAGCGTTTATTGCCCATTTCACTGGCACCGGTTTTAGGAGGGACCACCTTTAGAACAGTCACTTGCGATCGCTGAATCATCGGAATATCCAGCAGAGCCTTAAACATAGTTTCTGTATTGCCAGGCCCAGAACTAGCTAGCAAAATCTTTTCAATCATTGATTAAACCCTGGTAGAGAGACTCTCAAGGATGTATTAGTATCTAAGCGTTGCTGATCCTTAGAGATGGCTTTAGCTGTAGGAAACCGTTAAACAACAACGGCTCTAGAACGGTACATCCCTCAAATCAGCAATCGTAATATCCAAATATCCATGATATGCAGGCTATTTCCACAAACCATAGCCGGGTTCACAAATCGTAGTTTGAGCATCTATGGCCAATCGCTGGTTTCACTCTAGCTTCCGGGTTCAACCCCATCACACAGACTACAGCGGTGTCGTTTGGCATGGCACCTATATCCAATGGATGGAAACAGCGCGGGTAGACTGTCTGCGCACCATCGGCGTCGCCTTTGAAGACTGCGTGGCCTCCGGCTACGACCTACCAGTTGTGGATTTACAGATGCGCTATCGACAGCCGCTGACGCTGGGAGCCGAGGGTCTTGTTAAAACTAGACTAGAACCCAATGGAGGTATTCGGCTAACGTGGCTATATGAGATTTACGATATGTCGACACAGCCCCACAGGCTATGCGTTACCGGGGAGGTGGTGCTGGTCCCAATTAATATGACAACCCGTAAAATCGCGCGCCGCCTACCAACAGAGCTACAGCCGTTATTAACAGCCTTAAACAGCTATTTTGGTGAGACCGACACACCATAGAATTTTCTCAATGAGATAGCTACGAGATAACAAACTATCAGATAACAACTCAGATTCAGACGTGATCCACGCCCTTATTCATCAGCAATGGCTAGCTGCTCCAGTGCTACGCCAGCAACTCGACAGGTGCGCCAGTCGCTAAGCATGATGGCTCCTTTCGACATATAAAAATCGATAGCCGGCTGGTTCCAATCTAAAACGCTCCACTCAAATCGACCGCAGTTATTAGCCAGCGCTATCTGAGCAAGATATTGAAAAATTGCGGTACCAATACCACGACGTCGATAGCCCGGCAGCACAAACAGATCTTCTAAGTAGACTCCCGGCTTCATTAAAAAGGTAGAAAAGTTGAAAAAATACAGCGCAAACCCTGCTGGTGCACCGTCGATACGGGCCACAATGGCATAGGCTTTGGGACTGTCGCCAAATAGGTATTCTTCTAGATCTTCCGGGGCTCCACTTACCTCATGGGCCAGATTTTCATATTCGGCCAGCGCCATAACCAGCTCAAACAGCAAAGGAACATCATTACAGGTAGCAGGACTAATGGTAACGGGAGCAGCCATGGGGCGATTAGTGAAAACGATACGGGGAAGCAACTAGGGCGCTGCAGCCAAACGGCTGGTGACACGGCCAACAATCTGATTGGCTGCGATCGCACCAAAATGGCGACTATCGCGCGCGCTTAGTTCTTTTGCATTATCACTGATTACGTAGACCCCACCGTCATAGAAGATGTCATGAACCCGTTTAATCAGCAGCAGCCCAGCCGTATCGGCTAATTTGGCGACACTAGCGGGCGCTTGCACAATGACAACATCCCCTACCTGCACAGAGCGCCTGATCTCAGCCAACACCGTATCTCCGGGCATCAGTGTCGGTACCATAGAATTTTCTCGCACCACAAAGCGTCGCCGCTGCCTCAACAACCATTGAAAATATTCATACCAGTTCGCATCAGGAATTGACTGTTCAAAGAGGACCTGGCCCATACCCATTGCCCATAGAGATACAAAAGTCCCGTAAAGCTTGCTTTACGGGACTTTTTAAGGTTATGACAATACAGCTACTAGCTAGCGGTATACCAAGTCACATCACGGCCCTTGGTTGCCCAGAAGATATTATGGATTTTCTCCACAGCAGCCATCAGTTCTTCAGCATGCTGCTGACTCACTTCTACCTTACAAGACGAGCACAGCTTGGCCGCCTTCCAGAAAGTATCGTGCAGATCGGGATAGGACTCCAAATGTACGGGCTTAAAATAGTCAGTCCACAGAATTAATAAGTCATCCTTAGTCTTTTGAGCCTGCTCTTCTTTGATCGCGATGTAGCGCGACATAGTATTGGCATAGGCCACCTTACCAGCAGCATCAGAGGGTGCTTCAAGGGCCAAGATTTTCTTAGTCATCGACAGAACAGCTTCAGCTGTAATCCGTGCAGCCGAAGGGTCATAAACACCACAGGGACCATCGCAGTGGGCATGGACCTCAGTAGGGGGGAACCAAGCGTTCAGTAATGCAATTGCGTTGTCGAGCATAGTCACCAGTCGGTTAAAGTTGATGGGTCTCTACTAGAAGCTCCGCTGGGAAAAACTATTCAGCGAAACTATCCAGCGCAGTTAACAGTATACTGCCGTTTTCCCATCCCTCTCTGGGGGATACGAAAGAATGCATTTTGAAGAATACATTCTTTTTGTAATATTCTTAATATTTATGTACTAACACAGGGGTACACTCAACAGTACACATCGACTGAACTGAGCAGACATTGAGACCTTGGAATCTAGGGCATTGGCCCGTTTGGGTAAAGCCATTTACACCTGCAGCTGTCTTGTTGCTGGTCATGACAGGCTGTGATAGCTTGACCAGCGGCCTGGCCGACCCCAACGCCCACCTGCCGCCCTGCGTTGAGCAAACCTGTAACTGTGGCGATTTTATTAGTCAAGAATTAGCCCAGCTTGTGCTAGATGAGGTTCAAGGCGATCCCCACAATTTAGACGGAGACCGCAACGGACAGGCCTGTGAGCGATTGCCCGCAACTACCCCCGATCTAGATTGGGAAACCTATTTCTCAAATAACCCCCATGTTGCCCTGGGCAATCCTAGTCATGCCGGTCAAGACAATGGCGACAACTACCTGATTGACCGCGAGCAGTATGTGCTGGCCTATAGCCAACGACACGGTATTCTGCGCTGGGCTAGCTGGATACTCAGTCCTGAGTGGGTAGGCGGTAGCAACCGACAAAATGACTTTCGTCCCGATGGGATTTTGCCAAAAGGGGCCTACCAGGTCACCCCGCGAGACTATACCGGTAGCGGCTATGACCGTGGACATATGGTGCCCTCAGCCGATCGAACCACCAGTGACGAGGATAATTCAGCCACGTTTTTAATGACCAATATCTTTCCGCAAACGGCTGAAAATAATCGGGGTCCATGGAAAGAGCTAGAAAGCTACTGTCGCGACTTGCTCTATCAGCAAGGCAAGACGCTTTACATCATTGGGGGTGTCTATGGTGAAAAGCAACCCATTGCCAAGGAGCGCATTATTCCTCCTAGCCGCACCTGGAAAGTTGTCGTTATTTTTGACGGTGCGCCAACGCCCGATAATGTCACCTACGATACCGAAGTTATTGCCGTTGATATGCCCAACAGCAGTCGCATAGATGACCAGTGGCAGACCTATCAAACCTCTATTGACCGCATTGAGCTGGCCACCGGCTACGACCTACTGTCAGAGGTGCCTGATGCTGTACAAGCAGAGTTAGAAATGCAGCGTAGCCGCTATTGACACAGCAGCGACTAGACAAGGGCTCTAGGTCTCAACTACTTTTGTTTTCACACCAATCATCCGATCGTCTTCTGTTTTCCCGAGTAGATAAACGTCCATTTCTACCTGACCAATGCGATAAACCTGCAGGTTTTCTAAGGTGGTTTCCAGCAAGTCTCGTAGATTGCGATAGCGTTTGACCAAATCTAGCTCACGAGAGTCAAACCAAGCACGTTCTACAGTGGCCTGCCCAAAAAAGTCGTCTAGATCAATAACGGTCACTGGCGTGTCTTTTGGGTAAGGCTCTAGCAAAATATCAATGCAAGAAGACGGCTGCTCCGGCAAAACTGTCACCTCAAAGGGATAGTCTGCTTCGCTGCGCCAAAGCAAATCATCACAGGCAGCTTTCAGCTCAGGTAAGAGATCTTGAGTTGTAGGCATAGAAATACAGACTGAGAGAGGGGGCATTCTCTAGTGATAGCTTACCTGGTGAGGTGTAACTGTTTACACGGATCGCATGCTGAATATTGCAGCAATTACCCCTTTAGATGCTGATCAAAAAATTCTGTAGTCCGCTGCCAAGCTAGATCTGCCGCCTCAGCGTTATAACGGGTGCCGGAGGGATTAGCGAACGCGTGGTTGGCGTCCTCATACATATAAATCTCAGTACTTTTACCCAGGTCGTTGAGCGCAGTTTCAAACGCCTGCACTGTCTCTGGCGAAGGATTTGAATCTAAGGCTCCAAAATGTCCTTGAATTGGCATCGTCAGCGGGCTCAGAACAGCCGGATCGGTGGATATCTGACCGCCATAGTAGATCACGGCAGCATCTAAATCGGTGGGGAGTGCCAGCGCCGTATTTAAGGACCAGGAACCGCCAAAGCACCAGCCGATGCTGCCCACTTTGGAAGCCTGTTGCTCATCAGTCAAATAGTTGTAGGCGGCAACAACATTTTGCGTTAAACGCTCAGAGTTTTGCATAGCCGCCTGCACCAGGGTTCTAGCGTCATCTGGATTTTCGGCCACGGCACCGTCATAAAGATCAACCGCCAGGGCCGTATATCCTTCGGCTGCTAAGCGACGGGTCATCGTACGGATATTGTCGTTGAGGCCCCACCATTCTTGAATCACAATCAGACCGGGTAAGGCAGAGACTTCACTCGTGGGTTTAGCGAGATAGCCGGTAAACGGATTGTCCTCAGCGGTACCGTAGGTAATATTTTCTGTTGTGACAGCATCGGCAGGCACATCTTTAGCCGCCGGAGACGCCACGGGCACATCATCCTTGTGCAGCTCTGCCATGGCGGCAGACTGGCTATCAGCCACCGACTGGCTGGGTGTGGGAGAATTGAGAGTACAGCTGACAGCCAGGAGAGCCGTCATTAGCATGAGGCCTAACAGTTTTCGCATTTTTTGGTGTTATGGGACAGTAACCGTATCTAACAATTGGGCAATGATCGGTTCGCTCTTGTGACCGCCGCTGGCAATCACTCGATGGGCTAGCACACAGGATGCCAAAGACTTGACATCATCTGGAAGAACATAGTCTCGTCCTTCTAGAAAGGCAAGGGCTTGAACAGCGCGATATAGGGCAACGGTGCCTCGGGGGCTAACACCTAGAGCCACATCATCATGGTCACGGGTAGCGCGCACCAGGGCAATCATGTACTGCTGCACCGAATCCTCTACCGTAATCTGCTGACACTGCTGCTGCAGATGCTGCATTTCATCGAGGGTAATGCAGGGCTGCAGATCGGCAGGCTTAACGGGCTGAGATAAATTTTGCAGCATCCGTCGTTCTTCATTGGCACTGGGGTAGCCCAGACTTAGGGACAGCGCGAACCGATCCATCTGCGCCTCCGGTAGGGGAAACGTGCCCTGATATTCCACCGGGTTTTGAGTAGCAATGACAAAAAATGGGTCGGGGACCAGCCGAGATACCCCGTCCAGGGTAACCTGATGCTCTTCCATCACCTCTAGCAGGGCTGACTGGGTACGGGGGGTGGCCCGATTGATTTCATCGGTCAGTAGCACATTGGCAAAGACCGGGCCGGGCATAAACTGAAACGCGCCGCTGCTAGGGTTCCAAATATTGGTGCCGGTGACATCGCTAGGCAGCAGGTCGGGAGTACACTGCACCCGCTGAAATTTACCATCAATACATCGAGCCAGGGATTTAGCTAGCAGCGTTTTACCGACACCAGGAACGTCTTCAAGCAAAACGTGACCGCCCGATAGCAGCGCCACTAGAACCAGCCGGATGGGGTCTTCTTTACCCACAATCGTTTTATTCAGGTTCTGAACGATTTGATCGATGCGATCGCGCATAGCTGCCCTTATAGTCACTGACTTCAGCTTACCCACAGAGTTCAAGATTGTGGAATGACCTAGCTCACAGGCGCTTCATTTAGTTTGCCAGGGCCGGATGTCCAACGGATGGCAAATTCGAGAAAGCAGGGTAGCCTAGGTTGTGCTCGTAGGATTGCTAGAGAATCGTACGAGTGAGGCCATCGGCAGTACCTCTGTCGGTGGCTCTAAGTCGCTAATCACAGCAAATACCGGCATTAGAGACCCGTCTGCAGGCTGCGCCAGGTTAGAAAATGGTCTGGCGGACTGATAGTAGGATAAAGATCCTGCTGTTTGCTTGCTGCTATGCTCACCAATAGTCTTATTGTCTTAGCACTTATTATTGCCAACGGCGTGTTTGCCATGTCTGAGCTGGCCGTCGTATCGGCCCGTAAAGTCCGTTTAGAGCAGGCAGCCCGCCAAGGCGATCGCAGCGCCCAGGCCGCGCTCAAGCTAGCCAAACGACCGGACAACTTTTTCTCGACGGTGCAGGTGGGCATTACGCTGATCAGCATCTTTAGCGGTGCCTTTGGGGGACCGGCATTATCGGGCCCGGTGGCGGTATTGCTGAGTAAAATTCCTCCCGTGGCGGCCTATGCAGAGCAGCTGGCGTTTGTGCTGGTGGTGGCGACTATCACCTATCTATCGCTGATCTTAGGAGAGCTGGTGCCAAAGCAGCTGGCCCTGACGATGCCAGAAGCGATCGCAAAGATTATCGCCCGACCGATGGCCGCCCTATCTTGGCTAGCCGCCCCGGTTGTAGCACTGCTGAGTTTCTCCACTAATCTGGTGGTGCGGCTGCTCAATGTGCAAGCCGATGATGGTCCTAGCATTACCGAAGCCGAAATCCGAGCGTTTATCCAGCAGGGGACCGAAGCTGGCACGATTGAAGCGACCGAGCGGGAAATTATGGAGCGGGCCATTCGTCTAGGAGACCGACGGATTACGGCGATTATGACCCCACGCCCTGAAATTACCTGGCTAAATTTAGAAGATACTGCTGAGGAAAATCAGCGCAAAATTATGGCTAGCCGCCATCGTCGTCTGCCGGTATGTCAGGGTAGCCTGGACAATAACCTGGGTCTGATTAGCGTTAACTCGCTGCTAAGCGGTGCGCTTAGCCAAAAGCCTTTGGACCTGACGGTAGGTTTAGAGCAGCCGCTGGTGGTGCCAGAAATTTCGCGATCGCTGCCGCTGCTGGAGCAGTTTAAGCGATCTCGAGTTCATACGGCGCTGGTTGTGGATGAATATGGAACGATCCAGGGTTTGGTGACGTTATGGGACATCCTCGAAGCGTTAGTAGGCGATGCGCCTGCCATAGACGAACCCAGCGATAAGCCCCGGCAGAGAGAAGATGGCTCATGGCTGCTAGACGGCATGATGAATATTGAAGAGGTCTATCACTGCCTGCAATTAGGAGACTTTTCAGACAAAACTGCTAGCTATTACACCCTGGGAGGTCTGGTCATTCATCAGCTAGGTCGGATTCCCAAAGCTGCCGATCGCTTCGAATGGCAGGGCTTTACGGTTGAAGTTGTAGATATGGACGGCAATCGAGTCGATAAGGTACTTGTGACTCCTAAAATAACAGACAGTCCTTCAGAAAAGATATCAGAATAGTCTGATATCCATG
>JBHJIL010000119.1:0-18107 GCA_050043465.1 Leptolyngbyaceae cyanobacterium
CTGGTCATAATCAATGTCGGCTATGGGCAGGCAGATCGTTTTATCCCCTGCTGTCCCTCGTTGCTTGCGTTTGGCCATCATAGCTTGGCCTCCAAACTCGATGACCTTATGATATCCAAACAAACTTAGTTGGAACTAGGATTAATCGCACCCACAACCTACGCTCAAATCATCCCCGACGGCACTCTTTCCACTAGCGTCATCTCACCGGATAATCAAAACTTTGTGATTGAAAATGGCGATCGCACCGGTCATAATCTGTTCCACAGTTTTGAAGAGTTTTCCATTCCCATCAATGGCTCTGCAGTTTTTAATAACCCAACCGATATTGAAACTATCTTCAGTCGAGTCACCGGCCCCAGTATCTCCAATATTGATGGCTTACTCCAAGCCACAGGTACAACTAATCTCTTTTTACTAAATCCCAACGGTATTATTTTGGGGCCCAATGTACAGCTGGATATTGCTGGGTCGTTTACAGCCAGTACTGCCAATAGCTTCACCTTGGCTGATGGCACTGAGTTCAGCTCTACAGTACCTGAGCCATCTCTGCTGAGTATCAATGTGCCAATGGGGCTACAGTTAAATACTCAGCCCCAGGGAAATATCGACAGCCGGGGGCAGCTAGAAACCGGTCAAGACCTAACTTTGCTAGGCCAGAACCTCTATCTAGAAGGGAATATCATTGCTGGGAATAATCTAACCCTACAGGCTCAAGATACCCTCACTATGCGGGATACACTTGCTCGGTCAGGCAATCATCTAACCTTATGGGGGGAGCAAGGCATCGACATTTTTGCGCTGAACCATTCAGAGCAAATTCCTTTTGTCAGTGGTGGCGATCTGATACTTATCAGTGACGGAGCCATCTCAGCTGACGCCCATTTTAAGAGCGGAGGAGATTTACAGTTTCTCACATTGATAGGCAGACCCGGTACTGTGGTCAGTCTCTATGACCCGATTATCTGTGCCGATGGAGATGTGGTACTAGGAGATTACACCGGGGTGGCATTAAAGGTGGAAGCCATGGGTAGCATTGAGGCAAGGGACATTGTCATTACCGGACCCGATACGACCTTGACGGCAGATGGGTCAGGTTCGGATGAGGATTTATTGGCCAGCAGTCGAGCCGCTATTCTGTGGGCAGGCATAGAACCTGTGAATGGAGGACCGGCTGGTAGTATTGCCGTCGGCAGCATCAGCACTGCAGATATCAGCGGAGGGGATGGTGGCCCAATTGTTCTAGATTGAGAGGGAAACATCACTGTATATGCCTCCTCAAACGCTTTGAGCTCATTTTCTTCAGGGTCTGACAGTGGGACTAGCGGTCGTGGTGGATCAATTTCCATTACCTCTAGATCAGGAGATATTACGATCTTGGGAGACCTACGTGCAGGCTCATATTCACGACCATCCCTCTTTTCTGATTCAGGTATTCCTACTATAAGCAGTGGTGATGGCGGGGCAATTGCCCTGTCTACCGATACTGGTAATATTTTCATCAAAGGTCTTCTAGACTCTTCAACAGAGTCATTTGCGCTTGACTTCTTTTTACCCTCATTTGCTGACAACGGTGGTAATGGGGGGGCAATTGCTCTCACCTCAAACTCTGGTGATATTACAGTTGAGAGTGACATAAAATCATCATCAATAGTATTTGCAAGTTCTGGGCTCAACAATGCCTTTGCTGGTGACGGGGGTAACGGGGGAACTATCAATATCACATCAAACTCAGGTGATATCTTGATTGATAGTAGGTTGGATTCATCAGCACGTTCAACTGCATCATCATTTTCTTCTGCCTCTGCTGGCAATAGTGGAAATGGAGGATCTATAGCAATTACCTCAAGGTCCGGCGATATTGTTACTAGCAGTGCTGTAATAACTGCTTCAATTTCGTTATCCGACTCAACTGCCGCTGTTGCTTCTACTGGCAACAGCGGCAGTGGCGGTGATATTTCTATTTCTTCAGACTCGGGTGATATCACCATAGATGCCTCGCCCTTTGAGCCAAGGACAATATACATAGCATCCTCCTCTGTGGCCGCTGCTGAATCGGGCGATCCTTTATCAGAAACCGCTACTGACTCGTCTGCATTTGCAGGCAGTAGCGAAAACGGAGGTGACGTTACGCTCTCTTCCGTCTCAGGCGATATTGTTGTTAACGTCCCCATTTTGGACTCATCGTCTGCATCAGACGCTACAGCAGATTTTGCTACCAGCGGGAACGCCCAAAATGGTGGAGCAATTAACATTTCCTCAACAACAGGAGATATTAAAACCAATACTGATTTGCGCTCGTTTTCATTATCAACGTCGGGTACTGCAGGGCAGGCAGGGGATATTTCTTTGCTGACTGACGCAGGCAGCATTATCGGTAATCAAAACCTCTTATTGGCATTCTCTATAGCCCGTACAGGTGAGGTGACCAGCGGCGGCGGAGATATTTTTCTTGGTGCAGGAACATCAGTCTTTGGGCTAGAGGCATTCACTCTTGCGAGTAATGGGCCGTCAGGTAATGTCACGATTGAAGGTTTTAGCGATGACCTGACTACTAAAGATCTGCGTCTCACCACGACGGCTCAAATTTCTATTCCTTCTCTTCCAATCATTGCATTTGGTCTGGATGAAGCTACAATCGATCTTGATTTTGGTGACTTTGGTGAGTCGGGTGAGACTTTAATTAGGGGTGTAGGCGATATTACACTTGATAATGTTATCATCCAGGCCGATGCCAACGGCACCGAGCCTGCAGGAAATGTTACGATTGACAGCCCCGGTCAAGTGACGCTGATTAATAGTCAAATTAATAGTAATTCTAATCGTCAAGGACGAGCGGGAGACATTGAAATCACCGCTGATCGACTTCTGCTTACAGACAATAGCCGTATCAATGCCACCACCCTTAGCAGCGATGGCGGCAACGTCACCTTGCCCCTGGGAGACTTGCTGCTGCTGCGAGAAGAGAGCACCATCTCGACCACAGCCGGGACTGCTGGAGCAGGTGGTAATAGCGGCAACATTAACATTACTCTGGCTGATGGAATCGTTGCAGCTGTGCCTAGAGAAAACAGTGACATTACGGCCAATGCCTTTGCGGGGGACGGTGGCAATATTCAGATTACAGCTAGCGGTATTGTCGGGCTGCAGTTTCGACCCGAGCTAACACCGTTGAGCGACATTACCGCCAGTTCTGAGTTTGGACTGGATGGTAATGTTCAACTCGATACACCTGATTTAGAAGCAAATCAAGGTCTAGCTGAGCTGCCGGTTGAACTGATTGACCCGAGCAATCAAATTTCCACAGACTGTTTAGTGGCAGGAGCTAACTCATTGACAGTGAGCGGACGTAGCGGGTTACCAGACTCGCCAGATACTCCTAACGGTTTAGCTATCTGGGAAGATTGGCGTTCGCTGGAGAACCTAAGTAACCGCAAGCCAATAACATTGCCCACGGCCCGCAGTCCTCTTGTCGAAGCGACAGCAGTGGTAACGGATGCCAGGGGTCAGGTTCAGCTTTTGGTCTCAACAGATACCCGCTCAGATCCATATATAGGGCCAGCCAGCTGCAATTCTAGAACAAACGTGCGAGGAGAATCATGAGTAGTATCAGAAAATTATCCCCCCGGTTGATCTGTCGAACCCTGTGTTGGTTTGGATTGGGCCTCTGGTTGGCAGTTGTCCCCACCATCCTGCCCACTGAGGCGGCAACCGTTGATATAGCGGCTCAAATTCAAACTCAAAATGTTTCACCCGCTAGCCCGCTTGAGCAAGGCAGACGCTATTATCAATCAGGTCAATTTTCTGAGGCTATCACCCGCTGGCAGCAAGCGGCTGAAACCTACCAAGTTCAAGGAAATCAGCCAAATCAAGCTCTGAGTATGAGCTACCTCGCCTCGGCCTATAAAGAACTGGGGCAGTGGCAGGCGGCAGAAACGGCCATTGCTCAAAGCTTGGAACTGCTTCAAGGCGATCGCACCGACACTGCCTCAAATGCAGGACTGATTCTAGCCCAAGCTTTAAACACCCAGGGCAGTCTTCAACTGGCCTCTGGCAATCCAGAAGCTGCTCTGAACAGCTGGCAACAGGCGGAGGCTCTTTATGATGAAGCTGATGATGTTAGGGGCACCCTGGGCGCTCGGCTCAATCAGGCCCAGGCTCTGCAAAGTCTGGGCCTGTACCGACAGGCTCGTACTCGGCTAGAAGACATTAATAAACAGCTGCAATCTCGACCTGATTCGCTGCTCAAAGCAAAAGCGTTACAAAGCCTAGGGGTGACACTACAGCGGGTAGGCGCATTTTCAGAGTCCCTGGAGGTTTTGGAGCAAAGCCTGTCCATGACTGAGCAGTTGGGGGCAGATACTGACGCTGTGCTGCTGGGGCTGGGGCATACCTGGCAAGGATTGTCGGCAAATTCTAAGGCATTAAATACCTATGGACAGGCAGCAGCGGTGGCAAAAGGCGCGATCGCAAAAACTGAAGCCCACCTCAGCCAGTTAAAACTGCTGATTGAAACTGACCAAGCCGCCACGGCTCAGGCGCTTTTACCGGATATTCGAGCCCAGCTGCCCCAGCTGACCGCTAGCCGCCCAGCCACGTATGCTCGCGTTAATTTTGCCCAAAGTTTACTTAAGCTAGCCGCTCAGTATCCCACTGCTGGCTATGAATCCGAAATTCTTCAGGTGCTGTCCACTGCAGTGCAACAGGCTCAGGAACTCAATGATGTCCGCGCTGAATCCTATGCTCTAGGTCAACTGGGTCAGGTCTATGAACAAGCCGGACAATGGGCCGATGCTCAGGCACTAACTGAGCAGGCCCTGGCTATGATTCAGGGGCTTAAGGCATCAGAGATTGCCTATCAGTGGCAGTGGCAGCTGGGACGGATTTTGTGCCGGGGAGATATTGCCTGTACTCAAACCCAAAAGCGTGAGGGTGCGATCGCAGCCTATTTAGAAGCGACAGCTCAGCTTGGGCTGCTGCGGACCGATCTCGTTGCTAATGCCCAAATTCAGTTTTCTTTTCGCGATCGCGTTGAACCCGTTTACCGAGAGCTGGCTACGCTGTTGCTCACGCCACCGCCGGGCCAAACAGACATTAGCCAGGCCCATCTTGCTCAGGCCCGCGATGTCATTGAAGCTCTCCGGCTGGCCGAACTAGACAACTTTTTTCAGTCTGCCTGTTTGGATGTACAACCCCAAGACATTGACCAAATTGATTCAGCTGCCGCCGTTGTATATCCAATTGTTTTGCTAGACCGGCTAGCAGTGGTTCTCGCCTTAAAAGGACAGCCCCTGCACTACTATGAAACAGAGCTGTCCCAGACCGAAATCGAAAGCAGTCTGAGCGAGATGCGTCAGTCTCTGAATTTGGCGTACCCCAATCAGCTCCGGCTAAAAATCTCACAACAGCTTTACGACTGGCTAATCAGACCCGCTGAAATATATCTAACAGACGATATTAAAACGCTCGTTTTTGTCCCAGATGGTCTGCTGCGGAGCTTTCCTATTACAGCCCTCCATGACGGCAATCAATATCTGATCGAGAAATATAGCGTCGCTATCAGCTCTGGTTTAAAGCTGCTAGAAACACAGTCCCTAGACCAAACTCAATTCAAACTCTTATTAGGAGGAATCACCGAATCTCGCCAAGGGTTTGCCGCACTCCCGGCCGCCACCTATGAAATCCAAGAAATTGCCGCACAAGTGCCGACGAAGCTTTTTCTCGATCGGGACTTTACCCAAGACAATCTACAAAAACAGATTTCTAATACAGCCTCCTCCATTGTTCACCTCATTACCCATGGGCAATTTAGCTCTAACCAGAAAGACACCTTTATTCTGGCATGGGATCAAAAAATCCAAATGGAAGACCTGAGTCAAATCCTCCAAACCAGACAGCTTAGTGCAACGGACCCGATAGAACTCCTTGTGCTGAGTGCCTGTCAGACAGCCGCTGGCGACAGCCGAGCCGGTCTGGGCCTAGCTGGCCTAGCCTTACGATCGGGCGCTCGTAGTACCCTAGCCAGCCTGTGGTCTGTGGACGATCGCTCCACAGCGGAGCTAATGGTTAAGTTCTATAACGCTTTATCCCAATCAACCACGACCAGGGCAGACGCTCTACGTCAGGCTCAGCTGGCATTACTTCAGCAAGAAGGCTATCAGCACCCTTTTTTCTGGGCTGCTTTTGTGATGGTGGGAAACTGGCTTTAATAGATAAAATACAGCCATAGCCACGGGGTATAGGAGCATTTCCGTTCTAGAAAGTGCATCATACCTGGATTTACTCCCACAATCAGTGTCATCATGAGTGTCGTTTATTATGTTTACGACTCACTTTCAACCTAGAACCATCATTACAGCCGTCGTCTTTTTTAAGCTGCTGCTGTTCGCCGGACTACCTGCCGCTCAGGCTCTACCCCACATACCAGCGACAGATCAACAATCGACAGACGACTTGAGCTTTGGCTTTATCCCACCAGATGACAGTGGACAACCCCAGACCAACCGGGCCGGTGGCAGGCGCGACCAGCTGTGTAATGCCTCCATACCTGACCCGCCGCTTACCCTATTAATGCCACCCACTAATCAGGGATTTACTGTAGCTAGGCATCCTACGTTTCTAGCTTATCTACCTCAAACGTCAGCCCAAAACGTATTTCTAAAACTAGAAGACGAGCACGGTAATTATTTTTATCACACCACGCTTCCTCTGCCGACAGGGTCTGGAATTATGAGTTTTACGATTCCAGATACGGCACCTGCGCTAGAGCCTGAGAAATACTATAAATTCTCTTTGGCCGTTATCTGTAATGCAGCCCTCGATCCTAACGATCCTGTTTTAGAAGGATGGATCAAGCGAGTTGAGCCCGATACGTTCTGCTCTTTTCAGGCCGAGCAAAAAACGGCTTTTGAGCTGGGGGCGTCCTATGCAAATAATGGTATCTGGTTTGATGCTCTGACGACACTTGCTAACCTGTATCGGGCTCAGCCGGATAATCCGGACATCATATGGGCCTGGGAAGAGCTACTTCAGTCTGTAGGACTGGATGTGATTCAAAATATAGGACCATAGAGGCTTTTGTCCTAGTTTGCTACACAGGGTGACCGCTCAGATCTAAACCCACTGGAAAGAGAAAAATTTGCTGATGGCGACGCCCTACTTCCAGCGTATGTGGTCAAAGCAGAGACAGAGAATTTTGCGATGGCGACTGTCTCTTATATCCACCTGCAGCATAACTGGAATCATGATTGGTCTCAATGCCTTGGGAGCCTTTCAGCTGCTAGAGTGGGCCGCTCTAGATAGCTGGTTCCGTTCGCGCCCTCTAGAAGACCCTGATTCCCGCATTGTTATTATTGTTATGGGCGAGCAAGATATCACTAAAGGCATGCAATGGCCTATCAGTGATGCGCTAATGGCCAACCTGCTGGAGAAAGTTGCCGCTCAAAATCCTAGGGCTATTGGTCTAGACATTTATCGAGACTTTCCGATTGAACCTGGCTATCAAAATTTAGTTGAGGTGATGCAGTCGACACCACAGCTAATTGGCATTGAAAAAGCTTTTGGAGAAACTGTCGCGCCACCGCCCAGTCTAAAGGCTCTCGATCGGGTGGGCCTGGCTGATTTTATCATAGATATTGATGGCAAAGTCCGTCGGGGACTTGTTTCAGCCCGCACGACCGATGGTGAGGTGAAATTGAGTCTGGGGGCAAAACTAGCCTTTACTTACCTAGAAGCTGAAGGAATCATCCCTCAAGCAAATGACGATCAGCGGCAAACCTACCAGCTAGGGCAGGCACTCTTTCGCCGCTTTCAACAAAATGATGGTGGCTATGTTCGCGCTGATGATGGTGGCTATCAGCTCCTGCTAAATTTTAGGGGGATGAGCTGCACAGAAACAACGATGCACTGTCCCTTTCAAACCCTATCGGTCAGTGAATTTTTAGAGGGTCAGAGTCCACCCAACCTACTCCAGGATCGCATTGTTATCATTGGAACTACAGCTCCGAGTCTTCAAGATCGCTTTTACAATCCTTACAGCTATGGCGATGCTACTGCTATAGCTGGGGTTGAAATTCATGCCCACCTTACCAGTCAAATTATCAGTGCCGCCCTTGATGGGCGCGCGCAGCTTCATACCTGGTCTGACCCCTTAGAATATGGGTGGATTTTTGTTTGGTCTAGCTGCGGCACCCTATTAGGTCTCCTGTGTCTTCATCAGCGGCGAGTCACCACAGGAATGTTGTGGGTATTGATCGTTCTTTTATCTCTTCTGGGGGGTCTAATTGTTGGCTCATATCTTGCCTTTTTGATGGGATGGTGGCTACCGGTTGTTGCTCCATCTCTAAGCCTGACTGGAGCTGCTGTCGTTAGCACAACCCATTTGCTTTGGCGAAAACTCAAGCTCTCGTATCAGGAGCTAGAACAGGCCAACCAGCAGCTAGAAGGCTACTCGCAAACGCTAGAACAAAAAGTTGCAGCACGTACCGCAGATTTGCTGGCTGCCAAAGAAGCTGCCGACAGTGCAAACCAGGCTAAAAATGATTTTTTAGCTAACATGAGCCACGAGTTACGCACGCCTCTCAATACTATTCTCGGTATGACCCAGGCGTTAGAAGAACAGCTCTTAGGCGATCTAAATGCCAAACAGGCGAAAGCGTTACAGTCCACCGAACGCAGTGCCAGACATTTGCTAGAGCTGATCAACGATATTTTGGATCTAGCCAGGGTAGAGTCTGGGGTGCTAAAGCTAGACTGTGCACCTACTGCTGTCCTGCCGCTCTGTCAGTTTTGTTTGACAGTTGTTCAACAGCAGGCGCACGAAAAAAGTCTTCAGTTAGATGCCAGGCTACCCCATGCATTGCCACTGTTCATTATAGATGAGCGGCGAGTGCGAGAAGTCTTGCTCAATCTGCTGAGCAACGCGGTTAAATTTACCCCTTCTGGGGGACAGATTACCCTTGAAGTGATCTATCAACCGCCGTCTCAGCTGGGTAGCCGTGACTCTTTGCATACCCTGACGTTTATTGTGAGCGATACGGGGATTGGTATTCATCCTGACTATAGGGAAAAACTGTTCAAGCCCTTTGTTCAAATTGACAGTGCCCTCAATCGTCAATATAACGGCACCGGTTTGGGACTAGCTCTGGTAAAACGCATCGCTGAACTCCATGGAGGCCGCGTCTCCATGACGAGTGAAATGGGTATGGGCAGCCGGTTTGTCGTCGAGCTTCCCTGTGCTACGGTGACGCCGTCTAGGATAGAGACTATTCCGGTCGAGAACATGGCTACTGATTCACCCCCGTCAGAGAAAACCCCATCGGTCTTGCTAGTTGAGGATGATCCAGATAACGTCACGGTGGTCAAAAGCTATCTAACGGCCAAAGGCTATTTTGTTCAAGTTGCCCACGATGGCCATCAGGCAATTTCTGCTGTCCTATCAGCTATGCCCGATCTGATACTGATGGATATTCAAATGCCGGGAATGGATGGACTAGAAGCTATACAGCGAATTCGGAATGAACCGCTCTCGGCTGATGTTCCCATCATTGCTCTGACGGCTTTAGCGATGAGCGGAGACCGAGATCGGTGCATTGCAGCCGGAGCTGATGACTATCTGAGCAAACCGGTTAACCTCGCACAGCTGGTCACTAGTATTGATCAGCTGTTGGCTAAGCGGGTACAGGCACGCTAATTGAGCCCAACTGCTGGACTGTGAGAGGCTGCCTCAATTTACAGTTTCAACCGTTCTCTCTGCTGAGATATCTATTGGCTCCAGCGCTTTGGTTTCAGAAGATTTGGCCGATATGGATATATAAATACCCACCAGGACAATGCCAAAGGCAACCCAGTTGAGAGCTGTGAGTCGTTCGTCTAACATTAACATCGCTAGAACAGCGGCAATCACAGGAATTGACAACATTGAAATAGAAACAAACCCGGCTGAAAAGACTTTAAGGCTATAGGTGAGCAGCCCCTGACCCAGGGCTTGGGAGAAAATAGCCAGCAGGATAACAGCGCCCCATCCCATCACCGTACTCGGGAAAAAAGTCTCCTGCATCACAAACAATAGCGTCATGACCAGCAGGCTGCCGATAAAGCTGGTCCACAGCATGATCCAAGCCGCATCAAATCGGACCCGCAGCTGCTTAACACAGAGAATATTAATGGCAGACAGCAGCGCAGCCGCTAGAGCGGCCTCATCTCCCAGGAGCCCATTCGTAAGTTGTAAATCACCTAGGCCAATGAGAACGGCTCCTATAATAGCAACAAACATTCCTCCTAAGAATTTTGGGCTAAAGGATTCTCTAAGCCATAGCCACGCGCCCAGTGTGGTAAATATGGGCATCATGTTATTTAAAAGGGTGGAATTTGCCACACTGGTCTGAGTCAGCGACCAGGCCCAAAGGCTCAAAGACCCCGAGAATGCTATGCCCGATAGCAGCAGCAGCCCAATATCTGTTAAGTTCAGCGCTGGGACAAGCCTAGCTCCATTGGCATCGGTCGATACTCCACTAAAGAGACGGGAGATGCCGTGCCACAGTAAGAAAATAACGGTGGCGATACTGAGACGGTCAAATGTAGCCGCGTAAGGGCTAATCTCTTTTTCAGCAATGACTAGCAGGATAGATGCACAGGCAATTCCTAAAAGAGCAATAGCGAGGGTGAGCGCTCCAGTCAGTTGCTTAGAGAAGGGCCATTGCAGTGAGGACATACGTCAAGAAGACAGGGGATAGCACCGTATATTACCATCTTTAAACGGTCCTGCTTTTGCCCTGAGTTGGCCTATGGACCATGCCGATCATCTGCGCTCTCCGGGTAACAAAATATTTAATACCAGAGCACATATCCCCCCAGCGGAAATACCTGAACCAAAGATATTTTTAATTAGCACCGGCATCCCGGTGAGTAAATCTGGGGCAAAGGTGACGCCCAGACCCAGACCCAGGGAGGTGGCTAAAATCAGGGTTTCTCGGCGGCCAATTTCAACGGATGACACAATTTTTATCCCGGCGGTGGCGACACTGCCAAACATAATGATGGTGGCTCCGCCCAAAACCGGCTGTGGGATGGCCTGAAGAACACCGCCGACCACAGGAAACAGGCCGAGCAGGCTAAGAATAACGGCGATAAAGTAACCAACATAGCGGCTACCAATGCCCGTTAGCTGAATAACGCCGTTGTTCTGGCTAAATGTAGTATTGGGAAACGTATTAAAGATAGCGGCAATAAACGAATTAAGACCGTCGCCTAAAACGCCACCCCGCATCCGCCGAAAGTAGGTTTCTCCTTGAATGGGCTGACCAGTGACAACAGATGTGGCCGTCAGGTCACCAATAGACTCGATCGTGGTAATCAAATACAAAAAGGCAAAGGGAATAAACGCGGTTGGGTTGAATCCAAAGCCGTATTTAAATGGAATCGGTAGGGTGAATACCGACATCTGGCTCAGCCGACTCAAATCCACCAGCCCCATGGACAGCCCGACAATATAGCCGACAATGAGACCGATGGCGATGGAGGCCATGCGCAAAAAGGTGTTACGACTGCTGTTGAGGATAATGATAATGGCCAGTACTAAAAGCGATAGCAACAGATTTTCGGCACTACCATAGGTCTCGTTTTGTCTAGCTAGGGCCCCACCGCCCATGGCTAAAACACCAGCGTTGATCAGGGTGAGGCCAATCAGCATCACGACGGTACCCGTGACCAGCGGTGTGATCACTCGACTGATGACTTCGATAAATTGGCTAAATATCATTTCAATAAAAGAGCCAATTAGACACATGCCAAAAATCAGCCCCAGCGCCTGGGCGGGAGTGGCTCCACCAGCAACAGCGGCGGTGCCCGCCCCGATTACCGGACCGATAAAGGCAAAACTGGTGCCCTGAATACTTAACAGTCCAGACCCTACCGGACCGATGCGACGGGTTTGAATAAAGGTGGCAATCCCTGAGACAAATAGGGACATACTGATGAGATAGGCTCGATCCTCTGGCTCTAGACCGATGGCACCACCGATGATCAATGACGGAGTGATGATGCCGATAAAACTGGCCAAAACATGCTGCACAGCGGCAAAGAGCGTATCTCGCAACGGCGGTTTTGACTCTAGGCCGTAAATCAAATCGGTAGGCGTTGCGATCGCAGGTTCCGGTGGTGACTCTGCCACGGTCTCATCTGGATATTGAATGATTCGCTCTTGTTCGCTCACTAAAATTCTCCTCACGTCACTGGTTTCCGAGGCCGTGGGTGCAGCATACTGCCGTCTGACGTTAGCCCAACAATTACCCTAGGCAATTAGCATTTAAGGTGATGTCGGAAACAAAAAAAGTTCTTGTGTATACAGTCAGCATCTATTCTTGCTGCTAGCGTAATCAAACATACAAATTCCATGGTGTGGGGAATTATATAAATGGCAAGGGTAGCAGGCGATGTGCTGACTCCACGGAGTCTTGGTTTTTTCTGTAAAGTATTATTGACGACGGGGGCTTGGCTAGGAGGGCTAGGAGGTAGTGTTCTTGCTAGCGAACAGTTGGTTAGTGAGCCGATAGTGTCTGTTGCTGATGTTGCTGAAGATGCGGCAGCTAGTCGCTCTGCTGAGGCTGTCACTAGCCCGACAACAGATTTACTGCCTACTATTGACCTAGCCCAGGTCACCAGCGTGAACGAGCTGGATGATGTGCTGCCGACAGACTGGGCCTACACGGCATTGACCCGACTGGTAGAAGAGTACGGCTGTTTGGAGGGATACCCGGACGGCACATTTCGGGGCAATCGAGCCATGACTCGCTATGAGTTTGCGGCAGGGTTAAATGCCTGTTTAGATGTGATTATTTCGCTGACCGGCGGCTTAGAAGATTCAGATCTAGAGACTGTTCAACGACTACAAGAAGACTTTGCCGCTGAACTGGCGTCGATTCGCAGTCGAATTGACGCGCTAGAGGCGGATGTGGTCACGTTGGAAGACACCCAGTTTTCTACTACTACAAAACTTAGAGGTCGAGTCTTTAGCAATCTTACGGGGGTAACAGCCAGCGGTGATGTGCAAGCAGAGGGGATCAATGTGTTTGCTCCAGCTCGCGATGCGCTGGGAGACCCCTTGGTACGCACCATTACCGACGATCCTGAAGTCACCTTTAGCTATTTGACCTGGCTTAATTTGCTAACATCCTTTACCGGAGAAGACCGGCTGATTTTACAGCTGGCCGTTGGCGACGCCGTTGCCGCAGCCAATGACTTTGCTTCTGCGGGTTTATTTAATACCTTTGGCACCCCGTTTACGGCCCAGCAAGGGGGACGTTTAGAAGATGATGTCATTATTCGAGAAGCCTTTTACTCGTTTCCGCTAGGTGACAAAGTATTTGTGACAGCCGGGCCTAAGGTCAACTGGTACCGCCACTTTGACAATAACAAGTACACATTTCTAGTGACCGGTGCCAACAGCTTTAACTCTAGCGGAGGTACCCAGGTCAATGCGGTAGACCGAGGCGCGGGAGTCGTTGTTGAGTGGGACGTTTTTGACAAAGTAGAACTTAGTCTGGGCTACCTGGCAGAAGCGACCGAATTTCTGCCAAACAGTTCATCTAGCGATTCGTCGCGAGGGTTATTTGGCGGTACCAATACGCTAACCGCTCAGCTTGAAGTGTTTCCTACCGATGATCTGGCGCTGCGGTTTCTTTATAATCGTACGGAGTTAGAAGCCAATGCCAGTGGTTTTGTTGGCGGTGCGGCTAGTGAACCCCTCTATGGTTTTGCCGATGACGGTTTTGGTGGTCCTCTAGATGGGGCAACAGCTGACACATTTCTCGTGAATTTTGACTGGCAGCCGGCGGACTGGCTCGGTCTTTTTGGCCGCTACAGCTACGGCAGTACTAACTTGTCGGCAATCACACCGGGGCGGCCCGACGGCGAAGTCAATGCTCAATCTCTTCAGCTGGGATTAGCGTTTCATGACTTCCTTAAGGAAGGATCGCTAGCAACGATTTCGTATCTCAGACCGTTTGATGTGACCGATGGACGGGACTTCTTGATCTCCGGCGGTGGCGATGGTGCTGTGCAAGAGGAAATTGAATTCTCCTACCGCTATCCGGTCACCAATAATTTTGCCATTGTGCCTTCGGTTTACTGGATTGGTAATGCCAATAATTTTGGTGACAATCCAGATATCTATGTCTTTAATCTGCAAACTCAGTTCTCTTTTTAAGGTTAACTAGAGGATATTTGCTCACTCATCCAAGCGCGTTTTATGGAAAAGTTGAAGGTCATTGTTGTCGGGGCTGGCATGGGCGGCCTAACTACGGCTTTGGCGATGAGACAGGCTGGCTACGAGGTGGAAATCTATGACCGGGTGAGCGCCCTGCGTCCGGCGGGGGCTGGGATCTCGCTTTGGTCTAATGGTGTGAAGGTGCTGAATCGGCTGGGTCTAGGGGATGCGATCGCAGCTATCGGCGGCCCCATGGATCACATGGCCTACTACGACGGCTAAACCGGTGACGTCCTCACCAACTTTAGTCTGTCTCCGCTGGTCGAACAGGTCGGTCAGGCGCCCTACCCTGTTGCCCGTACGGACCTACAGCAGATGCTGCTAGATGCGTTTGGAGCAGAGCAGGTGCAGCTTAACAAGTGCTGTGTGGCCATTGAGCAAACTGCCGACAGCGCCACGGCTGTTTTTGAAGACGGTCACCGGGCCACTGGCGATCTTGTCGTCGGGGCCGACGGTACCCATTCAGTTATCCGGTCCCACGTCCTGGGGCAGCCCACAGAACGCCGCTATGTGGGCTATGTCAACTGGAACGGTTTGGTGCCTGTGAGCGATGCGATCGCGCCTGCCAACAGCTGGGACATCTATGTGGCCGACGGACAGCGGGCGTCGGTGATGCCGGTGGGTTGCGATCGCTTTTATTTCTTTCTAGATGTCCCTTTACCCAAAGGCACCGAGAACAATCCTGACAGCTACCGTCAGGAGCTGTTGGCCCACTTTGCGGGATGGGCAAAACCGGTGCAGACGCTGATCCAACAGCTGGATCCTGACAAAACAAACCGGGTAGAAATTCACGATATTGAGCCTCTCAAGACCCTGGTTAAAGGTCGGGTTGCCCTAATTGGTGATGCCGCCCACAGCACGGCACCAGACCTCGGTCAGGGCGGCTGTCAGGCCATGGAAGATGCCTGGACGTTGGCCAACTGGCTGTACACCACTAATATCAGCGTATCCGATGCTCTAGAACGCTATCAGACCAGTCGTCTAGAGCGAGTTGCCCAGATTATTCTCAAGGCGCGCAAACGCTCCGAGATGACCCATGGTAAAGTCCCCGATAAAACTCAGCAGTGGTATACCGAGCTGGCATCTGAAGACGGCACTAAAATTATGAGTGCCATTTCCGAGACAATTTTGCTCGGCCCTATGCATTAGGACTAAGCCCCAAAAAAATATTGCGCGCACCTTGTCTGTTTCACTGTTATGACAGAATCATCTACGGGTAAATTAACCACCCACATTTTAGATACGGCTGGAGGCTGTCCTGCTGCGGGGGTCCGTATCAGCCTTTATCGCATTGAAGACAGTCGCGAGCAGTGTCTCACCACAGCTGTCACCAACGCCGACGGTCGTACGGATAGGCCGCTGTTAACAACAGAGCTGATGAACGCGGGCATCTATGAGCTGCGATTTTCCATAGGAGACTACTTTGCGACTGCAGATTTACCGAGCCCGGCTTTTTTAGACGTGATTCCCATTCGCTTTGGCATTGCCGATTCTCAGGCGCACTACCATGTGCCGCTGCTGGTGTCTCCGTGGTCCTACAGTACCTATCGCGGGAGTTAGGAGAAATTGGCTACTTTACTGGTCAAACATATTCATACCCTGGTCACCATGGACGACCAGCGGCGAGAAATTAAAGATGGGGCCCTGTATATCGAAGACAATGTGATTCAGCAGGTGGGACCCACAGCCACACTACCGGCCACAGCCGATGATGTGGTGGATTTTCAAGGCCGATATGTGGTGCTCCCAGGACTGGTCAACACCCACCATCATTTTTACCAAACCCTAACTCGAGCTGTTCCCGCTGCCCAAAGCTGCGATCTGTTTACCTGGCTGCAGACTCTCTATCCCATGTGGGCCAATTTTACCAGTGAGGCCATTTATGCCAGCGCTCAGATGGCCGCTGCAGAACTGATGCTCTCTGGCTGTACCACCTCTAGTGACCACCTGTATATTTTTCCCAACGACTGTACCCTGGATGATGAAATTCGAGCCGTGCAGGCCGTGGGTCTACGGTTTCACGCTAGTCGCGGCAGTATGAGCGTGGGTGAAAGCCAGGGAGGGCTGCCCCCCGACAGTCTGGTAGAGACCGAAGCCGATATTCTCAAAGACTCTCAGCGTCTGATTGAAACCTATCACGACAACGATCGTCATGCCATGGTGCGGCTGGTGCTAGCACCCTGTTCTCCCTTTTCGGTTTCCCCCGACCTGATGCGAGAGTCGGCTACTCTCGCGAGAGCCTATCCAGGGGTGCGGCTGCACACCCACCTGGCAGAAAACCAAAGCGACGTCGCCTATAGCTTAGAGAAATTTGGCCTCACACCGGGTGACTATGCCGAATCCCTGGGCTGGCTGGGGGATGATGTCTGGCATGCTCACTGTGTCCAGCTAAACGACGACGCCATTCAAAAATTTGCCCATACCCACACCGGGGTGGCCCACTGTCCGTGTAGCAATATGCGTCTGGCCAGCGGTATTGCCCCTATTCGTAAAATGCTTAAAGCTGGAGTGCCTGTGGGGATAGGCGTTGACGGTGCGGCCTCCAACGACGCCACCCATCTGTTACAAGAGGCTCGCACGGCGTTTCTATTGGCTCGAGTGCGCGATCTTTCTGCGACGGCTATAACCGCTCGTGAGACTCTAGAGCTTGCCACCCGAGGCGGAGCAGAGGTATTGGGGCGAGACGATATCGGCTATCTGGCTCCTGGGATGTCAGCCGATTTTATTGGGTTTAATTTGGATACTCCCGCGTTTGTTGGCAGTCACCATGATGTAGTAGCGGCGCTCATTTTTTGTCAGCCCCCTACCGTAGACTACAGCTTTATCAATGGTAAGAAGGTAATTGACCAGGGCCGTTTGGTCACCGTACAGCTAGAGTCACTCATTGAAACCTGCAACCGGCTGGCCGCAGCTCTGGCTGCATAACGTTTCCAGATAGCTAAGGTATTCCATCTAATCTACTCATGTAAACGATTCGAGCTAATGCTGGTATCTATAGCTGTGTTTTTCTATATTAGATGTATTAAATCCATCGTAAGGACGCCACAAAAAGATGAAAAACAACACTTCAGCTTCTTGGACAGCAGATCGGCTCATCTCCATGAGTAAGGCTTTGACTCATGCCTATGGCACCGGTCTAGCCAAGAACAATCAGCCCACCGCTGGGGGTCGATGGTCATCGCAGCAGCTGTTAAATCTGTCAGCTGCAAAATCTTCTCTCATAGTCTAGAGTTGCCGTATGTCAATTTGCTCTCAGACAGGTCTATAGTATTTTTCCACATCTTATTGCCTGTCATTTCGCTCAAGCAGACCAAAAACATCATTGTTGTCAGCGGGTAATCCAACTGAATCGGATGCCACATTATCCATAAACTTGGGTGGGTCGCCAACGACTAAGACGGTGGGCTCACTGAGCTTTGATGGTGTCTCTGTCATTAGCTGTGGTGAAAGGCTTGGAGTCATGAAGATTGCTCCACCTTTGCCCTGTCCAGAAGAAGCACCTGCTCCTGAGATAGCCACATTCCGTTCAAAGCTCGCTTGGTAAAGCATCAAACGACCCGAGCGGATAAAAATGGCACCGCCAAAACCACCGCCGCCACCGCTGTAGCCAATATCACCATCCCCACCGCCAAAGCCGCCCTTACCGGGTAGACCTAGGCTGCCAGACTTGCCGCCGTCGCCACCGAAGCCGCCTGCACCGCCGCCGCCGCCAAAGCCACCGTTGCCGCCGTAGCCGCAGATGCCGCCGAATGCAACTACGATCGATCCGAACCCACCAATGCCGCCGATGACCGCAATGCAAAAGACGACAGAACCACAGCCGCCGCCAACAGAACAGGAGCCG
>JBHJIL010000120.1:0-4983 GCA_050043465.1 Leptolyngbyaceae cyanobacterium
GTGAGCGGGGCGCGTATGTTCTGCCGGATTCGGGGATACTTATCCACCCTACGCAAACAAGACCGGACTATTTTGGATGCGTTGATTGGACTATTCTCTGGTCAGCCTGTTGCTCTCGTTCCTCAGCCTAAGTAGTTACAATTCTTTTTACTCACCATGACTCGTCGACTTACTCGCGTGGCAGGCGTACAGCGTCTTGCCTGGCTAGACGGATTGCGCATTATAGCCGCTGTGATGATCTTGTTTTATCATGCTCAGCTGTTGTTTACTCAGTATCGCTACACGCCGCAGCCTACGGGGCTGGTACAAAATGTACAACAGCTGATTGCTGAAACAGGATCTCTTGAAACTCTCTCGGGCTGGATACATCTGCTGGGAATGCCAGTACTGTTTGGGTTTCAGTTTGTAGATGTGTTTATTTTGCTCAGCGGGTTTAGTTTGATGCTGGCCACCCGCCAGCGGTCTTTTGACTGGCTAACTTTTTGGCAAAAGCGTTTGTTGCGACTGCTGTGGCCGCTGTGGACGGTGGCGCTGCTGTCTTATCCAATTTTATGGGTGGTGGGTGCAGCAACTCAAAGCTACAGTCCATCTAGTTGGAATCTGTTTGCGGCTACTACGTTTCCACTGCTGTTTGACGGCAGTCTCTTATTGCCCATGAGCGGTCCCTGGTGGTTTGTGCCGCTGATTTTGAGTTTTATCCTGTGTTTCCCAGTGCTGCACCGGCTGCTGTATCGCTGGGGCGGTCGTAATCTGGTGGCGGTTAGCCTTGTGGTTACTCTGGGGTATCGGGCTTTGGCTATTTACGGTTTTGGTGGTCAGCCGACATACACTCTGCTGGATACGCCTAACGGGGCGCTGCCGTTTTATGTGCTGCTGGCCAAGCTGAGCACTTTTGTGGTGGGTATGGTGGTGGCTCATGCCTACAAGCACGGACGCGGTATTCTTTTTTGGTCTCAATCAAAGGCGCTGCAGATGGGCGGCTTGCTATATGCAGCTGGATTTGTCAGTCAGTTTTATACGCCGGGCTGGGTTGTGTGCGACCTGCTGATATCGTTGGGGCTATCGACTTTGGGCATGGTGCTATGCCGCTGGCTAACGTCGGTGGGCTGGAGTCGGCAGCTGGCACTCAATCTGGGTAAGTACAGCTACAGCTTCTTTTTGGTCCATGGCTTTGTCGTGGACCGAACGCTGAGTTTGTGGGTTAACGAAGATGCGATGCGATATGCGATCGCACTACCGCTCATGCTTCTGGGCACCTTAATTTGCGCCGCTATTGCCGACGCCGTCACACCGCTGCTACAAAGAATGCTCAGCCGTCTGTGGCAGGATCTAGACTATTTGCTATCGCGTAAACCCGCTGCTGTCGCCCCTAGCTGGGTACCCGCTGCTGGCGATACGATCCGCTACCTTGACCAGCAGTGGACCGTGCAGGCCGTAGAAGTATTACTAGACGACGGTAACTACTATCTGTGCAAAATTGCGAACCATCAGCACAGCCGCTGGGTTAGCCAGGAACAGCTGCAGCTGATGGCACCAAGCGTCAGCTAGGGAGACTCCGTGATCGCACCGTTCGTTAAATTATTAAGCGCTCCTGAAATGGTCTTGATGGCCTCTGTGCCACAGCCGTCTAGCCGATGACGTCCGCCCAAATACTGCGGATCGTTGTAGGCCAGCTGCACATTACCCTGCTCGTCTTCCCAAATCAGCACCTTTTGCGGCAGGTCGATAGCAATGGTCTGCTGACACTGCATCAGTGGCGTACCCACCTTCGGATTACCAAAAATAACGACGCGGGTGGGACGCAGCTCCAGGTCTGCTCCAGCCGCATTTTTTTCATGGTCAACGGTGGCAAATAGGTTTAATCCCTTAGCGTCTAGAATTTGCTTAAACCGCGTTTCGGTTTCTTCAACGCTGTAGGGGCTGGATTTTACAATGAGTCCTGTGGATGCCGTTGACTGAGCCGCTGCCTGCTGTCGGGAAAAATAAACTGCTCCCAAAAGCAGCATAAAGCCAAACAAACCCATGGCGGCTGTAATGTTACGCATAAGCCAAGAACTAGAACGACATCTTCAAGCCTATAACGATATGTCCTGCCGTCAACGGGGCAGCACGCTAGGCAGGACGAGCAATTCTGAGCAATCGATTACCATTACGCTGAAACTCATAGGCGACCGGCTGAATCTCACACTCATATCCCAGATTAGCCAGCGCGCTCATCACAAAATCCAGGTGCGACGATGGCTGCAGATCCAGATTGAGCAATGGAAAAATGCGAACTTCCTGACAGATTCGTAGCATCTCGCAGATGGACTCTAAGTGAAATGTTTGACTCAGCTGTTCGGAATAAAGAAATAGAAAATGAGAGCACAGACCGATGCGGTAGCTATTGTCTGGATAGTCCAGCTGTGGCAGACTGCCGATGTGATAACGACCGTCTGCTTTACCCTGCTCAAAGTCCTGACAAAATAGCTGGGCGGTGCGATCTCGACTTTCACGCAGCTGATCGGGAGAGCGATGATAGCTCCAAACCCAGTCATCCAGGCTGTTGGCTACCTGGTCGATAATGTCGTCAACAACGGCGTCAAACCGCTGTTTAATTTGCAGTGCGCTAAAGGCATACAGCGGATCGACGGACGTAATGCTATAGCCCAGCTGAGTTCCCTCTGCGTTAAAACTGGCGGGGCCGTCGGCAACGCTTAGAAGAGACTGCTGCAGGTCTACATCGCTGAGGTTGAACATTTTGACATATTCATCTAGCGACCGACCAAAGGGGACAACACTGTCTAATTTAACCGCCATGGGATTTTTGAGAGGATATAAACGTCTCGGGACCAATGTCTGCTAAATCGTATCCTTGGGGATAGCTACGAATTGGCTGGTCGGCAAAGAAATCCGGCAGCGTTCGCGGCGGCAGCTGACGTAATAACCGACTGCGCAGCTTAAGGCTATTTTTAAGCAGCTGTGTCAGACCTGCTGGGGCAGACTGCCAGCCCAAGGCGTTGAGCAATGGCGGATCCAGTAGCGCTGGAATGGCTGTATTGGCGAGCGATCGCAACCCCACTGGAAACCAGCCCAACAGCATTGCCCGAGTCGCATCGGCCACCCGTTGATTCGCTACAGCGTAGGTAAAGTGCTGCTGCTCATAGGTTTGGTTGTAGGTTTCAAACGCTTCGTAGGAGTCTGGAATCTGGGTGATGCCCATGTGTTCACCTACGGCAACCCAAAAGTAATACATGGCCTGTTTTTCAGGAGTACTCAGCGGTCGCCAGCCAAAGCGATCGCACCAGCGTACGGGCTCATAGATAAACGTGGACAGCACATAGAGATAGTCGCTGTTGGCAATAGGAAACTGAGCGTGAATGGCATTCATCCGCTGCAAAAATCCTTGACCACGGGGATGTGCATAGCCCCATTTGAAGAGTTCTGAAACGATAATGCCGGTATCGTCGTAGCGCTTTTGGGTATGGTGCCGAAACTCTCCTGTTTTATCCAGTAGTTTGGCGATGCTGGGTACACAAAAGGTGCGCAACAGGGCAATTTCTAACGCGCGGGTGATATCCCAGGGAAATTCGTAGCCTGCCAGCAGATGACAAATTGCGATCGCATCCCGCTGCGGGTCCATCCCTTCAATTCTTCGCGCAATGTCATAGCGTCCCATACGTCATATACCAACTATCCTTTTACCCTTAGCAAATCATCTAACTCTTTTGCGCTCAACTCGCAAACTTCATGAGCTGAGCGCAGCCAGCGTTTACAGTCGCCGTACTAGCATACTAATCACATCCTCAGGTTCTGGCCTTAGAACCAGGCGATTTTCGGGCACTTCGATTAGCGGACTCCACTGGCTGGTTTCGACATAGCGAAGGTTGTGGAGCAGGTGGATGGTCTGGCGAATAGTGCTGGGAGGACCGAGCAGGATATGGCGAACTGTGTCGCCGGGGTTGGGTAGGATGGAAAAGTCAGCAGGTAGAGTGGGCGGCACCGGTGGTGTCGGGTCTTGAAAAGTCATAGGGGCGTTTTCCTTGGCGGGGTTAAATCCGCAATACGACAGGGAGGAAATGCCCCCAAAAAAGTTAGCCACCCTGCAACTAAACTCAGGGTGGCTATAAAATGCTCATAGCTCACCGACTGGGATCATCAGTCGAGGGGTTAGCGGGATGGTCGTGTTGGTAGCACTGCCATCTCGCGCAGCTAATTTTTTTGGGTGCGAAAAAGCAACTGAGGTCAGTCGCTTATTTTGTAAGTTATCAGGCCCAGATCGATGAGTCAAGCCGGTATTTACAAGACAGCCTTTTGATTTTATTAAGCTGCGAGTAGAGCCAGAACTAAGCAATTTTTGCCAATATATAGGCTGAGCTGGGATTAAGCGATGGCAATGACCAAAGATGAGCTGTTGGCACTGATTGAACAAGCAGCAGCGGAAGGATGGACAGAGCTGGATCTATCGGGCCAGGAACTGACGGAGCTACCAGAGGAGATTGGCAAGCTGCTCCAGCTGGAGCGGCTGATACTAGGAAAAGCAAAAAAGGATAATCGGGGTAATCAGCAGTGGGATTTTCAATACATCAACGGCGATCAAAAGCCAGTTGCATTAGTAGACGGCAATCAGCTAACGCGCTTACCCAAGAATATCTCTCATTTGAAAAATTTGCGGTACTTGGATTTAAGCGGTAACCGTTGGGAAAGTCTATCAGATGGAATTGGCTATCTAGCTCAGCTAGAGACCCTAATAGCTCTAACTTGTGGACTGACTGAGATTCCTGATTCGTTGGCTCAGCTGACGTCTCTTCAAATCCTCAACCTGGGGTGTAACCAAATCAGTGAGATTTCTGATTCGTTGGCTCGAGAGTGTATTGATTTTTGTGTAAGCGCTTTTTTCTTATGGGGAAAAGCGTTCTGGAAACAGAATAGCAAAATGCGAGAGGGCTGCGCGCCAATTTTTAATGGGTCTGTTCCATTTCTTAGCAATATTGTTCATGGCTA
>JBHJIL010000121.1:0-27453 GCA_050043465.1 Leptolyngbyaceae cyanobacterium
CTGGACTTTTACAGTCCTCGAGCAATTCGTCTAGCAGGTCATCGACGCGGTTAGGTTCTTTTTTCTTGCGAGCCATGGTAGAGCGGTCTCCTTCATTAATTGGATCTTAGACCGCTTACACAAAATTCAGATCACTCTCTAGATATGGCAGTGTTGCAATTTAGTGGCGGTGCTTGATTGCCCAAGTACCAGATAACAACTTTCTTAAACTTCCATTACCTGGTCAATGACGTTCTAGAAATAAAAGAATAGATATAGTAAAATCGCATATGGCTTACACTTTACAAGTCTCGATGCGAGAAAAGAGAATTAACACAATTTAAAAAAACCACAAACATACCTCCCACGAAACGAAACCCACCCCCATATGGGAGGTGGCCAGAGGGTGCAGATGTACTAAAGGTTAGTGAGCTATACATCACCCATTCTCCTTTTATTCGCCAGCCAACTTTATCTCCAAATCTCCTCCTTGTACTATCACCTGGGTACTTCCCATCGAGTTTACCACCACACTCGATATAGATTTTCTTTTGTACGCTAAAGCCAAATCTGCCCTGACTATAGTGCACCCAAAGTCGATCAATGGTTAGTGTCGATCAATGGTTAGTAAGTCTGCACAGGGAAAGTTCAGGAGTTCCCATGTGGTGAACCAATGCCCTGACTTTTTACCCACGGCTTGGACCATCACCATATAGGTTTCATTATCAGCGGATTTCCAGTCGCCTGCTTTGAGGAGATCTCTCAATTGGCTATAGTCAACTCCCTTTTCTGACTTTAGTGCAGGCTCATCTGATGATGTTTTTGGCTGATTGATTTTCTGAGAATCCGGAGGCTTCTCTTGCTCTGCAACCTTACCAACCGACAGTGTCTCTGCTGTAATAGACGTTGTAACAGACCGAGTCGAATCTGTGGTTGCTGGCGCTGATACGGGACTACTGCGCACCACATTACGAATATCCGTCAGTAAATCAATCACCTCTAAATCTTGCCCCATGGACAATGCATTCAATCGAATGCAAATCTTTTCTGCCAAAACAGGATTTGTTCTCTGTAGCCGATAAACATCTAATTTCAACTGATTAATATCTGCCTGTCGCGCATACTTTGGAATCAGAATAAAGTGCTGTTTCTCAATGGGGTCAACACTAATGCGAGGCATCTGAGACGGAGACTTACCATATCGCTTACATAGCTCCGGCACCCACTGTTTTAAACGATTTCCCAACCGTTCCACTGTGGCACAACTCCGTTCCCTCGGAAGATCCAACGCCTCTAATAGTGCATAGGTAAACACCCCATGCTGCAACTCATCAATTTCCCAAGACTTTTGTGTTGGCTGACAGGAGGAAATTGTTATCAATCCCTTTTGCAAATCTCGACCAATTCCAGCACTATCGCGGCTGCCCTGACTTCGACAGGCATCCAACAGCATCACCACATTATCGGCCCCGCAGCGGCTCAGTCGTTCCTGGACATAGTTCACAGTCAGCCCAGCGATTATCTCTGGTCCCCGCGAGTTTGCATCCATGGGCATCTGATAGTCCCGGTCCCGTTGGCGCTCCCCATGTCCCGCAAAGAAAAACCAGCAGTTGTCTCCATCCTTGAGAAAGGGGCTGGCAAACCGATCTTCCAAAAATGAGATCAAATTACCATAGGTAGGTTTGGTCGGAATACTTTGACCACTGGGTAACGGCAGGTCTGGCGAGTCATCGGTAAAAAGACACACTTCAAACCCAGCTTTTTCAAAAAATGCCTTGATCTGCTCTGCATCACGCTTAGCATATTTCAGTGGCGTAAAGTTCAGTGGGTTATATCCATTAATGCCAATGACCAGTGCCCAGTTTTTCGTCATTTCAGCTTGCAGAAGTATCGTTAGCGCTTATTTTCTTAAAATGCAGCGTCATTGCACCACTGCTACCTACCTTTGCCCCTGATCCTAACAAGCTCAATTGCCCTTCGCCATTTACCTCAACCGATAACTCAATTTCATCCAACTCCATACCACCTAGATCCACAGCCCGCTGCTTAGCCTGTTTGACTACTCGGCCCCATAGTGCGCAAAAAGTCTGCCATCCCTTGTTCCAGCTTTTCCACTGGAACCCTTACACCAGGACGCCCAGAGTCCACATCACTGGGTGAATAACTTTCATAGGGATTGGGCAATCCACCATCTCGCGTTCCTGGCTGCTTGGGTACGGAGGCTGGAGCTGTATCAGTGACAATCCAGATATAGTCGTCTGCCATTGGTGTGAATGAATAGTCTTTGTGCTTATGCAAGTGTACACAGCCACTTAAAGACTACCCATCAAAATCTATTGAATTATAGGTTTGGCTATTCAAAGCAGCTAAATTACTAGACCTCATCCCCTAAGTAACTTTGCATGAAAGCATTGGCTGATTCAGGATTCAGACTCTTCAATGCCCTAATAATCTCAACTACCGTTTCTGCTGTTGGATCACGCTTTTCATTTACCCAACGGTAAACATTATTGCGCTCTACATCCATCGCAACTGACAGGCTATATTGACTAATTTCATACGTCTCAAGTACCTGCTTGAGCGCCTTTCCCGCTTTTCCCATGGGCTCATCCTGTCAGAGGTTTTCACCTCCGTAAACAGCCCAATGGTTGACAGTCATCCCGATGGTCGTCTAATTTAATTTTAGGCATCCAAGTGGACGACGTTTTATGTACACAAGTTTTCTTGCTACACCAGCTCTATCTGCTGAAGTTCCGGCACCGGAACCAGCTCTGCAGCTCTACTCGGTCCCCAAACCCGATCGCGAGCCCGTCAAAATCCTGATCATCGGCTCCCAAGCCGCCGTCAACACCATCATCCACAGCCTCCACCATCACCACTTCGCCGAACCCTTTGAATGGACCCAGTTTTTACCCACCGATCGCCCCATCCAACCCCAGCCCGGCGAATCCATGCGGGCATTGGTAAAGTACCTGCCCCGTCAGTAGACTATAGAAAGCTTTTCGCTAATCCCTTTATGGCTCGCTGGTTTAACACAACAGGCCCTATTCTATTCTCTCCTAGCGTAGTTTCTGACGATGGCCCCAGATGGGAAGAATGTCGTTAGCAATTGCGGTTCCTAATAGCACTAATCCACAGCCAAAGATCATTGCAGTGGTGATTGCTTCTGTGAGAACAACTGCGCCCCACACCATGGCAAATAGGGGAATCAGGTAGGTCACGGTCAGCGCCTTGGTGGAGCCCACATTTTGAATCAGTCTAAAGTAAAGAATATAGGCAAAGGCCGTAGATAAAACAGCCAGTGCCAGCACTGATAGGACGACCCGAGTCGAGGGCACCTGCTGCGGAATCGTAAATGGCAGCGCAGGCACAATCAACAAGGCAGCCCCTAGCTGACTTCCGGTTGTTATTACCAAAGATGGCACGCCCGCTAGGTTTTGTCTGATGTAGGGAGCGGCAATGGCATACATCAGAGCGGCCGATAGGGCAGCTGCGATCGCAACCCAAAAGCCAGGAGTCGTTTGCACCGTTTTCCAGCCAACCAGAATCACAACTCCCACAAAACCCAATATAAAACCCACCAGCCGCGCCGATGTGAGTTTCTCATGCAGCCACACAGAGGCCACAACGGTGCCGAACAAAGGAGCCGTACCGTTCAAGATGGAGGTAAACCCGGCAGGTAAGGAGACTGAGGCAAAGGCCAGCAGCAAAAAGGGAATGGCTGAATTAAGACAGCCCACGACAAAAAGAGACTGTAGATGACGACGTATCGCACCTAGCTGACCCGTCCGAGCCAGGACCGGCAGCAGGACCACCCCTGCGAGCAATACCCGAAACTCAATCAGCCAAACGGGACCTAGTATGGGAGCAGCAATTCGCATAAACAAAAACGAGCCACCCCACAAAGCTGCCAGCAATAGCAGCTCAAAAATATCCGATAGTTTCATGCTTGCACCTGACTCGCTTCCCACCCGATTAGAGCCGCCTTACGATCGAGACCCCAGCGATAGCCGCCAATCTCTCCCGAACCGCGAATAACCCGATGACAGGGGATTAGATAGCCTACCGGGTTACGACCGACCGCATTGCCAATAGCGCGCGCTGCGGTCGGCTTGCCAATGGATCTGGCCAACCCCTGATAGGTGGTCAGCCCGCCTGAGGGAATATTTAAAAGAGCCTGCCATACCTGGATTTGAAAGTTGGTTCCTTTGATGTGGACGGCCAGAGGAGACCGGGTGGGTTTGTGAAAAATGCGATCGCAAATATCTACTGTAGCCTGCGGTTCATAGCCAACCGTAGCGTTGGGCCATTCTGTTTGTAGTATCTGCTGGGCATGTTGTTTATCGCTACTGTTGAGAAAGTGCAAATTACAGATACCACGTCTGGTAACCGCAATCAGACAGATGCCAAATGGAGTATCGTGAAGACCGTAGCGAATCTTTAAGCCAGCCGCCGCTGTTTTATACTCCCCTGGCGACATGGCTTCTAGCGTCACAAACAGATCGTGGAGACGCCCCGGACTCGATAGACCCGACTCCATAGCCAGGTCTAAAAGACTGTTTGTTTCAACAATTTTCGACTTTGCATAGTCCAGGGTGAGATACTGAGAGAACCGCTTTGGACTAATGCCTGCCCATTGGGTAAACAACCGCTGAAAGTGATACTCGCTCAGACTGACATGCTGAGCAACGGTGGCTAGATTTGGTTGTTCCAAATGATGTTGACGAATAAACGCGATCGCCTTTGCCATGCGTTGATAGGTTTCGCTACTGGAGACTGGAGCATCGGTAGAGGGCATGAGGTTGAGCCGCTAGTATCAGAAATCACATCTCCATTAAGGTATCGGCCCCGAGGACTCTGCGCCACCCGTTTCTTGCGGCTAAAAATCCCTGGGCATTATAGACTGTGTTGCATAACGAGCAAATCACCATGACCTCCTGCCCCTTTTGCGACATTGTTAATGGCACTGGCCCCGTCAGTCTTGTTCATGAAGACGAGCTAACCATCGCGTTTATTCCTCTACAGCCTATTTATCCAGGGGCCTGCATTGTTATTCCCAAAGCGCATATCGATCACTTTACCGATCTCCCTGATGAGCTAGCCGCCCAGGTGATGGTGGTGAGTCAGCGCATCGGTCGTAAAATCATGAAAATCTATCAGCCCTTAAAGGTGGGGATGGTGGTTCACGGTTTTGGCGTCCGTCACGCCCATCTAAACCTGATTCCTCAGTATCATCCCCTCGATATTACCTATAAGCATTTGGCTTACATTGAGGACGGCAACGTAAAGTTTAGTGAGAAATATCTGCCCCATCCAACCCGCGATGAACTAGACGCTTTAGCAGAGATCTTGCGATTAGACGATTAGTTTAGAAAAACCACGAATGAGAGAATATAGCGTTCTCTGCTTTGTCAGCTGGCCGCTGACTAAGGTTTTAAGCCACTCACGTATTAAGGATACTAGCAAGCGCCTGGGGCGGAAGGGCAACGGCAAACGCTTCATCTAGCGGCAAATGCTGGACTAGCAGACGATAGTAAATAGGACCATAGAGAATATCCATGGCTAGATCTGGATCTGTCGCTGGATTAAATTCACCCGATTTTATTCCCTGAACAATCACCTGTCGAGCGGCCTCTCGTCGAGGGTTGAGAAAGCGATCGCAAAAACTCTCCAGCGCCTCCGCGTCACACTGCCCTTCGGCAATAATCTGTGCCACAATCCGCCCCACATCGCCGCTTAAAATTTTGACCACTTGCTGCATCTGCAACGTCAGAGCAACCACCGCAGTCGTCTTCTCTGGAAATGGCAAACTAGCCTCTACCTGGGCTAAAAAAGCATCTACCACCACAGCAGCCTTACTGGGCCACCAGCGGTAAACCGTCGTTTTTCCCACCTTCGCCTCACGAGCAATGGCTTCTATAGATAGCTTACGGACGCTGCACTGCTGCAGTAGTTTCCAGGTAGCCGCTAAAATGGCCTGCTCTGAGTCTAGCGAACGAGGCCGTCCGATAGTTTGCTTGACATCGCTTTTCTGACGAGACATGACCGTTGACCTAGGCAGCAGCAACGTACAGGCTCATTATACATACGATACGAATCGTACAGAAATATACGACGAGGACTTGACATTTTCGATACGGATCGTTTAGAAATAAATATACGAAACGCATCGTTTTGAAATTTGTGTTTTATCCGCTCCAGCAGCTAGTTGGATTTGACCCATGGTAGGAAAAGAAGAATACGAAATCCTTAGAATTACAGCCGCCGCCGTAGCACTATCTGCTTTGTTAGAGCTGATAGTTGTTTTTTAGCCGTACCATTTAGTAGAACAAAGGATATTTTCAAATGGTAGATGCCACCGGCAAAACCGCATTAATCACAGGTGGAAATCGTGGAATTGGATTTGCGATCGCCCAGGGTCTGCTTGCCAAAGGGTATCGCGTCATTGTGACCTCACGTTCAATCGATGATGCTAACCAAGCGGCCAAAAGACTTAACGGTACAGTTATTCCCCTTGAACTCGACGTCAGTGACGATCGCTCAATCGAGCAAGCCGTCCAAACACTTACGGCTCAAAACATCCATCAGCTCGAGGTGCTAATCAACAATGCGGGAGTTTACCCAGATAGCCACACTGATGTGCTAACAATTTCTCGTGACCTGCTCAATGTGGCTATTAACACCAACACCTTTGGGGTGATCAAGATGGTGCAAGCCTTTTTGCCACTTTTAGAAGCCGCCCCGAAGGCCCGAGTGATTAATGTTTCTAGCAGTATGGGAGCCCTGGATGGTTTGACAACAACAGCTCCTAGCTACTGTCTTTCTAAACTGGCGTTAAACGGGGCCACGATTATGCTGGACCAGTCGCTACGCACTAAAGGAATTACTGTAAATGCCATGTGTCCTGGATGGGTCAAAACCGATATGGGTGGTTCCTCTGCACCGCGTACCCCCGAGCAGGGGGCCGACACAGCTATTTGGCTGGCGACCGAGTCCCCGGAGGGTGAGAGCGGTCAATTCTGGCGCGATCGCAAGGTGATTGAGTTTTAGCCTGCTTTAGCCAACATTTTGAAAACTAACAGAACAACTATTATGAAAGCCATTTGGTACGAACAGCCTGGTAAGGCCGCCGAGGTGCTGAAATATGGGGATCTAGAACAGCCAGAGCCCAAAGCCGGAGATGTGCGTATTAGGGTACATGTTTCTGGCATCAATCCGTCTGACACCAAGTTTCGCAGCGGCTGGATGGGTCTCAAACAGCCCTATGCTAAAACGGTTCCCCACAATGACGGTGCCGGAGTCATTGACGCCGTCGGTGAGGGAGTATCCGCCAGCCGGATCGGAGAGCGTGTCTGGATCTATGAAGCCCAGCGTGGCACGGCCTTTGGTACAGCGGCGGACTATGTGGTCGTTCCTGCCCACAAAGCTGTTCCCATGCCAGCATCTCTGGATTTTGCAGCCGGTGCCAGTCTGGGGGTGCCAGCGATGACGGCCCATTTTTCCATATTTAGCGATGGCCCCATTACTGATAAAACAGTACTTGTCCATGGAGGCGCAGGTGCGGTCGGAGCCTATGCCATTCAGCTGGCCAAATGGGGTGGCGCAAAGACCGTACTGGCCACCGTAAGCAGCGATCAAAAAGCCGCTGTAGCTAAGCAAATGGGGGCTGATGCTACAATCAACTACCGTCAAGACGATGTAGTATCACAGGTGAGAGAACGGGTGGGTAAGCAGGGATGCGATCGCATCGTCGATGTCGCCTTAGCTGCCAACATCGCCATTAATGCCAAACTGATCGCCCGCAACGGCACCATTGCCACCTATGAATCGGGTAATGCCGCCAACGTAGAAATTCCCTTTTACGACCTGCTCTACAAAAATGCGACCCTACGCACTGTGCTAGTCTATGCCATGAGTGATGAAGCTCATCAGGTCGCCATTCGAGACATTAATCAGGCCATTACCGACGGCGCAGTTCAACATCTCATTGCCGCTCACTATCCCTTAAATGAAACAGCTATCGCCCATGATGCTGTTAATAGTGGAAAGCTCATTGGTAAAGTTGTTGTTGATATATAACCTGTCCAGGTAGTGGAACCAGAACTATAAAATCACCCACGAGATTAGCACTCTTCAATCCCTGGAATGAGAGGGACCTCTTTTCTAAGCACATTGAGAAACTCCTTCAAACGTCGGGGGCGATAGCGTCCGGGCAGCGAAGCCACATTGATCGTGAGCCTAGGTGCTCGCCACTGAGGGAAAAGATCGGCTAGCCGCTGCTGAGCTAGATCCTCTTCAATAAACCAACGGGGCATCACCGACGCACCAAGACCAGCCACCGTTGCTTTATGCAATGCGGTAATGCTGTTAGTCGTCATCCGCGCCTGCGGAGTCACCACGACCTTTTTTCCCTGAGTATTGGTCAGCGGAATTCGCCCGCCTTCAAAAGGAGCAAGCGCCACGAACGGCAGCCGCTCTAGATCACTCGGCTGCTCAAGTGTCCCGTGGCTATCAAGAAGAGTCGGGGCAGCCACCACTATCCGTTCTACCTGTCCTAAAGATTCAACAATCAGCGATTCGTCAGGGACTGGACCAATCTTGATCCAGCAGTCGCAGCCGACCTCTGCAAAGCGAATCGGCTCGTCCTGCAGCTGCCAGGATAGGTCAATGAGAGGATAGCGTTGCTGAAATCGTAGAACGATATCTAATAGATGCAGCTGACCAAGGGCAATGGGTGCGATCGCGCTAAGCTTTCCCTGAAGCATTGTTTCCGCCTGTAAATAGTTCTCTTCTATGGCTTCCCACTGGTCTAGCAGCTGACGCGCATCCAACAGCAGCTCAGCTCCAGCAGCAGTTAAAGACAGATCGTGGGTAGTTCGTCGCATAAGCTGAGTTTTAAATCGAGACTCTAGTTCTGCCAGCTGACGACTGGCAGAGGGCTGAGACAGGCCTAAATCACGGGCAGCAGCACTGATGCTACCCGCATCGGCAATGCGCACAAAGGTTTCTAATAGCGTCAGGCGATCTAAGGACTTGCTCATACGCATTGTGAATAACAGCTATTTTTATTACTCGTCTACACAATATCAGAGTCGTTTGTCATAGTGGATATGTGAGCACAAAGAAATTGCTCCATCTAGATATTTCATAGCAGCATACAGAGTTGTTGGCAGAGACGCTGCTGTCTTGCTGTCACGAGCTTTTTGTGCTTTCAGTTTTGTTTTAACCGCAGTTTTTTCTACACCGTATCAATCCCATGACTGATTCAACATTTTCCCGTCTGTTCAAACTGGGCGGCCGTCTTCCTATTAATCGTCTCGGCTATGGAGCCATGCGCCTAACCGGACAGCCCGGAAACTTTGGTCCCTACGTCTACTGGGACGGCGGTAAGCGCCTGCTACAGCGGGCTGTTGAACTAGGCGTTAACTTTATGGATACAGCAGAAGCCTACGGACCCGGTGCCAACGAAGAGATTATTGCCGATGCCCTGTATCCGTATCCAACAGATTTAGTCATTGCCACCAAAGGCGGTATCCACAAACCAGCTCCCGACAATATTCAGGCCGATGGTCGTCCAGAGAGCCTACGACGCGGTGTAGAAGGCAGTTTAGCGCGGCTCAGACGAGAGACTATCGATCTCTACCAGCTGCATCGTCCTGACCCCAAGGTTCCTTTTACCGAATCAATCCAGGCACTGGCCGCGCTGCAGCAAGAGGGCAAAATCCAACATATTGGCATTTCAAACGTTACCCTAGAACAGATCAAGGCAGCCCAGGCTATCGTTCCCATCGCCTCAGTTCAAAATCGCTTTAGTTTGATGGACCGCAGCCACGCAGATATTTTGGAGTATGCAACAGCGCAGAATATTGCCTTTATTCCCTATGGTTCTTTAGGGGCTCACCCTCTGCGCCGCGGTGCACCCTTGGCCCAGGCTGAAGGAATACTTGCCCAAATCGCTCGGGCCCACAGCGCCAACCCTACCCAGATCGCCTTAGCCTGGCTGTTGCACTATGCACCCAATATTGTATTGATTCCAGGGACAACAACAATTGCCCACTTAGAAGATAATGTTAAAGCAGCTGCAATATCTCTATCTAACGAAGAGATGAATCAGCTTAATACCTTGAACACTTCTGCCAAGTAACCGATTCAGCACAGCGTCAGCCGTAGGAAAAACGTAGATACACCCAGAATAATCTACATATTTCAGCGATCGCCTAGCTAATTTACGTGTTTACGGGGACGCTTTTTGATAGCGCAGCAAGGGAGAATTAAACCAACTCTGAAGAACGCGTACAAGACAGCTAATCATCCGAGGGGGCATTTGGGTGATTGTTTTAATCCTTGTTAAATGCGTTTTTACAGGTGAGCTGTCTGACCCTGGGGGCTTTATAGGGTCAGACATTTTTCTTTTTAAATTCTTTCAGTTTATAACAATGGGTAAACTGAATGTCTAACAACAAACTAAAACTCTGAAAATCTTAGAAACCACAGCTTATTCTCAGTATTTGAGAAACCGATCTAATGAAAGTGATGATTATAGCCAATACTGAAATGTAGTCTTTGGTCTTGCAAACCACTATCAAGCTCTTTCTTATTAACTAATGGAATACCGTAGTCTAGCCTAATCCGTAATCGTTCTGACTCCAGAAGGTTAGCCTGTAGACCTACACCAAGACTAGCAATAAAATTGGGATCTAATGTTTGATTAGGATTACCGCCATTATTCCAAACCCATCCTGCGTCAAAAAATGGAATGATTTTTAAGTCTAGCCACTTTATATTTTCACTGCCGAATAAATCAAAATCAATACGGTCTTCAATAGAAAGAACCATTCCATTGTCCCCAGAGCGAAAATTCTCTCGATAACCTCTCACAGAACGTGCTCCACCCATCACGAACTGATTTAACGGTAATAAGCTATTCGGCGTGAGTTGAAGAGACGCACGTGTAAATAAAGTGTGTTTGTTTCCAAGCGTCTTTAAGAACTGTGCTTGAGCATTCCAGCTAAAAAATTGACCATCTGGTATCGATGATATGTTGCTGGTAGCATCAAATATATCTAAGCCAAAATTAAATTGCGAACGTAAAAGCAATAGTTCATTACTGTCGCGAGTGATATATTCTTGAGCAAAAGACAAAGCCGATGTGCGACTAATGCCAGAATCATCGGGCCCCGAGCTTACTCTAAACGGCTGAGTTTCACCAATAAAGGTCTGATTTTCTTCTAAAACAAATCCAAACTCAAAAGCCAATTCTTGTCGAAGCGATCTAATAATCGGATGTCGATAGCTTAAGGCATACCTCTCAGTTTCGGAACGAAAACCGAACGGTGCAAAATCTCCTTGGACAACATCGTTTTGATCCCGAGAAGCTCTAAAATTGAAACGACCTAGGCTGGGTCTTATAGCAGGTGGACTATAGTTAATTTGCCACGAAGTTAATAGATCATCATCTATGATATCTCCATCACTAGAGCTAAAGAGAGAACCAGCAGTATCTTCATCTAAATTTAGTCTGCCATTGATAGCTAACTCTCCATAATCAGTAAAGTAAGTTGCGTTCCAGTCAAGGCCAAAATCACCTACGCTGGGAGGAGAGTAGTTATTGAATGATGCTTCTACATCCCAGAGAAGCTCCTGTACTGTGATATCTAATATACTTCCTCCTTTTATAGATATCGCTTCATCTTCGTTTGGAGCACGCAATACAGATAACGTACGTTCTGTTTCGAAACGAGGCTCTAGCGCAAGTAATCGAATATAACTCTCTAAATCAGAAATATTAACTGGCCGTTCAAACTCGAATACTTCTGTGTCTTCTGGCGTAGGTATATCACCTATTACTGGTCTTAGCTGCGCTCGAATATAATTACCGATAGGAGTTCGCTCTCCAAGGGGTCTAGATTCCTCATAATTGTCAGGGCTACTTGTATTGCTAGAAATATCTGATGGAGCTGAATCTCTCAATACCTGAGACGAGAATTCTCCAATGTCTTCAGATTTTTCTTCATAATATTCGGAAGAATATTGGCTAGTAACTCTCACATCTTGAATAAAACCTTCGATTACAGGAATCAGCAGAGCACCATTGGTCAAAACTTTCGGAGCTTCTGCGCGCGAGGTTACATAACCAGAACTAAGATACTGCAATGTTATAGCATCTTGAATACTCTTAACCTGCTCAGGCAATATCGTTTGCCCAAGATAAGGAGTCAGAATAGCATCAAGTTTTGCTGCAAACTCTTCCTGCTTTGCACCTTCATGTCTTCTGGCATATAAGGACTGATCACTAAAACAGTATTCTAAAACAACAATACTCTCATATTGATTGTATTCGATCGATTGATCAGTCACGGTACTTAAGTCTTCCCCCTGACTGCAAACAAAAGACTGTATTTCCAAATCTATGGTTGTATCTGCAGTTAAATTATTGGAAGCGCTGCTCAGGACCTCTGATCTACGTATGATAAAAGCAAAATCATCTGTACTGTCCGAGCCATTATCATTGACTGCCGTAGCTTCACCGGACTCAATAATAGTGTCTATTATCGATTCTGTATAAAGACCAGCTACACTGTACCTAAGGTTTGGCAGTGTATCAAGTTCTTCTGATACGGATCGTTTGAAATCGTACGCTTGGGTCTCAGAAGATTGCGCTTTTGCAGAGCTAGAAATAGTTAACGTGAGAAATACAGTCAAAAACGACAGAACACAGCATCGGCTATGAGACATGGAAAAATATGGAGAAAACGTCAAAAAGCATAAAATCTACGTATGTGCCATTTTTCTCAAAAACAGGCTGTTTGCCCTGACACCTACCAAGGACTACCCGTTAGGGTAAATGCAGACCAATAAAAAGGATGTCGAAGCTGCTCAACTACTTCGGCTCTGTCTCTGCGCAGCCTCTCACGAATTTTCATCATTCCTTGAACTGCAGTTTCCGTATTTTTCCAGGTAATATCCTGACTAGATAATAGCGAATCTATAGTATTCTCTAGTACTCGAATATTCTGTCGAAGCCGCTGCCTATCTAACATAGCTAACTGAGTTTTCTGAACAGCCTCAGCTTTAGTTTTAGAAGAACCTAAGTTGCGATAAAACTCCATCATGTAGATTAATGTAGCTAGGTCGCTTACATACCAAAGGCTTGCAAGTGTAGATTTGACCTCTGCTTGTAATGAAAGTCCAGCAAAACCCAATTCGGCGTTTGAATCACCTAAAGCTGTTTGACAGGCACTCAAAATAAGTAAATCAATGGGCGGTTTACGCCAATTAAGGGTGTCGATTTGAAGGGAATTTAGGGGTAGCGTAGTATCCCATAGCTGAATTTTGGAGTCGCTGACGCTACCGGCACTAAAGTTTGCATGAGTAGCAAGGTGAACAATCTGAAATGGCTTATCTTTTCTAGCATTTCGTACATTATCTAAGGTCACCTCCTGGTTACGCTTCACCTCAACAGAGCGGGGCATAGAGTCACCAAATTGAGATTCTGTTTCACCAGCATCTCTCTCCCATATGCTCTCAATAAGGCTCAACTCCAGTGGAACTGCACTGAGCGGGGGATAGATATCAGAGTTCTGAAATTCTGATATCCCCATAGCCAGAACGTTGGCTTCTGTTAAATCGGTACGACGTATATCGAGAGATTCAAAGTTTGGGATAACACTGATCTTGTACTTTTCAGTTAAATATTGTTCGGTTTCTGAATCATAAAGTGCAGCTAGAGGAATAAGTCTTAACCCGTTTTCCATAGAAAACAAGAGGGTATTAATCCCCTCAATACCCTGTTCTCTAAATTCAGCCTCAATTGGACGTATAAGCAAATCATATAGACGGTCAGAATATTGCAAATGACTATCCGTACCGGGTCTTTGAATCTCTCGCCATAGGCTTTCGACTTCTTCGACTAGACCACTACGAGAAACCGTATCGCTCTCCTCCAGTGAGAATTGATTTGCCTCATCCTCATCCTCATCCTCAGGACTAGACGGCGTAGGATCTGTAACACTCTCGTTATTTGATTCTTGTGCTAATTGAAACTGATCCTTATGAACATTATCGCTGTGTATAGAGTTAAGCCGCACTGATTTATTATTTAAGACCGATTTCTCCAGAATAAAACCGGAATCATCAGTATTGGGATCATCAGGATCGAACTGCCGTTCTTCAGGCAGACTTTGATCAAAGTCTGCAATACTCTCAATTTCTATAGGTACACCTTGTGCCGTTTCAACACGAATAAAGACACGCTCATCGTCTGAAGATATATATACTACAGCCGCTTTGATACTTTTTTCCTGCATCTCCATATCATGCAAAGCATATCGGATAGTATCGGAATCTATAATTTTTCGTGTAAACGCACGACCAAAGTACGCTTCAAACTCTGCACTCCTTTGTGTGTCTAATTCTGCCGTATCAATTTCTACATCAAGTTCTGGAGAAGACACAAAAGTTGAAGTAGGGGGTGGTTCAATAAGCGTTGGGGAAGTCGTAGAAACTAAGTTAGAATTCACTGTCCCTGTTGATACGCTACTACCGCCAGAGACACTAACAGTGCCGTCAGTACCTTCTTGCCCAAAGCTCTCAACACGCAGATTACCTGTGTTGACACTCGCGCTAGATGTGACAGCAGAAATATTAATTTCTCCACCAGGCCCGTTGAAAGACCAAGCGTTAACATTCCCCGTAGATACGTCACTTGCAGTAGAGATAATATTGACTTGACCACCTCTGTTTTCCCGTGCAGTTGATCTGACATTACCGACGGTAATATCGCCACTCGCATTAATATCAACTAAACCGCCCGTCGCATTTGCAGTAGAGGTAGACGTATCGAGGTTACCAGCTGTAATATCTCCATCTGCACTGAAGATAATATTTCCACCGGTTTCACCAAAACCAGTTTGAATATTACCCACTGATATATCCCCTAACGCTGAAGGGCCACCCGCAGGTGTGAATTGAGTGGGAAATAAGCTTTCTCCAGTCGAAGTAGGTACATTATTTTGATTTGTCAAAGCATCGAGCCCAGCTCGAAGAATAACTGTACGAGAATTAGTCAAAAGTTCAATGTCTGGATCAGCCCCTGTAAGTCCTACATCCGGAGATGTAATCGTTATATTTCCACCCTGAATACTGCCTTGTGACTCAATCTTGAGCGAAGCTCCGGAATAGTTACCAAAAACAACATCACCATCTGCACTGATAATTGGGTCGTACAAACTTATAAAATCGCTAGGGGCTTCATTTAGATTAAGAATCGAAAAGTTGCCTCCAGTGGAGAAATGGGTATCGGCAGAAACAGGCTGACTACTGACTAGACGCAAATCCCCTCCGCTGGCAAACGCTGTTTCCGGGTGGGTCAGTGCTAAGATATCGATGCCCTGATTTCCTTGTAGTTGCAACTGATTGCCAGCAACAGCAATGAAGGGGTTTTCTAGGTTATCCCGCAGCTTGAGAACATTATTAGCAGCAAGCTGTAAATCCTGAGTTGCCTGAAAATCGCCGCCAACCGAAGTCAAATCACTACTTGACAGAAGACTCAGAGAACCAGCATTAGCTTGCTGAACATAAATATCTCCTGGCAAAATCTGAAATTCACCATTAGCTACTTGAACTTGTTCGGACACAACTTCTAAGGCTGTATCAGCAACCGCTGGTGCACTGGTCAACAGCTCTGGTAAAGACAAAACGGATAGTGTCCAGTCTTGAGGTAAGGACTCTATTTCGCTAGACAGCCTTACTTCAAGCTGTAAAAAACTACCAGGCTGACCAATACGAACTGCCTGATTTCCTGGAACAGAAGTAACTACCAACTCTCCATTAGGGGCAGATAAAGTACCTGAACTAATAACGGTACCGCCAATCAAGGCAAGGTTTTGACCTGACTGAGCTGATAGATCAGCAAGATTCAAGATTGCACCAGGCTGATTACCTGTGAATGCGAATCCTTGAGGAGAACCTAGCAGCGAGGTATAAGCATTCTCACCCGATGAACTAAACCAACCCTCTTCAAATTCGATGCCATTTGCAGTCGTGGTTATAAAATCAGCGGGTAAATTTAGAACTGCATTTGGCCCAAAGGTAATCCCAGAAGGATTCATTAAAAACAGATTGGATGATCCCCCACTTATCTGTAAAAGGCCATCGACCAGGGATGACTGCCCACCACCTACACGGACCAGAATATTATCAATTTGTGGGTTGGATAGGAAATTAGCAATTTGCTCTTGAGTAAGCCCAAATGACTGAAAACTATGAAAGAGGTTTGCCTGATCCCCGGAAAATTGGCCACCACCAATGTTGAATTGATTTCCATCTACATTAACAATAGTACCTGTTCCATCATTTGCAGGTATCGGATTAGCATTAACGGATCTAGCAAATGCCAATAATACAAAACATAAAAGTGTTGTATTCTTTACAATTTGCTGAACCAGGTTAAATCCTATTGATGCCATTGAAATACCTTTCTACGAGATTAATAGAGGATGGGTAGCGCGAGGCTGGAAGAATACTACGAAAATTCAACAAATCAGTTTTATTGCTGAGAACAACTGGAGCAGTAGTATACAGCTTGTAAAAGCTGAAAAGCTTTATAGCTGCAGAGCAATGGCCTATGGCTCTCACAATGTTTAGACTTCTCAAATATCTGCGCGTGTTGTTCTCTTTTTAGTCGTTTAGGATTATAGTCAAATTCACGCACCAACGCTATCCGTTTTTACACATCTATATTTTGAGATTGTGTATCCTAAAGATATTTAAAGATCGTAGTAGCGTTAGTGCATGCATGGAGCTCTTGAGTAGTAGCTTTGCATGTAACAAGTAAGTGTTTGTTATTGATAAAGTTGGGTATTTATCATCTATGAAGGACAAGGTTTTCAGGCAGCTGTTCAAGCGATTAGCTGCGAGTGTTGGTATTTTCCCGTTATTGACAGCTGATATTAGCCTTGCGATCTCATCCAGTCAAATCTATCCAAATCAGGGGCTGCAGCTAGCTCAAAATAGTGGAAACGGTTGTCAAAATCTTTTAGATAGGCCAGTCTCTGATCCAAGCTTCAGCAATCAGCTATACAACGCCATTAGCTTTATTGATAATTGTTCCCCGGAAGAGCTACCAAGACTGTTCGATCAGTTGGTAGAAACTTTAAACTCACCCCACGATGGTAGCCTTACGGTTCTAATACTACACACGCTAGGGGCAATTATTCGGGCACCTGAGGCTGATATAACTCATGAGCAGACAGACAATTTGCTCAGTCAAATCGATAAGATTTTAGATAGTCAAAGTAGCGTAGACTCAGTGGAGTCATGGCAGTTAAAAACGGCTGCTGTGGCACTACTAAGTGATATTACACTTTTCTCTATCGATACATCCACGAGTGGGGAACGTCATCTAGAAAAACTTATCAGCTTTTTTGCAGATAGGAATGATAATACTCAACTGATCCCGCTGGCTATCACTGATATTGAGGATATAAAAGCTTTTCGGGAACGCCTAAATGCCGGTAGAAACGCCTCAGACGAGGCAAAGAATCAGGCTGCACAATACCGTGCTAGTGTTGCTTTCCATTTAGCTGCCCTCAAGACACTCAAGGATATCGGTCAGAAACTCCAAACGCAGTTGGAACATGCTGAAGCAGATAGTGAAACAGCTAGTCATCAAAGTCCTAGCAGAACACAGCTAGAGTTGTTACTTAGCTATGTCAATGATCATTTAAAGCGTTATTTAGAAACTGTCTTAAAGGTTGAAAATCGCGACGTTGTCTCAGATGCTCTGTTAATTGATATTCGGATTGCAACAATTGATGCAGTAGCAGCCCTGATTCTTTATCCACATTCATCAGCCGCTACTGCGTCTGATAATGTTTGCACGATATCATCGTCATCTAGTGGTGAAGAACGCAATAACCAGCACGATGATGACAGATACGCCCCCTTGACGCCATCCTTGTGTTTACTCAATATGATTGCGGCCAACAAGCAAGAAACAGGCGAGGTACGGGCAAGCGCGATCGCAGCTATAGAAAGGCTTGGCAGCAGAGGAAATCAGTTTTACACGTTCGTCGTTAGCAACTTATATAGCGTCACGCAAAATCCACCAAACCTAGAAGATGATCAAAGTGACCCAGACTCCAATAGACCATATATAGAACGAGAAGACTCAAATTTACCTGACCCTATTGCTCAGCAACTATCTGCCATCGATATTGCTAGCCGACTTGAATCTAGAGCATACTCTCAAGAATCAGCAGATGCGATAGAGTTTGATCCCCAGCTAAGACCAAGACCCTATTCACAGCAGGCCGATAATCTAATTGCTATCCTTACCCAAGGCTTCGGAGAAGATGAGAATGATGAACTTCGACAACGAGCAGAAGTTACCTTCCGACAATTCTATGCAGATCGGCTAAATGACGACACTGCGGATGACAGCTATGCTCTAAACGAACTAGTTAGAACGGCTGAACGTTCCATTACAAATGGCAGCAGGAATCCGAGACTACAGCTATCAGCTGTCAAAGCAGCGGGGGGAATCAACTATCGAAGATTACGGTTTCCAGAGTATGATCTCAGTTTACTTACCCTCAACAGCGTTAATAATCTTCCTTCTGAGGGTCACAGCCTAATCGTCGCCGCAAAAATTGGAAATTTCTATCACATTCGTATTTTTGATAGAGCCGGGAATATAGTTGTCGATAAAGGAGTCGATGAGTTTACACCCAACCCAACTCTTATTAATGAATTAAATACACTAATAAGTAGCCGCTCAATAGCTATTGCCCCCGAAAGAAAGCGTGAGCTTGCGCAAAAAATCACATCGAACGTAGGTTACATCCACACAAGTTCCCTAAAAAAGCTCGCTGTTTTCTTAGGCAAGAGTCTGAGTTCTGATAGCTGGGAGATTCGACAACAGGCGGCCTATGCCTTAGGACAAATGGCACCTCATTGGTCAAACGTCTTTCAATCCGAAACGTTTAACCATGATGTTCCGGGCAACGATAGCAAGATCGAGGTCAATATCTTAGAGGCACTCCTCCTAGGGCTCAATGACTCTGGCTATGAAGATAGAGAAAACTCCGAAAAAGTCATTGCTACTATGGCTTTCGCTGTGTCCCAATACGGACGAGCTTTAGACTACGAGCTCAAAAAGGCTGAGCTCAAAAAGCATTTATTGCTTGAGCCCAATCAAAGAGACGTTTTGAAGCATCAGCTCAGTGCGCTTAAAACCTGTTTAATAGCCATTACGATACCTACATCTAACGACCTTGATGAGTTTGATACTCAAGCAAGACTAGAGAACGTCCTATTTGAAAAAATTAAGGACACCCGGGCTGCAGAGGTCAAGCAGGCAGTCTCAACCGGAAGAACCGTCTATGAAAAACTGCTAAGCGACTTTAGAGAAGAAGCCGCTGTAATTGCTGCTGAGATCCTTGATGACGAAACTATCGGCTGGCATAGAAGAAGCAATGAATTACATAGCAAATGCACGCTAACGATCCCTGATACTGCTGTTGGTAAAACCGATCGAGCTACGATTGCGGCTACCTTTGCTCTAGGACAAATTGGTATCAGTGACGGCATCACCGAAAATATTAGCGAAGAAGAAAAAAATACTATCGATTCTCTACTCTGGGTTTTACAGGTAAGAGATATCATTGCCGTCGATACAGATACCAATACCTTCACCCCAGATAGCGTGCGCGATAGTATTGCTAACTACGTTTTTGCTCAAGTTGACTCCAGGGAACATGAGCTGATTGAGCAACTTCTAGCGCGAGTCACTCTGGCCAATACGAATAATCAACAAACAAGTGCGGAATCTATTAAAGATAGCTACCTAGAATATTTACAGAATCCTGTGACACGGGCAACTGTTATTGAAGCTTTAGATCAAGTTGCCCTAGAGCGGGGATCGCTCCAGGCATTTATCGGGTATGACCACAGTGACAGTAGTACTGAGTTTCGACGGTTTCGGCGGATATTATCCTCAGATCCTGATCCGACCGATCGTGTACAAGCCTCCGTAACGAGTGCGATCGCTAGCGCTCACGACAGAGCAGACCAAGAGATCCAAGAACTTTGGAACGCTTTAGATTACCTAAATGAACAAGAAACCGAGGGCAGCGATCGGTGGCTTAATACGGTTGACCAGCGCCGCTTAATGCAGCTGACCCAAAGCATGCGAGATGCAATCAAAGAAGAACTTGGAAATATTTATTATGGCTCCCCTGATTCGGAACGTCTGACAAATCTAAGACAAGAGTTTACGAAACGATTGAGCCAGAACCTACGTCAGCGATTCAAAGCAGATCTTGAAGCTAACTATGATGTTGTTGATAGCTTAAACCAAGCTAGGAATACTCTATCCTTTACCCATAGCTCATTAGTAGCCTGTACAGGTTCTAGCTACACTTTAGAAGCAACAGGTGTTGATAGCGATCGCGCTGTCGAAGAGCTAATGAAGCGGATCTATGTTTATCCTCAACCCTACAGACATTTTTGTGCTTCAAATCGCCGCCCTGTTTCCAATTTAGAAAATCCGGGGAATAGAGAACCTGCCTTAAACGAAGATCCCTTAGTCGATCAGCTGGTGCTGATGAAGAGTGCTGCTATAGCCGCCCTTGGACAAGTTGATCTTTACTATGGGCGACGACCTTTTGTAATTAAATGTTTGGCAGACTTAGCTGGCTCACAGACTAGAAATCTAACGCCTGATGGAGATTGCCCTGTCAGACGACCCACCTATGTTTCTAGAACAGGTGAAAACGGAGAGGCTCAAAGGACACGACTCGTTGCTGCACAAGATCCGGAAGCAGAAGAAGAAAGGCTATTGCAAGCATGGTGTCTGACGCCGCGCCAGTATGCGCAATTCGAAAATCATGCTTACTTTGAACGATACAGAAATTTCGATTCGCTAGAGTATGGAATTGTTTCCCACGATCGGCGACAGGATCGACTGACAGCTTCACAGATAGATACATCGGATGTAGACACATCGGATTATGAGCTTCCAGACTCAGAGTGTCCTGCTAAAGACGAGCTAGATAATGGCCAGTTACCTGAACGTTTGCCTGACGCCGAACAGTTCCCAGCGGCTTATCAGGCCGAGGGCTGGGGGCTAAATGCATCTGAATACTATTTCCTACGACGAGAGCTACAGCGACCAGCGATGGAAGCGCTAGGGCAAATCGCTCTGAGAGAGACAGATAACCGAGCACTCAAGGAGTTGGTTACCCTGAAACCGCCATTGGAACTAGGTAATGCATCTGCATCAAATGAGGAAATCACCCTAGAATCGCCAGACTACATTGCTTTAGTAGAGATACTGCAAGATATTGCTCTGTATGCCGAGAGTTCAAACCGATTTGACCACAATACAAAACGTGAAAAATTTGATCTAATCATCAATAGTTATTTGTTACCCATAGTCTCAACAAGAGTTAGCACGTTAGCGTTTGATAGACCACAGCTCCGACTACATGAGGCTGCCGTTGAAGCATTATCTCTATTGGGACCCGTTGCATTTAAGGAATTTAGCCTTGCAGAACGTAGAGCATTTATTACCGAAGGATTAGGATTTCAACCTTCTGGGCTAAAGATCGATAGTCTAGCAAAAGTTTGTCTTGAGCCCACGATATCCAGAGATCCCAACAATACGCTGGATGAAGCTGAGCAGTTGCTATTGCGAGAAAGCCGGTGTATTGCCCTGAGCAATCTACTTATTAGTGTTTGGGATAGCGAGCTGGACGATGATTTCAATGTGGTGGCTAGCTTAAAAGATCTGGCTGAGTTAGCTAAAAATACAGCAGGAGTTGGTAATAATGCTTCAAGTAGTACAGTGATTCAAACTAATGCAATTCGAGCACTTGGCACTATTAATCGTGGCAGTGAAAGTAATAGCTACTATTCAGTATTTTTTGACAGCCTAGGTACTAGTGAAGCCCGAATTGAAGCTCGTTCTATAGAAAGCTTGTTGCAAGCTCCTCCTGAGGCAGTTTTACAGCAGTGGATCGAGCTAAATTTAAAGATAGGTGACGAAGACAGAGTACGACAAACTGCTCGTGCAGTTAGATTAATTGGTCAGATAACCTATGGTGTAGATGCAGAGTCTGACCCTAACTTTCTAGCATGGCAAACAGCATTACAGGACTCTAATATCGCTGAGGCACTGGTCAATAGACTATCCCAAACTAATACTACGACACTGCGTAATGAGATTATTTATGCACTAGGTGAACTACGGTCTGATGATATTGGTACATGGCAAGCACTGGATACTATTATGAACAGCAGCGGTAGCGATGCTGAACGTGCAGCAGCAGCCTACGCTCTGGGTAATATCGGTAATGCTCACCCACGTGTGGGAGCAGAGATACAGCAGTCGCTCGGCCAAATTGCCCTTAATGCCAGCGGAACAGTAGCACCAGAAGTACAGACGGCTGCAGCTTATGCCTTATCTCAGATTGGTATTAATGCCTATAGCACGCCAGACAATATTGATCCCAATCAGGTTTTAGGTGCTTTGATAGGTCTGTATCGAAGTGACCAGGCAAATGACTCTGATGAACTTAGGGCAGTTCTGCTATATTCGATGGGTCGGCTAGGATTTGAAAATAATCAGGTATTAAATATTTTTGCCGATGCTCTGAAGCCTGAACAGCCATTTAATGTTCGAGTCGTTGCCGCTACCTATGCTGGCGAGCTAATGAAGTGTGAGACGACAGAGGAAAGTGATGAATGTATATCATCACCGAGATGGAATGAGCAATTGACGCAGGCGCTAATAAAAGCGGTAACGGACGATCGAGATATTACAGTAAGGAGAAATGCAGCTTTAGCATTAGGGCATCCGATTAATTTTCCATCAGAAACAACTAATGAGCAATATCAAGAAGAAATTTTAGATGCTCTATCCGATGCCTTTTGGAATGGACGGGAATATCCCTCAGTACGAATAGCAGCAGGAGAGGCTATTCAAGCAATCTGGAGTAAGAGTGGAACAGGGCATTACAATGAAATCTTCTCAGAGAATAACAACTTACCTGATTTAGATAGTCCGCAAGATCCTCTTGAAAATGGTAATTTACCTGTTGCATTTGCAAATACATTTGAGAACTTAGCCATTGTTGAAGAACTCCGTTCAGGCTTACGCGCTCCTCAAGTAGGAAGTGTTGAACAAGTTCTATTTTCCACAAGAAGTTTTACTTTAATAGCTGCTTTAGATTCTGCTTCAGTAGATGCCGTATTAGTATTGATTTTAAATCAACTTCGTACCAATCCAGCCTTATTTCCCGAATATGCTAGACAAAGAGCCGCAAGAGTAGCCGAACAAAGAAGAGAACAGCAACAAAGAAATGCTTCCCAAAATAGAAACGCGCGAGGAAGGAGGACTCAGCCAAGAAGCCAAATACGGTCTCGGCAATGAAATCAGTAGCCAAATCTCCTTAGCTAGTTCAAATTATTATTTGACTAGCATACCTGATTCGAAAATATTTGGCCTTTTGCCAGAATGGATACATTATCAGCGTTGGAAATACCGAACTCTATTTTCGTAATTGAGAAACTTTAAATAATGAAGAAGATAGATGGCATTGATGTAGAAGACCAAAATCTGGATAATATAGAATTTAGACCTGGCTTAGAAATCTCTGAACATACTTTCAATGGAAAATCCCTAAAGAATGCAATTTTCAACGGAGTAATCTTTGATAACGTTACATTTCAAGACTCTGATATCCGAGGCGCTAGTTTTCAAGATGCGACGCTGCAAAATGTTACCTTCAATAGGGTTGATTTAGGAGTCAAACTATCTCTTATCTTTTGGTTAACGGGGTTATGCTTTCTTCTTGCATTTCTAGCTGGAGCAATTTCTGCATATTCAATTGATTTCCTGATTAACTTAATTCTTTATGAGCCTGCACTAAACTTCCCTAATGCTGTTAGCATATTTGTTCTATTCACCTTAGGGGCTACAGTTCTTCTTATGGAGAAGGAAGGACTGAAGGTATGGTTTGCAAGTATTCTTTTATGCTTAATTCTTCTGCTCTTCTGGATTCCAGTACTTGGCAATAATTCAGAACAGCATATAGCCATTGGTTTCACCTCTGTGATGGCTTTAGCTTGCTATGTAGCTGCTATAGCGAGTGTTTTGACACAGGCTCAGTCTGTTTATCTAGCTCATGAGTTGATAAAGCTATCTATAGATACTCCTAAAAAAAAGAATACACGTCTTGACAAACTGGACCTCAGACTTGTCTGCTTAGACGTGTTTGCCTTGGCTTCCGGCTTCTGTGCAGTTTTTTTCCAGAGCGATTATTTTCGATCTTCTATTCCGTGGTCTTTCTCAATAGCAGCTTTACTAATTTTTTCAGGTCATAGAATTGGATATCTAGCTAGATATGAAAAGAAACATTTGATTGACAACCAGTATCATAAAATATTGCAACAACTAAAGGATCTTTCTCGGAAAGACGAACAGCCTGTGTCAGTTTCTTATCATTCATTAGGTGATAAATATGTTGCATTGAGATTCATAGTTGATGCTTTTCTGAGAAGGCATCAAACGAGCTTTAGAGGAATCCATATTTCGGAAAATCTATATTTAGATTCATATAAAACAGACTTTGATAAGGCAGATTTTTATCCTTCTACTATCACAGCTTCTTTTAGAGAAAACTTCAACAATAACAAAGATAGAATAAACCAAAAGCTAGATAATTTAAGAGTTCTCGGACGTGAAGATACAGCAAGTGCTATTTCTAATAGCAGCAGTGGAGCTTCAGCACAGGAATTAATTACTACGCTAGTCGTCAATAACTATTATGACAATTCTGATACAGTAAATGTTAATGACTCCAATGTCACAGGAGGAGTTAACCCACGCGGCATATCTAGAAGCGTTGGAAATTTTGAAAACATTCTTCAAAAGGAACAGGATACTGATAGCAAGGAAGATGTAAACTAAGGCTATGCCTGCAGTTAATTTCTCATAGTGTACTTGGGAGTCTATTGGTTATATGAAGGAGTCAGACAAATCCAACATCAATATAAATATTAGTGGCCAAACAAAATTTACAGGAGGAGTTAATCCTCATGGAACTTCAATAAGTGTCGGTAACATTCAAGACGACTCAGTTACACTCAAGTCTGAAGAAGTCTCCGATATAAGTGATATCTTGAATGCTTTACATGAAAACCTAGCTAGCCTACCAGAGGAATTCGAGAAGGCCAAAAATGATGTTCAAGAACAGATTTCTACTCTCAGCAATGAGTTAAAAAATGCCCCTGAAGTTAGCCGTTCAAAAGTAAGGGACACACTGGCTGCTCTTTTAAGTGCTGTTTTATATTTTGGCGGAGGTGTTGCTGTTGCCGCTGATTTGTTGAACAACACTTTTCAATTAGCAGATAGATTTCAAATTCAAGTTGAAGAAATCCAGCCTCAGTTTGGAGATCTCGAGAGGTCACGTCCAAATCTTCTTGAAGATTACAGAAGTTCTAAATCATGAGCTTAGGATCAAAGGTTATTACATAGCCAATATTTCCTTCTGCGAGAGTAGCTAAATTTAGTGGCTCGGCGAGCTTTACACAATTATTACATTCAGCTACTGAGCCTTGTCAAGATTGTCAACTATTTGAATAGTAAGAGATTCTGTGATGCCCACGTAACATGATTTAGAAAACATTTGAGAGTATTTCTTTGTCCATGTCAAAGTTAGCGGTCACCGTTTACACATCGTCGAGATTTTCTAGGGCATCCATCATTTTGAGTAGAAACTTTACCTGGTCTGCATCGGTGACGTCAACTGTACTGCTGGGAATCCAGCAGGTTTTAATGTTTTTGCTCTGGTAGCTTTCGACTTTGAGATGATCGCTGAGGGTTTCTAGATCGCTGGGGAGACAATACACTTCTGTACCGGGGGGTATCCTCATCTAATTCAGTCAGCTCGTAGGAGTCAGTCCCCCTTCGATGGCCGCCTCTAGTAGAATATCTTCGTCCAGCTCGCCAACGACAACACCCTTTTGGTCAAGCATCCAGCCGACACAGACGGTTTCTCCCAGGTTGCCACCATTTCTACTAAAAGTGGCTTACAGATCCGCCGCTGTGCGATCGCAGTTATCGGTGAGGGCCTCTACGCTGAGCAGCTACAATCAGAATAAAATAACCCCAAAACGGTAGTCCTATGGTTCAGGCACCTGCCCAATCCATCACACTCGAAGAATTTCTAAAGCTACCAGAGACTAAACCTGCTAGTGAATATATTAATGGCACGATCCTCCAAAAACCAATGCCGCAAGGAAAGCACAGCATCCTACAGCGAGAGTTAACCTTTGCACTAACAGCTATCTTTAAAGGCGCGCGCATCGCTCAAGCATTTCCGGAACTACGCTGCACGTTTAGCGGACGTTCAATCGTCCCTGATATCACCGTTTTTCTCAACCAGCGCATTCCTAAAGACCCGAATGGAGACATTGCTAATGTATTCAATCTCCATCCTGACTGGACAATAGAGATTTTGTCTCCTAACCAAAGCCATACCAGAGTCATCCGTAATATTCTCCACTGCCTCGATAGTGGGACCACGATGGGTTGGCTCATAGACCCGGATGAGCTTTGCCTTTTTGTCTATGATTCAGACAAATCAGTTCAGTCCTTTGAAAATACCGACGCTATATTACCAGTTCCCGCATTCGCAAAATCCCTTCAACTAACAGCAAACACTATATTTAGCTGGCTGCAGGTCTAAGAAAAAAGACTATCACCTAGAGTGAGATGGAGTATAAACACGATTTAGAAAACGTTTGAGAGTATTTCTTCGTCCATATCAAAGTTAGCGGTCACCGTCTGCACATCGTCAAGGTCTTCTAGGGCATCCATCATTTTGAGCAGAGACTTTGCCTGGTCGGTATCGGTAACGTCAACTGTGTTGCTAGGGATCCAGCGGATTTCAATATCCTTGATCTGATAGCTCTCGACTTTGAGATAATCGCTCAGGGTTTCTAGATCGCCGGGGGGACAATACACTTCTGCACCGGGAGTATCTTCATCTACATCGGTCAGCTCATAGGATTCGGCACCCCCTTCAATAGCGGCTTCTAGCAGAGTATCTTCATCCAGGTTGCCCATCACAACGACAACACCCTTTTGGTCAAACATCCAGCCGACACAGCCGGTTTCACCGAGGTTGCCACCGTTTTTACTAACGGCGGCTCGCAGATCTGCCGCTGTGCGATTGCGATTGTCGGTGAGGGCCTCCACCAGGACGGCGACACCACCAGGACCGTAGCCTTCGTAACGGATAGATTCCAGGTTGCCATCGCTGTCTAAGCTGCCGGTACCTTTTGCGATCGCACGGTCAATATTGTCATTGGGCACTCCAGCTGACTTAGCTTTATCAAGGACGGAAAGAAGAGGAAATTACCATACGGGTACCCGCCGCCCATTAAACGAGGCACAAAAATAAACCG
>JBHJIL010000122.1:0-28098 GCA_050043465.1 Leptolyngbyaceae cyanobacterium
TTTTTTTTTTTCTCTTCGGTTAAAAATCCTCTACCCCTATTGGTGTCTTAAACTTATGTTGCAGATGGTAGCGTTCTCTTAGATGGAGAGGTTCAAAATCCACTACCCCGCAAGGGGACGGAAACCTGAATTAACTCGCCATTGAAATATAGCTTACGTGTTCAAAATCCACTACCCCGCAAGGGGACGGAAACATAGTCATGAAGCCCGCCAAATTCACCGGCATCTCCGTCAAGTTCAAAATCCACTACCCCGCAAGGGGACGGAAACCGCTTCCTCGCGAGAATTACATTTACCTGCTACTAGTGTTCAAAATCCACTACCCCGCAAGGGGACGGAAACTCACTGTCCCAGCTATTGATTAAGAGGTTATTCAGTTCAAAATCCACTACCCCGCAAGCGATTATGTTCGTTGTCAAGGGGGGTATTAGGTGAAAAATCCAATCAGAATAGTTCAAAATTACGTTGAAAAACAATCTTTTTTGCGCTGTAATTGATTCTTCTTCGCAGGTGAAGTTGTCAGTCTTTTGGTTCTGTTCTAAAAGGCTGCTGCTGTATGTTTGGCAGCATATCTGCTCTCTTCGTAGTTCTGTTCTGCTGAATAGTTTTTATAGCTGTTCTATGTCGACTTATATCGGATAGTCACTTTGTTGTTATCCCACTTTTGATCGTGCCGCACCATCGAATTCAAACAGATGAGCAGCTTACGCATACAGGCCACAATCGCCACCTTTTTGGCTTTACCCTTTGACAATAGATGCTTGTAGAGTGCCTTAATCGGTGGATTCGCTCGCAGGGCCGAGAGCGTCGCCATGTACAGCAGTGAGCGCACCGTCGCGCGTCCGCCCCAGATGTGTCGCTGCCCTCGATAGCCGCCGCTGTCCTTGTTGTAAGGCGCAACCCCGGCTATAGCCGCAATCGCTTTGTTACTTACCTGACCCAGCTCTGGTAACAGGATCAGCAGACTCGACGAGATCACCTCACCGATCCCTTTGGTCGACTGCAGGACAGCCTTGTGCTGCTGCCATGCCTGGTTCGATTCGCTCAACGCTTTGATCTCGTCATCCAGCGTTTCGATCCGCTTCTTTAGCCACTTGATGTGGGCCGCGACACTCTTCTTGACTTTGCCCTTCACTTGCTGCACCCGATTCTTCTCGGCGGTGAGTATCTCAACCAGCTGCTGTCTGCGTGTGACCAGCTCCTTGAGTTCAGCCTCTGCTTTCGAGGCGAATACCGTGGCTGCCGGTTGGTTCACCTCACCAAAGCGGGCCAGGACTTGCGCATCAATCGAATCCGTCTTGGCGAGTTTGCCCAATCCTTTCGCGAGGTCGCGAACCTGTTTAGGATTCACGATACTCACATGGATGCCACGTCCGTGTAAGGCGTTTGCCATCGCTTGTTCGTAGCCGCCACTCGCTTCGCACACCACCGCCGGGTGGTCTCGCTTGACGAGTTGTCCTATCAGCTGGGCAATGCCGGTAGGGTCGTTGCTGAATTGAGCCTGACGTTGGTCGACTAGAAAGTAAACATCGAGCGCCCCTTTGCTCACGTCGATGCCGATCCAGTCGTTGATCACAGCCACCTTAGAGATACTCATACGAGTGTTTCCTTTCAGTCAGATGGGGAGACAGCTGCTTTGCGCTCGTCCTTGCTACATACGGTCTCGCAATCGGACCAGGCGATAGTTCGAGTTCTCAAAGCAACTAGGGGAGCAGCGACCATGCTCACGGTCGGTCTATGCCGGTAACGGTCATGACTAAGGGAACAGTGATCTACGGCTTCCTGGTTTACCGTACAAGAAAGGAGACCATGATGCTCTGTTCTCTCATCATCACCTACATTGACCCAGGGGATTACGGTCTACTGCTACCCCCTAAACATACAAGGGGACGGAAACACAAAACTCTATCAGTATGACCAGTGGATTCTTTGTTCCACTTCCACTACCCCGCAAGGGGACGGAAACTGATGGACATGACCCATACCCATTTTTAATTCCGTGTTGTTCCACTTCCACTACCCCGCAAGGGGACGGAAACTCTAATAGTCGGATGGTGTCAACCCGGTCAGCTAGTTCGTTCCACTTCCACTACCCCGCAAGGGGACGGAAACAAAGCGGATTACCTGTCTGACACGTACACAGTCATAGAGCTTGTTCCACTTCCACTACCCCGCAAGGGGACGGAAACGCACAAAATGAGCGAACTCGTAAGCCCTCTCTAGATGGGTTCCACTTCCACTACCCCGCAAGGGAACGGTAACTATTCCCCCACCCTCTCCGCTGTCCACGCCTCTTTCAAGGTCCCACTTCCCTACCCCGCAAGGGGACGGTAACACTCGATTTTACGCTGGTCTAGGCTGCTGGCCCTATGTTCCGCTTCCACCAGATTTCAACCCTTCAGCCCACAGCGGAGCCTGATCGCGGTGTCCCGCAAACGCTTTGACATAGACCGCTTTCACCTCACGGGTACTAAACTTAGCCGTTCCCTTGGTAAATACCTCTTGCGCCCCATTGAGATAGCTTGGAACAATCAGCGTACGAACATAGTTAAAGACTTTTTTACATTCTGCTTCAGACCGGCCATTGACCACCACCCGACTGTTGTCCGACAAAATCAAAGTCCCTCGCAAAGAGCCCTTGGTATACATTGGAAATCTAAACCCATAGCTGGACGTAATGACTGATCGCGGATGAGGAATGTGCATTGCCCACCGGCTCGAACCCCCCTCAACCGGTGCCCATAGAACAATCAGCTGTGGATGCTCAAGTACCTTGATATCCCAAGCCATTGGTACCGCTGCCGTTGCATCCGGCGGACATTTCACCTGTGCCCATAGTCGGTTCGTTGCCGCTGACAGAGTCTCTAGCGCGGCATAGATACCGGTTAGACCCGCTCCATTCCAGGGCAGCAGATTTTGTCCAGTTTCCCCGCAGGCTGATAGATCGAGCGTGGCCAGACCTGAACTCTGAAAGTGAGTCTTCATCGCCTCAATCTCTCTAAGAAGCTGTTCTATGTTGAGGGAGGTCACCTCGCAACAGCCAGGCTGCGGATTGGGATTAAACTCTGGACGTGGGCTAAGCGGCTGCGGTCGAGGGGTAGGCAACTCGTCTGGTGACGGTGGATCATCGAGGTCAAACGGTTCAGGCGGCTTGAGAGTGTCTTCTGCATCATCAAAGGCTGGATCTAACGCATCCGGTAGTCGATCAAGCGGATTCATAGGCGTATCTAGACCGCCCGGTCCCTGGGTATCATCGATGGTGGGCCGATAGCCGCCTGGATTGTCTAAGGCCGTCGGCGCATAGGTCGGAGCGGTTGTTATTGGAGTGATAGGGCCAACTGGATTGCCACAGGTATCCGGCTGACCATCGTTACGCTTAGTGTCAATGATTTCGATATCCTTGAACGTGTAGCCAAAGAAGCCCGAATGGGCCGACACCACCACCCCATCATTGATTCGAATCGTGTTGTGGCGGCCGCTGAAGTAATTAGGATCTCGTGAGATATATTCAGGCTCAGAGATCGGTCCTGTTTTCTGGGGGTGGGCGACCCTTACCGTCTCATTACCGCTAAAGCCAGCGACTTCTGTGTACTGCAGTGTAATGGTGTAAATGATTCCGGCACATTGTCCCCCTTCAAACGCAGGATCACCCCCGTCTAAAGAGTTGGCCCTAGCCCCATCTCCTTGAAGGAGATTGCCCAGCTGCCGACCCAACCAGCCACCGGCCAGCGACCCTGCCAGCACACCCACAGGCCCCAATCCGGCCCCCAGCGACCCACCTAGGGCAGAGCCCGCGATATCGCCCAGTTCATCCAACGGATTGTTTGTCGGATCGACAATCGCATCGGCTAGGTTGTAGGCATCGATTGCCGTTCCCAGCGCTCCAGCAAATTGAGATCCTCGTCGGAGCGCTTGATTCGCCGTGATTCGAGGCAGACTAGCCGCTCCATTTGCTCTGCTGGCAGCTAAGTCATCAGTGACACTCTGAATAAAGTCATCCAGCTGAGCATCTGACATATCATCCACAGCACGACTAAAGCGCTCGGTATCGAGACCGCCAAACACATTGCGATACCCCCGAAGCGCTACATCATCGATCGCCACACCGGTTCTAGTTGTCGAGCGAGCACTATCAATCAAGGATTGCGTGGACGCATTGCTCGGTCTATTCTCCAGCAGAGCGTTTCCGACAGGAGGCGGAGAGCCTGAGGTACTTCTTGGGACCAAAACACCCCCCGCGTTCTCATACACCACGGTTCCATCGAGAAAAGGATTATGGCGGAGGGGTTTGAGATCCAGAACTGGGGTAGTTTCAGAAATGCCCATAGTAGCTACCTAGAGAGTCTGACTGGGATTAGGTTTAGCTGGTAAATCCAGGGGGCAGCGTAATATCTCCAGTCAGTCCTTTAGCATGGCTCCATAGGGTTTGGCCTTCTAGAGCATAGTTGGGATTCAAGGGCACTGCTCCCCGGAAAATAACAAACGTCTGACTTTCGTTCTCTTGGCCAAACACCGTATCAACCGAGGCTTGCAAAAAGGGTCGTCTATCGCTATCGGAACGCTCACTGTACATGCGGCCAGCAGCCACACGGTTATACATATCGACCGCATACACCAGCAATTTCTCAACCGTATCAACCGAGGTGGGGATAGTTCCAGGTAAGGGGGTAGGCATACTCTAACTAACCGATAAAACTTGATTCCTTATGGAGTATGCCTACCACAAGCGCAGAAGAATCACCGGCACCCAAGAAATCCCCCCAGACTGCGAATTAATCGATACAACTACCTACGCCAAACGATTTTTTCTCGACCGCAGAACCGTGCAACGTCAGTGCAAACACGGGCAGCTCAATGCCTATAAGATTGCGGGCAAGTGGTACATCGTAACAACAGTAGTTCCAACCCTTTGGGTATAGAGTCGAAGCGACCATCATGATGAAATGTGGCGAGACTTACCAGCGCTGGGGCAACACTAATTTCGACCATGTAATTCTGTTTTCGAGGTATCCCTATGGCTGCTGCTGTATCGTCCACCGCCACCACGGCTGAAGGACAATTTCTAGACATCGCCCGTGAGCTTCAGGTGTTAGAAGCGGCTCAATCCACTGATGACACCCCCCTCAACAACGTTCAGATCGACACCGACCTTGAGGCTGGCACCGTTACGGTATCAGCCACCCTACCGATCACCCTCGGGGGTGCCGCTGGGGCACTGACCGTCACCGCTGGTGAATACCTCAGCTAAGGCGGAGTCACTAATACAAACCCTACGAGGCAAACATTATGACAGAACGAGTACGCGTAAATTTTGAGGTAGCGGGTAATACCTACCAGATGAGTGGAGCCAAATGGTTCTACAACGACGGCACCGTTAAAAAGAATATCGGAGCTAAGCTGGCGACAGAAAGCACCTCTAGCTCGACCAACAAAGGCATTGTGATTACCGCATCCGAATCGGTCAAACGCACCCTGGTAAAGCTAGTGGCCGTTTACTCCGGTGTTGTTGCCACGACTACTGGTAACGCAGCCCAGGTCGATAAGCCTAAGCGCTTTACCTTCTACTGCGACCCCGACAAAGCAGAAACGGCTATGGTCAATCTTCCTCGCAAAAAGATTGGCGGTCGGTCAGTCACCCGCGTTTATCGTCCCCTACAGCGCAAGTACGTCTAAGAATGGTGTCTGGGTGGCCATTCTCTAAGCCATCAGGGGTGGTCCTGGGGCTTAAGGTTGAACGTTTGGACTCAGAGTTCAAGCGGCTTGATACCAAGCAGACCCTTACGCACCAGGCTTATCGATTCCGGTTTGAGCTAGGGCAACCAGCGCAGCTGCTGATAGCAGTCAGCTCCAAGATAGCCACAACAAAAGGATGGCATCGGGCCGGATACCTGGCCCATATCTTGCAGGGAACGCCCATCGCGAATCCCGTCGCCAGTGTCGAACGCCTTTACTTTGGCCAACAATATCTTGCTTTGCCGTGGTCTGGATTGGCCTACTATCTGGAGTTTTGGCCTCATGTGTGGATATCTGACTATCGGATAGACATTTGGGCACGCGAAGCGATAGCCCCCCAGATATCGCTTAATTCTGAGCCTCAAAGGGGAGTGTTGTTGTTTACGACAGATAGCAATACACCCGAATCATTCACATTTTTTGGAACTCCCATTATCTTTCCATGAGCCAAGAGTTTACTCAGCTGTTAGGTTTAGAGCTGCCATACCAGCCAGGCGATCAGCTACTGGTTGTTAGGGGTAATCAAACTTACAGAGGGTCGCTACATCCCAGTATTGCCCTATCTGGTGATAACGGCTCTGCGGACCTATCGTGGGCTTTGTTTCAAATCAGGCATACCGACCAAAGCGGGGGAAGCTTTCATCCGCCCAATCAGTGGTTAGTGCGTCCGTTTAACTTCAAAACCGCTGGCTTTGGCACTATCAACGCCTTTGGTCAGATCGCCCTGGAACCCGGTAGCTACTGCTTTAGGGGCTGGTCTACCGGGATGGAAAACGGACGAATGCGTAGCCGCTTCCGGTCGATAGATTCTCTTATTACCTGGTACGGGGCTACGGCTTACTCGCTTCATTATTCATGGCATATTCCCATTGAGGGGGTTTTTGCGATCGCGCAACCCACTACGTTTGTGCTTGAAATGTGGTGCGATCGCGATCGCAATAAACCCTGGGGCTATGGGTATGAATCGGGGATTTCCCCTGAGCTATATGGCTCTCTCTTGTTCTTTCGTAAACCACTCTAAATTATGAGTCTTGCTGTAAAACAGGCCGCTGTTGATTCACTCGGTCTATTGTCTCAAGTGCTTCCCATGGCCCCTGATGAAGCTATTCAAGAAGTTGCTGTTGCGCTAAACTCTCGCATTGATCAAAACGCTCAGAATATCTCGGCCAACGCAGATGATATCCAAATCCTAAAGGCTCAGGTTGCCGAGCTGCCCAATCTCCAAGAGGCCGAGCGGCAGGCGGTGCTAGCCATGATTCAGGAGAATCTACCTAACTTGGATCTAAGCTTCAATCTCAACTATCGAGGCGAACAGATTGACGGCCAAGTATTCCTGCAAATGCTTGCCAATCAAGAAGCTGTAAAACCCGTCGCCGTTGATGAAGTGCAGCGCACCAATGGCTATGTCACCAGCGCTAAGGTGCTCATGAGCGACACCACAGAGCAAACGGTCACCTTTGAGCGCACGACCTCTGACGATGGGACTATGGCAACGTACACAGGTCGCATTGCAGACGGTAGCGGCGGCGTTATCGATGGCTACCAGATGACCTTCAATATTTCTAAGCTCGCAGTGGCAGGTCTAAATCTCACCAAGACATGGGACCAGGACCTCATTGGACATCGGCTATTTGCCAGCGGCTTGAGCATTCAATTTGAAGCAGTTCAGCAAAGCAGTCAGCCTGGTAGCGATACCCCTGATACCCTGGGCACTTCGCAAATAAGGTAGCACCGCAAAGGAAAGACGCGTTTTTAACCTGAGGCCGGACAATAGCACCGGCCTTTTCTATGTTCTGAGAGAAAGCCATGCAATTCATCGTTAAAAATATCGGGCTGATCATCACCGTCGTGTCTGCCCTCAGCGCACTGCTCGGATGGGGAGCATCTAGAGTAAAAAAGAGCTATGGCCTTGAGCGAGACATCAACCATCTAAAGAACTACTACAATACCCTATCCAGCAATTTCAACACCCTCTGCACCGAGCTAGAACGACGACTGGACACAGTAGAAACAGAACTAAAAGTTGTCAGAGCTATCAATGAGGCTCTGATCGCTCAAAGAGCTAGCAATTCAGCTGAACACGTCCGATAATACGGGTACGGTGCAATGTAGTTGCTCACCAATAGGGCTCATCCATCAGAGTGTTTGTTAAGATCTGAGCATAGCTTTCTTAAAGAGATTAAAACGATCAAGAATGGCCCAAATCACGATCGAAGTTCCCGACGAATTTGCTCAACGCCTGGAACCTTTCCAAAACCAGCTATCTGAACTATTTACTCGTTTTATGTCCGCCACAGTACTGAGTAAAACATCAGAAGCAGTGGCCTTATCAGCCGATTATGTAGCCTCCCCGCCCAAAACCTATCAAGAGGTGCTCGATTTTCTGATCAGCCGTCCAACATCTCAGGAAATTATTGGTTTTAAAGCGTCTGAGCAATCCCAAACCCGTCTGCAAACCTTACTGCAGAAAAATCGTGATTCAGGACTCAGCCTAAAGGAAAAAAGTGAGCTAGACCTTTATGAGCAACTGGATACTCTCATGGGCTTACTCAAAGCCAGGGCCTTCGTAAACCTCAAGCCTGCAGCAGAGACCTAGTCAGGTAATGTCCTACGTATCAGACAAATTAAGACACTCGGTTCGGCTTAACAACCATCGGGCGCACGACTGTTTTTCTCTTACAGCTCAATGCCCCGAATCGTCTGAAACTTCGACAAATGCTTGCAGTCCAAGGCCTCTACCCAGATTTTTCATAATGAAATAGTCACCACCTGCCACATATATTCAAAATCAGGCGACTCTAGTCTGACGGATTCAAAACCTGTTCAGCAGTTAAGGAAAAATCTGGAAATGTGTTGGAAACGATGCGATCGCTATCCCTAAAACTAATCTCCCGATACAAACCATTCTCTAAAGTCATTAACATTACAACTTGCTGCTCCGGGGCTATCAGCCAACATTCCGGAATCCCACGCGCCTCATACTGACCGCGCTTTTCCTCATAATTACACTCTCGATTGACCTTCCCTGGGCTCACTACTTCCACAACCAAAACTGGCGGAGGCATATCCAACCGAATCGTTAGCCGTTTCTGAGTCAGCTCAATATGCTCGGGGCGCAAAATAACCAAATCGGGAAACCGATTACGGGCCTGCTTTGGCTTCAGGACGGGTACCTCCAACTCACAACTATAGCGATGGGTAAGCCGAGGCTTGATCAGACCTGCGTTAATGAAATAGAGCTGGAGCGCAAACGAAAGCCATGCATTCAATTCAGACTCCGTTGGCATTTCGATCAACACTCCATCCACCCACTCATAACGGCTTCCCGTCCCATCGTCATAGGTCAGATAGTTTTCAAAGGTCATCATCCTAGATTTGGCTTCAATAGGCATAGGATTTACCTTCAGAGTATTTATCTCTACTCTATAGTGGCTGTCATATGATAGTAATAATGGCAGCCACCGAACTTAAGTAGTCTCAGGCAAATTGAGCGACTTATAATTGGACCACGCGTGTTTTATAGGGAAGAGACTCTGTGACATTGCAAGAGCTACAAGAGCAAGTATTACAGCTACCGCTTAAGGAGCGCTGGCAATTGGTACAGCGGCTATTAGGCTCAATTCAGCAGGAAACGACAGGCGCAGACTTATCTTTAGCCGATGCGCAAACTTTCCCGCAGCTTCAATATCGGACTGGCACCAGTGGCCAAACAAATGTGAGTATCAAAGGCAAAGGCATTCGGGTACAAACAATTGTCGTTGCCAACACCGACTGGAATTGGGACGCGAACAAAATTGCTGAAGAATATGATTTATCTACGACCCAAGTTTTAGAAGCCTTGAGATTTTACGAAGCGCATAAAACAGAAATTGATGATGCGATCGCAGCGGAAGTTGCCTCAGAAGAAGAAGCTGCCCATGCCTAATTTGAAATTGCATCTAGATGCTGATACATCCATCAAAGCACTCCATACAGCGTTGACAGAACGTGACCACAGCGTAACTAGAACACCCAATGCATGGATGCCAGAGGATGCCAGCGATGAAGCCCAACTATTGGGAGCTACTGAGCAACATCGATGCATCTTTACCTTCAATATCAAAGATTTTACAGCGCTGGCAGCTAAGGTTTCCCAACATAATGGTATTTTGCTGGCAGCCCAGAGGAGTTGGTCCCTATCAGAGTTGATCCGTACCCTTGACCACGTGCTTTCTGAAACTCAGAGTGAGTATTGGCAAAATCGGGTGCTTTGGCTCAACCACTGGCGTAACAATGCTTAGAAAGAATAAATACTTTGAATAAAACAACTTTAAGCTTATTACAAAAGTCTCCTCAAGCTAATGACTCAAGCGTCAACGAGGAATAAGTACATCGGTTGCATAGACAATAAATTATTCAGACCGAAGTAATGAAGCAATCCAATCCTGATCAGCGTCTGAAAAGGTGGGCAGCGGCGGTTGCGAGTAGTCAATGCGTAAATCATAGCTGGCTCGCTCATACATGCCTGCAAAAATAGCCTGAAGGTTAACGAGCACCGCTTCATCAGCTGCTTTTAATGGCACCGGAAATTCAGGCAGCGGGTCACGGACGGTGGCTGCATAAAGCTCAGCTTGGGGCCGCTGCTCAGCCCTACTCACCAAGACATGATAATGAGCAAGATGTGTGGCTCCCTGCATCGGCATCGGCGGATCGCTCCGCAGCAGGTCAATTTCAATCAGGTGTGAGGCACTTCCCAAAACCGTTTGCCGCTTCGCTTCATAAACCGTTCGGCCTTTGCCTTTTCGCTTGTTTTTGGGTGAAAGTACTTCTATGACAGCACTGACCGCGTTGCTACCAACCTCACGCACCTCTAGATAGCGTTCTTTGATTTCAACCGGCATTGGCAGCGTAACGGTTTGAGGCTGATCAGCCCCACCCGCTACAGATGATGTCGAAACTGGCGCTGATGGCTGAGAACTACGCTGGGCGACACCAGCTAACACCACCGCATCAGGGATACCCACTAACAGTTCACCATCGGGAGTGTCATTGTATGTGCGAGTTTCAACCTCAACGAAGTAGCGGGGGCGCAGTTGAGGCGATAAGGTATCTGCGATCGCAACAATCAATCGACTATGGAAAGACGACCAAAACGTAGGCTGCTCTAGATACGGATCCATCCCTGGAAACGGTGAGGGCATGGCGGCTGTCCCAAAACGGAGCTATTCCTATTGTAGACCTGAGAAAACAAAGCCACCCATGGCTCTTGCAAGTTGAACTGCTCAATAACAAGCCGCTCAATTTCACATATCCAGTCAGCCAGCTACAGAAAAACGCGATACCTAATTTATCAAGCGGTTCACCTGGATTGTTACATCCTGAAAATCTATGGGTGATGCGGTACCCGTCTTCAAAATATCTTCCGAGGTATATTGCCCATCGCGCAAATCCTTGAAGATATGTAGCTGTTTGTCCTTTAGATTGACGACCCAATACTCCCGAACTCCGGATGTGGCATAGGTGGTTTTCTTGGTCGTCAGGTCTTTGACAAGCGTGGTGTCAGAAAATTCAATCAGCCAGTAGACATCACTGGGATAGGGATGATGCTCTAGGTAGACCGGACCTAAGGGTTTGACAATAGCAAGATCAGGGATTGGTTCTGAATCCTCGCTGAGGGTAATGGGGTGGGCTTCACGGACTTTGGCCTGGCTGCCAAGTAAGGCGCGCAGGTAGTCACCGACTTCGCTGTTGTAATAGGCATGAGGTTCACCCTCTGGCGGCATAATGAGGATTTCTCCACGTATTAGTTCGACAGGCTGGTCGTCAAACAGACCCGCTTGAATAGCTTGGTGATAGCGATCTATGGTCCATTTGTAGGTGGTGACGGTCATAGGGACCCAGCCTCACACGGAACAATAACTGATATGTCAGTTATATCAGTATGGCAAATTTATCTTCAGAGGCTAATGGTAGAGCAGATCTAGTATGAATCGATGGGGTTTGGACATTGGAAAGTAGCGAACAAGCGTTGAGGGCTCCATTATGGCTCAGGCACAAGTAGAGAGCCCAATGAGTTTTGAGGCTTTTCTGGAGTGGTATCCAGACGATGGTCGCCGGTATGAATTAATTGAAGGGAGTGTGGTCGAGAGGTTACCAACAGGTCCCCATGAGGATATCGGTGGATTTTTGGCAGCAGAGCTCAATTTTGAAATTCGGCGCTATCAGCTGCCCTACTCGATTCCCCGCACTTGCCTGATTAAGCCCCAGGCAGAAGGCTCGGGCTATGTACCTGATGTGGTTGTCCTAAATCGTGAGTTTTTGAAGCAAGAACCTCTATGGCCAACAGCTTCGGTAATTCAAGCTGGTCAAACCGCTCCGTTAGTAGTTGAGGTAGTTAGCACAAACTGGCGGGATGATTATGGCCATAAATTTGTGGAATATGAGGCCATGGGTATTGCAGAATATTGGCTGGTGGATTTTCGCGCTTTGGGGGCAGTACGACATATTGGTAAGCCCAAGCAGCCGACGATTACGATCTGTCAGCTTGATGGTAAAGAGTATCAAATCCAGCGATTTGTGGCAGGAGAAACCTTAGTTTCTGGGATTTTTCCCCAGTTAGAGCTGACCACAGATGCAATATTTGCAGCGGCGGGCTAATACTTTTGGTTTTGGCTTGGAAAAGGTGAGGATTACATCACAGAACAAGCGGCTCATGGCATTGCGTTGATGGTTAATGCAACACCTCACAAATTTTACGTTCGTTGAAAGGGCACGCCCACTAGCGTACATCGCCGTTATTGAATTTAGCCAACCTTCAGCCTGGGTTGTAGAAAGATGAGTAAGGTTCAAGAACTTCATCAGCAAGCAATGAATTTGGCCGAACAGGCTGATCTAAAAAAGCTGAATGGCGATACAACCCAGGTCGAAGAATGCTTACGACAAGCTCTAGCGTTAGAAGCAGAGGCGGCTCAATTAATAGCTAAGGATATGACTGCTGAACCGACACGTTCGATACTCCACCGTAGTGCAGCGACCCTAGCGATTGAATGTGGCGAGCTCCAAATGGCAGAGAGACTGATTGCTGTTGCGATCGCAGGTAAACCGCCTTTAGATGTTGCTGAAGAACTCAAGGACCTATTTATCCAAATCAATCTGCGTAAATACCTTGAACGGCGGGGCGTCCACTTAGCAGAGGAGCAACTGCAGTTGTTAGCCTGCCAAAGAGTTCGACATCTGCCTAAACTGCAGTAGCAAGTTCTTCACATTTCAATACATCTGTTTCCACTGGTAGATAATTGGCCGCTATTTTCTATCAATCGCTGAAGCTCAATAAAATCAGCCAATCTAAGCCTATATGACATCCTTGGGGTAGTAGGGGTCGTGGGTTCAAATCCCGCCGCTCCGATTGATGAAAACCGCTGATATCAGCGGTTTTTGTGTTTTAAACAGTTTTGATATGTTGGCTTGACAGGTGGTGCCTCTGTCACTTGACTCAGCAATCTGGGCCTGATAGCCTGCTGAGTCAGCAGCTTTTCGAGGTGTTTTTTGCACCCCAAAATTTAGCCGAGCGAGATGATAGTGCTACCACCTCCACCACCCCGCTAACCCAACTAACTGCGATACCCAGTTGGTGAGCTGTGAGCGTTGCCGCCATCAGCGCCGGTCGCCAGGCAGCAAAATATTCAACACCAATGCACATAGACCGCCGGTAGAAATACCCGAGCCAAAAATGTTTTTTGCTAGGACAGGTAATCCCGTCAGCAGGTCCGGCGCAAAGGTCACCCCTAGCCCTAGCCCCAGTGAAGTGGCTAAAATGATCGTCTCCCGACGACCCAGCTCAATCGATGCAACAATTTTAAGACCAGTGACCGCCACACTGCTAAACATGATAATAATGGCCCCACCAAGCACTGGCTGAGGAATAGTTTGGAGCACCCTACCAATGACTGGAAACAACCCTAACAGGGTAAAAATACCCGCAATAAAGTACCCTACATAGCGGCTACCAATCCCGGTGAGTTGAATCACCCCGTTATTTTGGCTAAAGGTGGTGTTGGGAAATGTGTTAAAACAGGCCGCCAACAGAGAATTAATACCGTCCCCCAACACACCGCCACGCATCCGCCGAAAGTAGATTTTGCCACGGATGGGCTGTCCTGTAACCACCGATGTGGCGGTCAAATCGCCAATGGACACAATGGTTGTAATCAAATACAAAAAGGCAAAGGGAATAAACGCCGTTGGGTTAAACCCAAACCCATAGCGAAACGGAATGGGTAGGCTGACTAGCGACATTCCACCTAATCGGCTCAGATCAACAAGGCCCATAAACAGACCAGTGACATAGCCTACAATCAGGCCAATGGCGATGGAGGCCATCCGCAAAAAGCTGTTGTTGCTAGCATTGAGAATAACAATGATTGCTAGCACCAGCAGGGATAAAAACAGATTTTGAGCACTGCCGTAGGTGCCATTCTGTCTGGCTAAAGCACCTCCTCCCATAGCCATCACCCCGACATTGATCAAGGTCAAACCGATCAGCATGACCACGATACCTGTCACCAGCGGCGTAATCACTTGGCTAATCGCCTCTAAAAACTGACTAAAGATCATCTCAATAAATGACCCCAGAAAGCACATGCCAAAAATTAGCCCTAATGCCTGGGTTGGTTCGGCCCCACCCGCAATTGCTGCTGTTCCGACTGCGATAATTGGTCCAACAAACGCAAAGCTGGTGCCCTGGATGCTCAGTAGCCCTGAGCCCACTGGGCCAATGCGACGCGCCTGAATAAAGGTGGCAATACCCGAAACAAATAGTGACATACTAATCAAGTAGGTCCGGACCTGGGGCTCTAGACCCAGTGCTTCCCCAATGATTAACGATGGGGTAATAATGCCGATAAAGCTAGCCAGTACGTGCTGAACGGCGGCAAACAGGGTTTCTCGTAGAGGAGGCCTGTCCTCTAAACCATAGATTAGATCGGTGGAGACAGCTACAATCGGCTCATGGGGGAGATCCGCCGTCGTCTCATTGGGATGCTCACTATATTCGCGCTGACTCACCACACTGCTCCTGATTTTCTAAAAGATCCGTTACGGTTATTTAGCATCAACGCCGCATCTCCCTACTGTCGGAGCCTAGGATTAATCCTTTTGTCCATACGGCTAAGTATGTTTAGATCTCAGAACGTTTCTGCGTATACAGTTTACATGTATCGTCTGCATTCTCCCTCAATGTAAAGTTACCCCCACCTAGCACTAGCTGACGGGCAAATCCCAAATCCCGGTACAAGCGTCAGCAACGATTCTAGACTCTGCTTAGCAACATCATGATGGTACTACTATCCCTGCTATACAAGATGTTTAGGTATCATTTGTCATACTGAGAACTGCTGTGATTATGGCCACAAGCTTGTGGAATATGAGGCCATGGGTATTGTGGGATATTGGCTGGTGATTTTCGGGCGCTGGGTGCGGTGCGGCATATTGGTAAGCCCAAGCAGCCGGCAATTACGATCTGCCAGCTTGAGGGCGACGAGTATCAAGTTCGGCGTTTTGCGACCGGAGAAACCCTGGTTTCCGGGGTGTTCGCTCAGTTAGAGTTGACCACAGATACGATATTTGCATCAGCGAGTTAATACGTTTGGTATTGGCTTAGGATTGTTGTCTAACTGTTGACAGTGACCCTACAACAGTTTTCTTAACAGATACTCTAGGTCAAGCGTCATTCATGGAAACTGGTTGTGCCTATCCAAAGTTTTGCTGATTTCGTCTTGGGCAGTTTAGCTGCCCTGTTTCCAGTCATTGATCCCATTGGCAGCGTGCCTATTTTTCTCGTGCTTACGGCTGGAGTACCGCAAAGTCTGCGGCGCAGCTATGCCAAGCGGATCGCGTTGAATGTAATTCTGCTGCTGGTTAGCTTTTTGATCGTTGGCGGCAGTATCCTACAATTTTTCGGTGTTTCTTTAGAGGTAGTACGTATCGCTGGCGGTATTGTCGTCTTTCATGCTGCCTGGAATACCATGAACGCCGATGCCAAAAAACTCACTGAGTTAGAGAATCAAGAAGCGACACAGCGAGTCGACCGTCATGAAGACATTTCGTTTATGCCAATGACAATTCCACTGTTGGCTGGACCGGGAGCGATCGCAGTTGCCTTAGGCTTAGCCGCAGAAGCCAATCGAGGAGCGACATCGGTTGAAACGCTCTGGAATCTGACCGCAATTGCTACCGCGATTGCCTCTATCGGACTGATCATCTACGTTGCGCTCCGTTCTTCTAGTCTATTGCTCAAATGGCTGGGCCCAAGCGGCATTCACGCACTCAGTCGATTGCTGGGGTTGTTTGTCATGGCTATTGGTGTGCAGCTCATCCTCAACGGTATCGGCGATTGGATTCAATCTCTGTCTCTGTAGCTTTGGTAACAAATCAGAGCAAAAAATAGCAGGGCTATTTCGATGACTCGTTTACAGGATCAACCAGATTAGCCTCTGTTTAAAGCCGTTCGCGGATCGTTTTTATATTTTGTGGGCGCTCCTTTTTATGACGAGGCGGCTTGGATGCCCTGCTACAGGTAAAGCCTAGACCAGGCCGAAAGCGAACGATTCCCCCTGATATTCTGGACTCACTTCAGCAAGAACTTCAAGAGCGAGAGGGCTTTAGCAGCTATATCGAAGTCTGCCAGTGGCTTGCGGCTGTCCATGGCCTTCAAGTCCCTTACAAGACGGTGCATCGCGTCGTGCGCTATGAACTCAAAGCGACACTCAAACGGCCTCGCCCCATGTCTGAAAAGCAGGTCGAGGGAGCGGTTGAGACGCATAAAAAAACTTAGGCGCTCAGATTACAGCCCATATCAGTGATGCGCACCGCCAACAGTATGGTGGGCGGATTCGATTCTGGTGCTCTGATGAGAGTCGAGTCGGGTTGTTAACCGCGCAGCGACGTAAGCTCACCGCCCGTGGGGTGAAACCCATTGGGTCGATTCAATGGCAGTTTATCTATCGATGGCTCTATGGTCTGGTGGAACCGGCGAGTGGGGACTATTTCCTCTTGGAGTTTTCCCATCTCGATAGTGTGTGCTTTGAGCGTTTCTTGGAGCAGTTCTCGACCACTTACCCGGATGACCTCCACATTATTCAAGGCACACTGACAGCACAGTAAAAGAACAGTCAACGCACATTGCTGAAACTTAGCGAACATGATGGATAGCACAACGAAAGAACAACAAACGCACATGTCAGAGATGCACTCATCGCACACTGACAGCACAGTATCGAGCACAGGCGCACACTACACAGCCAAACAGCTTGCAGGTGAGTTTGGTATTGCCAGTGCTACTTTGAGAACTCGATGGTTTCCCTGGCTGATCAAGGTCGCTCCTGAGCAATTACTAAAGACGAATGATGGCTATACCGAATTGGCGAGAACTCTCTTCTCTGAACTGAAAAACATTGGTTCAAATGAGCGTAATGCGTGGGTGTCTGATGCAAGGCATCGATATGCTCCGGAATGGGAGTCCGCTGGAGTGATAGAGGCTGAGCTGGCTATACAGCAGGATTTGAACGACTTAGATGCTTTTATTGCTGACGTTAGACAGGCCGAGACAAATTTTTCTGAAGCTGAACTCGCTAGTTTTCGTACGGCTGGGGCAAAACGTGGGATTGCTCGATTCAAGATTGAAACTCAAACCGAACTTGAGGTCTATAACCGTCTCCAACAGCAGCGTCTAGGACAATGAAAAAACAGTATATTCCATTGCTAGTTTCCCTAGACATAGTTTTGGGGCTAATGCTAGCTGGCTGTGGCGACCTGATCAGCGATGTCGTTAATGCGATCGCTGCCGAAGCGGTGGCTGTTGTTGAAGAGACTGAACAAGAATTTCAGGAACCATCATCAAAGGCTTATACCATGGTGGGCTCTCAGCAGCTGAGCGAGCATCAGGTCCTAAGCGTGCTGTATCTGAGCTGGCCCCAAAGCTATAAAGCGGTGTCATCGCTGCTTGGGGCTCCTGATGCTAGGGATAACCAGGCAGACTACTACACCATGCCCAACGGCAATCAGCTGGCAATTTTGTACAGCAGCTCAGGAATGGCCACTGGCTACACCTTAGGAGACTCGAACTAAAATGCCTAATTTTTTTGCAAAAGCCTGGCGAGGCTGGGCAGGTGAAGCGGAGATGACTGAGGAAGACTGGAAGCTCAGGGGACATCAGCAAGCGATAGCGATGGCCAATGGTCTAGACCCGTTCCTGAGTTCACCAAGCGAGGACGGACATCCCACGGGGGGTGAGTATAATGGTGACTATCCCCAGTCATGGCACGATCTGCAAAACGCAAAACTAGACAGCGATGAATACTTTGAAGCTCAAGTTGAACAATATATTAGAACTCTACGCCAGGCGTCTGGAGATGGAGATCCCTACTAACGTGAGAGAACTCATTTTAGCGGGACTGCGGAGCCCGGCTCCGATGTTTCAGCGCATTCAACATATGATTACCAAAGGCTGGTTACGACCCACTATTAAGTGTTTGCCTAAAGGTTGATGTGAGTCTGGATGAAAGCCCTTGGTTGTTGCTGAGGGCTAGTCTTAGAAAGATAGGCTCTAGGTTCACAACTACAATGTGAGAGGCGTTCATGGCAGTCACCACTCAAAAATTAACGTTTGAAGCTTATCTAGCCTATGAAGACGGCACCAATACCCGTTACGAACTCGTTGATGGAGAGCTGATTCCAATGAGTTTGGGAACGGGTAAGCATGGGGCCATTATTGAATTTTTGAATGATCAATTCCGCGACGCTATCAAACAGCAACAGCTTCCTTGGACATCTAAATCTATGATGATTGGCGTGCGTTCGCCGAGAGGACGACGGTGGGATACTTCCCGTATTCCTGATGTGACGGTGTTGCCTTTGACGCAGTGGGAAGATATGGCCGATCGAGAAGCGGTAATTGACTTTAATGAACCTCCTCCACTGCTAGTGGTTGAAGTGGTAAGTCCCTCGACAAAAGCGGATGACTATCGGTCTAAGCGCTCTGAGTACGGTTTGCTTGAGATTCCGGAATATTGGATTGTAGATCCGTTAGAGGAAAAAGTAACCCTGTGTACGCTACAGCATCAGTTCTATGATGCAATTGAATTTCAGGGGACCGATTTACTGAGTTCTCCTACCTTTCCAAATCTTTCTCTCACCGCTACAGAGATTTTGGCTGCCAAGCAACGATAAGGGCTGATGAGGATAAGATGACGGAATAAGAGTAATCTCTGATGAGATATCATCCATGTTGTGGGTTGTTGCACACTAGCGCACCAACTCCTTATCTTGCATAACTATACTAGCCAAAGCTTTTTGAACTGAGTTTGTTGACTTTCTAAGAAGTAAATGAAATCTCGTGCTTCAGATAGGTCGCCTGGAAAAATGGTAAGTAATTCAAAGCATTCAGGTCTGGGAACGGGAATACGTTTTTTAGAATTATTCGGATCTTTTTTCAGGCGAATCCAAGGATACATACGATGCCACAGACGACCGATTTGCCCCGTTTTACCAGTTAGAGCAGATTGATAAATAGACCCTTCGCGGATACCAGCTATACGGTCAGCACGGCGATAGGGTCCATGGAGCCAATGTACGGCTTCGCTGTCTTCTTTTTCCTGAGCTAGGCGACCCCAGACTTGAACTTGTGTAGGATGCCACGCTTCTCGCCAGGCGGCGGGTCGATCACTAGGGGTATGCCCTTGCAGTATCATCCACTCCCGTGCAGTCTGGCGTACCTGGTCGATATATGAACCTACCTGCTCTAGCTGATGGACACGAGTATCAAAGGTTTGAGCATGGGCACCGAACCATTCCCAATGACAGCCAATCAGAGGTTCGTTGCTGTCATCGTAATAGTCAGGATAGACCAGGCGGTAAATTGACGACGGTACATACAGCTAGAAACAGTGGGCAGGCATTACCATTGTCATCGAAAAACCTGACAGTAGCCAGACTGAAGCCTTACAATTATGCAAATTGCTATGCCGATTGAATATCGAGAAGTCCCATCATGCCTCGATCCTCATGGTCTAATACATGACAGTGATAAACGGTTTTACCGGTATAGTCTCGGAAGGCCATACGAATGCGTACTCGTTCACCAGGGTTGACGGACACAACATCTTTCCAAGCAGCGTAGGGTTCGGTCTGCCCATTTCGGCTAATCACCTGAAACTTATTGACATGGACATGAAATGGATGGGCCATGGTACCCGTATTAATGATTTCCCAGTCCTCGACGGTACCGAGGCTCACTTGGGTATCAACACGGTTATGGTCAAAGACTTGCCCATTGATTAAAAACACCATGCCACGCCCCATGCCGTGATTTAGCGTAAACTGCCTCACCATCTGTGGTTCAGGTAGAGGTGCTATGGGCAATAATGCAGTGGGTATAGGTGTTTCTGTAGTCGTCCCACTGTAGGCCAGTGTTGCAACTGTTTCAGTACGTCTTTGCCTTGAGGGACCACCCATCATTCCGCCACCGCCCATCATTCCGCCGCCCATCATGCCCTGGACTGGATTGAAGGGAGTATTGAATAAACGGTACTGTCCCGATGTTTGGGTGGCACGAATCAAAACTTCAGCTCGTTCGCCGGGTGCTAGGACTAAGTTATCCAATTCTATGGGAGCTGAGATCGCACCTCCATCCGTAGCGATCAAAAAGAGTGGATGCTCTTCCAACGAAAGCTGAAAAAACCTAGACGGCGAAGCATTCAGCAGTCTTAATCGCAGCAACTCTCCCTGGGCTACCTTGATTTCTGGATTAAGCTGACCATTGGCCAGTAGCAAATCACCAATGCGTCCGGTCATTTGAGCCATATGACCAGGGTTAGGAATGTTGCCTCGGCGATCTAGGGCTAAATCTTTAAGGACTAAAGCGGCTTCCTGGGCTGCTTTCACTTCAGGGATATCGTCTAGGTCCCCCCGCACGATAAACAATCCTGCCAGTCCTGCAAATAACTGTTCAGCGACCAACCCATGGTAGTGGGGATGGTACCAAAACGTTCCCGCTGGATGGTCCTCAGGAATTTGAAACTCGTAGGTATGGCTTTCGCCAGGAGAGATTTCTAGAAAAACATTATCCCCGGTGCCTGTGGGGGGAATGTGCAGCCCATGGAAGTGAAGGTTAGTCGGCTGCTTGAGCCGATTGGTAAAGCGGATCTGTACCGTATCACCGGGTCTTGCCTCTAGCTGAGGACCAGGCATCTGGCTATTATAGGTCAGTACGTTAGCGGTTCGATTGCCCAACCGCAGCTGTTGGGCACTAGCTTCTAGGTCCAGACTCAGTAAACCGTCTTCACTTCTATAGAGTTGAGTTGTATTTGCATCGGCATTCGACACAGCTGAACGAGAAGAGACTCTAGAACACCGAGAAAGTAGAACAGCTGCAGTTATACCTAAGCTAAGGTTCAAGAAATCTCTTCTCTTTAGATATCTCATTGCTTTAGACATGAAAGGCTTGTAGCAGTTAGCCATTAAGTACTAGGGTTGACGTGGAATAACAGTTTCATTCATGGGGCCATTCAGCCCCCCCTGGTTATCACAGCGCCAACCACGCATCATGCCACCTCGCCTCATCATGCCGCCCATCAAAAGAAGGCTAATTAATAGTGTGACGACTACTCCAGAAGCAAATCCAATCGAGCCTGACATGAACACTTTGCTATCCATATTCGAACCTCCTTTTCAACAATAAGCTTCACGCTGCAGTTTATCTGGGGATAATCCCTTGATTACCTTCAGTCTAAAGACTCTAGTTGACTGTAGGGTTAAGCGAATGAAACAGAATTTCACACACTTAATGTTAACAGTAGAAATGAATTATGAAATAGCGATGAAAAAAATATCTTTGCTTTGCTATTGGATATTTTCAGCAATTGCAAAGACTTTTGTTAGACAAATTTTAGTGTTTCGTTAGTGCAATATCAGATTCGACTTGTTTGATTAAGAAACACACAAAAGTAATCCATAGTGTAATACTGAGGATTTTTAGCTTTACGACTTTCACTGATCAGGTACGCACCACGAGGAACAGCTATATCTGTTCTAAGCAGTGAAAGTTGTTGTTTTGAAGATTGCTTGGTGGGCAAGTAATCAGTAAGAAGTTAGCTAAATGATGAAAGCCTAAGAAATGTTGAGTGCTCCATAGTATTTCATCCTGGCTTCATAATTGCTCGCAAGACTTTAGTAGATAGACGGCTTGACCTTGAACTAATGAGAGTTAGACATAGTTGTCGCAGGGCCAATGTTAGACAAGCTCATCTAGAGGGACAATGCATCAATGAACCACCCACACGCACACAATAGCAATCATGCGATGTCTCACTCCCATCACGATCATGGAGAGCACGCAGGACATGATAAACATGCAGGTCATAGTCCTGAGATATTTCAGAGACGGTTTTTCATTTGTTTAGCGTTAACGCTACCGGTGCTATATTTTGCGCCATCTTTTCAGCAGTGGTTTGGATATCAGACTATTCAATTTCCGGGTTCTGGCTTGGTAAGCCCATTATTGAGTGTTGTTATCTACTGCTACGGTGGCTGGGTTTTCTTACGTGGAGCCTGGCATGAGCTACATGGCAAGATTGGGATGATGACCCTAGTTGCCTTAGCCATCACTGTGGCGTTTGCGTACAGTTTGGCGGTTACCCTGGGATTAGAGGGAGAACCTTTTTACTGGGAACTTGCCACCTTAGTCGACATTATGCTGCTGGGCCACTGGATTGAGATGGCTTCAGTCCAAGGAGCTAGTCGTGCTCTAGAGCATCTGGCCAATCTAGTTCCGGCAATGGCTCATCGGTTGGTGGCAGACCAAATTGAGGATGTTCCAGTAGATAGTCTGCAAACAAGCGACACTATTATCGTCAGGCCAGGCGAGCAAATACCAATTGACGGTGAGGTGATTGAAGGTGCTTCGAGTGTTAACGAAGCCTTCTTGACTGGTGAGTCTCGCCCTGTAAACAAGCAAGTCGGCGATGAAGCTGTTGGCGGTGCTGTCAACGGTGAAGGAGCACTGACGCTTAGGGTAATTCGTACTGGTGAACAGACAACACTGAATCAGATTATGCGTCTGGTAGAAGAAGCCCAGTCTGCTCGCAGCCAATATCAGGTGCTGGCCGATAAGCTAGCTTACTGGCTAACGTTGATTGCAATCGGAGTCGGTGCATTAACCTTTGTAGTGTGGCTATCACTGGGTCCGGCATTAACCTTTGCCATCAATCGAGCGGTAACGGTACTGGTGATTACCTGCCCCCATGCCTTGGGTTTGGCAATTCCTTTGGTGATTGTCAACGGCACCTCTCTGTCAGCCCAACATGGCATTTTGGTGCGTAACCGCGAAGCATTTGAACGGGCTCGGCAGGTCCAGACTATCGCTTTTGATAAGACAGGCACCCTTACAGAAGGTGAATTTGGGGTTCGTCATATTTTTACTGATCTTATTAATGAGACAGAGGCGTTAGCCATTGCAACAGCTTTGGAAACCTTCTCAGAGCATCCCCTTGCAGCAGCAATTGTGCGTGAAGCCCAGGCCAGACAACTTGAGCAGCTTAGCAGCAGTGACTTTCAAGCTGTGGCTGGTAAAGGAGTTCAAGGGATAGTCAATGATCAGACTTATCGAGTAGGAAGGCCAGAGTGGGCAGATGAGCTAGCACTATCAGTCCCCCCCGCTTTGAAGCAAGCCTTGATAATAATTGAAGAGCGAGGAGAAAGTGCGATCGCACTCATGGATGAAGCCCATCTGATTGCACTCTTTGGCCTAGCCGATAAAGTCCGCACCCAGGCCCGACAAGCAGTTGATCGCTTACAAAAAATGGGGTTGCAGGTTGTCATGATTACTGGGGATGCGGAGGCTGTTGCCAAAACAGTTGCCGATGACTTGGGAATTGATCGCTACTATGCCCGAGTCTTACCTCAAGATAAGGCATCTCTTATTCGTCAACTGAAATCGGAAACCTCTGTTGCCTTTGTCGGTGATGGTATCAATGATGCCCCTGCACTTGTAGAAGCAAATCTAGCCCTCGCTATTGGAGCTGGGACCAACGTTGCGATTGAATCGGCTGATTTAGTCTTGGTCAAAAGCGATCCTTTGGATGCCACCTATGCTCTGAAGCTGGCTAAGGCGACCTATAACAAGATGATTCAAAATCTGTTTTGGGCAACTGGCTACAACGTAATTGGTATTCCATTAGCTGCGGGGGTTGCTTATCCTTTTGGGATTTTGCTTACCCCTGCTGTCGGTGCAATTTTAATGAGTATTTCAACCGTCGTAGTCTCTATCAATGCCATGTTGTTACGTCGAGTTAAGTTATAAGCGTGTCATGAATGAGCGGACTTTAGTTGCATTTTCTCTCTCTTTGTCAGGAGGATTATGGATGCTTGCTTCTAGTCGAATTGTGTACGGTGGGCTTAGCCGCACACCTATAAGTAATGACTGGGGTATGGGCAACATGATGTTTGGACACAGTATGATTAGACATTTTGGTTCCTGGTGGCCTTGGTTTGGGGGCATTGCTGGCACAATTATCGTTATCAGTGCGGCTCTTCTCTATCTTGTACCTCAATATAGGCTAACTCTTAGTGCGACTATAGTAATACTTTCCATTTTGAATCTCTTTCTTGGTATGGGAGGAGTGGTAGCAAGTGCGCTAGGCATAGCTGGCGGAGTCGTTGGATTTGCATCAAAGAATTCACCTCGTAAGTAGCTCTTGGGTAGAGCATTAGACGTGAATTCTCGTTGTTAAAGCAACTGCAAAAGCGTTTGTCACGTTCACCTAAAGGTCTAGCCAGCTATAAAAATCAGAATAGTTTCATCGAAAGAGAAGAGGTTAGAATTATGATCCCGTGCAGAAAGACTTTGATTAAGTTGGCAGCTACTAGCACACTTTTCCCAGCTAAAGCTAGGAAAAGTGTGCGCGCTCAAATATCACCTCCAGAGATTACTCCTGAGATGCCGATGAGTTCTCCAGCTACACAGCAGCAGATGATGATGATGGGCCAGATGCAGGAACTCATGGGGCAAATGCATCAAAGGATGGCACAAATGACGCCAGAACAGATGCAGGAATTTCGCCCTCTCATGATGGAACATCACAGACAGCTGATGGAGCAAATGAGACAGCTGATGGAGCAGATGCCTCAGGTAGAAACGACAGAGGACGGTGAGAGAAGTTTCGAGAATGAATAAATCAAGTTCACGATGGGCGTACCGAGTTTTATCAGCACCAGAAACAAATCTATTCATATTCGCGCTTTTACTTCACTTTGTGTACGAAGTCTGGCAGTCGCCCTATTTTGACTTCTATGGAAGACCTACGCTTGCAGAGAAAATTGCTGCTATTAATCACTGTACCTTCGGTGATGGTGTCATTACGTTGATTTGCGGCATACTTGTCAGCAGGCTCTACCGAGAGCGCGACTGGATACTTCGATTAAGTTGGCGATCAGTGCTTACGTTCACTGGACTTGGATGGGGCTACACATTCTTTTCTGAAATTTACCGTATCCGAATCGCTTCCCTTTATGGTGTCTCTGGATTTGTTTTACCCGGTATTGGAATAAGTCTATTACCACTGATTCAGTGGCTCGTCATACCTCCACTCATTCTCTATCTCTCTCAAAAACAAGTGTTGGGATATCGTAGAGGAGAATAACACTTAGACATGCAATTTAATCACAGTCAACTTTTGTTTTTTAGTCTGTTATTTTGAGGAGTAAATAATGGCGCGACATCCTAAAATAAATTCTTGGTGGCGCTCTCCTGGTGGAATTACACTCTTAGTATTTCTAGGGATTGCTGCATTCTTTCTCATCACCGAGCATCTAGCACATATCATTCCTGCCTTGCCCTGGTTATTACTGCTAGCTTGCCCGCTGATACATGTATTTATGCATGGAGGTCATCGAGGTCATAATCATCGCTCTAAAGGAGATGAAAAATGAGCGATACATCTGCGTACGGGCTGTGGTCTCTGGTGATTATCAACTCACTTGTTTTTATTATTTTCGCCTTCAGCTTCACAAAACCCAAAACCTCACGTGATTGGCGCTCATTTAGTGCTTTTTCAGCGTTTATCGTAGCGCTTTTCACCGAGATGTATGGAATTCCTCTCACCATATACCTTCTATCAGGATGGCTACAGACTCGCTATCCTAATTTAGATCCCCTCTCTCATGATGCAGGGCATCTCTGGTGGACAATTCTTGGTCTTGGAGGTAATCCTCATTCCAATCCTGTTCATCTGCTTAGTAATGGACTTATCTTGGGTGGATTTACTTTACTAGCCTCCGCCTGGAAGGTCCTCTATAAAGCTCAGCAACACCACAAATTAGCAGTTACAGGGGTTTATTCGCATGTGCGTCACCCACAGTATGATGCCTTTATGATCATTATGCTTGGGTTCTTACTGCAATGGCCAACTATTCTGACACTAACGATGTTTCCGATTTTAGTGTGGATGTATGCTCGATTAGCTCGTCAAGAGGAACGTGAGGCACGGGCAAAATTTGGTAAAGAATATGCTCAGTATGTTACCCGGACACCTGCATTTTTTCCAAATCTAGGCAGAACTGCAAATCAAGACAACAACGACCATAAGTTCTAATATACTTAGAACTATCAAGCATCAAAAATTCTTGGTCTAGGTAAGTAGGCGGCCAAAACTATTCAATACCTTAAAGCTTGCCAGATAAGCATTTCGGCAATTCAGAGCTACGTTTATTTATGGCCATCCACTTATCGCATTAGGACGACAACAACCCAAATCATACATCAATACCAATAAGAACTATAAAGATGATAAAAAATCTTATGCCGATTCCTGTACTGGCCTCCTTCTACATATAGCATTGCAGAGAGCTTGGTAAACTATACACAGGCGATATTTTAACCAGGCATTAATTTTTCTATATTTTAAGCTGACTAACGAGCTAAATCCTAATGACTATCCGCACTCGCATCATCAATGGATATGTCATTGTTTTAGGGGTCGCACTGACTGGAACCGCAACAGGGTTAGCTATTGGTAATCACTATCAACATCGTGCCTTAACCATACATCAGTTAGCGGCAGCAGAACGCAAACTAGTTAACGATTTACAGGTGCAAGTCCTCTACAACAGCCCAGCTAATCAACTTTCTCCCTATTTAGCTAACCCTCAACGCTTACAAGCAGAAAGTAAAGCTCTACTGCACCGGATTGAGACGCTTCAAGCAACCTTGAAAGAGCATCAGACAGTTCACAACAGTATGACAAGTGCTTGGGGTTCGGATCGGGAACATGGCACCCTTCATGAGTTACTCATGAATTATGAGGCTACTGTAGAGGATTTTTATACTTACACCCAGACATTTATCAAAGTATTTGACGGTCTTTCTGATGCTCCAGAAGACAATGTGAAGGCCCAACAGATCTTTTTGACGTTTGTTCAAAGTTCGGAGTTTGCAGCGTTTATCCAGTTACCGGATCAGCTAGCCCCCTTTAGTGCTCAAGTTGATAAACGAGAGGAGGCTACAGAAATAGCCTTACAAGTAGCTGAAACCTTTAGGAATCGGATTATTATAGGCAGTTTGGTTGTGTCAATAGTGATAGCAGGTGCGATATCACTGTACACTAGTCAGGCCATTGCACAGCCTATTCAGATTATCACTGATGCTGCCTATCGTATTACAGAAGAGAATAATTTTGATATACAAGCTTCTGTTGAGAATCGTGATGAAACCGGTGTTTTAGCCAACGCTTTAAATCAACTAGTTCAACAAACCAAACAATTATTAACTCATTTAGAACAAAAGAATACTGAGTTAGAAACTGCATTGAATAAGCTGCAAGATCAACAAATGCAGCTTATTCAAGCTGAAAAAATGTCCAGCCTAGGACAATTGGCTGCAGGTATAGCTCACGAAATTAACAATCCTATTAATTTCATTCACGGCAATCTGACTTACGTCCGCGAATATGCAAAGGATCTGCTTCAATTTTGGCAGCTTTATCAGCCAGATTCTCCTCTCTCTGTGGCTGATATTCAAACTGCTGTAGGAGAAATTGACTTGGAATTTATTCAGGATGAGTAACTACTTAGGCTGAGGAACGAGAGCAACAGGCTGACCAGAGAATAGTCCAATCAACGCATCCAAAATAGTCCGGTCTTGTTTGCGTAGGGTGGATAAGTATCCCCGAATCCGGCAGAACATACGCGCCCCGCTCTCAGACCGAAAACAGCCCGAAATCTTCTGCTTGAGTTTCATCATCCGCACATCCCGTTCAGCTTGATTGTTGTCAAAGGGCACGTCAAAATCAACCATAAAGCCAAGCACCGATGCTTGTTGGGACCGAAGTCGTTCTAACA
>JBHJIL010000123.1:0-25901 GCA_050043465.1 Leptolyngbyaceae cyanobacterium
AGGCTGTTTGTGTCCATTTGAGAAACTCAATGGCTTCCGATATCATCACGACTGGATGCGTAATTTGTTAATTGCCTCTTCTCTCAATGGACGGAGACCATTGATTAAATCCTCACACACAAACTGAGGTGGAATCAGAACTAAGCGTGTGGAGGACGCACCGCAGACATAAACTGGAGAACTGCTTTGCTTTTGGGTGCGGCAAGTGCGATCTCACCCAAGTCTGTGAACCAAAAATGCTGGACGACTGACAATATTGCTACAGTTGTCCGACCGTACCGTGGCTTGATTTGAATCATACGGTTCCTGACAAGAGAGCAGTTTAACAACTGTCCTCTGTAGCCAGCGATATTTTCTCTTTTGATCGTGAGATCTCAGGGTTTTCTCCTGTGCCGGTTCGAAGAATGGTCCCGGCTGAGTATGGCTTTCTGAACAGATAGCTAGGGTCTATGTGTTGCCGCTAGGTGCTATCTATTATTCTCTTCGGAGAGATCAAAAAAAATCAGGTGTGTCCTATCCGCAGCGGCACTAACAATCTTCTATCGTTGTCACCCTCAGGATGCGCACACAGTCATGGCTGCAAATGCGATCGGCCTACCATCAGGTCTCATAGACAATATTGATCTTATTATTCGACAGGATGCACGAGAACTTATTGAACGAATTGAACAGGGGCTCGCCTCTGAGCATCTCTCTAAACCTGCTTATCAAGAGTTGGGAAAACTGCTAGAGCAGGTTCCCCATTTAGAACTGACTAACGACCAAATGTTGATGCCGCTGATGCAGCTGGCGGTAAGTTTGTTGTTACCCACAGAAGCCACCCCTAAAAACCATCAGTCTCCAGCCATGTCTATGGCAGAGCGAGTATCGCTGGCAAGAGATATTCGTCGTCGGATTGCCCGTGAGATTCGCATTTATCGCAATCCGCTGGTTGCCGTGCTCAGTGCAGGCGGCTCTCCAGCTGCCCAGTTAATCTCTGGACTCACCTGGTTTACCATTACAATTTCACTGTTGATTGGCAGCACCACAGCGGTGCGGATGTTTTTATCCAATCAGTATGAGATTGGCTATCAGCATGGTATCCGCCATGCTCTGCCAATCGAAGAGACAGTAGAGCCGATAGAGCCTGCTGTGGTGGAAGGCGAGTCCTCTGGCTCTACGCCCATCGTTGAAGAAGGCGAAACTCAAGGCTCTCAAGCAGAGCTGTTTTCGTCGCAGGAGTGGCAGTATATCCAGCTAGTGCTAGCGGCGGGAGGGCTAGGCAGCATTGTGAGTGTGATGCTGCGATCGCGAAAATTAGAAAATCGCAATCGCTCTCAGTCGGTTATCCCTTTTTTTATTGGTTTCTTCAAACCAGTCGTGGGGACGGCCTTTAGTCTGCTGGCCGTAGCGCTAATTGAGTCGGAGGTGGTGGTCGTGTCCGGGTTTAACCCCGGCGAAGCAGATACCCAATCAAAGTATCTGTACTTTGCGATCGCATTTATCGCAGGATTTAGCGAAGTGCTCGTACCTGACTTTCTTGCCCGCACCGAGAAAACAATCTCTCCTGGCGACAGCAGCCAAGACGATGTCTCATAAGTAAGTTCGGATAGCGCATTCTGGCCCCGTAAAGAGGACTACGGGGTCAGTATTCCATTGGCGCTTGTGCAGATTTGTACGCAGCAACCGACAGATATATTCGTTGGTTGTACGTCGGTTGGTGCCACCAACGACCTAGAGTCCTAGCCAATCCGACAGACGTAGTATAGCCATTTTGTTGTTCCTTATTTGCCCATGCTAAAGCCTACGATTCTTAGTCTATTGCTCTTGAGTACGTTGCTAGTCACCCAGGCTCAAGCCACTCAACGCTATGGTGCTATTGCCATTTCCAACTCAGGCGACTGGGGTGTAGCGACCAATTATTTATCCATCAGCAGTGCCGAGCGCGAAGCTCTACGCAGCTGCGGCAATATCAACTGCGCTATTCGAGTCTCATTTCGAGGATGCGGCGCTGTCGCAGAACATAATCGCAGCCTCGCCTGGGGCGTAGCATCCACATTGACCCGTGCGAGAACTCAGGCGCTCAGCGCCCTGGACAATCAAGGAGAAATCCTGGCAGGCGTATGTAATCGAGAACGTTAGTCGCCGCGTCTGCCGGTCATTCGTCTTCCGTTCTCTCAAGCGACGTACAAGAAAAGGGGCAACGGTCATCTGTTCCGCTGCCCCTTTTCTATGACCTGATAGTTAGATCTGGCTAGCTAGAGCACTTCGGAGGGAAGCTCAATCGCTAAAGACTTTTCTAGAGATGCAAACCGACCGGTTGGCAAGGATAAAGACTCGACCGCTATTTCTTTAGTCGGTGTAACTTTACTCAGCTCAATATTTATATCGGAGCTGTCAATTTTAGTTCCACTTTGAAATGGAGACTCTGCCAAACAACAAGATTCCCACGCAGATTGTACCGGCACACCAAACTGGGCACAGTCTCCCCCGCGACGACCTACGGGTGTGTAAAACCGGCAGGCACCACATCGAGCAGTTTCAACCTTTTTAATACTCATGAAAACCAAGTTGAGAAAGTCATTTTAAGCCTTTACCCCTATTATTGTGGATTAGTTCGTCGAAAAACTCTTCCATAATAAAAATGTTAAAAGCTTGATACAGCAAGCATCGGAAGTTGATTCAATCGACGATCCCCATTAATATTTTCTTTATATTTAATTTAAATAAATCAATAATCCTTAGAGCGACTGGGATCATCTCATAGAAGGCGATCCCCAAAAAACAATAGATCAAGAATCACCTGATATATAGATATCAATTAACCAAAAATAGATAAGCCGATAAGCCTAAAACTTTCATTTCTATTACCAGGTTTTAACAATACATGGAGCACACATATTCCATCTGGCAATTTCACCCGGAGGGCATGCGCATTTACATTCTGGACACACCTCTTGCAGTTTTTGCTGGCTTTTCTTAACCCTCATCCAATCGGCGTAGGCTTCTTCAGGAGTTTTGGTAGGATTTTGCGAGGGCTGGTCTGTTTTGATCGTTCCTATATAGCTAGGATGCGCTTTAATCCAGTCGTTTTCAGGCTGCTGAGGAACCGGTTTGGCATGCCAGCGAGCGCTAGAGAAGCGAATATCTTTGAGAGGTATAGCCAGCAGCCGATTGAGCTTGTGTAGAATACGTCGCCGCTCCAGGGTTAGGGTTTGGGCCCAAGAAGCATTGGCCACCGTCACGTAAAGAATATCGCGTTGAATGCTGGCTGGCTTTGTCTGACGAGCGACCACATAGCCAACGGCTTTGGGCCAGTATTCGACAGCTTGACCAAACTGGTGCCGTGCTTGCCAGCCAGGCTGAGCTTCAATATCGACAATGAGCGATCGCAATCCAGAAAACCCCATTTTTAAGGTCTCTCCAACATCATGTCGGTGGCTATTTTCTCGCTATTCCTATACGCTGAGCGCCGTGTCTTTAGAATTAACGTGCTAACGTATGGTCTATTAACGACAATTGGCCGCCCTTCTCGTTATCTTTGCTTGTTTAATATAGCTGTGTACCATGGCTTCTTCTCCAGACAATACACCTGCTAGCGTACCGTCTCGATCCGGCTCAGGGTCTGGTATCGACATTGCTCCGCAGTTAGAAAGCGTGCTGCGAAATCTTAATGTCAACCTTGAGGATGAACTCACTCGCTATCGCCGGAAGCGTCACGGTCGGGTACCGCCACCGCCACCGCCACGGCGAGCAGCCCAGCGCAAAACGCTCGATCTGATCTCGGTTCCGGCCACCGATGCGGCTTTAGACGCTCAGCCTCCCGCACCGCCCAATCCTTTTTTACAAGAGGGCACTGAGACCGAACTCAGCAGCGACCCCTCAGCTCAGCTGGCCCCTGAAGAAACGGCCTCTGATACAGCTCCACCAGAGGGCCAGGAGTCGGTTTTACCCGTACCTGCCAGCGATACGCCTGAAGGCTATTTGGAATCTTCAGAAGAGCTGCTCAAAAGCATCGCTGAAGAACAGAGCGAGTCTGCACCTGAACCCTATTCTCCAGATCGTAAGAACAATACCCTACTGAAGCTGGCCGGGCTAGTCTTGGTGCTGCTAGGAGGCACTGGTGTCGGATTTGCTATTACCTATCCGGCCCAGCTACAGAGTTTGCGATCGCAAATCTGGCCAGCAGATACCGAGTCTGAGCCTGAAACTACCGAGGTGGAAACCACAGAGAATAGCGGCGAGCCCACAGCGTCTCCCGAATCAACAGACGGCTACAAGCCCCCCGGTCCCGATCTATCCACCCAAGAGTTTAAAGAGCTAGATGACGTAGAAGATTTAGTCACGCTAGACGTTGATGGAGTCGGTAGCGCACCGGCGCCGCCGCTGTCCAATCCGGCCCAGACACCGATACCGGCAGCTCCAGCTACTCCCGCGACGCCTGGCCAACCAGCCGCGCCTGTTCCGGCAGGAGCTACTGGAACGACGGCGATCCCTACAGCCCCAGCCACACCAGCTCCTACCACGCCAGCAGCTACAGGCTCAAACTTCTACGTTGTCAGCAGCTACACCGGAGATGAGTCATTAACGACAGCTCGCGAGCTGGTACCTGATGCGTTTGTCCGTAACTTCAAGGCAGGCGCTCGTATTCAGCTGGCGGCCTTTGACAACCGGGCTCAGGCTGAAGATCAAGTAGCCGCTCTGACGCAGCAAGGAGCTGTCGTTGAGCTTTTTGGACCGACAAATGAATAGCCCTGCTATGCTAAGGAAAATGCCTGTAAAGGCACGCCAAATCGCTTAGCAGACAAATAATGGGATTGCTAGATCGCTTCTTGCGCGTCGCTCGTGCCAGCCTTAACGACACCCTTAACGGGGCAGAAGATCCAGAAAAGCTGCTGGAGCAGACGGTTGCTGAGATGCAGGAAAATCTGCTGCAGCTGAGACAGGCTGTTGCGGTTGCGATCGCAACCCAAAAGCGTAGCGACCGTCAGTACGATCAGGCCCGCAGCCAGGCTCGCGAATTTTACAACCGGGCTCAGATCGCCTTACAGAAAGGAAATGAAGCCCTAGCCCGAGAAGCCCTAGAGCGCAGACAGAGCTACTTAGAAACAGCAAAAGCCTTAGAAAGCCAGCTGCACCAGCAGCAAACCACTGTCCAACAGCTCAAAGCCAATATGCGCACCTTAGAGAGCAAAATTGCTCAGGCGCGGACTCAAAAAGATATGTATATTGCTCGGGCTCGTTCGGCCAAGGCCAGTCAGAAACTCAATGAAATGATGACCCAAGTAAATGGGGGCACCTTTAACCAGATCGAAGACAAAATTCTGGCTATGGAGGCCGACGCAGCCGCAGCCGCTGAAATCAGCCAGCTCGGTCAAGATTCACTAGACCAGAGATTTGCTGCCTTAGACTCAGACCAAAGCCCGGTGGACCATGAGCTAGCCGCCCTTAAAGCCCGTCTTCAGCTGCCTGAGCGTTAACCTGTCGACTGCTGTATTGCCTATAAACTGGCAGCGTGAAGTGAAACGTGCTTCCCTGCTGGGGGTCTGAATCTACCCAGATTTGACCATAGTGGGCCCTAACGATGCGAAGACACAGGGCTAACCCTAGTCCGTAGCCGTCTTGCGACTGGTCTCGCTGTAGGCGAAAACTCTCCTCAAAAATACGAGCCTGTTGATCTGCTGGAATTCCCGGTCCCGTATCCTGAATACTCACCTGGACCTTTTGCGTCGTCCGGTGTAGTGCCGTAATTACCATCTCGCCCCCGATGGGGGTATATTTCACGGCGTTATCTAACAGATTTGTAATCACTCGCCGCACCTGGTTGATATCAGCATGAACCTGGGGCAGATCCTGAGGGATATCCAGCTTGATCACTTGCTCTTTGTCCTTCACCTTAGACAGCATAGCGTCTACCACCTCAAGACAAAGCTCCTGCAAATTTAGCTCCTTAGGAAAAATCTGCAAATCCACGCTAGGGCCATGGGCGGCTTGCAAAATATCTGTGATCATACGGTCAATGGAGCGAATCTGGGTCTTAGCATTACGCAGCAGCTGTACCGTCAGCTCAGGGCGAAAGCGTGAGCGGCGCTCCTTGTTGGAGTCGTATCCCATTTCCAAGGTTTCAATCGCAATCGATGCCGCAGTCAGCGGATTGCGCAAATCATGGGCCAGCATGGCAATGATTCGATCCTTAAACTCCAGTTTGGCGTTGACTTCGGCATTCAGCTGCTTTAAGCGAAAAATTTCGTCTGACAGATGGATAACTTCTGTCGATTGCGCAATCGACGCATCGTTTAACAGATGCTCATCTCCAGCAGCCTCATCGCTTTTTGCCTCAGCCTGCCACCTTGACCACCAGTAATCAATTTGAGAAATAATATCGCTGCCGGTCAGGGTTTGTCGTCCCGCAGCTGAAATTTTAATCAAGGTAGGCGTAACTACCAGTCTGAAATGTTCTGCCAGATAGGGCTGCTCGCTGACATCAACAACCTCCAACACAGGCGAGATATCGCTTTCTAGTCCCTCAACATGCTGCCGAATCTGCCGACCCTGCTCAGCAGAACTTGGCCGCCTATCGATAAACAGCAGTAGCTTTAGCGGCACTTCAAGGGGCGGCATAGATGAAGTTCGACTCCTGCTCAGCGATACGAAATATCCAGTGATTGGGTGCCTTGCTAGCCAGACATCTCTTTAGCCTACATCGTTCCAACATCACTTCGATAGCTATTCTAAAATAATTATGGAGATTATCTGGGCAGCTGATCGCCAGCCAATTCGCTTATGCCAGTTGCAAAAGTCTCCCATCCGAAATCGACTGGCTCGAAATTGTAGATGACCATGTCAAGTGAGAAATCGCCTTAAGCGAAGCGATATTGAACGCAATCGTTAAAGAGATATTAAAGGAATTCCCTTAAATAAGTTCACAGTGAACTTGTCACCTAAAGTGAAATAAGGAGTTTGCTTTTGATTGCATTTAAGTCATTCGTTAGCGGTACTCAGTCGAAACAGTGAGGCGCGATGGTTATGCAAGTTCTAGCGGTTATTCAACATCTCATCCACCAGCGACGCCCCCAGAACACTGTGCGAAGTATTCTGCGCTCTGGAGCATTGCTGCTGGGAACCGCCACACTGTTAGCTACCCCCATCGCTCGGGCTGTTCCCCAGCCTTCTATAGAGTCTGAAGCTCCAGTTATTCATCCGCTATTAGCCCAGACCTCATCTACCGCTACTGAGCGTCTTGCTAACGGGGTTTATCTCTTTGGAGAAAAGCCACTGCCCGATCAGCTACAAACGGCTTACATGATCTTTGAGGCACGGGCCGGTCAGGTAGTAGGCGCATTCTACGCGCCCCATTCGTCTTTTGACTGTTTTCAAGGACATGTGGAAAACACGCAACTTTCTCTGGCAATCACTGAAACCTACTCCCAGGAAGAATATGCGTATGCTTTGAGTCTTGAGGACACTGCGATTGCCGGTCCTGGCGGCAACCAGTTTGCCATTGAAGGCTTCCATCAGATTGATGCGGTCAGTGAAAACGATCTGCGCATGATAAATACCAGCCAGAGCCAATACAGTCAGACAATTTAGGGCAAATTGCAGGTATTGGGTACAGGGCTGCAATCGATCGCTTCCGTTTCATCAGCTACAGTTTCTTCAGGCCAATTATTTTATTTTCCTAGTAGCCTGAGCTAACTCTCTTGAATGCGTCAACAATGCCTTGGCTATTTGCTAGGGCATTGTTTTATCGTAGAAAGTGAAAATCTTTTATTTCCCTTGGTCGTCGGTGTGAACGCAGCAGAACAAGCCCGCAGTATTGAATACGCCAGTAAAATCGCCGCTACTGTCGGTGCCTTTAAAGGACAGCTTCCCGATTTACGTTCTGATCTCAAACCATGGGCTAACGATCCGGATACTAGAGAACTGGTGGACCCCGATTCCATAGACATTGGCTTTCATTTTCCAGGTTTTAGCCGTTCATTTAACTGTCGCAGTCTGCTAGTGCAGATTCGCTTACATGAACTGCAGGACGACGCTTCTCAGACCAATACCGTTGCGAATATGGTGAAAGTGATCGGAGTGGAGGTCGTTGGGTTTAACCATCTGGGCCAGCAGTGGAAGCTCTCAACCATCAACAACTGGCAGTTTGAAGGGGTAGCCCCACCCCAGAGTACCGCTGGTGAAAAAATCAAAGACTGCTGTCGGCAAATTTTCCAGGTATTTAATCCTAGCTAATCGGGTCACGGGCAGTAGGATAGTTGGGTACACTGCCTTTCAGCTGCATGAAGACTGTTATTCCCGTAGAGCTGCCCCAGCTGCAATATGACATTAAAATCGCCACTGACGGACTGCACTATCTGGGTCCCTGGCTAGCTGCGATGGGCAAACAGGGTAAGGTCCTGTTGGTTTCCAACCCTGCTATTTTCAAACACTACGGAGAAACTGCCCTAAACTCTCTAACTGAAGCTGGGTTCGACACCTGCCAGTGTATTCTGCCTGCTGGAGAACGCTACAAAACCTTACGCTCTATAGAAAAAATTCATAACGCTGCATTTGAAAATCGACTAGAGCGCAGCTCTACCATGGTAGCCCTAGGGGGCGGTGTCATTGGCGATATGACCGGCTTTGCGGCAGCTACCTGGCTCCGAGGCATCGCCGTTGTGCAAGTACCTACCTCGCTATTAGCCATGGTTGATGCCTCCATGGGGGGCAAAACCGGCGTCAACCATCCCCAGGGCAAAAACCTGATTGGGGCGTTTCATCAACCCAGTCTGGTTTTGATCGATCCCAATGTGCTATCGACACTGCCTGGTCGTGAGTTTCGAGCTGGCATGGCCGAAGTCATTAAGTACGGCATCATTTGGAATGAGGGGTTGTTTGAGCAACTAGAGCAAGCCAAGCGCCTCGATCAGATGCGCTACGTCGGTGAGGAGCTGCTCCACGATATTCTCAGGCATTCCTGTCAGGCCAAAGCGGATGTGGTCGCCCAGGATGAAAAAGAAGCCGGTCTGCGGGCTATTCTCAACTACGGTCATACCATTGGCCACGCCGTAGAAAGTCTGACAGGGTACAAACTTGTTAACCATGGCGAAGCAGTAGGAATTGGTATGGTAGCCGCAGGTGCGATCGCAACCACCCTCAACCACTGGCCCCAAACCGCCACCAACCGCCAGCTCTCTCTGATCCAAAAAGCCGGCCTCCCCACCCAGCTACCAGCCAATCTCAATATCAATGACATTCTCACCGCCCTACGCAGCGACAAAAAAGTAAAATCCGGCAAAGTCCGCTTCGTCCTTCCCAAACGCATCGGCGCAGCCTTCGTCACCGACCAAGTAACCGATGACGTTATCCGAAACGTTTTGGAAAAGATGTTCTAAGCAATGGAGAAGGGGAAAGGGGAAAGGGGAAAGGGGAATTGAACAAACCACAGGACCTTTATCCCAGATAAACTAGGTCTAAAAACAAAGCCCAAAAGCAAACTACTCGTTTACGGTGCGTAGCGAATGCGGAGCAGCGTAATCCCCCAGCCATAACTCAATGCAACTACTGAGGAGCTCCTAACCAGCCCTTATCTTTCGGGGGGCGTGGGGTAGTCTAGGCCCCCACATAGGAGTAGTTCAGAGAGGAAAGCCCTGAGCAACCCATGCCGTCACCAAACCCGAAATCCCCACAGCCTAAACCTCGTCCAAGGCAGCCGCAAAAACAACCCCCACGAACCATCACCATGCAAACAAAAGCAACCCTAACCAACCTCGAATTCCCTACCCGCACCGCCACTGTCACCCGCAGTACCAAAGAAACCAACGTCACCGTCACCCTCAACATCGACGGCACCGGCCAGTGCAACGCCAACACCGGCATCCCCTTCTTGGACCACATGCTCCACCAAATCGCCTCCCACGGACTCTTTGACCTCGACATCCAAGCCACCGGCGATCTCGAAATCGACGACCACCACACCAACGAAGACGTCGGCATCACCCTCGGCATGGCCCTCCACCAGGCCCTCGGCAACCGCAAAGGTATCGTCCGCTTTGGCCACTTTCTTGCCCCGCTAGATGAGTCTCTAGTTCAGGTCTCCCTCGACTTCTCCGGTCGCCCCTACCTTGCCTACGGTCTTGAAATCCCCACCCAACGCGTCGGCACCTACGACACCCAGCTGGTACGCGAATTCTTCATGGCCGTCGTCCACCACAGCCTCATGACCCTTCATATCCGCCAGCTCGATGGCATCAACTCCCACCACATCATCGAGGCTACCTTTAAGGCATTTGCTCGCGCCATGCGCATGGCTACCGAGATCGATCCCCGCCGTGCCCATGCCATCCCCAGTTCTAAAGGAGTATTGCAGGTCTAATTGAAGACAACTAAGCCAACGGCAGCGTCAGCAGCGTATCACTCCCACAATGCACCATGAGGGTAATAATTTTATGATTTATGGTGGGCACAGTAGCATCGGCACCAGTTCCAGGATTAACCGGATAGGCAGGAAAACAGGCAGCACTCAGACTTAACCGCAGGGCCTGACCCGCCATCAATCGAAAACAGGTGGGCTGCAGCCGCAGCTCTATCGATTCAAACGATAGAGTCTGCCTGCTGTCAATACGTCTGTAGCCCTGGGTCAAATTAAATACGGTGTGATTCGGGTAAACCACCGACAGCACCGCACCCAGATCGTAGCTAGTCGTATCTGCCTGGACGCTTAGCGTTACCGTCACGTCTCCAGCCACGGCTAGATCCGTTTCTAGCAGACCCGTCGTATAAGTCAAAACATCGCTGCGGCCGTCGATAGCACTACGCTCAAAGGAGCCCGACGGAAAACCCGTATGACCGCCCAAGGAAGGCACAGGCCGCCACGGGTCATGCACCAAAACATCCGGTGCTGGGGTTACGTCTAGACCCTTTGATGCCACCAACGCTCCATCATCTTCACGCATGGCGGCCAGGCCAGAGCTTTGCAATCGATATGTGTGGGTTTGAGCGCCACTGGGCCATTGGTCAAACGGTTGCCACTGATTGCTGCCCATCTCAAACAGATGTATGGGTGGTTGTTTCGATAGTCCCGTATTCGTGTCTTTTAGCCAGTGATCAAACCATTGGATTTGTAGTCGGTCGATGGGGTTCATCGCCTCGGGACCAAAATCCACAGCCCCCACCTTACGGCTCCAGGGAATATGGCTCCAGGGTCCAATCCAAAACTGCTGAGGATGCTGACTTTTAGAAACCATTTCCTTGAACAGTCGAATATCCCCTGTTAGATAGGGATCAAACCACCCACCGATGTGGAGCATGGGGAGGTCTACATTGGTGAGGTCTGGTTTGAGTCTTTGCCAATAATCGTCATTGTCGGGATGGGCAATCCAGTCGTGCCAAAACGACTCTGGAGCATACTGCTTCAGCACATCAGGACAGGCCACGATTGGCCCATTCAGCGGCAGATTTCGGGATGCGGATCTAAGAGCATTGAAGGCAGTCTCATCTCCCTTCAAACGAGCGGTTTCTGCCGCTAGCTGAATCGCCCAGCCTAGTCCAGCCTGTAGCCGCAGCGCTCCATTTTCATAGGCCCAGTCATGATAGAGGTCATAGCCCACCATGGCCGGAGCTAACGCTTTGAGCGCAGAGGGGTTTGCCTGGGCCGCATAGAGCTGGGTCATGCCCTGATAAGAAAACCCATACATTCCCAACTGCCCACTGCTGCCGGGAAGCTGGGCTGCCCACTGAACACTGTCGTACCCGTCATCCACCTCATGGGCAAACAGATCAAACTCACCCTCAGACGTGCCTCGTCCGCGCACATCTTGAATGACGACAATGTAACCGTGAGCCGCATACCAGGTGGGATGGGCATAGACGACAGTAGATGCGATCGCACGTCCGTAGGGCTGCCGCATCAGTAATACTGGCCAGGGGCCGTCACCGTCCGGGTAGTATACGTCCGCATCCAATCGCGTACCGTCACGGGTACATAGCGAATAGGTTTCAGATGGGTGCGACATCAAATACGGTGGGTGCGCCCTAAGACCGCCATGTCTTCTTCATCTAGTTCCGCCGGAACCCCCTGACGAATTAATTCAGCAAAGTCCTCATTGGGCACCATAACGCTGAGTAAATAAAGGCGGTTGGAGCTGGTATTCTCCACAAAATGAATCCCGTAGGACGGCACTAGGATACTGTCACCGGTACGGATAGGCGAGCTTTTGCCATCACAGACAACACGACCCTCCCCTTGAATCACATAAAACATCTCCACAGCCACCTGATGGCGATGGGATGGGGTTCTGCCCCCCTCATCAAAAATTTCCACACAGCAGGTCAATGCCGCATGCCCCAGTGTGGGATCTACCAGCAGCGCTAATCGATTTTTGTCGTCAGGAGTAATGCGAAATACTTGATAGTTATGAGGTGATTTGAGTACAGGTAAAACGCAGCTCGTTGGCAGAGCGCAGGTACTTTCCATAGTTCAAACAATAGCGGCGTTCCTTCAGCTTAGAAATCGCCTCCACTCCTATGGTAGGACTGCAATAATTTTTCATCTATGGAGTAAAGTTTGCTGATGCTTAGACCACAGAACATCTGCGGTGGGATCCCACCTGAGGGCACACTTTTGACTGACACACGTCACTGCTAAAGCAAACCTCCCTGCTCTCAGGCAGCGGGTCTATCGCAACTATCCTCTATGGGCTGATAAAATAAGCCATCACGACGAAATCTTATTGTTATTGCGTTTAGCTCAGAAAATCAGCACAGTAGCTTTACTGTTTTTAACCGCCACCCCTTGGAAATCTGAAATGTGCATACTTGGTCAGCCATGCGTGTATGTTCTGAATATGTCGGATCGATAGGGGTACACTCTAGCTAAAACCCATATCTGCCGGTTTAGACGCTTGATTGCATTTGACACGATTAACCGTTTTGTTAATGACGTTGGTAAGGTCCGCCATGACGCATAAACCTGACCGCCCAGAAAGCATCAGCCTGGGTCTAGGAGCATGGCTTCATCTCGAAATTTTCTGCGTTGCATCGGTGTAATGGTTAAGTTAGCTACTCCCATCGCAGATATTTTGGTAATCGACGACGATCCGATCATTCGACGGATCCTTCAGCGGATGCTGCAAAGCCAGGGATATCGTGTTGCGATCGCAGAAACCGCCACCGATGGTCTAGAACAGGCATTGGCGATCACTCCACCGGTGATTCTGTGCGACTGGCGTCTGCCTGGAACCGTGGATGGCTTAGAAATTTGTCGTCGCCTCAAGGAGCATCCGGATTTATCCATGAGTTCCTTTTTGCTAATCACAGCCCACGCAGAAACCGCTAGCCGCGTAGAAGCTCTAGAAGCAGGAGCCGATGACCTGTTGATGAAACCCATCGACATGGCAGAGCTAAAGGCGCGGGTCAAATCTGGGATGCGTCTGTGTCAGCTCACCCGCGATCTGAAAAAGCAAAAGCAGTATTTAGAAAACGAACTGGCAGAAGCCGCGTCCTATGTGCAGTCGCTGCTGCCCCAGGATACCGATCAGCCGCCTGTCAAAATACAGACCCGCTTTTTGCCCTCCCAGCAGCTGGGGGGAGACTGTTTTGATTTTTACTGGCTAGACCCTGATTATCTCGTTATTTATCTGCTAGATGTATCCGGACATGGGTTAGGAGCGGCCCTGCTATCTACGTCTGTGCTAAACGTACTGCGATCGCAGTCTTTGCCCGGTACTAACTTCTATCGCCCCGACAAAGTCTTGGAAAGTCTGAACAACATGTTTCAGATGACCGACCAAAACGAAAAATATTTCACTATTTGGTACGGCGTTTACAACCGAGTTAATCGTCAGCTGATGTACGCCAGTGCAGGACATCCGCCGGCTGTTTTACTATCTCAGCCGCCCATAGCAGAAAGCACCAACGGCTCTAATCCTGCATCTGAGGCGCTGCGTCTACGGACACCAGGTATGCCCATTGGGATGATGCCTGACACCACCTACACCTGGAAACGCTGCTCGATCCCGGACGATAGCTATCTCTACATTTTTAGCGACGGTGTTTACGAAGTTCCCGAAACATCCGTCGCTGAAACCGGTGAAATCTTAGGATTAGACAGCTTTATTGACCATATTGCCAAGTGCCCCCGTCCGGGTCAGCTAGATCAGTTGATTAGCTACGCAACGCTGCCCATCCTTAGTACTGGCGGCGATAATGCCTCTTTGCTAGACGATCTATCCTTGCTAGAAATTAATTTCGGGTAATAAATTCTGTGAATTAGGATTTTGTAGAGGCGTTGCATGCAACGCCTCAAGGTGTAATGGCTAATTTTTGAAGTCGGTGGGGCCATCATAACCAGACGCCTCGGCCAAGGTCGTCAGAGTCTGGGTTCCGGGTAAAAACTCCCCATTGACTTCCCAAGTGGGAAAACCAGTGATCTCAGGAACCGAGCGACAAAGCGCTGTCTGAGAGTCCGCTCCATCGTCAGCACACTCAATGTAAGGCATATATTCTTTAGCCTCTTTACCAAAGAGCTGCTTTTGATCAAAACAGTGGGGACACCAGTAAGCCCCGTACATTTTGGCTCCTACGTCTGATAGATGCTGAGCGAGAGCCACTTCTGCCGTACCAGAGGTGCTGGTAATGGCCGGACCTGTATTCCCCCCGCTAGCAGTAGCAGCCGGACCGTTAATACTCAGTGAATACATTCCCAGAGTAGCCACCAAGGTGACAACCCCCATGATGAATCCGCGAAAGACGAGCGCGCCTTGATCTTCCCACTGCCGCCCCAACAGCGTCAGCAGAAACATCAGCACCGTCAAAGAAGCCGACACAATACAGTAGAGACAGGCCGCCTTTAGTTCGGTTGCCAGTACGTACATTAGATAGCCGCTAAAGACCATCATGCCCGTGGCACCAATAAATAGGAGCGGCCAGGTGGTATCTTCTAGCTTCTGGCGCTGCTCACGGCTGCTATCACCATTGACCAATAAAGGGCCTAGGGATAGGGCCACCATCGACAAATAAGCCAGACAGCCAAACAGCGTCAGGGGAATCCCAAACACATCGGCGTATTCACTTGTGAGCACTTGGTCACAGCCTTTCACCGGACAGGCGGCGCTGTTTCCCATTAACTTGATCACCGTTAGATAGGCAGTCCCTAACGCTCCAACGGTTGCGATCGCGCCAATGGCCGGGCGCGACCAGCGATAAATCCCTCGATTTTCCTTACGGCGACGTCCCATAATCTATAGCTGGTTCCGAGCTGATCAATACATATAAGACACAGGCGATGCCTTAGTAGAAAGCCTACCCTTAACATCACCCCGACTGCATCTTAGACAAAAAATAGAGCCTGCGGTAGAGGCATACTGACATTCCGTCCAACTGTCAGACCGGATCAAACCGATACCGCTTCCATAAACTGGCCGACTCGATGGGGATCTATCGGCTGCTCGATCTGTCCCCATCGCTTTAAGGAACTTGATACAATCACGCCGTCCGCCAGATGCATCAGTTTAGAAATATTGTCTACGGTAGCTCCACTGCCGACTAAAACTGGTGTAGCTCCTGCGGCGGCTTTAGCATCGGTTAAGTCCTGACGGGTTGGCGGCTGACCAGTAACGCTCCCCGAAATAATCACAGCGTCAGCTAGTCCCCGGTGGATAGTGTCTGCTACCGCATTGGTCATCGCCCCGTTGGTAACAACAGCCCCTAATGGCGCAGCATGTTTGACCAACACATCCGCAAAAATTTTGACATCGGTGCCTAGTTCGCGCCGATAGCGCATCAGCCGATGGGCATCACCTTCAATCACTCCTTGGTCGGTGGCCATCACGCCCGTTAGCACATTGACTCGAATAAACTCAGCACCCGTACAGGCTGCGATCGCAAGGCCGCTGTGGGCATCATTACGCAAAACATTAATTCCAATTGGGACCGTCACTAGCTGCTGTAGACGAGCGACCACTAAAGTCATGGCGCTCACCACCGCCGGGTCCACATCACCTTTGGTAAATGGAGCATCAAAAAAATTTTCTACAATAATGCCATTGACGCCGCCAGAAGCCAGGGCTACCGCCTCTCGAACAGCCCGCTCCATAACCGTCTGTAGCGAGCCTTGCCAGCGAGCTGAGGGGGGCAAAGGCAGTAGATGAACCACCCCGATCACAGGGGTCGATGTTTGAAAGAGTGTACTTAACTCCACAGAGCCTCAAAGGGTTAGTTCCGATACTGATGTTTTCAATAAATCAACAGAAATACTAGGTCTTCAACGGGATACCCACAGAATTGTATAGTTATGTTATAATTTCCTCAACCGGGCAAAAACAATCGCTACCCAGTCAGAACACAGGTGATAGGGTAGGGTGCTAAGTCATCCGTGCGATCGCAACGCCTGCTTCGGAGACTAGCGTCTGTTTTTCCAAATAAAGATTTTATGGGTCACAAGCCAACTGTTGCAATTTCTCACCTGGGCTGTGAGAAGAATCGTGTCGACACTGAGCACATGCTGGGACTGCTGGTGCAGGCTGGTTATCAGGTTGATGCTAATGATGAGCTAGCTGACTATGTCATTGTTAACACCTGCAGCTTTATCGAAGATGCTCGCAAAGAATCTGTACGCACCCTAGTGGAGCTTGCTGAGGCTGACAAAAAGATTGTTATCACAGGCTGCCTGGCTCAACATTTTCAGTCGGAGCTACTGGATGAGATTCCAGAAGCTGTAGCCCTGGTTGGCACTGGTGACTATCACCGCATCGTCGACGTTATTGAACGAGCAGAGGCGGGCGAACGGGTCAAAGCTGTTTCCACAGAACCCACATATATTGCTGACGAAACTGTTCCTCGCTATCGCACGACCAGTGAGGGCGTTGCCTATGTGAGAGTGGCCGAGGGATGTGACTACCGCTGTGCATTTTGCATTATTCCTCATCTACGGGGCAACCAGCGGTCTCGTCCAATTGAATCCATTGTGGCTGAAGCTGAACAGCTAGCAGCCGAGGGAGTTAAGGAGCTAGTACTGATCTCACAGATCACAACAAATTACGGTGTTGATCTCTACGGTAAACCAAAGCTGGCAGAGCTTTTGAGAGCTCTGGGTAACGTTGATGTTCCCTGGATTCGCATGCATTATGCTTATCCAACCGGTCTCACACCCGAGGTGCTAGAAGCGATTCGCACAACGCCCAACGTGCTGCCCTATTTGGATCTACCTCTACAGCACTCCCACCCAGAGATCTTACGAGCCATGAATCGCCCGTGGCAGGGTCGAGTCAACGACGACATCATTCAAAATTTAAAAGCAGCGCTGCCGGGGGCCGTACTGCGTACCACGTTTATCGTTGGTTTTCCCGGAGAGACAGACGCTCACTTTGAGCACCTCAAAGCGTTTGTTCAGCGCCATGCGTTTGATCATGTGGGTGTATTTACCTTTTCTGCCGAAGCTGGAACACCGGCAGCGACCTTACCCAACCAGGTTGACCCAACTGTGATGCATCAGCGACGTGAAGAACTCATGCTGACCCAACAGGATATTTCCTTTAGACGCAATCAAACTCAGATTGGTCAAACAGTCGATGTTCTCATTGAACAGGAAAATCCAGGACAGGGTGAGTGTATTGGACGTTCTGCCCGCTTTGCACCTGATGTTGATGGTCTTGTCTATGTCAAGGGAGAGTGTCCCTTGGCTCAAATAGTCCCTGTCAAAATCCATGGAGCAGACACCTACGATCTGTTTGGCACCGTTCTCTCAGAGAATGAAGTCGCCAGAGACACTATTGTGTCGGCGCAAGCACCTGTACGGGTTTCTCTCTAAATTCTCCCACCTGCAATCACTGACCTCAAAGGAGTCTAAATGACATTGTCTTTTGCTGACCTCGGGTTGTCTGAACCCCAAGCTCAACATTTGGATGAACTTGGCTTTAAGGAGCCTACTCCCATCCAGGCCCAGGCTATTCCCCATATGCTTGCTGGGCATGATGTGGTGGGTTTAGCCCAAACCGGAACTGGCAAAACTGCGGCCTTCTCACTACCGATCCTAGAGCAGGTAAACGTCAACAAGCGCGCGGTTCAAGCCCTTGTGCTCACCCCCACCCGTGAGCTGGCTATGCAGGTATGTCAGGCAGTTCAAGGTCTGAAGCACAACTCCCAGCTAAAGGTGCTGCCCGTCTACGGCGGTCAGTCTATTGAGCGTCAGCTCAGTCAGCTGCGACGCGGTGTCCATATGGTTGTAGGTACCCCAGGCCGGGTGCTCGACCTGCTGAATCGAGGCGCTTTGAATTTTGAGCACATGAGCTGGCTCGTTTTAGATGAAGCCGATGAAATGCTCAATATGGGATTTATTCAGGATGTAGAAAATATCTTGAGTCACGCCCCAGCAGAGCGGCAAACAGCGTTCTTCTCCGCCACCATGGAACCGGCCGTGCGAGAGCTAGCCGCCAAGTTTCTGCAGTCTCCAGTAACCGTTAAGGTCAAAGCGCAGAATACAGCACCGAAAAGAATTACACAGCTAGCCTATGTGGTCCCCCCAGGTTGGAGCAAGCCCCGCGCCCTGATGCCGATCTTAGAGATGGAGGATCCAGAATCAGCTATTATCTTTGTTCGAACTCGTCGCACGGCAGCAGAGCTTACTCGACAGCTGCAGTTCGCTGGCCACAGTGTAGATGAATATCATGGCGACCTCAATCAGGCTCAGCGAGAGCGGCTGCTACTGCGGTTTAAGCAGGGTCAGGTGCGTTGGGTTGTGGCTACTGACATTGCCGCTCGTGGAATCCATGTGGATAATCTGACCCATGTGATCAACTATGAGCTCCCTGACAACGTAGATAGCTATGTCCACCGCATTGGGCGGACGGGCCGGGCCGGACAAGAAGGTCGGGCTGTTTCCATTGTGCATCCTCTAGAAAAATACCAGGTACGTCAGATTGAGCGTCACCTCAAACAAGAGCTGGACTTTTGCAAGGTGCCCACCCGAGCAGAAATTGCTGCTCGTTCCTTGGAAAAACTGCAGACTCAAATCAAAGAAGCTGTTACCAGTGAGCGACTCGCCTCATTTTTGCCCATCGTATCTCAGCTAACGGAAGAGTACGATCCCCATACGGTGGCTGCTGCTGCGCTCCAGATGGCTTACGATCAGACTCGTCCTGCCTGGATGCGTGGCGATCAAGAACAGCAGTATATGGCTAAAGAAGAACCCCGTCGTCAGCGCAGTCGTCGCGCTCGTCGGCGTCGGCTTCAAACATCTGCATCATAGAAAAGGTCACAACACAGCCATCGTTTGGTGAAAACTAAGTAAAGTTGTGTTCAAGACATCTACACCTCACCTAAGATAGGCATATGGCCTGTTCTAGGGGAGGTGTCCTGCTATGTTGGTGATTCTGCTAGAGGATCAGGTGATTCCGTCAACGTCTGTCTGTACTGGCTGTCTTATGGCTAGTCAAAGCGGTCAGCCTCGTTTGCGAGATGGCAAGTTGGGCTGCGCACGACGGCTTGAGTCAGGCTCTCAATTACCTCAATATCAGTGTCAGATGGGGTTTCGCCTGGCCAATATTGAGTCGTTACAGCAGTGTGAGCTGTAGCCGTTTTACCAGCTTTGTTCGTAGAAACCGTAAAACGGCTGAGAAAAGCTGCGCTATGCTGAGGAAAGCTTTGAGTAATTTTGGCAGCCTAGGAAATTTGGGCAACGCTACAAAGCTGCTTATCTGACGTATCCCTTTACAAGTACTGCTATGACTTGGCGCAGCACAGATGCAATCTCTGACAAAATCCTTGGAAGCCTGCCTTATTTGTTGCCTCTGTTTGATGCTGTTTTAGTCGGAGGGGCACTTTTCAGACTAATTGATAACTTCCCGGCACTCGCTCCGCTGCGGGATGTGCTTTTAGTATTGATTACTCCTGTCATGATTGCCTACAGCATCGTACCTTTTGGTCTAGGTTCGCTGGCGGTATTCTTTGCTCTTTTTCTTTTAGTTGTACGGAACCCCAATATCAGCCACTTTATTCGCTTCAATACACTACAGGCGATTCTAATCGGTTTTATCATCTCCATTGGCAGCCTGTTACTGAGCCTGTTGAACCTACCGGGCTTAGAATTGGTCACTGATACCCTTTACAATGTGTTGCTGTTTGGTGGCCTCGTAGCCGTAGGTTACTCCATTTTTCAATGCTGCAGAGGCCAGTATCCAGAGATTCCTACAATTTCTGAAGCAGTTCATATACAGATCAGATAGCGGACTTGCTCTTGTCCGTATTCGCGCTTTTTTGCTCTTGTCCGTATTCGCGCTTTGAATATCTATCGCTGGTTGTAGCTTTCTGCTACGATGATGAATCCTTGCGTGATTGGGTCACACCGTCACGCCACACAGTCCACAAGGAGCAACATGAGTAATTTTTACGAGACGATGTACATCATGCGGCCTGACATCAGCGATGAGGCCGTTGATAGTACGATTGGCAAATACCAGGGCATGATTACGGAGAAGGGTGGTGAAGTTCTAGAGACTCAACACCGTGGCAAGCGACGGTTATCTTATGAAATCGGCCGCTATCGCGAAGGTATTTATATTCAAATGAACTATCAAGCTCCAGGGGACACAATTGCTCCTATGGAACGGGACATGCGTTTAAGTGAAGATATTATTCGTTATCTAACCCTGGTAGTTGATGAACCTCAAGAGTCAGAAGATGAAGAAGCACCGGCTCAGGCTGCACCGCTCGGATCCTAAGTCCAACCTTCTTAAAGCAGGGATAGCGATCGCAATTAACTTCGTATATTCTGGACATTCTTAAACCAAAGGCCATGGTTGCTGTAGTGACTATGGCCTTTGGTTTTTTGGATAATTGCAAACCTAAAGAATAAAATCCTTGCATTTTACGAAATTGGTGCTAAATTTATGGGCACTTGGGTGTAAGCTTTGTTGCTACTTCAGTTATTAAGTCTCTAAAATGACTTGATATGAAGGTTTCGAGCACAGTTTTGCTGATATTTATTGGAGTTTTGATGGTTGGTTTGATGACTATTCGCTACAACGCTCCAATACCGCATGAGATTAGAGGCTCTAATGTGTTGATGTTTGCATAAACTGCTGAACGTGTTAATTCAAGGACAAACGTCGTCCTGAAAAGTGCAACAGAAAAATTACAACAGACGCTAATCTAAGTTGCTGGTTTTTACTATTGCCCGTTTAATGCTTGCCCATTATTAATTCAACGTTGCTGATACTCAAGATAAGTTTGTCTGAAAGATGCTGTCATATGACATTTCTAAATAGTTCAAATCATGTTTTGAGTCAGTAGGCACTAATTTAACTGTTGTCTAGCAGGGAGTCTGCTCACTGACACAGCTTTAGAAGTGATTGTTAGTACTGTAGGAGTGATCTCGTGGTCCAATTGACTAAATTAAGAACATCCGATTCTCAGGTAGAAGTTGCTCGCTTGCAAGAAGAGTTGCAGATGAGGGATCAGCTGGTACAACAGCTGTCTCAAGAGCTGTTTCGTCTGGTTAAAGGCAATCAAGATTTTCTACCCTCTCCGGATGTTTCTGAACGTCATCAGACCGAGGTCAGAGCCTTGCGAGAGCAGCTACAGGGTGTAGAAAAGCAGGTGGCTTTTTATCAAGAACAGCTTGAAAGTCGCGATGAAGAAATCCATCAGATGCGGCAGACTGTTGAAGAACTCACTGACCGCACTCGCATGCTAGAACAGGTGGTTCAAGAGCTACCTAAAATTTATAAGCAAAAGTTTTCTGAGCGAATGCAGGCTGTCAAAAATCGGGTTGCTCATATTCAGCAGGAAAATCGACAGTTAAATGCAGAACTGCAAAACGTCAGCTATCGTCTAGCCGTTCGAACTCGCCGCACTCAGCACTGCCTTGATCTACCAACGTTTCCACAATCTATGCTAGGTAGAGCCTCCATGGCCAGCTTCTCAGAAGCATAGGGGTATCTCCCATCAACTTAGTCATGGCCTCCTCTTTTAGGGGAGGTTTTTTTATGGCGCTGATCGCATCAATGAGGACAATTCGTACGGCTGCTATCCATGCTGCGTGCGCGGATGTTGAAGAGGCGTAGATTTACGCATACACATGTGTAGAAAATGTAGCTGTCGGAGAAAACAGATAAAGTTCAGCGATTTTCGTTGGCTTAATGCTACCGAACGTAAGAAAAAGTGAATAAGATAAAGAAAAGATAACCCCGCCTCTATGCATCTGTTGACGTTCGACTTTTTCTCCCTCGAAACAATCCAGGCCCTAGCTCAAGATTATGGCTACTGGGCCATTTTTTTTGGCATCATGCTCGAAAATATGGGGCTACCTATTCCTGGGGAGACGGTAACTCTAGTGGGTGGTTTTTTGGCAGGCAGTGATGAATTAATTTATCGGTGGGTTCTGTCTAGCGCGATCGCAGGTGCTGTTATTGGCGACAGTGTAGGCTACTGGATTGGCTTCTATGGCGGCTGGCCACTGCTACTACGTTTGGGTTCCTTGCTGCGCATCAACGAAACAGCCCTGGTCAGTATCCGTGAGCAGTTTAGTAAAAATGCAAGTAAGGCCGTGATTGTCGGTCGGTTTGTTGCCTTACTCCGCATCTTCGCAGGTCCCCTGGCCGGTATTGCCCGCATGCCCTACTGGAAGTTTTTACTCTGCACCCTTCTAGGAGCCAGCCTCTGGGGTACGGTTATGGTCACTCTGGCATTTTTTGTAGGTCAGCTGATTCCCCTAGCAACTCTAGTTGGTTGGGTGACTCAGTTTACCGTAGCCGCTTTAGCTGTAGTCATTCTTTGGATCACAGTCCTATGGTGGTTAGAGCGCCGACAGCATACGCCTGCTCCTGACTGAGCTAACGGTTGACCCAGTATTCACCAGTAACTAACATCCAAACTCACATCAGCTTTGGGTGCATGCGCTGATGCTCTACCAAGGTGGCCAGTGAAATAATTGGCACAGTCAACAGGTAAAACAATGAGCGGCGTCGAACTGATTATTTTTGGTATAGGTCCAGCAGCTGGGTTTATGATTTCCTTTCTAGCCTGGCTATATGAGGGATACCATACAGCTACCAGCGAACCGCAGTTTAATCGTGATTATATTTGATGTCTCAGCTCATTTTGGTTACAGGTCCGGCCCGCTCAGGTAAGAGCGAATGGGCCGAGCATTGGGCCAAACAAACCCAAAAGCCGGTAACTTACATTGCAACATCAACGGTTTCTGCAGACGATATTGAGTGGCAGCGGCGTATTGAACAGCATCGACAGCGACGACCCGATTGCTGGCAGGTTCGAGAGGTTCCTAAAGATCTGGCAAATACTATTCGAGCGGCCAACACTGACAGCTGCTTGCTAGTTGACTCGCTGGGTACATGGTTAGCCAACCAGCTAGACCAAGAAGACGATACATGGCAACAGTGCACTGACGAACTGCTCGCCACATTAATCTCGCCTCCCTGCGATGTGATCTTAGTTGCTGAAGAAACTGGCTGGGGGGTTATCCCTGCGTATCCTTTGGGCCGTAAGTTTCGCGATCGCTTAGGACATCTCGTCCGGCAGATAGGTGCAATCGCCACTCAGGTTTACTTAGTTACGGGTGGCTACGCCCTTGACCTCAAGCAGCTCGGCAGCCCGCTACCCGCTAAAGCCTGAGCTACACCAGCCAAACCCAAGATGGCATACCTTAAAATAGATTAATATCCCTAGATTTGTAATTTTCAAGCGCTAGGATGAGACCGTGACAGTCAGCGTACTGTAACGCTATTGCACAGTACGAGGTAGCTTATGGCATCCCCACAAGACGTTCGACACTACTTAGCCTATTGGTTCCAGCTAGGCAAATCCATCCACATTGGTAACGGGCGAATCACCCAGCGTCCCGTACCTGTATTAGAGGGGCATCGCTTTAGCCGCGCCTTTGACGACTGCTGGCAGAGTATTATGACCGTTAGCGGTCGTGATTGTTACTTAGACGGCACCCAAGAAACGATCGAGGAACTGTTATCACCCAATTGGGAGATCACTGACTGCGCTCGCTGTAGCATTCCAGTTGCAATACACACCACAATGCCAGTAGCTGAGCTATGTGCCTGTGGTGATATTGATACCTGGCCAAATGATGAGCTACCTGCACCCCATATGCCAATCAATAACAACACTCACTTTAATCGGTTAAAGACGCGGCTAAATGATCATCGTCAAGACGATCTCCAAGCCGACTACGCCGTCGATCATGACACTGATAATCAGAAAACTCCAATCAATAATTTGAAGAAGGAGTGATACTGAGCTGCAGCTCAGTCCTATTCGCGTTCTCTTTTAAAGGCTTCCTTCATGCTCTAGGGGGGGAGCCTTTACTGTGAAGCACGACAATCCAGACAAAAATGTCTGCGCTAGGGGCTAGTCAGCTGCTATTACATCTACATCTAGAGTTAGATATTTGCCACTATGTCAAGCATTATCTGGCAAGTTTACATTTATTCACTTACCATTAATGTATTGATGGCCGTCCCACCCGCGCATCACCGGTTCTCTTCGGTAGTGCAAGCGTCGTCAAATTAACGGATACCCCGCTACTTGCTGTAGGGATCCAAACTGTTTTTCACCGACGTATACAGGACATTTACAATGACAAATCACCCTAAAGCTGGCACTAAGGTTGCTGTCTATGCGGCTCAGATGGAAGTTCCGAGACGGTTTGACATGCAGGATAGTCTGGGACTTATCTGCATGGGACTCGCAACTTTGCTTAGCGTGTACTTGACTGCCGCTCTTTAAGTCCATAGTCAGCTATCTGCGGCAATGTCAGCCCAGTTACCCCTCCGATGAATGACCTTCATCGGAGGGGTATTTTTTATCTATGTCTAAAGATAGTTACAAAACTTTACTAATTATTGTTATATTAGGTACATACATAACGTAAACCGCGTTCGTTCTTCGTTCGCACCACGCAATTATTAATTCATGACTACCCTTCTACAACAGCAGCGCCAAAGCGCTAACCTGTGGAACCAGTTTTGTGAGTGGGTCACTAGCACCGAAAACCGCCTCTATGTAGGCTGGGTCGGCGTTCTGAAGATTCCCACACTGCTGGCTGCCACTGCTTGCTTCGTCATCGCCTTCATCGCTGCTCCTCCCGTCGACATCGACGGTATCCGTGAGCCCGTTGCTGGTTCTTTGATTCTCGGTAATAACATCATCTCGGGTGCTGTTATTCCTTCCTCCAACGCCATCGGCCTTCACTTCTACCCCATCTGGGAAGCTGCTTCCTTAGATGAGTGGTTGTACAACGGTGGTCCTTACCAGCTGGTCATTTTCCACTTCCTCATCGGCGTCTTCTGCTACATGGGTCGTGAGTGGGAACTGTCCTACCGCTTGGGTATGCGTCCTTGGATCTGTGTTGCTTACTCTGCTCCTGTAGCAGCCGCAACTGCAGTCTTCTTGATCTACCCCATCGGTCAGGGTTCGTTCTCTGATGGTATGCCTCTAGGTATCTCTGGTACCTTCAACTTCATGCTTGTCTTCCAAGCTGAGCACAACATCCTGATGCACCCCTTCCACATGCTTGGTGTGGCTGGCGTCTTCGGCGGTTCCTTGTTCTCCGCGATGCATGGTTCTCTGGTTACGTCTTCCTTGGTTCGTGAGACCACTGAAGTTGAGTCTCAGAACTACGGCTACAAGTTTGGTCAGGAAGAAGAGACTTACAACATCGTTGCAGCACACGGTTACTTCGGCCGTCTGATCTTTCAGTACGCATCATTCAACAACAGCCGTTCTCTGCACTTCTTCTTGGGTGCATGGCCCGTTGTCGGTATCTGGTTCACTGCACTAGGTATCTCCACAATGGCGTTCAACCTGAACGGATTCAACTTCAACCAGTCCATCATCGACTCTCAGGGTCGTGTTGTCAGCACTTGGGCTGACGTGATCAACCGTGCCAACCTGGGTATGGAAGTAATGCACGAGCG
>JBHJIL010000124.1:0-24415 GCA_050043465.1 Leptolyngbyaceae cyanobacterium
CGTGATTCTGGAGGAGATGTAGATATCTGTTTTTCTGGATACATCAGCGTTAGTAAGGTCTCTCTTTTGAGACAGATTTGAGGCCAAAACGTTTCACTGCCTATATGATAGCATCTCTGACTGCCGGATAAGCTGCCTCTAGATAGAGCGCAAGCGGCAGTGACCCAGTCTTCCTGTAGAATAGCTGGTCAGCGACAGATATCTTCACGGTTGCACATCTATGGAAAAACTGAGCAACGGCCTAACGCTTTTCTTTAGCCTGCTGGTAGAAGCAATTCCGTTTTTACTGATTGGTGTAGCGTTTTCTAGTCTGTTGCTGTTCTTTGTCAATGAACGCAGCTTGATCAAGATTTTGCCCAAACACCCTCTGATGGGAGCCATTGCTGGCAGTTTAATGGGTATCTTTTTTCCAGTGTGCGAATGCGGCAATGTGCCTGTCGCCAGACGCCTCATCGTCCAAGGAGCCCCTTCTTCGGTAGCAGTCGGCTTTTTACTGGCGGCCCCCACCATCAATCCGGTAGTTTTTTGGGCGACCTGGGTTGCATTTCGAGGTCAGCCTGAAATTGTCTTTTTGCGAGTCTTATTTACCCTGATCATTGCTGTGACGATTGCCTGGGTGTTCAGCCGCCAGCGGGATATGCGTCCCTTATTACAAGCGGCGGTAACGCGGCAAATGCCTAAACCGCAAACCGCATCGGTTAATCCTCTGTTAAGGTCTGGCACCTTTTTGCTACAGACAGATGGTGCAACACTACAAATAGACGACCCCGCCACCCAGGAAATAATTGCCAGCGGCCCGTCCAAGCCTTTTGCCGTTAAGCTACAGCTGGCCCTTGACAATATGGTGCAAGAGCTCAGGGAGCTAGGAGCTGTTTTGATCATGGGCAGTGCGATCGCAGCATTTGTCCAAGTCGCTGTGCCCAGGGAGTGGATCATCGCGCTGGGACAGAACTTTGTTACATCAATTTTGGCTATGATGCTGCTGGCGGCAGTTGTATCTATCTGTTCTACCGTCGACTCATTTTTTGCCCTGTCGTTTTCCTCTACGTTTACCAGCGGAGCCCTGCTAGCTTTTTTAGTGTTCGGTCCCATGATCGACCTTAAAAACATAGGGTTGCTGCTCACGTTGTTTAAGCCTAGAGTCATCTTTTACATCTTTGCCCTAGCGGCACAGATGTGTTTTATATTGACCCTTTTTACAAACTTCTATGTCAGCTAGACGCCCCCGTAGACCTGTTCGGAAGAAACAACGAAGTCAGGCTGCCACCTGGTACCGGCAGCCAGAACTCCTAGATGCCTTGGTCCTAGGCACCTGGAGTCTGGCACTGTTTAGATACTGGTTCACGGGGCAGCTGTTTTTGTTGCTCCATCCCAACTACATGTGGCTGCCCAATGGGTCGGCGTTCGTGCTATTGGCTATGGCAGGCTTTAAACTCATGCAGTTTAGAAGACGGGCGAACCGAATCTCTGCGAGCAACCACAGCACGCTGCTCCCACCCAGGTTCAGCAGTTTGGTTTTACTAGCGATCGCTGTTCTTTCTCTGATGTATACGCCCCAAGCCTTTGCCAGTGATAAGGCTATCCAGCGAGGCATATCGGATAGTTTGACCCTGACGCGATCTCAACCTCAGCGTTTTGTCCGCCAGACTGCGTCAGAGGAGCGCACCGTTATCGACTGGATTCGCACCTTAAATGTCTACCCCGAGCCCGATGCGTACACCGGTCAGGCTGTAAAGCTCTCAGGCTTTGTCATTCATCCCGAAGATTGGCCAGAAGAGTATTTGCTGATATCTCGATTTGTTTTAACCTGCTGCGCAGCCGACGCGTATCCTGTCGGGTTACCAGTACAGCTAGCCGTATCTCGTCAGGCCTATGCGCCTGATACCTGGCTAGAAATCGAAGGCAAAATGACCACCACCACCATCAACGACCAGCGCCAGCTTACCATCGAGCCAACCAAGCTGGAAACCATTCCAGAACCCCGTAATCCCTATGAGTACTAGCCTATCGCTATGACTACCCATCGCCGTCAACCCATCGATCGATTGGCGCAGGCCCTAATTGTGCTCATGGCCATCATTATTATCGGCATGGTTGTACTAGGAGGACCTGCCGCCGCCAGGGTCAGAGACTTTAGCTGGCAAGACCGTCAAATCGGCGCCGAAGACACAGCTTTTCTACTCACGTTTAGTCGGCCCATGGATGAGGCTAGTGTAGAGAAGAATCTCACCATCGATCCGCCTCTGCCTGGTCGGTTTAGCTGGGCAGGACGACGAATGGCTTACACCCTAAATTTTCCAGCACCCTACGGTAACGAATTTACAGTATCTCTCAGCGATGCCAGAGACCGCTTTAGCGGAGCCGCCGCCACATTTGTCCCCTTTGAAACCCGTTTTGAGTCTCGTCAGCGTGCCTTTGCCTACATTGGCACCGACGGAGAAGAACAGGGACGGCTCATGCTTTACAACCTCAGCGATCAGTCAAAAACGGCTCTGACATCCGAAGATTGGACCGTCACGGACTATGAGCCCTATGGTCAAGGAGATCGTATTTTATTTGCAGCAGTAGACCGTAATCAACGCACCCTACAAAATCAGCAGCTCTACACAGTAACAACTGGATTGCAAAGGGAAGACAGTGGTCAGATCGAAACCATTCTAGAAAGCGGCGAATATCAAAACTTGAAATTTGATCTGTCCCCCGATGGTCAAACTATCGTAGTGCAACGAGTTAACCGCAACAATCCAGGAGATTTTGGGCCCTGGGTCATCACTGCAGATAAAGTGCCCCGTCGCCTAGAAACTGAACCAGGCGGTGACTTCATCATTGCACCAGACAGTCAATCTCTACTCCTACAGCAGGGTGAAGGAACAGCCATCATTGCCTTAAGCGATGCTCAAGATGAAAAAAGCGGAGATACATTAGATTTTTTACCCCAGTATGGGTTAGTCATGGATGTTGCTGACAACGGCTCAGCGGCGGCCATGGTGAGCTTTAACCAAGACGATCCAGAAAAACGCTACACCCAGACCTTATTTTGGGTCTCAAATCAGGGTGATGAAACCCCTCTAATAGAGGTAACAGGGTCAATTTTAGATGCGCAGTTTGACCCTACCAACGAACTTTTATTCTGTTTAACTAGTCAACTAGTTGAGGGTGACACTTACCAGGTGCAACCCTCAGTTTCTTCGATCAACTTAACAACTGAAGCTATTGACGAACTGTGGAAGTTACCCCCTCAGCCATCGGCTCACATGAGCCTGGCCCCCGATGGTCTAGCTCTGCTGTTGGATGAGGTTGTGCCGGGTACCGACACAGACAGTTCAGCGGTGGTAGAAGATGGTGTCGCAGTTTCGACCGCAAGAATTTGGTTGCTACCGCTCTACCAAACGTCTGATGCACGTCTAAATAAGCAACCACAGCCAGCGCAGCCTCAGGTATTTCCTTTTTCTGGCCTTAATCCTGTCTGGATTCCCTAAGATATCGGGAATAACCCGACGTACCTATCGCTCAGCAGCAGCCTCTGCCCCTCGCTCTAAGTACATACTGACAAAGATACTAGCGGCGGATGGTTCTAGTGTCTCCAGAGCAACAATAATCTCTGGCACAGAGTCTGCTAGAGGATCGCTGACCTCGTTGACCCACTGATTAACCGTTGAACGAGCGACGCCCATCGTTACAGCCAAACGATTTTGGCTAATTCCGTACTGAGTCAGTACATGCTTTAGTGCTTTTCCTGCCCTTCCCATAGCGGTTATAAATCTCACAAAGATTACAAAATCCAAGGCCGGTTTACGTTGATTGACCTGCCTATGTTCTTTCTTCTGAGCCCCAAAACACTATCCGTATAAAATGGCTCAAGAATGTGTCTTTTATCGCAAAAAGCTAAGCGCTTACCCCTAATTTGAAGAATCCTACAGGGATTTATTTGGAAACTAAAAGTATACCTGAATCTTTTACGAAGTGGTAAACCCCTTGTATCCAAAACCTCAAAAGTACTGAGTTCAAAAGTACTATTTCAGTAAAACAAAAGTCTTCTCTAAAGTATTTCCACCAGTCCTTTTGATGGATTTAGGCGTAGCACACAATTGAGATTTATATTTTTCTATGGAAATCATAGAAAATCAAAAAATCAGCTTTAGCTGGCCATCTGTAAGCATTGTGCCAACAGACTAGGGCTGTCGGTTTGCATCTATGACTCACGAACTGACGACCGATCAGAGAGCGTCGTCAGCGTCATATCAACCGATAGGAGCGCCGTGCTGTGATTATGTAGATTAGCCCAGTGGACCGACTAACGGTTCATGGTGAGGAGAAATTGCGTCCGTTGCTGTATTTTCCTCAAGATTGCTCTCATCGGCATCCGTAGAAACAGCCGGAAGCAGTCTCTCAGAGGCGTCAAAATCATCCGACTCAGAGGTATTGGAATGCTCTTGAATAGGGTCAAATTCTGGATGGGGGGATGCTTTTTCTCCCCAGTTTTCTAATGCGTCATATCCTGGCAGACTTTCCTCAGCAGGCACAAGAATATCATCACTATCAGGCGCTAAAACACCATTACTTGGAGCGTTGATAGCATCCGACGCATCATCAGATGTCAGATCATCGACAACTGTTGGCAAACGTTGAGGGACAATGTTAGTTTTCGGAGCTGGCTGTGTTAGATCAGACGTTTCTCCCGTATTGCTAGGGTAGAGACCATCAAGTTCTAACTCATCAGGCCGAATATTAAAGCCATCCAGCGAGTTTACTGGCAGTTCCTGCCTGGGTTGGATATCGAGAGACTCATGTTCAATGGTACTGTCTAGACTTTCTATATGGATATTGTCTGAAGCACTCTCATCGTCGTTGGGGGCAAACCTATCTGACTCCAAGATATCTGACTCGATGCCGTTTAACTCAAAGTTATTGTCTGGCTGGTACGGACCCCATTCAAAGCTATCGGCTTCAAAAACGTCTGACGACGTAGGCATACTCTGCTCGGCAGACGTGTCTGGCCCGCCTGGCTCTAATTCTCCTAGTGTTTTAAGTGGAGTTGTAGTTTTTTCTGGTTTGAGCAGAGGACCTTTGTGAGGCAAGGCATCCAAAATTGCTGGAAACTGCAGCGGTGATGGCAGCACATCAGAGGCTTGACGAATTTGCTTGAGAATCGCTTTAGCCGTTTCTCCAGAGGCGGACTGGGGTCGAGCTTTTCTGACGCTAATGGGCAAAAACTCGACCTTCATTTGTTCTTCTCGCAGAGAGACACGTAGAGCGGCCGTATCGTGATCGGCTAAAGGAGCATCTTGAAAGATAAAATCTCCCAGGGAATAAACAATGGGACGAGATTTATATAGCTCGGCTCCCTGTATCTGCTCGGGATGATAGCCAACGACTAAATCGGCTCCTGCATCGATCGCCGATCTAGACAAGTCGATTTGCCGAGGGTTGGGCTCTGTTTCTAGGTCGCCGTACCAGCGATAGTTGACAACAATCCAGTCCACGCCCTCACGCAAAGCCGCAATATCTGCAATGATATCGTCTCGCTCTTGGATATTGAGTCCCGCTTGACCCAGGGTGGCCAGTTCGTCGCTATCAGGTACGTAACTGAGGTAGGCAATGCGCTGTCCTTTGACATCTAAAACTTCGGGACGACGAGCCTCTTGAGAGTCTCGTCCTGCTCCAACTCGATAGACGCCCGCACTGTCTAGGGCTTCTAGGGTCTCTGTCAGACCTTGGCGACCATAGTCCATAGTATGGGCTCCGGTTAGCCCAACAATGTCAATGCCTCCCTGACGCAAGGCGTCAACAGCATCAGGGCGAGAGCGATCGAAATAGCTTTCCTGTAAGGAAGTATCCGCTGTCGCTAGAGAGTTCCCCAGGCCCACCATGGATACGTCGGCGGCACGAAACATGTCTAAATCACCTAATACCTGTCCAACAGCCTCAGGCGTTTGTAAGGGCACATCTCCCACAGGAACTTCACCACCAAACATTAGAGTAACGGTGGGGTCCGCCGGATCGCTACTAGGCTCATGGGGCATAACAGCGACTGACTCTAGCGCCGCAGATACAGCCGAGCCGCGTGTTGACGTTCGATAGGCAATCTCTTGGGCATTCACCTCACTGGCAGGACGCCAGCCGTTATTGTTAAATGTCGGTAGCGTGGGTTCTGATTTATTGGCAACCTTACCCTTTTGAGAGACTACCGCCTCCGTCACACAGCCCAGGATAAAGGCAGCAGCGGCAGACCCGGTCACGACGATAGCTCGCATGTATCTGAACTGCTGTTCAATCGATTCTTTAGGGGCAAACCGACGACGATTTTCTCGGCGCTGTGCTGAGGTTTGGGTACCGTCAATATCTGCAAGGCGAATTTCGACGACAGGAAAGGGCGCTACGCTACGGTTGGGCCGCCGGCGGCGCTCTTGATGGGACGCCTTGGGAATAAGGTAAGACGGCACTGCCTTTAGAGTCTCACTGCCATAGGTCGTAGCCGATATGGACTGGACCTCAGAACCATCGGCCGAGACGGTTGGCAGATCGGCTGAAACATTGGTAGAAACAACTGGCGGGTCGAACGGCACATCATCGACCTGAGCTGGGGCTTGTTCAGCAGCCACCGGTTCTGGCGAAGTAGCGGATACGGGAGAGGCCGTGGCCAGTGGATCAGGGCGTTTACGTCGACTTAGCTTGACGCGCTGCTGCCATAGGGGGCGATCGGTCCCCAGCATACGCCCCACAATATATACACCGCAGATAACGTTAGACTCTAAGCGACAAATACGATTGCAAACTAGGCGAATCAGTAACTCTTGCTTAGGAGGGCGCTCAAACTCAAGCAAAATTTGCAGATAGCCGGGGCGATCGGTTTGTACACGGGCATAGATGGCTTGAGGAACCAGCACGTAGTTGAGCCACAAAGCGATGGAGCGAAAGTGTCCCGTGGCCGCTGACTGTTTGACCTGAGTAATATCGACAGGGGTGTGAACCATTAATTTCTCTAGCGCTGACAGGTATCAGAGTGTAGATGGACTACTAAACCCCCGAACTTGTCTGACAGATTGTATCAATGATGTCTATCTTGTCAACTGTATTAATACTGTTTTTCTAAACGATTGGCCTGAGCCAGCGATAAACCTTACTCTGAGTCTGGAGCAACAGGAGCAGCGCTATCGGGCTGAGACGTATCTGGCGTCTGTATTTCAGTAGGTGTCGGTTTAATTACAGGCACCGCATTGTTCATCGTCTGATAGGCCGTCTGGGAAATCCGTCGAATGAGTTCTTGAGCACGACCATCGTTATCGGGCCGCTGTACCAGGGTTGCGATCGCATATCGTTTACCATTGGGCAAATCCATCAAGGCAACATCTGCCAGAATTTCACCGATGTTGCCAGTTTTGTTGTAGCTTACCGTCGCCTCGCTCACTCCAGCCGGCAGCAGTCTTTTGTTGTAGGTGCGCTGCAGTATGTTGAAGATGCGATCGCGCGATCGCAGGCTAACGATGTCTCCATTGTGTAAATGGGCAAACATGCGGACTAGGTTCTGGGCGCTGGTCGTATTGGTTCCCTCTATATCCGGTAGCGGATTATTCAGGACCGTAGCGTTTAGCCCCCAGTCTGCAAACTGCTGATTTAGCTCTGCAGCCCCCCCCAGCAGATCAATCATCATATTAGTGGCCGTATTATCACTGTTGATAATCATCTGAGTTGCCACTTCTAAGGCGGTATAACGCGTCCCTGGCGGCTGTATTTGCATGTCTCCAGAACCTTCAGCAATCTGACCTGACTGGATTGCCATGGCCTGATCAACGGTAATCAGACCCGCATCTACGGCCTTAAAAAAGGCAACCAAGATCGGCAGCTTAATTGTGCTTGCAGCAGCAACTGACGTATTTCCCGCAATATCTACATAGTTGCCCGTATCTAAATCGTATACATAAATAGTTGGGGTGAGTTCGGGAATCAGCTCCTGTAGCTCCACCAGGCTCGCTTTGAGGGCCGATATCTCCTGGGTAGGCACTAGCACCGCATCTTCAGGATCGGCAGCAGCGGTCACCGCCGATTGGGTTTCAGCGGCAGTTCCATTGGCTAATTGCTTGTCCACAGGCGTGAGTACCGATAGGACAGTACCGGCAATAGCGGCCACACCTAAACCAATAATCAACAGTCGAACACCATAGACTATGGGTTTGGGCAACTTTGGAAATAACGCAGCCTTGGGCTCAGGAGGCCAACCAGAGCGTCCACTCCGGCGGGTACGGCGGACGTGGCGAGAAGGGTCAACCATATCGCCAAACATCCCCTCAGACGCCCGGGACCGAGACGTATTGCGGGGTAGCTTGACAGCTCGCGGACGGCGCTCTCCTCCCTTGGCTCTGCCGGGAGACGGCGTAGAGCGACGTGGGCGACGCTGACGTCGTGATTTTGAGTAAGGCTTCTGGGGGTCCGTCATTGGTATAAACACATTGCTAATCGTTACCCGTCACTGGAAAACACAGCTAAGGGATACTGGAGCCGAGCCCCTAAGAGTCGCTGCTCTGATGGTCGGCAATCTGATGAGTAGTGTCCTGACGACTGGTCGCCCAGTCGATTTGTCGTAGGATACCGCGTAGCATGGCAACATCCTGAGCAGACAGGGACGCACGATGGCCCAACTGTCGAAATTTTTGCATCCGGCTTGATGCCGTATGGGGATAAAGATAGCCGATTTTTAATAAGATCGACTCTAGATGGTGATAGTACCCGTCTAACACATCCAAAGGAGCCGTGGCATCTGTAGCGAAAGCATTCTCCACAGGCCGCTGTCCAACACGGGATAGCTCGTAACAACAGACAGCCACCGCCTGAGCCAGGTTCAATGATTCATAGGTTGGACAGGTAGCGATTTTAATAAAGCGTTGAGCATGGAGCATTTCGTCATTATTAAGACCGCGATCTTCAGGTCCAAAGATCAGAGCGGTTGGTAGGGCCGCATCTACTAGCCAGGGCAGGGCCAACTCTGGAGACTCCAGCGGTGTTTGTAAATCTCGAGGACGAGCTGTAGTCGCAATAGCCCGATGACAACCAACCAGCGCCTCCGCCAGTGTCTTGACGGTGATGGCAGCCTCAACCAGATCATAGGCATGGACCGCCATTTGTTTGGCATCCCCGCTGTAGGGGTCACATTGGGGATTGACCAGTACCAGCTGAGACAGGCCAAAGTTTTTCATCACCCGCGCCACCGAGCCAATATTGAGTGGCCCTGCTGGTTCAACCAGAACAATACGCAGCTGCGCTAGGGATAAGGGTAAATTAGGGGACATGCGATCTCAAAATGCTCAACCGGCACAGTCAAGAAATACCTTCTAGACTAGTTTCTGAGCATACCATCCGCACAAGATTGCAAAAATGGCCCGTCAACGTCAAAAGTCCGATCTACCCGCCAAAACCTGCGCTGTCTGCCAGCGGCCTTTTACCTGGCGCAAAAAATGGGCTAGCTGCTGGGACGAGGTGAAATACTGCTCCGAGCGATGTCGCAAACGACGCAATCAAAGCGGCCCCGGAAAACCATAACCCCGCGTAGGGGCGTTGAAGGTCTCTACAACGACGAACGCATCGGCCCCAGATAGCGCGTCAAATAAGGTGAAAACACTTCATAAATGAGCGTCAACGGCTTACCGTGATGCCAAAACAAATAATGTCGTCCCCAGAATGGTCCCTTCTGACCAAAAGCATCTTCTAGAGGCGGACTCCAGCCATAGTAGATACCCTGAATATCGCGATAAAGCTCGGTACGCAGGTTGGCCAAACTCGCCCAGATTGGCAACGAGCGATTTTTTAGATATTCATCCACGTGACTCGCTTCCCACCAAGAAGTAGCATAGGCCAAACGCTGACCAGAAGCGGTTCGTAGCCAAACCTGTCGTCTGAGTCTTGGACCCGGCACATAGCTAATCACGTCTGGAGCTCCGTCATTGGCCATTCCAACCGAGGACATCTCAATAACGTCTACCTCAGTGGGTTCTCGCGTGAGCAGCTGCAAATGACGAGTAGGCGACCCGTCCCCTAGCATCAAAATCTGCCATGCTGGCGATAGCTGATCGTGGGGCAACCCCCTCTTTACAGCCGTCGTGTCCCCCTGCCAAAGCATGTCTAAAGAATGCCATCCGGTGATTTTCGGAGCCGACGGTCCAAGCGTTGAAGTCAAAGCTATTTACAAAAATTTATAACTTTCTTCATAATATACGCTTGTCTCGGGCTCTGCAGACATTCATCCCCAGGATGCAGAGCCTGAGACATCTGCCAAAAATTAGGGCAGGCGCAGTAATCCCCAATCAAAACTCCGACCCGATCACAGTTCTTAGCCAGCAATAGCTAAAAAACAGGATCGAACCAAAGGCGCTCATGCCCAACAGATAGATTCAAAATGCGGATGGCGAGAATCGAACTCGCATGGCATAAGCCACACGCCCCTCAAGCGTGCGTGTCTACCAATTCCACCACATCCGCAAACCGATGCGAAAGATCGCCTAACAGCATATAACAGTAAACCACAAACAGTTCCTCAAAAAAACGGAGATTTTATGGACCGGCGTTTGCCGCAGTCATGCTAAGGAAAATAGCCTGCGTGGTACGATCAGCTTCCGTCATATGATGCACATAGATAACACGTTCAAAAAGTTTCCTTAGGGTAGTGGCTGACTGATGCGCTTTTCAAAAATCTTGATTGCGAACCGAGGTGAAATCGCGCTACGAATTTTGCGCACCTGTGAGGAAATGGGAATAGCTACCGTCGCTGTCCATTCCACCATTGATCGCCACGCCCTCCACGTACAGCTAGCTGACGAAGCCATCTGCATTGGGGAAGCACCCAGCAGCCGCAGCTATCTCAATGTGCCTAATATTATTGCGGCGGCCATGACCACGGGGGCTAGCGCCATCCATCCAGGCTATGGCTTCTTAGCTGAAAACGATCGATTTGTAGATATTTGCGCCGACCACAAAATTGTTTTTATCGGTCCGTCCTCAGCCGCCATGCGCGCGATGGGAGACAAATCTACAGCCAAAGCTACTATGCAGCGGGTTAAAGTTCCCACCGTACCAGGTAGCAAAGGTCTATTGGAAACTCCTGATGAGGCTATGGCCCTAGCGGCCGATATTGGCTACCCGGTGATGGTAAAAGCGACAGCGGGTGGCGGCGGCCGTGGCATGCGTCTGGTGCGCGAAGCCGGGGAAATGACCAAGCTGTTTTTATCCGCTCAGGGAGAGGCGGAAGCAGCGTTTGGCAATGGCGGCATTTATCTAGAGAAATTTGTTGAGAATCCGCGTCATATCGAGTTTCAGATTTTGGCCGATAGCTATGGTAATGTCGTCCATTTAGGTGAGCGAGATTGTTCAATTCAGCGTCGTCATCAAAAGCTGTTAGAAGAAGCTCCCAGTCCAGCGCTGGATCCCACCCTACGGCAACAAATGGGTGAGGCCGCAGTTCGAGCTGCCAAAGCCATCAACTATGTAGGGGCGGGTACCGTTGAATTTCTAGTAGACGCACAGGGTAATTTCTATTTTATGGAAATGAACACCCGCATTCAGGTAGAGCATCCAGTCACAGAAATGGTGACCGGCATCGATCTCATTGGCGAACAGATCCGGGTGGCCCAGGGAGAGCGTCTGTCGTTTACCCAGGATGATATTGTCCTTAAGGGTCATTCCATTGAATGTCGGATCAATGCGGAAGACCCTGAGCACAACTTTCGACCCAACCCCGGTCGCATCAACGGATATCTAGCACCGGGTGGCCTCGGGGTACGGATGGATTCCCATGTGTATACAGACTACGATATTCCGCCATATTACGATTCTCTCATTGGAAAATTGATTGTTTGGGGCCCCAACCGTGACACGGCAATTCAGCGGATGAAACGCGCGCTCAGAGAATGTGCCATCACCGGCCTACCAACAACCATTTCATTTCATCAACGAGTGTTGGAACGCCCTGAATTCCTAAAAGGAGAAGTCTACACCAACTTTGTGAATCAAATGATGGGTTAGTCTTAGTCTCCTAACGCAAAGAGAGTTTTTTATGACCGTTGACTATCCAGCTCAGGTAAAGTCTTTTCACCACGCGCTTAATCGCTTTCGAGGTGTTGTAGAGGTCAATACTGGACTCAAACCGCTGGATAAAATCCCATTAGAAGACTACCGTGATCCGGGTAAGATGGGAGATCTACCCCATACGCTTCTACGCCGCACCCAAGGAGGCCTCGCCAATGAAGCCTGGGCCAATACAGATGTTATTTTGTCCTACGATCGGGCTGGTTGGCTGACACTAGAGTTCCTAGCCTGGTGGGTTCGAGATCGCTCACAAAATGGTACGGCGGTGCAGATGAGGCCCCAGGCATTGTCTCCACTAGCAGGAGATGACATTCGATTAGGAACAACTTTAAAGTTTGTTATTGAGCACTTCTGTTTACTTCAAGATAACAGTCCTAAGTCAATGCTGACTCTATTAGAACAACAGGGGCAGACCCTCAACACTGTGATTGACCTCTATGAAAATGTTCTGGGCGACCTATTAGTTACGGATACAGCCACCTATTAATGGATTGGAGGGTCTCTGTCTGAAATATTGATAGTGAACGCTCAGAGCCTGCGATATTCTCAAGTGGTCCGACAGATTAAATAGCTAGACGATGTAGGGGCATGACCATGGGACAGCATGATAGTCAATGGCAGGTAGTTACAGGGGGGGTAACGGCTCCCCAAGGGTTTACAGCAGCTGGCATCAGTGCCGGGCTCAAAGCATCAGGCGCGCCAGATTTGGCCTTGATTGTGTCAGAAAATGATGCGATCGCAGCTGCCGTCTATACCCAATCCCAGGTGCGCGCGGCCTGTATCGACTTTTGTCAGCAGCAGCTAGAAACCCAACCTTCCGCCCGGGCTATTCTTTGCAACTCTGGTCAGGCCAACGCCTGTACGGGACAACAGGGGTGGGAGGACACGGTAACCATGGCCGCTGCTGCCGCTAAAGCCATTGGCACCAGTGACGATCAGATTCTAATCGCCTCCACTGGCGTCATCGGTCAGCGGATCAAAATGGAGCCCCTATTGGCCCATATGCCAGCACTCACAGCAGAACTATCATCAGACGGTAACGCGGCGGCCGCCCAGGCAATTGTTACCACAGACTTAGTAACCAAAACCTACGCCTTAGAAACCACCATCAACGGCCGTCCCGTCCGCATGGGCGGCATTGCTAAAGGATCAGGCATGATTCATCCCAATATGGCTACCATGCTATCGTTTGTCACCTGCGACGCGGCCGTTTCACCCGCGCTTTGGCAAACGATGCTGACTCGCGCCGTCGATCAAAGCTTTAACCAAATTACGGTGGACGGTGATACCAGCACCAACGACACAGTCATTGCTCTAACCAACGGTCAATCACGTACGCCTGCTATTACCGGACCCGGCCCGGATGCTGACAAACTAGAAGCAATGCTGAAGGAACTATGCATCCATTTAGCTAAAAGCATTGCCCGAGATGGAGAGGGGGCTACCTGCCTAGTTGAAGTCAAAGTCACTGGAGCCAATAGTGATAAAGACGCTCGTAAAATTGCTCGTACCGTGGCCGGATCGTCGTTGGTGAAGTCAGCCATCTTTGGTCACGATCCCAACTGGGGCAGAATTGCCGGGGCCGTCGGACGAGCAGGCGTCAGCTTAGATCAGTCAAGCTTGAGAATTTCCCTGGGAAACTTTGTTTTGCTCAACCAGGGTCAGCCGCAAGAATTTGACCGGATCGCAGCCCATAGCTACCTTAAACAATGTTCAGACTTAAGCTCACAGGCATTTGCGGGACAAGACCCCCACGGCGAAGCCCAGGCTAACGACACTGTAGCGAGCAAATCTGGGGAGCGTCGTGCGATCGCAGCTAAGGCTCTGGCTTACCCAGTCGAGATTGCCATTGACATAGGCACGGCAGGAACGGGAACAGGCAGAGCTTGGGGCTGCGACCTCAGCTACGACTATGTCAAAATCAATGCTGAATATACCACCTAAAATCTGACGCAGCTCTCAAACAATTGGCCGTAGCGGCTAGCAAAAGTCATATAGGCTCTAAAACGGTCTGCTGAGCTAGCCCTCAGCCCTCACCCAACGAATCACGGGTTTAAGAGTAGTGCCGAGATTGCAGCACCATTTCATCTCGGGCGCTAATCGCCCAGCTGTTATTAGGATTTAACTTTAGAGAGAGATTAAAGTCTTGCAACGCTTCTTCGTAGTGGCCCATGAGCTTTAAGGTAGTCCCACGAGAAATTAGCCACTGCCAGCGCTTGGCTCGATCGTGTTTAACCAAATGGCCGAAGTCGCTAACGGCGTTACCATAGTGACCCAAATCACGAAAGATAATCGCTCGGTTGGCATAGGCCCAAAGATTTTGAGGGTCCAGGTCAATTAGCCGATCTAAGTCCACTAAAGCCGCTCGGGTTTGCCCTAGATGCACATAGGTTAAAGCACGATGCTTTAGGGCTCGTGGGTGATTTGTGCTGAGCGCAAGGGCCTGGTCAAAGTAGCCAATAGCTTCCCTATGGCTCTGCTGTTTCGCTAATGTTAAGCCTGCATCTACAAGTTGGTCAGGGGTTTCAGGGGATGTCGCTACACTGGAATTACGACGAGAGTGTCGCCTATGGGAGTTTCGGTTAAAGGGCGGGAACATTCGGGCAGACTCATCACAAACGATTGCGTCTATTCTGGCAAAAACACTTACCCTCTTTTATAAAAAGATAGCAATTCTCAGAAGATTTCAGGATAGCTTCAAGAAGATTAAAGTTCTTCCTAAGCAGCTAAACCCCAAATACAACAAGGTTTTCAAATACGCAGCAGAATCTTGACAACTATCACATGTAATTGTGACAACAGTCACAGTGTTGTATCAGGAAGATTTTAAAGAATTACTCATGTACTGTTTTATCAGTACATTCATCAGCAAGTCTCGTTGTTGTTGTAATGAGATAGCTTTAGGATGCACACATACCACGCTCAGACCTACGGTTTCTTTTGAAAAGAAGCTTTAGCCCTAAAATATGGTCCATATCCTCAGCAGCTGTGGTCACGTTAGCACAGAGACATGAATCAAGCAGCAAATTCGATTAGAGCAATCTACGCCGCCATCAATCAGCGGGATGTTCCCCAAGCGGCTGCCCTGATTGACGATCGGTGCGTCTACGAAGATCTAAACTTTTCAGCGACCTTTATGGGTCGTGCGGCCGTAGAAGGTCTATTCATGGAGTCGTGTCAGGCTGTACCTGAGGATTTACAGTTTGTCATTGATGATGTGGCTGGAGATAGCTGGGCTGTAGGTATAACCTGGCATGTAGAGCTTGACGGGATAGCGTTTCCAAACGGACGAGGAGTAAGCTTCTATCGCTTTTCTCCTGACAGTGGAAAACTTATATTTGCCCGCGATTGTGTAGAGCCCACCATTAAACCGGGAAAGGCTGCATTTACAATCATTCGCTGGGTGACGCCGCTCCTGCGTTACTGGTTCAAACATCAGCCTCCAACGTGACTATGAAAGACTCATCAATGCCTGCTGACTCACCTAAAGCTTTCAATCGGCTTTTTTGGCTGCTGTGGGCCGCAACGGGAATGTATGTAGGCATGCTTTTGTTGTCTCCCCCTAGCTGGCTGCCGGGAGACCCCATATGGGCAATCCAGACAGATACGATTCAAAAAATTCTAGACGAATCTCTCAATTTCTTTTTTATTCTGCCGCTGTTAAACCTTGTGGGCATTGGCTGGCCAGCACCGACTGTACACTCAGCGGCACTGGGCTTCTTTAATCTGGCAGAAGCCTGGATTTTTATGTTTCTTCCCCTGATGATGATGGACAAATGGAGTCAGCACTTGCCTAGAGTGATGCTTTGGGCCCTGGCAATGTTTCTGACAAATGTCTTTTTGATGCCCTACATGGCATTACGACTCAATGAATCTGGGGAAAAATCGAATCATCTTCTAGAAAAAGGACCCTTGGCTCGACTGTTTGGGTCGCTGGGACTGACGGTAGGAACGTTAGCAGTTATTTGGTTTTGCTTTAACCGCCCTGAGCTAGGAGGAATTCTCAGCCGATTTGACTATCTGGGGCAGATGGTGATTACAGATCGGGTAACTCTAGCTTTTATGGTGGACATAACCCTATTTTGGGTATTTCAGAGCTGGCTGATGGGAGCCATTATTCCTGTAGGAGAGCGGCTCAGACCGCTACGTTTTGTCCCCTTTTGGGGACTGGCTATCTGGCTATTGGTATAGGCGCGCGCTGAGGCTGGCGTTGTAATATCACTGAGCCCTGGTGATTTTCCTCACACGTTTTTAGGACCCATATCACCAAAGGGGTATTACCCACATCACTAGCCTCAGCGAGTGATATCACCCCATTGAAGGCCATGAAATCACATCGAGGCTTACCCATGTGGGAGATGATTAAATCAATCCAATAGACGGACATTATCCAGAAATTGGAGTTCCTGAAAAGCGTATTCACAGTCATTGACGCTGTTTGCCAAATGTGCTGTGCTCCTTGCGTCGGGATTTTGCACGGGGTGATGACCTCGGCAGATTCTTCTCCTCACATCGTTTCCTTCACACAGATCAAGAACATGGGCTCCTCTGACGATGTCAGAGGAGTTTTTTTCATTCGTCATGATTCAAGCAAATCATAAAGATTTGCAATCTCTACTACAAATCGATTTAAGCTAGTCAGAATCAGGTTTGGAGCCGGGAGGCCGACAGCGTTCTAATGAGTATCAAACTAGCGGCTAGGGTGCAGAAAGTTACTCCTTCAATGACTTTGGCAATTTCTGCAAAGGCAAAGGAAATGAAGGCAGAAGGTCTAGATATCTGCAGCTTTAGTGCTGGTGAGCCTGATTTTGATACTCCAGAGCATATTCGTGAGGCGGCTAAGCAGGCTTTGGACAATGGCAAAACTCGCTACGGTCCAGCATCCGGTGAGCCACGACTAAGAGCTGCGATCGCAAACAAACTGCGCACCGAGAATCACCTGCCGTACAACCCAGAGAATATCATCGTCACCAATGGTGGCAAGCATTCTCTCTACGCGTTGATGATGACCACCATTGAGCCTGGTGATGAAGTCATTATTACAGCACCTTACTGGGTGAGCTATCCAGAGATGGTCAAGCTCGCAGGAGGCACGCCAGTCATCGTTGCGACCACAGCTGAAAGTGGTTACAAGATGACTCCTGAGCAGCTACAGCAGGCCATTACCTCAAAGACAAAGTTTCTCGTTTTCAATTCTCCTTCAAACCCGACTGGAGTCGTCTACAGCCCGGACGAGGTGCGCGCCATTGCTGATGTTGTTGTTGACAACAATATTTGGGTGGTGGCTGATGAAATCTACGAAAAGATCCTGTACAACGGCGCTGAGCATCTGAGTATTGGCGCGGCCAGCGAGGCCATATTTGAGCGCACCATCGTCAGCAACGGCTTTGCCAAAGCCTATGCCATGACCGGCTGGCGGCTGGGGTATCTAGCAGGCCCTGTTGAACTAATCCAGGCCGCTAATACCCTGCAAAGTCAAAGCACATCCAACGTATGTACCTTTGCGCAGTACGGTGCGATCGCGGCGTTAGAGTCTTCGCAAGCCTGTGTTGAAACCATGCGTCAAGCCTTTGCTAACCGGCGTACGGCCATTATCGAACTGGTCAACTCAATTCCTGGACTTAGCTGCGTCGTCCCCCATGGAGCGTTTTATCTCTTTGTCGATATTAGTAAAACCGGCACGGGATCCATCGACTTTTGTACTCGACTGCTAAACGAGAAATATGTTGCCGTTATACCCGGTGCGGCCTTTGGTATAAATGATGGAATTCGCATTTCCTATGCCACCGATATGGAAACCATTCAGCGAGGTCTAGAGCGACTCCATGATTTTGTTCAGCAGATAGCGTAAGGGATAAGGATTTTGCCGTTGCTGATTTAAGGGATGCACCGATCTGTTAGAAATGCTATGCGTCAGCGTTTTTCAGATAAAAACATCCCGAGGATCAGCAACGCCAGAATTTTATAAGGTCCAAAAAATTAATGTCGGAGAGCCGTTCCATGGAACGTCTGTACGTCCAATATTAGAGCCTAGCTAATTTTGTTTCCTAAACAGCTTTGATCAAGTATCAGATAGCGGTTCAGTAGCTTTATTAACGCTCGGAACCACTATCTGACGGAGAGTAGATAGTGAACCTGGCATATTCCCTTGATCTATGACGTTCTACCTGATTTTCTGTCAGGTTCCCGGAAAAATGTTGTTGTTCTAGGCTAAGCCTTTACAAACCCTGTCAAATTTAAAGCTGTCATTTTCTCTAAAAAAAATCTAGCCATCAACAGCAGCTGACTGCAATCGGCAAATTGACTGCAAATAGAGGGGTTTCACATCTCCAAAGATTGTTTCATCGTTAGACCTCATACATTATTTTCAGACACTGTCTTTAGTTTGGATCGAGGCCATCGCGCAGACCGTCACCGATAAAATTAATACTCAAAACCGTGAGAAAAATGGCCGCCCCTGGAAAAACTGCCATATGGGGCGCACTGTCTAAGTAATCTTGAGCTGTGTAGAGCATACGCCCCCAGGTGGGCACATCTGGGGGAAACCCCAACCCAAGAAAACTCAGGGTGGCTTCGGCCAGTACCGCATTGCCAACGGCCAGAGTCGCGGCAACAATAACCGGTCCTAAAACATTGGGCAACAGGTGATGCCAAATCAACCGTCGGGGTTTGGCTCCCAAGGCTTGAACAGCTTGGATAAAGGTGCGATAGCGAGTGGTGACAAATCCGGCCCGCACTAACCGTGCTACCGACATCCAGTTAAAGCCGCCTATGACCAAAACCACCAGTACGAAAATTCCATTTTGCGCTCCAAAGGCGGCTCGAGCTGCGTCCCCAAACAAATAAATCACCAGTAGAGACAGAGGTAGCTGGGGCAGCGATAGAAATAAATCGGTAATGCGCATCAGCAGTGCTCCCACCAGTCCGCCATAGAAACCTGAGATCGCACCGATCAGAGTGCCTATACTCACTGCCATTACCATCGCCATTAGCCCCACAGCCAAAGAGACCCGGCCACCCAGCAGTATCCGAGCCAGCTGATCTTGCCCCAAGGTATTGGTCCCAAACGGATGATCCCAGCTTGGCGGCTGAGTCGCTAAGGCAAAATCAATAGTTTCCGCTGATTGGGCATATAAATACGGTCCTATTGCGATCGCCAGCACGATTAAACCAAAGGTAGCGCTCCCAAATAAAGCCATGGGTGACCACCGACGCAGCTGCACCATAGAAACTCCCCGATTCGAATTTGAGCATACCAGCATCGATTTAATATAAGAAGCCCCCACGGACGCTAAGGTACATGGAGGCTTCGAGTTAGATATAAGGGTTAAGTAATACAGTGACCTGTCTACTTAGATATAGGTTCGAGATAAGGAGTTATTCAATAACTTGTCTGTGAATTCACTATAGTCCGACGATGGGTCATACCAAACCCCTTACAGGGCAAACCTACACTCTACTTACACAACCATCAAGTTTCCTTAGTTTGTGTCTGCGATCACTGTGGCGTGAACTGATGAGGTATTGACTGGAGGATTAAGGATATAGGGTCTCTGATTTAAGACACGGGTCAATTTGCTGTAGTCACGGCTATCTGACAAGCTCTCGTTGCTGCTGTCATCTTGGGAGATCGGCAATGCCAAAATTATTTCTTACCGGAGTCCAGTATGTTGTGGCGTTGAATAACTGAACTCATCGTGGTCTAACATACAACAACACCCAGAACAATTAGCTGAGGGATTCTTCTAAATAAAACAAGACTTCTTAGAGTTATTTGAGTAAGGCAAACTCGCTACAAACAGAACTCTCTAGAACAAGTAAGAAGAAATATCAGTGATTTGTTTGGGTGCTGTCTTCGATCCGTCAAACGATTCAGATGAGATATCTATCGTCAGACCTCCTTTCGTTGTGACTATGAACCTTGCAGCTCATGTCCTTATGGTATTCCTACATTGCTTTCACATCTCTCTTCTGATACAAACGTTAATGTTGTTATTTCTCACTACTGCTGCCGTTCAACAGTGAGATAAATCTATGGGCAATATGGTGAAGTGTACGTCCGGTGGTAATAGCCTCGTTTAGAATTCTAATGTTCGAGCATAGGATTTTAGCTCCTTTTTTTAGGCAATAAAAAGCCTCTACCAATCTAGTAAAGGCTTAGTGTACATCAGGAATATCAAAGAGAGATTTTTCAGAAAGAGAAGGGTGTCTCATGAATGATAATGAAGCTTCGCAAACGGAGACGCACTCGGCACCCCAACTAGCCTGATTGCGCCTAGTTCTGTCAGCGGACAACGGACTTAGTACGAGCATCCACCGTAGCCTGTAGGATACCGCCAGAGCTATTTTTCGTTAGGATCATGGCGAATCGCTGAAATATAAACGACTGCTAAGGTAAGTCGATTCCAGTTGGGTTGATTAGTTGTGAATGCAACCCCTCCTAAGAGAGCCAGCCAACCTACTGGACCAAGCACAAGGGCAATCGCCCGGCTTATTCCCATGTAAGCTACAAACGGTAGGGTAATACCCAGAGTTTGAGTCAGTCCACCCAGTACAGTGCTGGCCATAAGGTAAATACCAAACCCGCTAGCTTTAGCAGCTGCCATTGTCCCGGCTGTCAAGAGTAGTTCTTCTACTCTTGGGTCATCACTATTCCTCTGAATCTCTAAAACGACTTGCTCTCGTTGTTCCAGAGATAGTCGGTCCCACATATTTTGAAAGACCTCAGCAACAACAGCTGTTTCGATTTCATGCGTTTTTAATTGTTTCCAACGTCGTCCCTTTAGGGTCGCCAGCCAGTCGATACCGATGTGATCGGCTACATCAGTTACGACCTGTTTCCATGATTCATCCCAAAACAGCTGCCCAATGCTACCTGCCCTGAGATAGCGAATATGATTGCATAAGGTTTGAGCATCGCTACCAAAGCCAGAGCCAGTTATTTTTCCAAGATTATGACGCTGTTCGCGGGTAGCGCCTTTTAAGATTTTTCTGAACTCACATAGCGACATAAAAGAGTGACTTTACCGCAGGTGGAAAGCAGCTTTATTTGAACTCTTGTAATCTCAGATGGATAGATGTCGAAATCGAATAATTAGATCTTCATGGCGTAATGCCTACTATCAGGGGAATAGCTCTAATAAACCACCGGATGTTTACCTTCTAGAAGCGTTGCTGTCTGAGAGGCTGTCGCGATTGTATCAGCCCAGTCTGACTCTGGGATCTAGCCAGCCGTAGAGCACATCGGCAAACAGATTAAACACTACCACCAGTAACGCATAGATAAATGAAACGGCCATCACTACAGGGGTGTCGCTACGGTTGATCGAGTCGATTAGCAGCGCTCCCATACCGGGAATGCGGAAGACTTGTTCTAGCACCAGGGACCCGGTAAACAGGCTGGGAATATCGAGGGCCAGCAGCGTCACCACCGGAATCGACGCATTGCGTAGAACGTGGATGCCGAGGATGCGCGATCGCGACAGCCCCTTCGCCCGAGCCGTACGTACATACCCCTGGGGCAGCTCCTCAGCGATGGCAGCGCGGACAAAGCGCATTAAAATCGCGGTTTGAAACAGAGCCAGCACCATCACTGGCAAAATCGACTGCCGCACCAGTTCTAGAAAGCTGCTCCAGTCGCTGACCACCAGGGTACTGCTGTAGATAAATGGAAACCAGCCCAGCTGTACGCTAAAGATGAGGATAAGCAGCAGCCCAGTAAAAAACGTGGGTAGGGAAAAGCCCACAAAGGCCAGGGTGGAGATCAGCCAGTCTAGGGCCGTGCCTTTTTTGATGGCGGAGAGGGTGCCCAGGGGTAGGGCCAGCAGCACACTTAGCAGATAGCCGGAACCAATCACCCATAGCGTGGCCGGTAACCGCTGCAAAATTAGTTCACTGACGGGACTACGACTGTTGAAGGAATAGCCAAAGTTGCCCTGAATTAGCGCCCAGAGCCATTTGAAATAACGAATAATAATCGGATCGTCTAGGCCCAGGGAACGTCGTAGATTTTCGCGAACTTCAGGGGTAATGGACGGGTTGGTAGCTAATTCACCAAGGGGATTGGTGGGTGCGATCGCAAGCAAAACAAAAATTACCACGCTAATCGCCAACAATGTCGGAATCGCCACTAATAACCGGCGGCAGACGTATTTCAGCATGCTGATGACAGATCTAACGGAACAACAGCATTGGAATCTGAGTACTTCTCAACAGCTGAACCGTAGTGCTACCAATGACCAGGTGGCGAATGCGGCGATGGCCGTAGGCCCCCATCATCAGCAAACTAATCTGATGCTGTTCAATATACTGAGCAATCGCCTGTTCCGGGTCGCCACTGAGTACGCTGGAGGTCAGTGTCAGACCGGCCTGCTGTAGCTTAGTTTGGGCATCAGATAGTTCTTGCGATCTTGCCGAGCCGGACTTGGCCACCGTCAGCAGATGAATCTCAATATCCTTAAATCCTGAGGCGCTATCCGCCAGAAAATTCACCACTCGCTTGCCAGTCGGGCTACCGTCATAGGCCACCAGCAGCCGCTCAATTGGAGCAAAGGTTTGGGGTGTCACCAGGCAGGGCTTAGTGCTGCTGCGGACAATCCGGTCAATATTGGCCCCCAGGTGACCTGAGGCAAACTCTGCCGCCTCACCGCGCTTACCCAGCACCACCATGTCAGCATCCGCCTCAAAGTCGTGAAAGCAATCTACCAAAAACCCAGTTGGATTAAGCAGTTCCACTTCGCTGAGTCCCTCAGCCTTGAGCACCTGATCGGCGTTTTTCAAAATCAGCCGGGCTCGTTGGTTATTGAGTTTGGCCCGCTCATGCTCCAGGTCAACCAGCTCGTTCAACAGCTGCTCTGAGGCTCCCAAACCAATGCTGCCACTAAGATTTCCAGTAGAAACGACCTTTTGGCTGCGAATATCGGTGACAAACAGCACTTTAGTCTGAGCCTCAAATCGGCGGGCAAACCAAGCACCGTACCGATAAATACCATCTGCAAAAGCAGACCCGTCGGAGCACAGAAGAATCGTTTTCATAGGTTGCGTTTTCTCTAGTTGCGTTTTCTCTAGTTGCGTTTTCTTCTAGGGAATCAAGGTTTGGAGGCGAGCAGCGGCGCTAGGTTCACCCGTTGGCAACAAGTTCCTCATCGGTGGCAAGGCGATTAAGCAAGGTGGCACTGGCTTCATTGAGGCCCACCACAGTGACCTCCACACCTTTACGCCGAAACTTCTGTACGGCCTTGTCTAGCACCTCCACGGCCCCCTGGTCCCATAGCTGGGCATTAGTCAGGTCAATGGTCACCTGGTCAATGGACTCTGCATAGTTAAAGGACTCTGCAAATTCATCCCGAGACACAAAGAAAATTTGTCCAGACACGTTGTAGATCCGGCGGGCACCGTCGTCCGTCAGTACCTTATCAACAAATACCAGCTTGGCCACCTTGCGAGAGAAAAACACCGTACTCATGACGATGCCTGTGGCCACCCCCAGGGCAAAGTTGCGGGTGAAGATAATCACAAACATCGTCGTCAACATAACGGCAACTTCACTTCTGGGCACCCGGCGCATATTGGCAAAAGACGACCATCGAAAAGTACCGATAGAAACCATGATCATAACGGCCACCAAGGCAGCCATGGGCATCTGCTGTACCCAGTCTTGCAAAAACAGAATGGCCATCAACAAAAACACACCAGCCGCCAGGGTAGAGAGGCGACCTCGACCACCCGATTGCACGTTAATCACCGACTGGCCAATCATGCCGCACCCGGCCATGCCGCCAAAAAAGGCGGTGACGATATTGGCGACACCCTGGCCTTTGGCCTCCTGGTTCTTATCGCTGGGAGTATCAGTCAAGTCGTCCACTAGCGAGGCAGTTAGAAAAGAAGCCAGCAGCCCGACAATCGCCAGGGTCAAGGAGTAGGGAAGGATTATCTGCAGCGTTTCTAGAGTAAAGGGCACCTGGGGTAGCGCAACCAGTGGGGGCGCAGTGGGCAGCTCACCCATGTCCCCCACGGTGGGCACATCTAGCTTCAGGCTGATAGCAGCAATAGTCATTACCGCCAGGGCCACCAGTGGGGAGGGCACCGCCTTGGTAAAGCGGGGCAGGATATAGATAATCCCCAGGGACAGCAGCGTCAGCACATAGACCGTGTAGGGTACGCCAGTGAGCTGGGGCAGCTGCGCCAAAAAGATCAGCACGGCCAGGGCATTGATATAGCCAATCATCACCGCTCGGGGCACAAACTTCATCTGGCGCCCCAGCTTGAGAAACCCAAAGATCACCTGAAAAATGCCGGTCAAAAAGGTGGCGGCCAGCAGATACTCTAGCCCGTGGACTTTGAC
>JBHJIL010000125.1:0-8659 GCA_050043465.1 Leptolyngbyaceae cyanobacterium
CCTGACCCGCAGCGATCGCATTCAATAAACTATCTAACGTTACCTCGCCACTGCTACCCAGCTGTTGATACACATCACCGGGCTCCACCCAGCCAGCGGTATTAGCCACCAGCCGCTCTGCCACAGGGGTTACATTCACTCCCTGACTTTGGATCATCGACACCCACAGATCGTTGGAGGGGCTATAGCCGGTGGGCTGCACTGCGCCCGCCGCGAGCAGGCGTGCGGCGGTACCGGAGGCAATTTTGCGAACGCCCACCTGGATTACTTTGCCAGAGCTGCTGGTCTCCTGTCGCTGGTTAAAGGCTTCGGCTACTTCCACCAGCCAGCGCTCGTTTTGCCGGTCAATGTTGGCCTTTTCAGAGGAGCTATAGATTTCTAGATAGACCTGGTTGGCCTGGGGCTGGGCTCCATAGAGAGGAAAACTTTCAATATCGGGCAGGGGCTCGGCAATTTGATCGACGGTGTAGCGACTGGCTACCTCGTCGGCGACTAGATTGCTAGCGACGTTGATGTTGGGCAGCACCTGTTTGGCCAGACTTGCCTGCGCCGTTTCTAAAGAGGTAACGGGGGACTGACAGCCGCCTAGGAACCCTAAACTCAGGGTAACGAGCAGACCTAGGGTGGCCAGCAGTAGCCGTCGATACGTGCGATTCAGTAGTTTAAACATCGATAGTATGGGAAAGCAATTAAAGAGGCGTTCTATGGAACGCCCGTACGTCAGGGAATAGAGCCCAATTGAAGCCTGATTTCTTAGGTTTCTAAAATCTCTTTGTTGGCGGCAATGAGGGTTTCTAGACGTCTTGGTAGAGAGGCATCTCCCTGGGAAAGGCTGGCCAGGGCCACCTGGTCTTGCAGCTGCTGGAGCTGCTGGTGGGTTTGCTGCATGCGATCGCAGCTTTGCTGAAGCTGCTTTTTGGCCATTTGCTGATATTTGGGGGTTTGAATCTGGGCCTGCACCCGCAGACCGTCGGCTACCTGCTGGGCTAGCTCCACCACGGTATATAGCGCTTCGAGTAGCTCAGGGCGCAGGGTGGGTTCGCGATCGCAAATGCGCACTGCAAATGTCTGGGACTGGAGCGCCCAATCTTTAACCGGCTGCCAGGTGCGATCGCGGGCCACCTCGGCCTGGATCGTCTCAATCCGTCGCTGAAAGGTGCTCGCATTAAGCAAGTTGCTATCGTCGTGGGCACCCACAGAGGCCGAGCGATAGCCCGTTACCCAGCTGCTTGCCATCACGGTAGCCACCGCCCCACCGCCTACCCAAGCCACCGGTCGGTTACCAGCGAGGGCAATCAGCAAACCATAGCCAAATGCTGTACCCAAAAGTAATAAATATGTCTGCGGCTGCCGTCCTAGGGCTGGCCAGTTGATGGGCATAGTGCGCCTCCATACGCAATGATTAAAGCCGTCCACTCGTCTTCAATAGTAGTGGACAGTATCGCTAACCAGGCATAGAAGGAAAATCAACGGACCAATCGCTGAAGCGGCATTCCAGGAATGGCCAGTTGATCTACACAAGGTTCACATCCGTCGTTCAATCCCGATATCACTTGATCAATGTCACTTGCTCAATGGTAGTGAGGGGGGTAGCTGCCACAGGCAGTCCTATCGGGTGTTATTTGAGGACAGTACGCCAGTGGATATCCACCAGTGCCCTTGCTAGCTACATATACGGTAGACGGCACCTGAGTTATGCCGTTCATAACCTGAGTTATGACTTTAAAGCATCGCCCGACCGCTGATATGTCTGGATAGGCGACACTTACTTTACCGTCAGCTCTTGCGCGCTGAGGACGGACACATTTTTTTCAAAAATAAACTCGCTGTAATCGGCTAAGTCATCGATTCCCAGCATTGACAACACGATCTCTGCGGTGATCCATACCAAGAATTTGCTAAGGGTAAATCTCCAGCGACTGTTCATGATGACTCCTTCGATTGACAATTGCATCGTAGGAGCGGCGTCTGTTAGGAACGCCATAACGATGATTATGAATTAGGTGTGTTTGATGCATCTGCCGCGATCGAGGCCGAGCATTTGGGGTTTGTCCCTCTATGATGGAAACGCCTGTGGTTAGTCGAGTGAAACAGTATTGACGTGCAGAGTCCGATCAGACGATGGCCTAAGCCGCTAAAATTGTTGCTGCTAGCGCTGGTGGCGCAGCTGCTATGTTTGCTGCTATGGGGATTGACCTGGCCAAAATCCCCACCGGTCAAACTCTCGTTTGTCATTCCTCAAGATGAGGTGCAGCCTTGGAAAACGGTCGTCGCCGAGTTTGAAAAGAGCCATCCGCATATTCGCATTCGTTTGGTGAGCGACCCAGATGCCGACTTTACGACAGACCAGCGTAAGGCGATCTATACAGCCGATTTTCAAGCCGCCACCGCGCAGAACGATCTGGTGTATATGGATGTTGTCTGGCCGTTGCAGTTTGCCGAGCACTTGCAGGATCTGACCCCCTACATTGAGAAAGACGCGCTGGATCTGTCTGGATTTTTAGCTAGTGAAGTAGCTGCCGGACAGTCTGGTGACAGCCTCTACCGCTTACCGATGCGAGCCGATGTGGGGGTTTTATACTACCGTCAGGATCTGCTGAAGCAGGCGCGTCTGACGCTGCCAGAGACCTTAGCTGACCTATTGCAGGTGGTCAGGGCGCTGCAGGCAGACACGGGCTACGTGTGGCAGGGCAGCCGTTATGAAGGGCTAGTGGCAAATTTTGTTGAAGTGCTGGGCGGCCTGGGCGCGACCTGGATTGAGCCCGCAACTCAGCAGGTGGGCCTAGATACACCGATGGCTATTGAGGCTGCGACGCTGCTGCAACAGCTGATTGCGCAGGATATTTCACCCGATGAGGTGATTACCTATACCGAGCAGGATGCGCTGGAGCGATTTCTGGAAGGGCAAACGATCTTTTTACGTGGCTGGCCCTATTTTTGGGTGGAGCTGCAGCGCTCGGACCTGGCTGGCAAAGTTGCGATCGCACGCCCCTTTTCCTTTAGTGATAGCCTGGGTACCGGCTGTCGCGGCGGCTGGGGGTTTGGCATTCCGAAAAATGCGGCCCATCCTGACGAAGCCTGGGAAGCGATCAAGTACTTCACCAGTGCCGCGGCTCAAAAACAGTTTGTTCTCGCCTCGGGTTTTTTACCCAGTCGCGCTGACCTGTTTCAAGACCCCGATATTGTTGCCCAATATCCGCAGATGCCACAGCTACTCGACTTTCTAGAAAACTCATCGGTCTTTCGACCCATTATTAAAGAATACGGAGCCGTCTCAGAGAAACTACAAACTGCCCTAGGAGATATTCTCAGCGGGCAGCAGTCGCCAAAAGCCGCTATGACCTGGGCTCAGACCGAGACAGAAAAGCTGTTACAGCCTCCCGCTCAGGGCGGATAGACTGTTCGCTCAGCTGCTGACGCGCCGTCCACCACTGCCAGCCGATCAGCATCTGCAACAATAAAAGCCCTAAGTTAATCGCCGCCAGCACCCGGACGCTGATAGTCTCTTTGTCGTTGCCGTTATTTTGGCTGACGGTCGGGGAGCCCGGATTGGCCAGTCGCGCCAGCAGTACCTCGGCATTGAGGGGACGCTGGCCTGGAAACGGAGCCATCATGTCATTGAGCAGCTGGGCAAAGCCGCTATCGATGGGGTGGCCTGCCTGGTCTAGCCAGGTCAGCTGCCCGGTGGTGTCATCTTCAGGTAAATCGATGGGATGTTTGCCGGTCAGCAAATATACAAACGAACGACCCAGGGCGTAAAAGTCAGACTGGGGAACGGCCCGACCGTTGATCTGCTCTAGTGGGGTGTAGCCAGGCGAGACTACGCTTGTAATATCTCGCTGGCCGGCCACCTTGGCAAAATAGGTGCTGGTCATGGGCCGGACGGTGCCAAAGTCCACCAGGGCCAGCTGACCTGTGGGACGCAGCATAATGTTGGCGAGCTTGATATCTCGGTGAAAAAGTTCTTCTTGATGCAGCTGTCCTAGGAGATCTACCAGCTGTTTCATCCAGTCGATGGCCTTGGTTTGGTCGATGGGGCCATGCTGCTGCAGCCAGTCTTCTAGATTAATGCCCTGAATATTTTCCATCACCAGACAGTAAAGCTGGCGACCCTCTATTTCTAAAGAGAAATAGCCATCGGGTTCTACCTGGGGAATACCGGGGTGCTTCAGGGTTTGTAATGTGGCGGCTTCCCGCTCAAACAGGGGATGTAAAATTTTCTTTTTGAGCACCTTGAGGACTTTTGGCTGTCCCTGGTCGTCAGCTTCAAATACTTCAGACGGCTCCCATTCATCCAGCTCCCGCAGCGGTCGCACCAGTCGGTAGCGTCCTTCTATCAGCAGCGGTGTCTGACAGGACTTGCAGTGAGACAGTCCGTCAGGATTCTCGCGATGGCCGCACCGGGGATTAATGCAATAGCTCATGGATACTCGCTCACGGCAGCTGCTCACGCACGTACTCCATCACCACAGGGATTAGGGTAAAGCCAGCGGGACTTTTTTCAATCAGTGATTTGCTCAGCAGGGCGCTAATGGCAGCCAAGCAGTCTGGATGTTGAATATCTTCAATCGACATGGGTTCGGCTTTTTCCGCTAGCTGTCCCAGAATATCTTGCTCGGCGGCAGACAGCCGATCGTACTGCTGATCAATCAGATATTTAATATCGCCAAACATGGTTCTACCGTGGCGACGAAAGCGGTCAACATCGCCGTCAAACAGTTCCTGAATAGTCATGGCAACAATTCTCAGCATCAGCGGGTTGCCCCGATACTGAGCGATCAGGCTTCTCCAGTGCGATTTACCAGAGGCGGGCAGACGTTCTGCGGCGAGGAGCTGCGCGGCGTCATCTTCATTGAGACCGCTGAGTTCTAGATACCGCACGGGGCTGTTGGCCGCTTTGGACCCGGCAAGCTCCCGGGTGCGTTCGCGGCTGGTAACGACAACACAGCTTTGGTGAGAATGCTCCCCCAGTTGTTTTAACAGTTCGCGATAGTTGCTGTAGGCCGACTCGTATTCGCTGACCAGACTGCCGCTGCTGAGACTGCTCTCTAAGTTATCGAGCACCACCAGACACCGATGCTCTCGCAGATAGCCCATGAGGGCACTCAGCTGGTCGTACCATTCGTCGGAATGGGCCGTCACGTCGTCAGGCAGCTGAGTCAGCCACTGGCCCAGAACATTATCCAGAGTGGGCCGATGCCGCAGGGACTGCCAGATCACACCGTCAAACTGGGTTTGGATCGCCTGGGCCAGGGTAATTGCTAAAGACGTTTTACCCATACCCACTGGGCCAATGATCGATACCAATCGGCAGGTTGACGTGCCGAGCAGCCACTGTTTGATTTGATCTAGCTCTACCTGACGGCCATAGAGCACTGGTACATCGGGCATTTGTTCCCAGTTGATGGCAACTTGGGTCGTGCGGTACCCGGCGGCTTCTAGCCAGTCGGCCACATCGCGCCAGCTGTCTAGGGCGTTGCGATCGCGCCCCGTCAGCTGCTCTACATATCGATATAGCCCCTGACTTAGAGCCACTTCCACCGTGCGAGCTTCTATCCCCTCTTGATCTGATATCTCCGCCGGGCTATATCTCAGCAATAGCCCCCTCAGCCGCGTTTTCTCTAGATCCGTCAGCCCGTAGCGCTTATGGGGCATCAGTTCAGCCTTGGCCTTGGCAAAATCCCCATAGAGCTGATCTAGATTCCACTGTGCTGAGGCTTGATCAAAAAGCTGTTCTATAGCCATAGCGACGACGACGGACTATGGATGGATTTTAACCGACAATTTGCGGCTAGGGTGCATAACAAATTTCATAACCAGGACTATGGGCTAGTTAACCACCGTCCCGGCCATAATTTCTGGAATTCGCACCGTCTTATGTGAGGTTCGAAAGAACGCTTGCCCGCTTCCCTATGGACTCTTTAATTGATCAGGTCCTGCACCAGCGCTATCAAATTTGCTCAAAGCTGAGTCATAAGCCTGGGAGTAAAACGTTTCTGGCCACGGATCTAACCACGGGAGAGCGGGTAGTAGTGAAGCTGTTACTGTTTGACGCTGACTTTACCTGGGAAAATCTTAAGCTGTTTGAGCGAGAAGCTGCTGCTCTCAAGGAACTGCGGCATGCAGCGATTCCGGCCTATCTGGATTTTGCCGATGTGGAGATTGGCGATCGCAAAGGATTTCTGTTGGTGCAAACCTACATTGACGCGCCGTCGCTGCAGGATTGGGTGGAGCGGGGACGCACCTTTAGCGAAGCCGAGCTACACCAGATTGCTAAAGACATACTGGATATTTTGGCCTACCTTCACGGCCGCCAGCCATCAATGATTCACCGCGATATTAAACCCAGCAATGTGCTCTTGAGCGATCGCAGTGGCAACCATCCAGGGCAGGTCTATCTGGTGGATTTTGGCGCGATTCAAGGTCCCCAACATGGCGGTACAGTGACGATTGTGGGCACCTATGGCTATATGCCGCTAGAACAGTTTGGCGGTCGGGCCGTCCCGGCTTCGGATTTGTATAGCCTGGGTGCGACGCTGGTCTATTTATCCACTGGACAGCACCCAGCGGACCTGCCCCAGCAAGATTTGCGGCTACAGTTTGCCGACCAAGCACAGCTGAGCCCACCCTTTTGTCACTGGCTACAGTGGCTATTAGAACCCGATTTGAGTCAGCGACCGCCAAGCGCTGAGCGCGCGGCTGCACTGTTTGAGTCTCCCCCTGGCCAGCTGGCTCTTGCTCAAAACACGGCTGTCAAAAAACAACAGCCTGATAACAGCTTTATTTTTGTAGACTGCGCCTCGGCTTCCCTGACTCTGCGGATACCCAACCAGCAGTTAGAAAAAAAGTTTCACCATGGCCATGCGTTGGCGAAGGCACTGGTGCGAATCAAGCAGGTAGGGCTGTGGACATTTATGATCACAATATTGCCTATGATGTTTGGCTCCACTGGGATGGTGTCGTTTATTTGGCTACCAATTCTGTTTTGGATGGGGGTATCTCTGGCGTTTTCTCTATTTGTGCGCCCTTTGCTGGAGGAGGTTAACAAAATCCACTCTCCTAATAGGTACTATCTCAGACTGATGCCTAAAGACAACAGCAGCGGCCTCTCTTTACACCTGTTTAAGAAAACGTTTTGGATAGACTGTCGGATTTTGCAGCAGCAGCTGATAGGAATCTCTGCAGGTCCCTATGATGACGCACACTATCGGATAAATTTTATTGGCGATCGCTCGTCGGCCTACACGCTTCATGTGCAGGGTTCCCCCGACGAGATTCAGTGGCTGTGTTATAAGCTCAATAGCTGGACAGGGTGGGAAATCGGCTATCACGACTCAACTCCAGTGGGCTCGGCATAGCTATTCATAACCCACTTCATAACCAGGGGCATGACCGCACCAACTAAAAGCGCTCCTAGGCTGAAGGTAAGAAAATCGACTCACAAAAATTAAAGTATGACTAACTTAAAACGAGTTGGCTGGCGGTTATGCATAGCAGCGTTGGCTTGTTGCCTGTGTCTCAGTATGGGGATAGCCCAAGCGGCCACTCCCTTCTTTTGGGACTCTATTGATGTGGATATCACCTTAGCAGCCGATGGCGACCTGCTGGTCAAAGAGACGCAAAAGTATGTGTTTACCCGCGACCATAGCAACGAACGCTATCGCTATATTCCTCTAAAAGGAATTGATGAGATTACCGATGTGGCTGTTTATGAAAACAATGAACCGCTCTCGGTGGATACGGGGCGACAAAATAATCAATATTGGATTCGCTGGCAGCATCCCTTAACTCCACCCGCTGCCCATACTTTTGTGGTGCAGTATCGGGTGGTAGGTGGCATTCAGGTCAAAGACAATCGCGCTCAGCTGTATTGGAATGCGATTTTTCCGCAGCGAAGCGCTCCCATCAATCGCGGCACCGTGATTGTGCATGTGCCAGAGGCGCTGGCGGGTAAGGTAAGAGGGTTTCGTAGTGAGGGGGTAATGAGTCGCGATCGCAAACTCGACGCCACCACCTTTGAATTTGTCACCAAAAGAGCATTAGCCCCCCAGGAAGCCCTCAACATTCGTCTAGAATTTCCCACCAATGCCCTCACGATTGCCCAGGCCCAAACTGACTATTGGGTTAAGAAAACGTCTGCTCTAGATCCATTGTTGAGCTGGGCAGGCCCTGGCGGTCTTGTTGCTTTAGTTCTCAGTGTGATTGTGACGCTGAGAAGACGCTGCCCCAACTGTGGCAAACTGACGCTCAAGCGGTCGAATCGAGTGGTGAAACCGGCCACCCGCTACAGCCAGGGTCAACGCAATATCAGGCACACCTGTCAAAGTTGTAACTACGACCGCAGATTTAACCGAACCATTGCCCGTCAATCTTCCTCGTCTAGCTCTGCTGGTGGTATGTGGGGCGGTTGTGACGGCAGCAGCGGCGGTAGCTTCGGCGGTGGCGGCGGTGGGGACTTTGGCGGCGGTGGCGGTGACTGCGGCGGTGGCGGTGGTTAAGAACTAAGTTCCTACCTGCGAACTTTCAGCCAATGGGGGGGGGCCAACAGCTTTAGGCCGCATTACTCAGCCAGCCCAGTTCTCCTGATTAAGAGTAGTTAAATAATAAAGGCTAGAACAACTCAGCAGATAAACGCGGCAATACACATAATTACTGAGAG
>JBHJIL010000126.1:0-8794 GCA_050043465.1 Leptolyngbyaceae cyanobacterium
AATGACCCACAAGGGATACACCGGTTTGGTTCGATAGTCACGGACCTGCTGAAAGTGGTTAATTAAGCTCATGGAGAGAACACGGGGACGATAGGTCACCTCCCCATTATCTTTTTTCTACCGACGATAGATCAGCCCTGCCCAGCTTAAGGACTAGGCCTTCATACGCTAGCAATATGTCTGGCTTAATATCTTGAAACTGACGAGCTAAGGCATCTAGCACTGCATCCGTTTGACGAGGACCATAGTGAATCATGGCTAGCTGCTTTACCTGGGCTGATTGGGCTAGTTGGATAGCAGCTTTCCATGGTTTTGGTTCCGGATGCATATTAATCTGGTCGCACATATCTACGTACAGACCGTCGTAGATCAGTAAATCAGCCCGATCGGCCATAAAGACAAGATTTTCATCTAGGAATTCATCGCTAGTATCAGTCGCGTATACGACCGATTTGCCATGGTAGCTCAGGCGATATCCCAAAGCATTGGTATGGCCATTTAGACCTAGCGGTTCGACCGTAATATCACCAATCTTGATGGGGTTTCCAGGCATAACATCATGAAACGTTAGCTCTGCCTTCATTGCCTGGAGCGGTAAGACAAACCCCGGTTTGAGCATATGGGTGGTCAAACGCTGCTTAATTGATGCCCCATTAGCAGCCGTGCCACCATAGATATGAAACCGGTTTTTTGATTCAAACGCGGGTAAAAAAAACGGAAACCCTTGAATTCGATCCCATTGAGTATGGGTAAAAAACAGATGTCCCTGGACTGGGCTAGCCTGTTGCCAGAGATGTTCTCCGAGTACCCTAAGTCCTGTACCTGCATCAAAAATTAGGCGCTGCTGATCGGCTAAGACCTCGATACAGCAGGTATTCCCTCCATAGGATGCAGTAGCAGCACCGGGTGTGGGTACACTACCACGCACCCCCCAAAAACGAATTGAGAGTTCTGGTGGCTCTTGCCGTGTACTTTCTTTATCTAAAGTATGGGCAGATACACTCACGGTGTGTATTCCCGAGTGGTAAGCATGCTCATAGAAATTGGGCTATCCCCGACGTCTGAGGTTTGAGTGATTCCCCATCGGCGTTCTAGTCGTCGATATCTAAGAACCAACTCAAGCAAACAGCGGGCATTACAGGGACACATTTTATACGTTGATGTGCCCCCATAATGCTTAATCCACTATTCGGAGAGTACCCACTACGACCGGACTACTTGGCCGCAGCGATACACTTCTCAATCAGAGGCTGGACTTCGTCTAGACCTTTCCAGCCTAGGATTTCAGTTACTTTTTTCTCTAAATTTTTGTAGCTTCTAAAGAATTCTGCAATTTCATCTAAGCGATGGGGTGCAACATCGTCAAGAGTTTTAACCCCTACATAGCGAGGATCTTTGTCAGGAACGCATAAAATTTTCTCATCGCGATCGCCACCGTCGATCATTTCGAGCATACCGATGGGTCTAGCTGCAATTACACAGCCAGGAAAGGTGGGCTCATCCATTAGCACCATGCCGTCTAGCGGATCGCCATCGTCGGCTAGCGTATTGGGGACAAAGCCATAATCATAGGGATACTGGACAGATGAAAATAGGACACGATCTAAGGCAAACGCATTGAGATCCTTATCGAACTCATATTTATTCTTGCTCCCCCCGGCGATTTCGATCAGTACATTGATCAAACCCGGCTTGGGTTGAGCAGAAATGCGAGATAAATCCACGATACTTCTCCAACTACTTATAACTAATGCAAGATAGAATCCACAAATCCGTCTATCCCGATAGCATTTTAGGAGAAAAGGGAGTCAGCCCCCATGGTACCGCTAGATCTTATTCGTTAGTTTGTATTGCTGAATAGGGCAATTCCCTGAGGCTATCTATGGTTGGTGAAGAGAAATAGGTAACTGTAAGTAGGGGTAGAGTCAGTGTTGCCAATGCAATAAACGTACCCAGTAAATTTACGAGTGGGCTATGGTGAGGCTCAGAACTAGACTCTAATTGACTGGCAGATTCCATGGTGAAGGATGCAAAAAAATCAATAAAAATAGGTAATTTTGACGCAGCTTTGTGCGTTTTAACCAGAGAAAAAATTGGATCTTAAAAACGAGCCCTACGGCGGTCTGTTCATGAAAGGGTGATTTTTGTTACGTACTGAACGACAGCATCCATTAGGGTAAACATCAACTAATCTGCACCAAATTGCGTTTAGAAAGTATCAAAGTTTAGCACTTGCCCAATATGCTTACTTGATTCAAGGTTAACACTGCTTTGTAGATCTGAACCGAGAAGACAGCAGAAACTCTACAAGCGCTGATATGCCTGAAAGACAAGAGCATAAACAAAACTATTTTGATATGACCCAAAGCTAGATTTTAGCTATGTAAGAAACTACTGTGATAAACCGCTGCCGGATGTGTTTTCAACTAGCTCTCGAATGACCTTGAGTTCCGCTAATACCTGACGTAATAACTGATGAGTTAGCGTTTCTGGTGGCTGACTAATCTCAATAGTGACCTGCTTGATACCGAGCACATCTTGAGCAAAGCGAGCCACTTCATTGGGATGAAACATCAACGGGTCTTCTTTGTGCTGTCTGGACTCTGGATTGAGCCGGGTGTGATCAAAGGGCGGGTTAAGTACCAAAGCATCGGTGTTGGCATAGCGGTATACCGATGCTCGAGAACGATTGAGCACCTTTTGTACGGCTTCTACGGTCATTAGATTTTGGGGGTCAGCCTGGGGCTCCAGGGCATTGACAGCTGTGGCGACGTTCTCTAAGGCGTTGGCGATATCAGACATGGGAGGATGTACCTCTGTTTTATGGCTAGACACACTCTACTCATATTGAGCCTCATGTCAATACTTTAGAGTCTATTTTTAAGACTGAAAAAGCGTAGCGATTTAATTTACTGCATTTGTTAGGGCTCTTCATATTTATAAAAGTCTGTTCAATGGGGTCTAGCAAAGTAGCAGGACGTCAAACATTAGTATTAAATTAATACAAGCTGTCTTGTTTTGAGTCCCGAAATTAGACATAAAATCTCTCTTTGAGCCTTGCTTGCATTTGCAAAAAAAGTTTTTGCTGCCGCCATCGTCGAATGACCGGCAATTATTTTATGTATCAGGCTGAGACTAATTTGTATCTTTTTAAGTCTATAAGTGGGACATTCTGGTCTTGATTGAGACGGTACAGTTTCTTGGAAATTTGACTAAGCTGGTGGAGTTGCGATCGCTTGTATTGCGATTCGGTTATTCTCTCCACTTTTCAATCTTGGTAGCTTCGCCACACTGTCATCGTTTCAAGGGCTGGACGTACTAGCCCATATTGTTCATGGACTGTCTCCAGAATCGACTACTTTTACTCGTCAATATTTTGATACTAGAAAGTCTCTCAACAGATTCGTTTAGGAGTGCTATTGCTTGAGAAAGGAAATCAGTTTGTTGAGCAGCAGATTCCTGTGCTACCGATTGGTTCACCTGATTGGATTGACATATGCAATTTAAAGCAGCAAGTCAGAGATTTTTTTTCGGTTTGAGGTCTAGCCTGTTGAATCAGAGCCGTACAAACTTTGGTAATTTGACACCTTTGATTGGTGGTTTGCTGGCCTATCTTTTACCAAGCGCCTTATAGGGCGACCAAAGTTTCTTCGTTTCCATGCAAAGGTCTGTTCGCTAGCGATTAACTAGCAATCATTTCTTTATTAAATTGAGACCAGATAGTTTTATGTTGAGTCTATTTGTAAGACTTCAAAATCTATTTTGAGACAGAGTGGTTTTGGGAATTTGGTCGAACTGGTGAGGGTGCGATCGCTCATCCACACAGCTCGATCTATTCATTTGGCTAGTCGTGGTGAGCGTCAGTCTGAGGAGTCTGCTCTATGAAACAGGATCTGGAGTTATTTAACCTGGCTTAGCTGCCCATATGCGTGTAAGGTCTTGATCGCAAGGTTTTCAGGAGTTTCGCGCACAGGGATAAAATTTAGTCCATTTTCAGTCCAGTCCTAAAAATATATACCTAAACTTATTGATTTTGTTAGATCTAGACGATCTGACTAGTTGCGTAAACCGCAACTAGTCAATCAGGATGATTTTGCCGTTCTTGGACCCGAGCATAAGTATTGAATTTAAGTAGTCGAACCGTTGTGCGTCCTTCCGGAATACTTCCTAAAATCTGGCCTTTTTCCAGTTTGCAGTGTTCGTTCCAGGTCTGATGCCGAGGGTTGAGCAAAAAGCTAAATTCCTGCTTCGCTGTTTTTTAGGCTGTAGCTGTTGCTCTAGAGGCCTTAACTAAGGTGCCATGCCGTTCACAGAAGAATCTGACGCATTCAGGCGCTAAATCAATGGCTGATTGATCGTACTCCCCGGTTTCAGGGTTGGGCCATACTAACGTGCCATCACCTTTTACGAATTGAAAGCGATCTAACTGACGTAAGGGATTTAAAGCTGGACCAGGTTCTTCATCAATTAATAGAGGCTTAAAGTCTAGATCATAGATCGATACATCTAATACCTCTTCAAACCATAGCCTCAGGATATACTCTCCCAAATACTCTGCTTTGAGTAGCCCTTTTTCGTTTGACTCTGCCCAATGGCTCTCATTACTGGCATAGGTCTTCCACTCATTCCACATCGCTCAATCACCCCACGATTTCAACTACTTCGTTATTCATAGCCCGCAGCCATTGCTGCAACAATGCCTCTTCATGAACCTCCACCCATGCTTCAATTAACCGCTTTAGCTTAGCTGGTAACTTTTTACCGGATTGCAACCACTGCCGTGTCTTTATCGTGATGCGATAACTCTGCACATCGCCTTGGTACTTCACATGCACATGAGGTGGAGCGTGATCGTTATAGTTCATCAAGACAACTAATAATCCTTTGCTAAATGGATGGGAAACAGGAGGCATGGGTAACTAAAAGTGGGATTCAGTCAAATTGCTATCAACCAGGACCTTCATTGATATTTGTGGATAAGGTAATTGGTGTGATCGTCAGTTAGTTCTTGGTCGGTCTCTAGTTGAGCTTGTTTAGCAATTCCTCTGAGGCTGGTTAATGTTCCTATTGGGATAGCGCGCTTTCCAATGGATGACTGTGTATTTCGTTGAATAAACTGGGCAAATAGCCAGACCAATTTAGCTTGCTCTTCGGGTAGTTGATTAACTAATTCGTATATAGCTTCTGCGGTAGTCATTGAACTAAGGATGACTCAGGTTGCATGATTTTGAATTTTAGCGTGTTGCCATAGTTTGGGATTGAGTTGCCCCAGAGCCCACAACTCAGCCTCGTTTTTGGCCCCAGCGCCACACAAGCCAGATCATCATAATTGACCCAAGCGATTGTAATGCGCTCCACGGTGTAGGGGCGGCTAATAGCTGAACTATGCCATGGAGCGCAACGGCATTAAAAAGCCGATGGCCCCATAGCTGAGTAGTCGTCTGGTGCGGCTACGCTGTTTTGTCTGTCTGAGGTCAGTCAGGTTATTTGAGACCGCTGTAAAGTTGGGATGCTCCGTCCCCAAGCGTTGTTTTATAATATCAATCGCTTGCAGAAAGAGCGGTTCCGCATCGCTGTAGCGACCTTGATCCTTGTATAAAAGCGCCAAATTGTTCAAACTCGTTGCCACATCCGGATGGTCCTCACCTAGACGCGTTTGCAAAATGGCAAGTCCTTGCTCAGCCCAGTCCTGGGCAACACTGTAAATGGCTTGCCCACCATAAAATCGGGTGACACCTCGAAACAGTGGTTCTAGACAATCATCTGGAATAGTTTCCTAGGAATGTTGCAATAGTGCGGTTAAGTGTGGCACGGCTGGCGTTAGCTGTTTAATCTGCTCCAGCACCACCACATAGGGAATCTCACCGGCATAGTTTGCCAGACCTTGAATATAGCTCTGCTGCCACTGTTCGCGATTCGCGTGGGCCTGTCGCCTACTCTCAAAAAATTCCTGTATCAGTGGGTGTAGCGCCAGGGTAAGTTGATCATTTTTTTGCAACAAACTCTGCTGCACTAGGGCGGTCTTGGCGGCTCTTAATGTTGTCTCGTCTATTTCTAACCCTGCCACCGCTCGATCCACCAGCTCCCAGGGTATTTCCCCCGGTGCAAACAGACTCAGCACCTGCCCTAGCACCTGAGCCGTTGTGTCCAACCGCTGCCAGCTCAACTCAAATGCTGCCCGCACCCCCCGCTGGTTCGCCATCAGATAAGTGTCCTGAGGCCGCAGCTGCTCACTTTCCAGCGACAGACTGTTACTCACCTCCGCCACCGTCACAAATGGGTTTGTCGCCAGATGTCGCCCCACCAGCTCTATTCCCAGGGGTAAATATCCCAGGGTTTCGCACAGATCGATGGCGAGACCCTGTTCTGTTTCTATGCGCTGTTGCCCTGCCAGATGCGCCAATAGCTCTAAAGCATCCTCTGGCGATAAAAGCTCTAGATCCAATTCATAAAAATCAGCATTCAGCTTTGGCTGCCGCGTTGTTATCAACACCCGAAACCGAGGTGACAACAGCTCCAACAATGGCCGACAGTCCGCCAAACTGATCACATCATCCAACACCATCAGCACAGGGCCTTCCGCGCGCCAGTTGCTCAGGTACCAGTCCATCGCCTGCCCTAAATTCAAAGATTCTTTTACTTTCTCTTCTGGCAGCATCATCCCCAACTTTAGCTGACAATATTGCACCACCTGGGTCAACATATCCCCCGTGCGCCCATTAATCCAGCACACCCCACCGCCATAGTCTGCTTCATGATTTTGACCATAGCGCATGGCCAGCTCACTTTTTCCCAAGCCTCCCATGCCAACAACTACCGCTACCCTGCCATGGGTTAGCTGTTCGTGCAGCTGCTTCAGTGCCCCGTTCCGCCCCACAAATTTTCCTGTTCCCAACGGACTATTGTTGGGAATCCCCGTCAGTTTCTCTCGCGGAGCCTCGTGAATATCAATCTTTTGAGTAATACCTCCCTCTATGGAGCGATCACCCTTTACATTGACATTGCTCAGCGCGGTTTGCTTAGCTTTAGGCGAAATTTTCTCAGAACTCACCGCGTAACCCTTTCGCTAAATTAGAAAATACTCACTATGCACGCTGGTTAATATCTCCCAGCTTAATACTGCCTGCTTCCACATCCGTCAGCGCTTCTTGGTTCACTCGCTCCGCATTGGCACCCGCTTCCTGGGTCAAATTTCCCGCCTCGATGGAGTCAGCCTTTACCCCCTTTAGCGCCACCTGATTGACCACCTTGGCCTCCTTCTCCAGCAGCGTCTGCAGTTCTCGGGCTAGCTCTGGGTTCGCTGCCAGCACCTTTTTCAACTGCGACACCCAAATCTCCTGGGCATCCTCATCCTCACCATTTTCCGCCAGCGCTTCCGCCGCTCCCTTCGCCAAAGGTTTTGCTGTCACCTTCGCAGATAGCTTACCCCACGCTGTTTTAGCCGTTTCCCAGGTACCTTCCCCCAACTTGCCACCCAATGCCTTACCCGCTTCCTCCGCCACCGGCTTCCCTAACTTCAGCAAATGAGGCAAAAACGGAGATAAAAACGAAGCCAAAAGAGCAGCCAGTTCCATGGGCACGATTTTCCAAACTACTGCCCACAGTTTAGCTACAAATTCTCTGAAACAGACCTCATCAATCAAAAAGCACCCCAATGGGTACTGCTAGCTACTGCTCAGGCCATTTGCCTACTGCATCTAGCTAAGCCAGTTTTCAATGTCGAAAAGCATCGCAATTTCTGTAACAAACATGGCTAACCCAAACCCTAAGCCAGTGGCTGCAGCTGCCCGTCAAGTACCGCTATGAGTTTACCCTCACCGACGTTTTCACTAAACCCAAAAGTTTCTCCAAGGCCGCCCGACTAAAATACACCGACCACACAAAGATCGCCAGCAGCTTAAAGCCATCTTCTAACAAATACCCATCATCATCACCCGTAATCCAGTCCTGGGGCACAATCACATCAAACCCAACAGATATCCCAAAAAACAATAGACTCAGACCCAACAGCCACGGCTGCATTTTCCATAGGGTCTTACGAAACCGGTACAGACTGGCCATAAGCGATAGACCGTAAACCATAAATGTGACTTTTTCTGGAATCAGACGCAGCGTCTCATCAAGCACCTCATGGATCATCAGCAGGTCATCCAGCATTAGCCATAGGCTTAGCCCGCCAAAGACACCAAAAAAGAGCACAGACTCTCGCTTATCTTTGGCGAGCAACAGCAGCAGACTACTAAACAGACAAATCGCGGCACTAAAGCACCACATCAAAATTCCCACGTTGGAAAGAAACCCAAAATAAAATGGTTTCTCCGCTAAAACCAGCGGATCGCGGGTCAGGTGGCGAATAGGAATCGGGCTAAAAAATCGTACTACCAGCATCAGAGTGACTAGCAATCCACTGCCCATCAGCAAGATTCTGTGCTGATATCGGGTTAGCGCAGAGGTCAAACTCTGCCTACGTTTTGGATAGCTAGACATGGAATTGCACGTTCTTACTGCGACAACTAGGAAGCCTTAAGGCAGTTTCACCCCTAAGTTAACCTCTTCTTAACCTAGTGCGTATCGGAACAAAAACGATGCTGATTGCCCCTATCTCATGCAATCTTAATGAGGTTGCTTGTATTGCTAATCTTCGGAGTCTCAGCGGTCGTGCCTCAGAAAAAAGTGGGATAGGAAGCAATGTCATTCCATGACCAAGGTTCCGTGGATATCTCTGCTCTCTGAGCAGCGGTATCTCGTGTGCGACTATGCTGCCATATCCAGTTAAAGTAGGTCACGACCCCAA
>JBHJIL010000127.1:0-36650 GCA_050043465.1 Leptolyngbyaceae cyanobacterium
TAAGGGAACAGTGATCTACGGCTTCCTGGTTTACCGTACAAGAAAGGAGACCATGATGCTCTGTTCTCTCATCATCACCTACATTGACCCAGGGGATTACGGTCTACTGCTACCCCCTAAACATACAAGGGGACGGAAACGCTACACGAAGTACTCGCGAATCCTGAGACATTGCGGGTTCAAATTCCACTACCCCGCAAGGGGACGGAAACTTCGATGAGTCTTCTTAAGACCAGCTTTTGCTTCTAAAGGTTCAAATTCCACTACTCCGAAAGGGGACGGAAACTATGTACTGCACTCCCCTCTTGCTTCGGGGTTAGTCAAGTGTTTAAGTTCCACTAACCCCGCAAGGGAATGGAAACCTCTAAAATCGAGAGATAGTAACCCCAAACTCCCGACAAGTTCAAATTCCATTACCTCGCAAAGGGACGGAGATTACTAAAAGTGAAGGGGGGTTAAAAGATCAGTACGACCAAATCTGAGGCACTATTTGCTCCATCAATTGCTTAGCCGTTCTATTCACCGTCCGAGCTATCTGAATATGCGGTTCGTCCGGAATAATCGGAATAACCTGCGCGGCTGTTCCTTCACCAAACAAGTCAACAACATGATTAACCGCCTCTAACCCGGTGACATAGGCCTTTTCCTGAGACCAGGACCCGTGGCGAGTAACAATCCAATCACCGCTCATAAAGACATTGCTAAAGCTAGTGGTCCCCGGTAGTAGATAACGATAGCTGCCAGGCGCAAAATGGCTGACGCCCTGGGAGATTCTCACCACGGCCTGATCGACTACCTGCGCATCACCAAACGCAGGAATACACCCAGCCAAATCTTTTTGCGTTAGTTTAACAACCTGCTCATCGCTGAGAGGTAACAGCTGGTTGGCGTGGTAATAGTCCACCTCAATCACGCTGCCAGGTTCGTCTTTGTACTCATCGTGTAAGTTGTTCAGATCAAAGAAGGTCCATCCGGTGGTTTGATGAAAGCCAAAGCAGGCGTTGGATGGCAACGGCACGTCAATTTTTCGGTCAAACCACAGTCGGGTGGCCAGCACATCCACGCCGCCCAGGTTTTGTAAATCTCGAAATTCAGAGCGATCGCGCAGTGCTTCGCTACCAGCAACAATCTTTTTCATACCGGTAATGCCGACTGAGAAGATTACCGCATCAGCCTCAAAGGTTTCGTCTCCCTCCAGTCCGGTGCATATCACTTCTGTCACTCGATTGTTGTCTACCCGTACATTACTTACACGACGGTTGGCCAGGACTTTGCCGCCTAAGGACTCGATTCGCTCTACCCAGGGACGAAAGATCATCTCCCCTACGGTGCCCCGACACCAGCGCACGTCAAAGTCAGGCTGGTGGGCCAAAATAAAGTAGTACAGCATGCCAATGGCGGCAGCGGCTGAACACTGCTCGCCAGGGGCAAATAGTCCCACTAGCAGCATGGGCTCAAACGATTCTTTGTACAGACGTTCGGAGACGCCGTACTGCTTAAACAGCTCGCGGGCGGTCATACCGTCGTAGCGTTTCCAGGCATCATCGGAGTTGTCGAAGTCAATCACCGCATACAGCAGCGGCAGCGCGGTCAGCCGGTCGGCCAAGGGTAAGCGCTTAAACCGAGTGTAGGCAAAGGTACCCAACGGACTGGGCAAGTAGGGCATCGCCTGAAACAGCGGCGACTCCACCTCTAGACCGGCGGGTGAATATTGAGACGACCGGGTGTAGGGTGTAAAGGGCTGAATACCCAGCTCGTCCACTAGTGAAAAAATATTGTTGTAGGGATACCAAAAACCGTGAATTCCAGCTTCAACCGAGCGCCCACCCGGTGTTTTCCAACCCGCTACTAACCCACCAGGCTGGGGACCGGCTTCGAGCAGCGTGACGTCATACCCTTGTTTGGCCAGATGATAGGTCGCTCCCAATCCGGCCCAGCCAGCGCCAACAACGATAACTTTTTTTTGGGATGCGGTTGTGGTCATGGGGCGTGGGCTCAATGTACGTCGCTCTCTATGGTAGCTGCGATCGCAGCTACCTTACTAGGTCTAAAGTGTCCTACTGACCATAGCCTGTTGTCGCCATTGTCCTGAATATGTCTGCTTTATAGCGCTCGTCGTCAGAGGTGAAATCAGCCCGGATTAATCCCTAAGCTCTATGGGGTCTACAGCGCTGACCAATCCTAATAAAGGCCCCATTTGCTCTTGCCCGTTGAGTGCCAGCTCGCTGTGACACAGATAGAGTCTCTTAGTGGTTCGTCCGAGCAGGTCTCGCAGAATTCTCTCTAACCTGGCTTCGTGCATTGTCTCGGTATCTAGCGCGCTCACCGGTCGCTCGGGCCAGTCGCTAAGAAAAATCTCTGCACCGAACAGCTCATCGCGTCCTGTTAGCCAGCGGGGAGATCCAGCATCCAGCCAAAACTGCCAGCGATGAGATAGTCGCTGGGCGCGATATTGAAATACTGTCGCCAGCGTGACACCTGGCGGCTCGCCATCTAATGAGCGAGCCGGATATGGATTAGCCGATACGGTGCCCCGCTGCAGCAGTTGAATAAATCGACCCACATCGCTAAGGGAACTTTCTCCAGGCACGCCGCCATGCAGCTCTAGCCGCTGTTCGACATCCCAAAAATACTGGGCTGTTTCCATCAGCTCCCGCAGTGCTGAGAGCTGGTCGTGGGGTAAATAGTTGCCACGCCATAGAAAGCCCTGCATGGCGCGGTCCAGCGTAATCACTGGGCTAGTGGGATAGCGCTGCTGCTGTTGCTTTTTTTGTTCGTTGATCCAGTCTAAAATTTTGTTGTATGCGGCTGTCGCCTGATGCCCCAGGCGGTCCCAGCGGGGAAAGTTCTCGACGCTAAGCAGGCGAGGATGCTCGACATCTGGCACAAAGCAGTGGTCGGCAATCAGCTCGGAGCGTACCGGATCGATGTGGGTCAGGTCAAACCAGGGTAAACTGGCCTCTGTCTCGGGTGTCTGGCTTAGTACTACCAGCATTTCAGCCACCGCGTCTCGGCTGATCAGCCGACCTAGCCCAGGATAAATTAGCGCTAAAAGTGTCAGCAGCGATCGCACAAACGGTGAACTATTGAGAGGCCGCTGGTCTTTGAGCGAGGCGACTACAATACCCCGCTTGCTTAAAATCTCGATCAGGCTGTAGCGGGCAATGGCGTCTAACCCAGGCCCAATCACCGCAATGTCTGCGGGCGCTACTATTTCACGATGGATATTATCGGCAATAAAGTCTGCCGTCTGCCGTAGCATTTTGCCTCGGGTGGTCGCGGTGATCAGCTGCACCTGTGGGGGCAATTCCGGCACGGCCAGCGGGTCCTGTACCCACTGCACCACATCATCAGCCATGACATAGCCTAAGCTGTCGGCGTCAGGATGAGGCAGCTGCACCCGTTCGCAGCCGGCCGCCAGGCTTAGTGTGGCCACGGGGTCAGCGCCGACGCCTAGACGTACCTGACCGCTGGGGTTGTAGGTAAATGCCTGGGGGCGATCGGCAGCTTTGAATAGTTGGAACAGGAGAGGTGCGATCGCGCTATATTCATCCACATCATCCGCCGCTGTTCCTGCAAATCGCTCTAGCAGCTGAGCCTGATACTGAGGCAGCGGCAGCAAATGTCGCCAGTACAGCTCGGTCATCAGACCGTAGGTTAAAAACCCCCGCTCTAAACACCAGGTTCGCCACTGTAGCAGTGCCGCTCCCATGGTCTCCCATGTATCCGTTGGGAATAGCGCCATGCCCTGGCGCAGTCGCCGGGTAATGTCTTCAGCAGGAATCCCCGCAGAAGCTGCCAGCTGTAGCAGATCCAAAGCCCGTCGCACTATCTGAGACTCTTGCCAGCCTTCTACCTGCAAAGAGCCATCTTTTAACTGCGGTTCCCATAGCTGTAGTGCCAACAGCTGTTCATTCTCCGGACGTAGCTTGAGCGGAAACTGGGCCCTAAGTGCTAAAGATTCAATTAACAAAGGCCAGAAGAGAATTACCTCACTCTGGATAAAACCGGCTGGTGTCGTTGTCGTGTACGGCAGTCGATCTTGGAGCGTCGCGGCCAGTCTTTGAGCCAGCGCCATACGGTTGTCACCATTGGCGGCAAACACTAGCCAAGGTCGTTCAGCCGTGGCCGACTGATGCGATAGCCAGTCCATCAACTGCTGGGTTTTGCCACTGCGGGTAGGCCCTGTAATCCACATTGATGTCATAGCCGCTATCTCAGGCGCATCTTCAACGCTGCCCTGCAGTTTGAGTTCTTATACAAATTACCCTGGCTACGCGATCTCGTTTTGCTAACGCTGCCCGGTCACTATCAGAACTTATCCCAATACCGCCTAACACAAAAGGGCTCGAATCATTCGAGCCCCGAAAATCTAGCTATTAACCGTAACGGCATTAAGATTGCGACCGGTTTTAACGCTTAAGAAATTACCGTAGTTAGAGCCACCAGACCAACCACAAGGGCTGCGCCCAGAACACCAAAAATAAGGTAGTTACGCTTCTCCCCAGCTGTGGGGGGTTCAGCCTCATACATTTTAGGCTCAGAAGCAAAGTTATTCAGGCGTCCGCCTTCTTCAGTGGTAGTTGGCATAGATATAAGCTCGTATGTTATTGCACAATTTAATAATAACTTATCAAAAATTAGTGTAGTTATTTATCAAAAATGTGACATTGCCCAATAATTTAAAATAATCATTGATGGTGTTCTGTAGTGAAATCAGTACCAGGCATCCCCTAACAAGCCCCTGACAGCAACCGTTACAATGGCACGGAAAGCTCGTGTGAGGAGATGCGATGGCAGCATCCGCCCCCAAGTCTGATTTGCCCCAAAATCATCGCTGGCTGTCTTCATGGCAGGCCATCAGGTCCGGACAACCCTTAGAGCAAATTACCCAGCGGGTCATAAAGTGGTTTGCGATCGATGATGAGCAGATGGCCGACATCCTGACTCGGATTAGAGCACAGTTACCAACCACCGAAGCCTGGCTGATTGGTAAACCTCAGTCTGGAAAAAGTTCAATCGTACGTGGTTTGACTGGTGTATCTGCCGATATCATTGGCCAGGGATTTCGACCCCATACGCAGCACACCGAGCGCTATGCCTATCCTTCTGTAGATCTGCCGCTGCTGTTATTTACTGACACCGTGGGTCTAGGCGATGTGGATCGCGACGTGACCACCATCATCCAAGAGCTGCAGGAAGATCTGGCTCAGCAGGCCAGAGGCGCCCGCATTTTGCTGGTGACGGTCAAGATTAATGATTTTGCGGTAGATAGCCTGCATCAGATTCTGCAGCAGGTCAGGACTCAGCATCCTACGATTCCAGTGGTGCTGATCGTGACCTGTCTCCACGAACTGTATGCCAGCGAGGAAGAGCATTCTCCCTATCCGCCGATTCAGACCGCTGTTCAACGAGCGTTTGGCGAACTAAAGCGTAGTTTTGATGGGCTGTACGACAGTGCCGTTATGGTGGACTTTACCCTCGAAGAAGACGGCTATACTCCTGTTTTCTATGGGTTAGAGGCTTTACTAAGCGTGCTGTCCGGTCAGTTGCCCGAGGCTGAATCCAACGCGATCTACCAGCTGCTGGACCAAACGGATGATGCAACGACACAGCTAGGTGCCATCTATCGAGATGTGGCCCGTCGCTATATTTCGGCCTTTGCCGTCATTGCTGCCACCCTGGCTGCCGTGCCGCTGCCCTTTGCTACCATGCCAGCTATCACAGCGCTTCAGGTCTCTATGATTGTGGCTCTAGGTCAGCTCTATGGTCAGCGGCTTAGCGTTTCCCAAGCCGGCGGTGTTGCGAGCACCATCGCTGGCGGCTTTTTAGCCCAGGCCGTAGGTCGAGAGCTGATCAAGCTGATTCCTGGCTTTGGCAGTGTGATTGCAGCATCCTGGGCCGCTGCCTATACCTGGGCGCTAGGGGAAGGAGCCTGTGTTTACTTTGGCGATTTGATGGGGGGTAAAAAGCCCGACCCTGAGAGAATCCAAGCCGTTATGAAGGAAGCGTTTGAGGCAGCCAAAGAGAGATTTACGCAAAAAGCCGATCGATAGACCGGGGTCTACTCCCAAAAGTATGGAGGCTGTATCGTCTTTTTAGGCCAGCTGTTGTAGATAAAGTGGATTAATGTAGGCGCTGCTAAACAGAGACCTACAACTCCCATCCACCAGCCCTGCTGCAGGTCCTCTAGTTTAAATGTTTCAGCGCTTGGAAACAGCAGCTCTGGGGTAACGGCAACAATATTATTGAGGGCATGAGCGATAATCGGTACCCACAGGCTGTGGCTGCGAATATAGAGCAATGCCATAACGATGCCAAACATGGTTAATCCCAGGGGATTATTCTCATGTAACAAACCAAATAATACTGATGACAGAATAATACCAACAGGTAAATTCCAACGAACGGCCCACCGTTGTAACAGCACCCCACGAAATATAAACTCCTCAGTCAGTGGCGCAAATACAATAGCCACAAACAGAATCAAACCTTTATACAGAGTGGGAAACGCCGTTTCAATGTCAAACAGCTGTTGCGAAAGACGTTCTTCCACAAATCCTGGAGCCAACAGTGAAATTGGATAAAACAGTAGAAGAGAACTACTAAGAGAGAAAATAAACACGCTGACAATCAGCAACAGCCCGTAGCCAATGGGAAATCGCGGTACCCGACCAAACAGACGATTTATGCTGAGACCAGCCCGAGCCCCAGTCACTAGCAAAATGCTACAAACCGTTCCAAAAATGACTATGGAATTAATTGGCTGCCATAGCTTATCTTCTAAAGCCCAGGGTAGTAAGTTCTGATATTCCAGAATTAGAAAAATACTTAGAAGGCATATATAAATACCTATAAATGTACCAAGTACGTGGGTGCGGAATTTAATTACATTGAAGGGGTTCCTACCCATAATTATCGTTTAATAAGCATTGGTGATTACCTCTGATTGTAGGTCAGATACCAGATTCGCTAAGGCATGGCCTAGTTTTCTCTGGAGTCTATATTCAGGATATGTTCGGGTTCTATGTTAGAACTGCATAGCAGCAGCGATTTATCAGGATAGATATATGTGTGCTAGCGCTGACTCGTCAGTTTCTAGACCCTGGCAGCCCCGTACCCTGTGGTCCAAACTTCAAGCCCAGACCCAGCACGGATTAGCCACAGGAGCCTTAAAGTCCATCGATACCCGATATGAGCTAGTCTCCGATGGTGGCATAGCTTTTATTGTGCGGATCTTAACCAATCTCAATCGCAAGGCCGAAGCTCGTAAGATCCAAACCAAAACCAAGACAAATCCCTTTTTGCCCTACGACCGGGATCTTTATGTCACAGATGTTTCCGACACCCACGTATGCTTGCTAAACAAATTTAATGTTGTAGATCATCATTTTCTGATCGTTACTCAAAAATTTGAATCACAGCTTGACTGGTTAAACCTGGCGGACTTTACGGCACTCTGTCGCTGTTTAAACGATGTGCCTGGACTATTTTTCTACAACGGTGGTGAGGCGGCTGGAGCCAGTCAGCCCCATAAGCATCTGCAAATTGTTCCACAGCAGTCGATGGATTTGCCGATTGAAAGCATTATTCAAACCACAAACTTTATTGACGCTGTGGGACGCTCGTCTCAATTGCCCTATGCCCATCGCATCGCCAAACTTTCTGGAGCGAGCCCAGAACAGGTGCTGCAGCGCTATCGTCAGCTGCTTAGCGATTTGGATATAGCCGATCCTAGCGGACGGTGGCATGGCACTCAATATTCGGCCTACAACCTGTTGGGCACCCGTGACTGGATGATGGTTGTTCCCCGTCGCCAGGATGACTATCTAAATATTTCTGTTAATTCTCTAGGATTTGCAGGCTCGCTTTTAGTTAAAACCCAAGCACAGTTGGACCAACTCAAGTCTCTTGGTCCAATGACGTTGCTCCAAGAGGTCGGATACAAAACCCCGACGTAGTTTTCAGGTGTAGCCCTTGGAGGATGAAAATAATGGGTTCAAGCTTCTTTGTCCCCCGTTGCCTTAAACCAGTTCAGAAATATCCTCACCGCATTCATCGGCCAGGTAGCAAAGAGCTCGGAATCGTAGACTCATCAGCTCATTAAATAAAGGGTTGAGTTTGCACATGGGTGGAATATGGGCAACGGTGCGACCAAAGACTACGACGTCGCGCTCAAAAGGACACTGGGCTGGGATAAACCGAGCAATACGGCGAGCCCGTAGGGGATCTTTAATTTGCAGAGAATCGATCCAGAGTCTAAGGGGTTGTAGCGGCTGAAACTGGGACTTAACACCATGAAGAACATGATTCTTCAGAAACGCAGTGGCAGAAGACATGGTTTAGAAAGACTTAGTTTTTCAGGAAAAGAAATTTATTTGGAATGCTAACGGCTCAAGCGTTTGCCTAGAACTTGAAGAGTGACCTATAAATCTTCTCTACGTTAAGCAACCAAAGCTATATCTAGGTAAAGAGAACAATAACCCTGACCAAAGTTTGCTAAAGCTCTAATAAAGTCGAGAGGGTACGAAAAAATAGGGAGTTTTAAGTAAATTTGAATATAGTTCAATGCTAGAAGATAGATTTGCCTCCGTGTGTGACGAGTAAGACATTTTTGAATATCTGATGCAAGATACGCATTGACTGTTTGGTTTTCCGGATGCTTACAGCTCTACAGGGAGAGGTTTATCCTTGTAATTAAAATTTATCGACAGAAAAATCGATAAATTTTGTGCAAGATCTAGAAACAGCCTCATGCTAGGGTCATGTTTCCCATTGCTCTCCAGGTAATATCCAGGAAATAGCACTAAAAATTAAACATTCACATTCGATGAGACTACGTGAGTAAACTCAATAAAAGTTGATGCCAGTAGCCAGTCTAGCCCGTTGCTAGCGGCGTGCTGTGCGTGTTGCCAGGTGTCTTAGGGATTAAGGACGCTTGAATATCGATAGTTTTGGGATTCAGGAATCTGTCTATTTAATCAGCGCTGGCAAAATAACCGGTCGGATCGGTTATCCGGAATTAAGAAAGCTCAGGGAGTGATATACGCTTAGTTAGCACTCTCTGAAGCAGAGTGCTAAGGTCTTTCATTGCAGAGCGAAACGAGCTGACTATGGCGAAACTGGTACTATTTGATGAAAAGTCCCGCCAGGCTTTAGAAAAAGGGGTCAACTCCCTGGCCGATGCGGTCAAGATTACTTTGGGTCCGAAGGGACGAAATGTCGTTCTTGAAAAGAAATTCGGTGCGCCTCAAATTGTAAACGATGGGATCACCATTGCTAAAGAGATTGAGCTGTCTGACCCCTATGAAAATACTGGAGCACGACTGATTCAAGAAGTCGCCTCCAAAACAAAGGATTTGGCTGGTGATGGCACGACAACTGCCACCGTATTGGCCCAGGCGATTATCCGCGAAGGTCTAAAAAACGTAGCGGCGGGCGCGAATCCGGTGAGTCTAAGGCGTGGTATTGAAAAGGCCGTCGCCAAGCTAGTAAATGAAATTGCAGCTGCCGCCAAGCCTGTAGAAGGTAAAGAAATTGCCCAGGTAGCCACCGTATCTGCTGGCAGCGATGAAGCTATCGGCAATATGATCGCCGAGGCCATGGACAAGGTGACTAAGGACGGCGTTATTACCGTTGAAGAATCCAAGTCCCTACATACTGAGCTTGACGTGGTCGAAGGGATGCAGATTGACCGCGGGTATCTTTCTCCTTACTTCGTTACCGATCAAGAGCGTATGATCGCGGACCTAGAGGGTGCCATGGTGCTGATCACCGATAAAAAGATCAGCTCGATGCAGGACCTGGTAGGTGTTCTAGAAAATATTGCCCGAGCGGGTAAGCCTCTAGTCATCATTGCTGAAGACGTAGACGGTGAAGCCTTAGCAACTCTAGTGGTTAATAAGGCCCGTGGCGTCCTTAACGTAGCTGCTATTAAAGCGCCTGGATTTGGTGAGCGCCGTAAGGCCATGCTGCAGGATATTGCTGTCCTCACTGGCGGTCAGGTGATTTCTGAAGAAGTGGGTCTCAGCTTAGAAATGGCGACCACCGATATGCTGGGCACTGCCGATCGGATCACTATTACTAAGGACACTACTACCATTGTGTCTGAAAGCGGCAATAAGGGTGATATCGACGAGCGCGTTGCTCAAATTCGCCGAGAGTTAGAGGCTACTGACTCTGAATATGACACTGAGAAGCTTTCTGAGCGGCTGGCAAAGCTGGCTGGTGGTGTCGCTGTCATCAAAGTGGGTGCTGCTACTGAAACTGAGCTGAAAGATCGCAAGCTGCGTATTGAAGACGCGCTGAGTGCGACTAAAGCCGCTGTTGATGAGGGCATTGTTCCCGGTGGTGGGATCACGCTGCTGCATTTGGCTGAGAAGCTAGACGCGGTTAAAGCTAGCCTCAGCCCTGAAGAGCAAACCGGTGTGGATATTGTCATGCGGGCAGTAGAAGCTCCTTTGCGTCAGATTGCTGACAACGCTGGTGATGAAGGGTTTGTGGTTGTTGAGAAGGTCCGTTCTCTACCCTTTAATGAGGGCTACAACGCTCTGACGGGTGAGTATGAAGACCTGATGGCCAGCGGTATTGTCGATCCGGCGAAGGTGGTTCGTTCTGCTCTGCAGGATGCTGCATCTGTGGCTGGTATGGTGCTAACAACCGAAGCCCTTGTGGTCGAGAAGCCTGAACCTGAAGCTGCCGGTGGCGGCGGCGATCCCATGGGCGGCATGGGTGGTATGGGCGGCATGGGTGGCATGGGTATGCCCGGTATGATGTAGCCCGCTCATCCGATAACCCATCGGTAATTCGATCCAACGTAGGGATGTTCCATGGAACGTCCCTACGTTGTTTTAAATGATGATTGAGATGGATTGACGCTACGCTATCGATCGGCGATATTTTATATAGTACATATTTACTTTTTTAGTAATTGGGATCAGCCGGTGACGCACGTGTCGAACCTAGCCCACCTGCAGGAGGTGGAACTGAGCCAGCGAATTTTAGAAATGGCGAAAGCTGGAGTTTACCGAGAATCGCTGTTTGAGACCTTTAGTGGTGTGGCCAGCAAACGTCAGGTTAGGGCTGCGATCGCAACCGCCAAGCAGTTTGGTCTACGCTCTAACCCCACCCTGCGCGATACGGACCTGGGCACCTATTATCACATCGATCCCAAGCAGTATGACAGCTTTCAAACCCTGTTGGAGTCTGCAGTTTCCCCTGTATCCACCGATGATGTTGCAACTCGTCTACGGAAACTGACCGAAGCCGTACAGATTTTGGTACGGGTGTCAGGGGGAGTTGCGATCGCGCTCCTCGTGGGCGGCAGCCTCTGCGTGCTCAACGGTCAGCTGACCCTGGCGGCTACCATCTGGAGCGCATCCTTAGCGGTAAGCCTGGTGTGGATGCTGCAGAAGTTGCTAGTTGGGTCCTTGCTGGACGAATAATTGCCGCAGCCCATTACTCAGCGGACGACGGTTGCTCTGTTTTGACATGCTGGTCTAACCATTCCACCATCTCCCACAGCACATGACCCACCGCTTCGCGCGACCGATAGCCGTGACCTTCCGCCGGCAGTGATACATAGCGGACGGTGCCCCCCAGCCCTTTCATGGCCTCAAACAATCGTTCTGACTGGATTGGATAGGTGCCTGTATTGTTATCTTCAGCTCCATGGATCAGCAGCAGCGGTTCATTGATCTTTTCTGCTGAGATAAACGGAGACATTGTTAAGTAGGTTTCCGGTGTTTCCCAAAACGTGCGCTGCTCTCCTTGAAAACCAAAGGGTGTCAGGGTGCGATTATAGGCACCGCTGCGAGCAATTCCAGCCTGAAACAGATCGCTATGGGCCAACAGATTGGCCGCGGTAAATGCCCCATAGGAATGACCGCCAATGGCCAGACGGCTGCCGTCACTCACACCGCGTTCTACCAAAAAATCAACCGCCGCCTCGGCACTGGTCACTAGCTGCTCAATATAGGTGTCGTTGGGTTCCGTATCGCCTTCACCGATAATCGGCATAGTGGGCCCGCTGAGCACGGCATATCCCTGGGTCAACAAAAATAAAACCGACGCGCGTCCGGGTCGGGTAAACGTATGTTCTGGTCGAGTATTTTGACTGGCGACGTCGCGATCTTTAAACTCTCGAGGATAGACCCAGAGCACCGTAGGCAAAGGACCATCGGCGGCTGTATCGTGCCCCGGCGGCAGATACAGGGTCGCAGTCAGCATCACTCCATCAGCGCGAGGGTAGCGCACAATCTCTTTTTGCACATCGCCGTACCAGGCCAGCGGGTCACTGAACTGCGTTAGAGCTGTTTCGTCGTCGTTGGTAAGATTGATCTGATGATAGTTAGCAGGACTGGTCTGGGATTCTCTACGAAGGATCAAATTTTGAGCGTTGTTATCCAGCAGACGGGTGACTCGACTAAACCTCTCTCCCGTGGCCTGCCAAAGACGCTCTGTTTCTAGGGTAGATAAATCTAACCGGTCTAAAAAGGGGAATACTCCCTCGGGTGAAGCCCCATTGCCGTTTAGATAAATACTGTTGCCATCGTCGCTCAGCATCAAAACAGAGCGGCCATAGGCGCCTGGCACAGTTACAGGATTCCCCGGATTAGCGTAGGCGTCTTGAAAATCTCGCTCATCAATTAGAACCGGCTCTGTCTCTAGACTGTGGGGATTGATCATCCAGGTCTTTAGCTGTCGGCTGTCGTACCAGGCTTCAGTGACCATGGCCAGCGTGTCACTGCTCCAGACGGCTCCACGAAACCGCAGGGTAGAGCGCCAGATTTCTGTTGGCTCCGTATTAAAAGGAGCGGCTAAAGTATACAAACCATCGCGATAGTCGGCAGGGGCGCTAGCATTGCCACCGTCTAATGCTTCTACCCAATATAGGCTGGCAGGCCGATCGGTGCGCCAGCCGATGCTTCGTTTGCCCTGTCGGACCGAATCAAAGGCTAAGGGAATATCGTCGGCCAGGGGTAAATCGGCCAGTTCATGGACCACTTCACCCTGACGATTGAGGACTTCGTAGCGTACTGGAAAGCGAGAGACGGGCACCTGATAGGAGAACGGTCGTTGAATAGTAGAGCGCAGCAGCCACTGACCGTCTGGGGAGACGGTTACATTGCGAATCAGGTCTGGTTTATCTAGACGAGTAATCTCTCCATCGAGGCTGATGTGGGCCAGCTGCGCCGAAAAATAATAGTCAAACAGAGCTTCATCGTGGGCGCTTTGCAACAGATTGGTGTAAGTGCGGGTGGCGGCTACTCGTCCCTGGCTGCTTTCTATGACGGGTCCGGTGGGGACTGTAGGTTCTTCAGGCGGGTCTCCCATCTCTTGAGGACGTACCTTACAGATAATGCCTTCGTCACCCGGTAGCCACCGACAGGGACTGTTGTACACGTTGCTGAGAATTGGTCCAGCCAGTGGTTTGGCTTTGGCCGCTGTTACATCTAGCACCCATGGCTCAATGCCGTCTGTCTGGGTGAGGGTAAAGGTTAAATAGCGGCTGTTAGCAGACCAGCGTAGATTTCGAATACGGGCCTCGGCTGGCAGGTAGACGGGCGTACCGGCTGAGGCCCCGAGGGGACGAATGGTAATGCCTTTGTAGGACGCCTCTTGAGCCTGACCCCAGGTATTGGAATTGAGTTTGGTACCTGCGATCGCAATCGAGGGTTCTGCGAGTTCTGCAATTGTCGGTAGCGACCGTCGTTCAAACTCCACTAGCCACTGATTATCGGGTGAAATCGATACCGCCGGCAGCCGATCTGCATCCAACATCGACGCAATCGGCTCAGGGGGATTTTGCCAGGTAGACGACAGCGGATCGGTCTGGGCAGAAACAGGCATAGTGATTAGAGAAAGAACGACAAGCGGCAGCCAGTGTCGAAGCATGTTGAAACTCAATCTAGAACCTAGAGTTTAGATACTTCCCGCATGGTAAAGTCAGTGCCTCATCAAAATCCAAAACTCAATATAAAGATTGCTGAGCGTTGATTTTCGTGGCTGATAGCTATTGGTTGATTTCGTCTGTTGCGACAGTCGTTCTGTAGCTGGTCAAAACGGTTAGCAAATTTGGGTAGCTTCTTCTGATAGGCTGCTAATCCTTGTAGATCTTTCAACAGGGCTGCGGCTTTATCTAGATGGGAGCTAGTTAAACTTCTGTTTGGCTTGTTCGTAGACCTCAACCGTAATTTCAGCAACTCCTGCTTCGTGGGCAAATTTCTCAATTTTTTTACGGGCAGCCGGTCTCACAAAAAAGGGGATTTCTTTTAGACGGGCTTTGGCCTCATCGGTCCATTTAATGGCGCTACTCATGCGATCGCAACGTACAACGTTTCTACTGTACAAGCTCGTTGCTAGCAAAACGCGGCTGTGCCGTGCTCACCTAAACTTCAAAGTCCATCATCAGCCCAATTCTGCTGAATTCAAGGTCCTTCTACTAGTAGACGAAACCCGAATAAAATGTGTCGTGAATCTACCGGCCGATCGTGCTGATAAGCGGTACGACAAAAGCCAGGGTAGTCGTCCCAGCCGCAGCCTTTAAGCAATACTTCGGCCCCACCCTTGACTAGAGTGCTGGTGTACTCAAACACGTTACCCGCCATATCCTCAATTCCGTAGGGGCTTTGGCTAAGCGGATAGATGCCAATTTCACTGGTGCCATAGGAGCCGTTTTTTGCCCAGTTTGTGCCATCGTCTCGCCACTCGCTACCCCAGGGGAAATAGCGTCCGTCCGTTCCTCGGGCAGCCTTTTCCCATTCTAAAGTGGTCGGCAGTCGATAGGTGACGCCATCGCGCTCAGATCGCCAGGCGCTATAGGCCAACGCATCTTCGTAGGAGATTAGCACGACTGGATGATTTTCTTGCCCGATTGGATACTGATTGTTCTGCCACAGATAGGGCTCTACGTCAGCGTAGTCATGCACTAAAAAGCCTTGCTCTTGATACTCAGCTGCTGAAATTCCTGGGACTCGATGTCCCGTGGCTTGAACGAATGTCTGATAGTCTGCATTTGTAATCAGGTATATGCCCATGCAAAAGGCTGGCAGGGTCTGGGTTTGTTTGGTAGGTTCGCGCTCAAACCAGTTCCGTCTGCGATAGCCAGCCTCCGCAGTGGCGACCTCTGCTGGAGAGTTGGCAAAGCCTTCGGCGCTAATGCGGTAGGCATAGTCGCGCTCGGTGCGATCGCTACCGGCAATAAAGTCGCCACCGCTAACAAATGCAAAGTCCGCATGCGTTTCACAGATAGCCTGGGTCATCTCGGCAGTAGAGCCGGTGGTAACATTCTGACAGCCCAGCAGCAGCAGCGACCATAAACCTAAGCTCTTACGAATTGTGCCTGTCATTGCTGTATCTCCTACCAAGACGCCCAGCATGCTAAAGCACCAGCCTGAGAATATGCTGTGAATGTGGACGCGAGTTAGGGCAAAACAAGGCCGATTCTGCGCTCTAAAATTTGTTGATAGTTAAAAACTAGATAAACGCTGTTTTCTTATCTCGGAGCTTTACGCCAGCCGTTTTCTATAGCGTCTGCTTCTGAACAAAACCACCGCTCTCCATACTCTGGTCTAATGTTGGTGATGGCATAATCTTCCATCTCTGGAAGGTGATAAAGCTTTTTTCCGGTGCTGACGGAAATATTGCCTTTGATATTACAGCCCGGTCTGAAAACAGAATTTACCGGGCTCAGAACCGTTGCAACCGGTCCAGGAGACTGACTGCATCTGGCCATGACTGTAATCAGACCCACCGTTGCTAGAACAATGATACCGGTAGCTCTTTCGAGGCGTCCTTGTGGCTGAGGTCGCTTCTGCTGACGAGTAATGTGAGATTTGGAGATAACTCCTTGAATAGCCGCTTTTGAAGCGCGAACCTTTCCTTTAGGGGTAATCACTCGCTGATAGAGGATAATGTCTCCGACTTTTGGCGGACGACTATCGTCTGGCAGGACGCTGATGTGGAGAAAAACGTCTTTGCCACCATTGCTAGGCTGAATAAAGCCAAAGCCTCTATGTTCTTTCCAGGTGATTAATCGCCCTTTGGCAAGGATAGGTTTCATGGTAGCCCGCATCTGCTGCCGATTTTCTATAGTTACAGGGCAAGATACGGACTACCAGGATGATACAGACGTTAAATATGCTTTTTACTGGGCTGTAGCCAATGAAAGAATAGTTCTCGTGTGGGAGACACAGACCCGACCCATTAATAGATACAGGCTGACGATGAGTACAAAGAGAGTTTTAATTCTAGCTAATAAAATCTTCCTGACAGATGCTGTTGTCTAGCTGAATATGAACCCGAAGACGCTGTCCTGCAGAGCAGCGAAAAGGAGGAATCTGAATGTAGTTATCTTGATTTCCTGCTCTAACCTGCTTGAGTAGCTCTCCAGTTTCTGAAAGCTCTAGCCCCAGAACCACATCGCTGGGCAATAGAGCCTCGCCAGAAGGATAGAGCTGAATGCGAATATTACGGCGTTTATCTGTTTCAATATCAACGCTAAACATCAGCAGCAAATCGTCGGGAGCCGTGTTTAAAAAGATTTTTTTACCACAGGTTAGTACGGCTGCGCCGCTCGCAGCGGAGCGGAAATTAAACGCGGTTGCTTCAGGTGCTAAAGAGTCCATAGACTGCCAGCCATACTCAAAGATTTGCTCAAGCCAATCTCCAATGCTGACAAGTCTTGGAGTTTGTCGTTGTTGATATAGCTGTTGTCGCCAATGCTCGCTAGTGAGTAAAGTGCCCCAGTGGTCAAAAGGCAGAGCCAGTCTGGGTTCGGGTGTATCGATGACACGCTGTAGCAGTTGTTCAATTTGAGCTGGGGGTAGCTCAAGCAGCGGCTCGACGGGCTGAGTGCTAGTTTGTTCTACTTGTTGAGCAACCCAAAAGACAGAAAAATCTTGTATTAGTTCGGTGTCACTCAGACTGTAGGTTCGTCTTGTCTGGCTATAATCGCCATCAGTTTTAAGCCGATCGTGGGTGGTGTAACCCCACAGCACCAGTCGCTGCTCATCGATCTCGACGTAGGCTCCGATGTAGTAATCAGCACGCCAGGTCGGTAAATCGACCCATTCTTGGGGAACTTCTAGACTGGCCGCATCGATTGCTTCAGAAAGCATAATTACAATGCGTTTCTCTCCTAATTGCAGGGCAAGTCCTTCAACAACGTGCCAAATGTCAAAGGGAGCCGCGTGGGGAAAGGGTAATACAGGACAGTCAAATTCTTCTTGAAACCAGGGTATTAGAGCGGCTAAACCGATCTGATGCAGGTAAATTCGCCAGCGTATAGCGGCGTCTGAGATTGATGCACTTCGCTGCCATCGGTCTGGATCCACTGGCATTCTCAAAACGGGCTGTACAGGATTGTCAAATATCACACTCATTCTGATACCTCTGGTGGCTCTTGCGAATAGTGGTACTGCAACCACTCATGGATGACCTCGCCGACATTGGCTAATATGGCAGACTCTGGAAGGATATGCAGAGTCTCTTGGCACCAGTTGAAACAGCTAAGTAAGAGCTGCTGTCGAATCCGTTTCAGTTTGCGAGATACCTGATACTGTTGGATGTCTAGCTGATCTGCAATGTCAGTTTGGGTGTAGGTGTCTTGGTAATAGAGGGATAACAGCTTTTGACTGGGTGGGTCTAGATCTAGTAGGGCATTTTCCAAGACTTCCCCAATTTGTTTGGCATATTGCTGTTGTTGGGTATAGTCCTCTGCTGCTAGGAGCTGTGCCATGGGATTTTCATCCATGGTCAGGGCATTTAGCTGCTCCTCACTAGAATCGTCATACTGGGGCTGGTTGAGAGAGGTGATAGTGGGATTGAGATAGTTTCTCGCAATCGTGGCTAGTCTGGTTAGCTCTGTGACTAGCTGATAGGTATTGATATCCTGTGTCCCGACGGTTGTAGTATTTGATGTGAGCTGATGACGTCTTTGGTTATAGCGTTCTGAGATCGCGGCATATTGTCTGTCGCTGGGGGCAGACAGTCCCCGCACGGGTCTATCGAGCTGAGGAACACAGACAGCTCGAAAGCACTGCCAGATTAGGATATAGGGCGCTGTTTCAATAAATCCGGCAGTTAGCAACGCTCGGGTCAGCTGGATCTGGCTGAGTCTGCGCAGCAGGCCCCAGTCGCTGCTGATGTTAACTTCATGCTGCTGACGTAGCTGGTCGCGGATACAGTTGCCAAAGGCCCGATGGGCATAGGCTCTGAGATTGCTACCAACGTCAGGATCGTAGCCTCTGAGAATGCGGTCTACGTTAGCGATCGCAATTTGAAAGCCATCGGCCAGCGAGTACTGCACCATGCTAAAGCGACGAGCGACCTGCTCGGACGCCCAGTAGCAGGGTTCTTGCAAATACGCCCAGAGATGATGGGTGGCGTTGGGATGATGCGACTGCTGCCGATACCAATAGAGAGCCCAAAACGTGTCTGACCGTTCTGCACCATCATGCTTTAGAAGCTCCTGCTGCATACTTCTCGCCAGTCGTGGGTCAGATATCCATCTGTCAAATCGGTCCCCGGAGAACTGGATATAAGTGGAGAAGATTGTCAGAACATCGGTCCGAGAGTGCATTATCCAACCATTGATGACATGTTAGTGACCTAAAGAGGAAGATATTACCCCGTTCCCATAGCGTTAGGTAAAAATACTTGTAATTTTTAAGATTGTGCTAGGTTCTAAAACTAGTTAACAATGGACAATCTGGGGCTTTACTGTGGCCTGAGCGATCAGGGCCGACGGCCATAGTGACGGTATTGCCAATAGTCCTGCAAAATCTGGGCATGGTCAAAGCAGAGGTTTTGAGGTAGAACCCACAGGTCAAATACGTCGTAGTTCTTCGCATCGTCACCGGCGGTTGGCTCTCCGGTGGCCGCAGCTAAAAAGACGACGCTAATAGTGTGCTTACGTGGGTCTCGGCTAGGATCAGAATAGACATGAAACTGTTCTAGTAGCTCAATATCAAGGCCAATTTCTTCCTTGGCTTCACGAATGGCTGCAGTTTCTACCGATTCTCCATAGTCTACGAAGCCACCGGGAAGCGCCCAGCCCAGCGGCTGATTTAACCGTTCGATCAAAATAATTGGGCGATGGGGGCGGTCTGCTAGCTCGATAATAATGTCGACTGTAGGAGCAGGATTTCGATAGGTCATAGAACGGCCAGCGGAGGTTGTTAACAGGACGGTATAGCGTCGAATAACCATGCTAAAGTCTATTGGCCTGGATTAAGCTTTACCAGCTTGAATCAGGGTCTAATCGCATCCGTAACCGATCCGTTTTGTTTTAATTGCCTCCATTGTCTGCGGGGGCAACGGCCACCCTACGCTATCCTTCACCATGCCATTTACCAGAGCTAGCGGTATTCTGCTTCATCCCACGTCGCTGCCTGGTCGCTATGGCATTGGAGATTTGGGAGAAGCGGCCTATGGATTTGTGGATTTTTTAACCGAGACCAAACAGCAGCTCTGGCAGATTTTGCCCCTGGGACCCACCGGTCATGGCAACTCTCCTTACATGTGTTATTCGGCGATGGCGGGCAATCCGCTGCTGATTAGCCTAGAGGCCCTGGTTGAACAAGGTCTGCTAGAAACGTCTGACCTAGCCCAGGTGCCTGATTTTTCCCATGACCGTGTGGAGTACAACCAGGTTATTCCCTACAAGTTAGGACTGCTAAAGCAGGCCGCCCAGCGGTTTCAGCCAGACGCGTCCCAGGAGTTTCAAGACTTCTGTCAGGCTCAGTCCTACTGGCTAGAGGACTATAGTTTGTTTATGGCTCTGAAAGATGCCCACCACGGTGCTAGCTGGAGCGATTGGGATGCGGCGATCGCAAGACGCGAGCCAGATGCTATGGAAACCTGGCGCACCCAGCTGGCCGATGATGTGTTTCTACAAAAGTTTTTACAGTTTGAGTTTTGCCGTCAGTGGTTCGACCTCAAAGCCTATGCCAACGAGCGTCATATTCAAATTATTGGCGATATGCCCATTTATGTCGCCCACGACAGCGCCGACGTATGGGCGTTTCCAGAGAACTTTATGATCGACCCCGACACTCTAAAACCGTCTCAAATGGCTGGAGTGCCGCCAGATTATTTTAGTGAAACGGGACAGCTGTGGGGCAATCCTACCTACAACTGGCAGGTTCTAGAAGATACTCAGTTTGACTGGTGGCTAAAGCGGATTAAAGCCTCCCTGGCCTATGTGGATCAAATTCGGATTGACCACTTTCGTGGGTTTGAGTCGTTTTGGGCCGTGCCTGAAGGGGAAGAAACGGCCATGCACGGTCAGTGGATTCAGGCACCGGGTGTAGAGCTATTTGAACGGGTGGAAGCGGTTTTGGGTAAGCTACCGTTTCTCGCAGAAGATCTAGGTATTATTACGCCTGAGGTTGAAGCGCTGCGCGATCGGTTTAGTTTCCCGGGGATGAAAATTTTGCAGTTTGCCTTTGGCTCAGACCATCGCAACCCCTATTTGCCGTTTAACTGCGATCGCAACTTTGTTATTTACACGGGCACCCACGATAACGACACGACCGTTGGCTGGTATACCCATGCCAACGATTATGAGAAGCAGCGTTTGGCTACCTACGTCGGCAGCTTTGGCCCGGAGTCTGTTCACTGGGCCATGATTCGTCTAGCGCTGTCTTCTGTGGCCACCTTAGCCATCGTGCCTTTACAAGATCTGCTAGGACTGGGCACCGAGGCTCGGATGAATACCCCAGGTCTGGGCGAAGGTAACTGGGAATGGCGGTTTGATACCTCAATGCTCACCCCTACCGTTCGTCAGCAGTTCATCACGCTGACCGAGCTTTACGGTCGGGCTACCCATCAGTGGTCGTAGTCACTGGTATCGCTTAGATTCAAGTGTAAAAAACTGCGAGAAGATAAAAATACAGCGCTGCTGAGCGTACGTTTAGCTATCCGGTGCTGCCACAAATACTGAAAACAATCTATTTAATCAGGGGGGACCATGGCAACATCCCTGATAGAATCCAGTTATAGCGTTAATCAAAGCACTGTACATGGCCATGGTTTCTAGTGGGCTAGCTCCTATTCAATCTGCGCTACGGGTAGGCTTGGGACGAGTCTTGATTGTTGAAGACGAAGAGCTCATCAGAGAGACGGTCGCGCTGGCTTTAGCAGAAGAGGGTTTTGAAATAGTCGTGGCGGCTGACGGACCCACAGCGCTAGAAAAATTATTAGGGTCGGCTGACGGTATTAGAGATGCTATCCCGGATATTAGCCTGGTAATTTTGGACCTGATGCTGCCGGGAATGAATGGTCTAGATCTGTGTCGTTTGGTCCGTCACCGCGGTCTGGATGTTCCTATTTTGATTCTAAGCGCCAAGGGTACTGAAATGGATCGAGTAGTGGGTCTAGAGGTGGGGGCAGATGACTATCTGTCTAAGCCGTTTGGCATGCGTGAACTCATTGCCCGCTGTCGCGCTCTGCTGCGTCGCTATCAGTCTAAGTCCAAAGCAGAAGATTTCTCTGCGCTGCGGTTTGAGGGCATTACTCTCCATCCCAACGAATGTCGTGCATTTTTGAATGATGTCGAGTTAAATCTGTCGCCTAAAGAGTTCAAAATTTTAGAACTGTTTATGGGCCGTCCCCGTCGAGTCTGGTCTCGCGATCAGATTATCGATCGCGTCTGGGGCTATGACTTTGTAGGAGACAACAAAACCGTAGACGTTCATATCCGCTGGCTGCGTGAAAAGTTAGAAGAAGACCCCAGTAAGCCCAAGTATCTTAAAACCGTTCGTGGCTTTGGCTATCGGCTGGGCTAACGCTGGATCTTGACGTTGGCGCTCGCATTCTCAAATATAGATACTACCCCCTGCTGTCATGGTTGATGTTGCCCAGAGACCTGTGACCGTTGATCGTACCTGTGCTCTCCATGGCATGGTGGTGTCACCCCATACGCTGGCATCTAAAGCAGGTCAGGAAGTCCTGCAGCAGGGAGGCAATGCGGTCGATGCGGCGGTGGCTGTCTGTGCGGCGCTGTCGGTCACCTACCCCCATATGAATGGGCTGGGCGGTGATGGGCTGTGGCTAATTTATGATGCCTCTAGCCAGCAGGTACACGGTCTAAATGGAGCCGGACGTTCTGCGGCCGAGCTAACGGTCGAGACAGCGGAGCTACCCCAAAGAGGGGCCTCAGCGGCTATGACCGTACCGGGCGCGGTGGATGCTTGGTGGCAGGCCCATCAGCGATTTGGTCAGCGACCTTGGGACACGCTGCTGCAGCCTGCGATTACGCTGGCGCAGCGAGGCTATCCGCTATCCTCGTCTCAGTTTCGCTGGACCCGTCAAGATCGAGCGCTGCTGGCCCAGGATGTGGGAGCCGCTGCTACGTTTCTACGGGCCGACCAATCGGTCGGCAGCACTGTCACCAATCCAGCGCTGGCCCAGGTACTAGAGACGTTGGTCAAAACAGGAACCGATGGGTTTTACCGAGGTGCGATCGCAAAAGCCATCGTTGACTACGCGACTCCTCTGGGTAGTCCGCTATGCTTAGACGATTTTGCTCAGCATCGCTCTAGCTGGGTTGAGCCGATTACCACTACCTACCGGGACCACACTGTTTATCAGCTGCCGCCCAATACCCAAGGGCTGAGCGTGCTACAGATTCTAAATCTGATTGAGTCTTACGATATTTCCCGGCTGGCGACAGCGGATTACTACCATCTGATGGTAGAAGCGGTGAAGCTGGCCTTTTGCGATCGCGATCGCTGGGTAGGCGACCCTGCCTTTACGGATATTCCGGTGGCTAAACTCATTTCCAAACCCTATGCCGACCGGCTACGTCCTCAGATAGACCTACACCAGACCCGGTCAGCCCAGCCCCCCGCCACAGGGGGCGATACCATCTATGCAGCTGTCGTGGACCGGCAGGGAAATGCGGTTTCCCTGCTACAGAGCCTGAACTTTGCCTATGGCTGCGGTGTACCGCCTCCCACCCTGGGCTTTGCCCTTAATAACCGGGGCGCAATTTTCTCATCGGACCCAGCCCACGTCAATGGCATTGCCCCCGGCAAACGTCCGCTACAAACCCTGATTCCAGCCATGGCTCTGCAGGACGGGCAGCCCCGGCTGGTGTTTGGCACCATGGGTGGAGAAGGTCAGCCTCAAACCCAGACGGCGTTACTGACGCGTGTTTTAGATTTAGGGCTAGACATTCAAACCGCTGTTAATTTACCGCGCTGGCGCTGGGGACGCACCTGGGGCCGCTCAACTGTGCGACTGGCGCTAGAAGGACGCATTAGCCCTGAGATCTGCGCGACCTTGCGACAGCGCGGGCATCAGCTGCAGATGGAAGCCGACTGGTGCGAAGCCATGGGGCATGCCCACATGATCCAGGTTTTAGACGATCGCCTATTAGGGGCCTGCGATCCACGCAGTGATGGAATTGCCATCGGGGTTAAATCAGGCTAAGTAAAGGTGACGCTTGGCCAAATCTAGCAAAAATCCTTTATGGAAGTTTGTTAGAGTAGTCGCGAACGTTGTCCCATGCCCCCATGACTTCGCCCAATACAGATAGACCTCCTGAGGGTCGGCGATTTTGGAAAATTGCAGCCATTACCATTGGGGTCGGTACCCTGATTGTCGGCACAGTTGCCGCTGTGGGTACCTGGATGTTTATCAATAGGGGACTCACGCCACTCTTAGAACGACGACTGTCTATCCTTTTAGAGCGTGAGTTAGAGCTAGGAGATTTAGAAGGTCTTTCATGGAACGGTTTACGGGTGGGTCCTTCGGTATTAAATGCCACGGATACCGACCCCACCTATGTCACAGCGGACGCCGTAGAGGTCGGATTTAACCCCCTGGCAGTTCTGTTTGAGCGCGAGCTGGATATTGACTTGCAGCTGATTGGGGCGTCTGGATATTTGGAGCAGCATCCGGACGAAGGCTGGATCGGTGTAGATATTCCCACATTTGAGCCGCCCCCTGAGGAGCCCTTAATCAAAGTGCGGCTAGATGAAATCGATATTATCGATAGTCAGCTGACGCTGGTCCCGCTCCCGGCGGAGGATGCTGCCCCGGCCCCATTGCTGCTGACGGCGCTAAATGGCTCGCTGGGTATAGATCCGGTCACCGTAAACGGCCAGGATAGTCAGCAAATCGAGTTTGAGGCGACGGCGACTCCCCCCGACGGCGGCGATCTTGAAATTACAGTGGCTGTGATACCGGTGGTCTCCGATAGCGCTGGTGGGCTGCAGCAAGAAATCACGATGGGCGTTAGCGGTCAGGGCGTCGCCGCAGAGCCCGTGATGGCGTTTTTGCTCCCTACCATGGGTCAGCAAAATTTACCGCTGGCGGCAACCGCCGGTCGCGTCAGTGGTGACTGGACCATCTCGTTTTTGCCAGAGCAGCCGATTACCGTGGAGGGGGCTGGCAGCGTTAACAACGGTCAGCTGCAGATTGCCTCCTTACCCAGCAGCGGACCCTGGGGCAATACCATTGACGATATCAACGCCACCGCTAGATTTAAGGGGACAACGATTACCGTTGACCGGGCCAGCGGTAGCTACGCCGATCTCGCTGCAACGGCCACCGGTACCCTTGACTGGAACGGTGACTATGATCTGGTTGCTCAGGCGGCCGATATTGACCTTGAGACCCTGTTAGAAAAGTCGGAAGTTGACCCGCCCATTGCCCTTAGCGGGGTGTTTGATAGCACAGTTGCGATTACAGGTCCGATGCTGCAGCCCAGGTTTTCGGCTAATGTAGCGGCGACCGGACCGGTGACCGTGGACCGGGTCGTGCTCGATGCGCTTGATGCTGATGTGGTGCTGGCGAGCGATCGCATCCAAACCCTGTTAGATACGGTCACCGTGACCCAGGTGAGGGCGACTCCAGCCCTAGGGGGGCAGGCTACCGGCAGCGGCATCCTAAATCTGGCAAATTTAGCTGCAGGCGGTCCTCCAGAGCTAAATTTTGAGGCCCAGGTGTCGGGGGTATCGGGCGATGCGATCGCGGCTCTCTACGATGTGGAACAGCTGCCTGTGACCGTAGGCGTCGTTGATGCCACAGCGACAATTATTGGCCCACCCGCTGCCCTAGAAACGCGAATCAATGTGCAGGCTCCTACGCTTGTCTACAACGGTCAAACCTATCCAGCTACGGCCACAGCCGTATTTGCCGACGGTGGGCTGACCATTCCTCAGGCGCTTGTTCAGGTGGGTTCAGGCACCCTAACCGGGGATGGCAGCGTCGGGGTCGATAGCTGGCAGGCCAATATCCTGGCCAACAATATCGATCTTCAAAATCTGGGTCTGGCCCAGGTTCCCCCCAGTAGTCTCAATGCCGATGTGGCCCTGGCTGGACCGATTCAAGGGACATCTCTAGAGACGCTGCTGGCTATGGGGGACTACAGCCTCCAGCTGGCCAATGGTTCGATCCAGGGAGAGGCCGAACTGGTAAACGGCCGCTGGCAAACAGATGCCACCGTCACCAGCTTGGATTTGAGTCAGTTTGCCTCCCAGCTTAGGGGAGATACTAGCGGTACCGTTAGTCTGACAGGGGATATCGACGCTCGCACGTTAGCGGCTCTGCGCGGTCAGGGCGATCTGACATTTTCTGCAGGGCTGGCCGGATTTTCGCCGCAGCTGGCAGGACTAGATGCGCCTTTAAACACTCGTTTTGCCTGGACCGGCCAGGAGCTGCTGATCGAAGAGGCCAGCAGCGCTCAACTTCAGGCTAGAGGAGTGGTTTCCCCGCAGCTGTCTGGTAACCAGTTCCAGGGAATTCGTGGCTTTAGCCTGGATCTTGACGCCCAGCGCTATCCGCTGGCGCTGCTGCCCACACCTGTTCCGGTGGATGGTTTTGCGTCCTTTACAGGACGGCTGGTGGGTACTCCCACCAATCCCCAGCTGGATGGCAGCCTACTGCTCGAAGACTTTGCCGTCAACCAGGTGGCGTTTGACCCAATTTTGCTAGGCCCCGTTAGCTACCAGTCCCGAGCCGGGCTGAGTGTAGATTTAGATGGGCAAAGCGGACCGACGACGGGGGGACTGTCCGACGGGATTGCCATTAATTTTCAAGCCCCGCGCGATTTGGACTTTGACGTGGTGTGGCAGGGGGGACGCGCCTCGGGGCAAACCGAAGGTGAAGTGCTGCGGGCAACGGTACAGGATTTACCGCTGCAGGCGCTGGGGCTACCTGTTGTCAGCCGGTTAGGGGGCGGTGTCAGGGGGACTCTGTCATCCCAGGGCGAATGGGTTGTTGATCTAAATCGCCAAACCCTGGTCGGTAATGTCTTTATTGCGCAGCCTGGGCTGGGCTATATCAACGCTCAACAGCTGACGGGGCAGATTGCCTATCGCGATCGGCGAGTCTTGGTTGAGCAAGGAGAGCTCATTCTCAATACCTGTTCTCAGCGCTTGGTGACTGAAAGTCCCCTACCCACATACTGTGTCGAGGGGGATGTGGCAGACAGTATCTATCGCTTTAATGGCAACATGCACATAGATACCCTGGCCTACAACGCTAACGTATCTGTAGAAAATGGGGATGTTAAAGATGTTCTCATGGCCTTGGCGATCAACGACCTTGAGGATCTGGTGCAAACATTTCAGGCCCCGACCTGGCTAGAAGATCCGCCGTCTGGGGCCATTCCTGACATCCTAGCAACTCAGTCTGCAGGGAGCACCCAAGCGACTTTATTAGACCAGCTGCGACGGCTAGCAGAAATCCAGCAGCTGCAAGACCAGGTGGCCCTGGTGGAGGCCGAGAGTCCAATCCCGCCGCTAGACGTGTTAGAAGGCCGGTTTGATGCCACCGTTAGCGTGAGCGGAACTCCCCAGCAGCTGCCTGAAATTGTGTTTGACATGGACGGTCGCAACTGGATATGGGGACCGGAATTTGTGGCTAACCGGGTGATTGCTATTGGTCAGCTGGCTGAGGGTAACCTGACGCTGCAGCCGGTGCGTCTAGAGACGCCCCTATCTCCCGATCTAAACGGCAATCCGCAGCTGGCGTTTGTGAACCTATCCGGTAATCTATCGCTGGTAGAGCAAGATAACTCTAGTCTTCAGCTCGATGTGGAGCAGCTGCCCATGGCAGCTGTACGGGATATTTTTAATCTGCCTCTGGGGTTAGACGGGCGATTAAATGCGATCGCAAACTTTAGCGGCGGTTTAGGCAACCCCACCGTCAGGGGAGACGTTATCCTGGCCAATGGCTCCATCAACAATCAGCCCATCGATAAAGCCGAAAGCCTCTTTCTATATGAAGATGCCCGGCTGCTACTCCAGGGAGAGCTGCTCCAGGTAAATAATGACCAGCCGTTGACCCTGGTAGGCGATATTCCCTATGCCTTTGACTTTATGACGGTGCAGCCTGCCGACGACCGGATTGCCCTGAGTCTGGATGTGGCCGATGAGGGGTTAGCCCTGCTCAATGTTCTCAACAATCAGGTCATATGGGAGTCCGGGCAGGGACAGGTTTCCCTGGACATCGGTGGCACCCTCAGACAGCCCAGCATCAGCGGTGAGATGAATGTCCAAAATGCAGTGTTGCGATCGCCGCTGCTGCCCGATCCTCTAACGGATTTTGCTGGCGAGGTGGTGTTTGAAAACGACCAAATCGTTGTGCAAACGCTGCAGGGCCAGTATGGCAATGGACGTCTGCAGGCGGCTGGAGCGATCCCATTAGGATTTCCGCCGATTATTACTAGCCTTGAACTTGCCGAGCTAGGGGCCGAGCCCACAGATGAGGCGGATGGCGCAACGGTTGTGGACGGCCCCGATAGTCTCGCTCTTGGCGCTAGTACACCCCCTGTTCATCCCACGGGTGCTTTGACGGTGACCCTGGACGATATTGATCTCGATCTTCGCGGTATCTATCGGGGTGGGGTGAAAGGTCAAGTTGTTGTTGGCGGCAGTCTCAATCCGCTGTTGGGAGGGCCTCAGCTAGGCGGTGTGGTGGAGCTAGCTAACGGTCGTCTGTTTTTGCCGGAAGGCGGCAACAATACGGCAGCAGCGGCTCCCGAAGAGATTCCTCTGTTTGTTCCCCGCTTTGAAAATCTCAAACTTACGCTAGCTAGAAATATTCAGATTCAGCAGAGCAATTTACTCAATGTCATAGCTCAGGGCGACCTGCGTATTTCAGGTCCGCTTAGACCCTTTCGAGCCATTGAACCTGAAGGAACCATTCGTCTGCGCTCCGGTCGGATCAATTTGCTCACGACGACGTTTCGTCTGGCCGGTCGTGACAACATCGCCCGATTTTCGCCAGACCGGGGAATTGCTGACCCGTTTTTAGACTTACGACTCCGAACATCTGTGGCTGAAACCCAGCAGAGCAATGTTGTTGAGGCGACGGCCTTTGCCTCATCTGAGGTCGCTGATGCCTCATTGGATCCGTTCCAAGGGACAGCCGGTATTGAAACGATCCGTATCCGAGCTACCTACCAAGGCTCTGCCAGTAATTTGCTAGAGAGCTTGTTTCTCTCAGACAGTAGCGATACGGTGATTGAGCTATCGAGCTCTCCTCCTCGTTCTAGACGCGAAATTATTAATCTACTTAGCGGTAGCTATGTGGCCGCTCTGCAGTCCGGACAAGGGGTCTTAAATTTCTTTGGCGGTGCTCTACTCAATAGTCTTCAGGACTTTATCAGCACTACCCTTAATCTGAGCGAATTTCGTCTGTTTCCAGTCACCAGTGCCTCACGATTTTCGAGTGAAGACAATAGCGGGTCTACCCTGGATATTGCCACTGAGATTGGCTTTGATGTTACTAACAACATCACCCTGTCCTTGGTTAAAATTCTGACCGACAGCACGCCAACAGAATTTAACCTGCGCTATCGACTGACGGACGAATTTACAATCCGGGGCACCACTAACTTCGACGATCGCAATCGAGTTTTGCTAGAGTTTGAAACGAGATTTTAGACTGGATGCGATCGCTTAAATTTATCAAATTGCTCGCCAACTCTGTAAATGGTGTATCTATACTGATAACTAGCCTGGATAAGCGAAATAAATTTGAGGGAAAAGCCTTCAAAATGACCCAGATTATTGCTTAAACGTCTGTTAGAGGGTTCTAGTTATATTTAAGAACCTACATTTGCCCAAATCTTACTTGTCCACTTCCTATGAACCAGCTCATATCTCGGCTTACTCGTCCTGCTTTGGCTACGCTGCTTGCTCTGATGGGCTGTGGTTGGACGGCCCGTGCTGTAGACGCCCAGGCATTGCTACCCTACACCCTACCCCTGGACGAAGAGCGACTGACCGCAACTGGACTCACCCTGGCCCAAGAAGCCGCTCAGCTGGCCCAGTTTCAGCAGTATGACGAAGCGCTAGCGCGGATTCAGCTGGCCGCTCAGCTAGCCCCTCGAGACCCGCAGATTCTAGCGCTGCTGGGCAGCTTACATCTCCAGGTCGGAGACAGTGCTGCTGCGGTTAGCGCCCTGGAAACGGCTAAGTCCATCAGCAGTGACGACCCAGTAATCTGGTTTACCCTGGGCTCCGCCTATTTTAGTGAAGCAAAGTATTTACAGTCCGCCAATGCCCTAGAGAAGGGCCTGAGCTTAGAGCCCGGTAATTCTGCAGCTCATTTTGACTTAGGCAACGCCTACTATAAGCTCAACCGTTACGAGAAGGCGATTGAGCAGTATGAGACTTCCGTTAGTTATAACGAACTCTTCTGGCCGGCTATCAATAATATAGGGCTGGTGATGTATGAAATGGGCGAGCTGGAACCGGCTATTGAGCAGTGGGAACGGTCCCTAGAAGTAGCAGACGAAGAACCTGAGCCCACCCTTGCGATCGCGGTGGCTCGCTACGCTGCCAATATCAACCGACCGGCGGCCATCGAATCTGCGACCGCAGCATTAGAGCGGGACAGTCGCTATGCAGACCTTGAATTCTTAGCCGACAATCTTTGGGGAACCCGTTTGCTTAGCGCTACTGAAGCTATGTTTGGCACGCCTGGACTGCAGGAAGTTCTGGCCGGCCTTTAGTAATTAACGACTAAGAACGATCTCCTTTAAGAAATGTATGGCTTAAAGGAGATTTAGTTCATTTGAACTATTATGAATTTGTTTAAGGCTGTCCTCAAGGTTGAGCCAACGTTGAGGTTTGCTCTTGCTACTCATCAATCATCGCTTTGACATCATCTACAAACTTTTGATGATCCACAATGGGTTTTGAAATGTAGCCATCAGCGCCACTTTGTTGCAAAAAGGTTTCCCGATCGCCATCCATGGCATGGGCCGTTACCAAAATAATGGGGAGCTTGGCAGTCGTGCTGTTGGCCTTTAGCATTTGGGTAATGCGAATACCGTCTACAGGTTTTCCCTGGTACATACTATGGGACAGGGAAACATCCATTAAAATCACATCTACCTCGCCACTCTCAGCGATTTGCATGACCTCGTCAACGTTCTCAGTGTGTTTGACCGCTAAGCCTCCCCGCTTAGTCAAAATCTTTGAGAAAACACGTGCGTTGATCATGTCATCTTCTACGATTAAAACCGTTTTCATAGGCAGCTTTGATAAAACAGCAGCGTTGGGACTGGTCGCTGGTTTTGCACCATGGTGACCATTAGTGATAGAGCTTGTTTAAGCAACAATTGCTCAAGCCTACAAGTGTTTAGCCATCTGTTGAATTCTTGCTCGATTTAGAACCCAACTATTGCGAATCCATGACGCTTGTGTATAAGGTACAGCATTGGTAAGGCTAAACCACGTCCAAGTTAAACCCTAGAGTTTATCTACGGCAGCCTTGTTCTGGACGTGGACAAGGTTGCTTTCATGCGCTTAAGACAGCTTGCAAGGATACGAAATCATGGCAGATCGGCTAAATGCATTTTCGGATGAGCAAATTGTTATCACCTCTCTTCATACAGAGGTGCAACGATCATATCTGGAATATGCCATGAGCGTCATTGTCGGGCGAGCGTTGCCAGACGTCCGTGACGGTCTCAAACCAGTACACCGGCGAATTCTCTATGCTATGCATGAGCTGGGGTTAACGCCAGATCGGCCCTTTCGTAAATGTGCTCGCGTGGTGGGGGATGTGCTGGGTAAGTATCATCCCCACGGCGACCAGGCCGTTTATGATGCGCTAGTACGAATGGTTCAGGACTTTTCTAGTCGCTATCCGCTGCTGGACGGCCATGGCAATTTTGGCTCAGTGGATAACGATCCCCCGGCGGCTATGCGCTACACCGAGACGCGTCTGGCCTCTGTGAGTCACGAGTCGCTGTTGGGAGAAATCAGCGAAGCCACGGTTGATTTTATCGACAATTTTGACAGCTCCCAGCAAGAACCCATCGTATTGCCGGCGCAGCTGCCCAACTTGCTGCTCAATGGCAGCTCTGGTATTGCGGTCGGCATGGCCACCAATATTCCTCCCCACAATTTGGGAGAGGTGATTGATGGCTTAATTGCCATCATCGATCGGCCCACCCTTTCCGATGACGCTCTCTTCAAGCTGATTCCGGGACCAGATTTTCCCACAGGTGGAGAGATTACAGGGACCAAGGGAATTCACGATGCCTATCGCACGGGTCGAGGCAGTATTCCCGTACGAGGAATTGCCAGTTTTGAAGAAATTCAGCCGGGCAAGGGCCGACAGCGTCGCAACGCCATTGTAATTACGGAACTGCCCTATCAGGTCAATAAGGCGGGCTGGATTGAAAAGGTCGCCAATCTGGTCAACCAAGGCAGGCTAGAGGGCATTGCTGATATTCGCGACGAGAGCGATCGCGACGGCATGCGGGTGGTGATTGAGCTTAAACGTGAAGCCCAGCCCCACAGCATTTTGGCGGCTCTCTACAAAATGACCCCGCTGCAAAGCAACTTTGGCGCCATTATGCTGGCTCTCGAGGGGGGGCAGCCGGTGCAAATGCCGCTGCGCCATATGCTGCAGTCGTTTCTCGATTTTCGTGAAGAGACTCTGGTGCGGCAGTACACCAACGAACTCGATAGAACCGACCGCCGCTTGCACATTGTAGAAGGTCTGCTCACGGCCCTCGATAGCATTGATGAAGTTATCGAGATTTTACGGGCCGCACCGGATGGTTCAACAGCCAAGCTGGAGATTAGCGAGCGATTTGGCCTTAGTGAGCGTCAGGCGGATGCAATTTTGGCGATGCCGCTGCGCCGACTGGTGGGGTTAGAGCAAGAAAATTTATTGAATGAGTTTGATGAACTCTCAACTCTAAAAGAAAGCCTGGAGCGTCTGCTTTCAGATCGAAAAGAGCGGCTCAAAGCTCTCAAGAAAGAGCTTAGAAAGCTTAAGAAATCCTTTGGCGACGAGCGCAGAACGCGGCTGCAAACCGCTAGTGAGCGGGCGGCTGAAGAAAAACAGCTAGCCAATCTTGTCGCTGAGGCTCAAGAAGAAGAGACCGTTGTTGAGTTTACTCGTAAGGGGTATGCCCGACGGTTATCGCCGCGAACCTATCAGCGTCGCCAGGGAAAACAAGAGGAGCTGCCTGTCAAACTAGCTGAGCTAGACGATGTCACCACCCAGACTGAATTTGCTCACACGGCCCAAAGCCTGCTGGTATTTTCTCGCGATGGTAAGGCCTTTAGTCTGACGGTTAGCGATATTCCGATGGCCCAGCGCCAGTCAAAGGGACAGCCCTTGATCAGCTTGCTGCCCGATGCCATTGGCAACGATCCAGACGCGGTGCTGCCGCCTATTTTGTTGACCGAGGAGGTAATGACCCAGCAAATTATCTTAGTGACGGCCCAGGGCAAAATCAAACGGCTACCGCTGAGCGAATTTGAAGCGATTACAGGGCGGGGGCTGGTGGCGATTAAGCTCAAGCCGGAGGATCATCTAGCCTATGCGGTGATTGCTGAACTGGGCCAGGATCTGATGCTAGCGTCTTCCAGCGGTCGGCTGTTGCGGTTTACCATCGACCGTGACCAGCTTCCGGATACGAGCCGAAATTCCCAGGGAACCCAGGCCATTCGCGTGATTAAAGGAGATTCTGTCATCGGCTGTGTGCCTATCCACAATCAGAGTAAGCTGTTGCTGATGTCAATTAAAGGCTATGGCAAACGGATGCAGGCGGCTGCGATCAAACGCAGTAGCCGAGGCGGTATTGGCTCGCAGTCATTTAAGTTTAGTCAAACAGGGGATCGGCTAGCGACGCTACAGGATGTGCCAGCAGTAGCCGACTTCACTGTGATGACAAGCCAAGATAGAGCGGCGCGACTGCGGATTGACAAGGTTGCCCTGCAGGGCCGGAGTCAGCCGTGCGATCGCATCTACACCCCAGCCCGAGGTGAAATCATTACCGATATTCTGGTATCTGTAGATAGTGCCGCCGATGGCAGCTAGCTGTCTGACGTTTCTGCATCTAAAATCATTGCTCAAATCCAGGGATTAAACGTGGCTGAGGTTGTTATAGACAACGTTTATAAAACATTTCCGCGTCAGTCGTCTGATGCCAATGCAGCGGTGACGGTGCTGAAGCGGATCTATCTGGATGTAAAAGACGGCGAGTTTATGGTGCTGGTAGGTCCGTCGGGCTGCGGCAAGAGTACGCTGCTGCGTCTGATTGCCGGGTTAGAAAGTATTACCGGTGGGACAATCACCATCGATGACCGACGTGTCAATGACCTGGCACCCAAACAGCGCGATGTGGCGATGGTATTTCAAAGCTATGCCCTCTATCCACATCTGAGCGTATACGACAATTTGGCCTTTGGTCTGCGGCGAACAGCGCGGGATTTACCGGCTATTACCCGCTGGCAGCAGACACTGTTTGAGGTGACTCGGCTGCTGCCGCCGGGATTTCGCTACTGGCCTGAGCGAGAACAGGTGATTGCTAAACGGGTCAAAACTATTGCCGAAATCCTACAAATTACCCCACTGCTCAAGCGTCTGCCGCGACAGCTGTCGGGAGGACAAAAGCAGCGGGTGGCGCTGGGGCGAGCCATGGCCCGCAATCCCCAAGTATTTTTGATGGATGAACCGCTCTCTAATCTGGATGCTAAGCTGCGTGCCGAGACCCGTGCTCAAATTGTGACGCTGCAGCGACGTCTAGGCACAACTACGATCTACGTCACCCACGACCAGGTTGAAGCGATGACCATGGGGGACCGGATTGCGGTCATGCATCAGGGGGTAATTCAGCAAATTGCGGCTCCTCTGGAGCTCTATCGCTATCCGGCTAACCGGTTTGTAGCCTCATTTATTGGCTCACCACCGATGAACTTTCTGCCGGTGCAGATCCAACCACCGCTAACGCTGATCCATCCAGCCTTTCGACTGACGCTGCCTGGTGAATGGGAAAAAACGCTCCATGGCCATCAAACGCTAGTGCTGGGTATTCGTCCGGAGCATCTGCGGCTAAGCGTCCCGGCTCCTAAAAACCTGGCTGTGACCGTACAGCGCACAGAAGCCTTAGGCAGTGAGACCTATTTGACGGTCAGCTTAGACCATACGGCGGCTGATACAGAAGCAACAGAGCTGCTGGTGCGCTTAGATGGAACCGATACGGAAGTGCCCTGTGTGGGAGACAAGCTGACGTTAGGGATTCGAGTAGAGCATATTCACCTGTTTGATCCAGAGACTGGGGAGACCGTTATCAATGCGCCCCTGACTTCGGCCCTTAAGCGTTAGACCGTGATTGTCTCTTATTACAGGTATCTTTTTAGACCTACTTTTTGTGAGAAGACTTTTTAGTAAAGTGCCAACCTAGGCCAGCAACGGCTGCGATCGCAAGTCCTGAGGCGGGTTCGGGTACCGCTGTCGGATCGCTAACCCGTCTAACCTGAAACTGACTAATAGTGGCGGTGGCTCGACCACCCTGGTTATCCGCCGTGCCGATCTGAAATCCAAAGATTTGATTGGCACTGACCTCAACTGAAGCTGACCCGGTTTGTTCAAACGGTCCATCGCGGTCAATCAGCTCAGTAAATGAACCGTCAGTACGAGGATCAGTCGGTGGGAAATTACCTAAGGCAAAACCAAAGGGGTCAAACGCGGGGCCCGAAGGTCCGGTGGTGGCGCGATCGGCGGTTGTGTAATCCCAGTTAAAAGAAAGAATGCTGTCTTCAGGAACGGTCACAAAAACGGTAGTAAAGCTGGTGCCACATAGAAACAGAAAAGACGGATCTACTGATTGGCAATCTAATCCAAATTCATCCAGAATCTGGGACTGATTACTACCCAACAGCGTTAGCGAATCAGGGGCATTTGTAAAATCTGCTGAGCCGTTAAAGGGCGCTAAGGGAATGCCGCCAATGGTAACCTCTGAATTGTCTGAATTATCGGACAGTACCGGGCTGCTGTTAAACAACTCCCATTGGTCAGGAGCAAAACTCCCATCAAATCCTTGAGCATTGACTTCCTGGGGTACCGCAGCGATAACAGCTACAGACGCTAATAACGTCCCTAAAATCTTATCTAAAATGGCTTTTGCCATCGTATTCTTGTAGTAAAAAACCTTAACCTTATCTTTCTTAACAAGGGTTAGTAAGCCTAACCGGAAGATGACCCCAGATTCGTACAAATCAATATACGTTCAACACTGCGCTGCAGATTGATTTGCTATTACGCTGACTATAAATCGACTTATCTTAGGATGTCGGCTTTAAGCAGAGGTATTTACTAAAACAATAATCTTGCTCTGTCTTTATTAAAGTTGATTGATGGACCTCAACACATCCTGATACTGACCGATTGGGTTTCAATAAAATCGCCATTGATTATCAATAAAATCAGCTGTTGTCATCAGCAATTGCACTTAGACGCCTTGATGAACCACTCTATCCTTCGACAGAATGTTTGTTTTTAAGAACAGTTGAAATTAACGAGTTTTCTTGACATAGCAACAAATTTCGTAATTGGTATATACAAAAAAAGTTGCGGAGTCTATCGTCCTATCAACAATTTCTTGGAAGAGCAGAATGGCCTATGCCTAAACCCTGTAGTCTTGGGATCGCAATTCTACAGCTAGCTTGAATACTATGGGACATCATCGGGACATTAAACGAATTGGCCTACTCACCAGTGGGGGAGACTGTGCTGGTCTGAATGCGGCTTTGCGGGCGGTGGTCCATCGAGCCGATAGCTATGGCTGGGAAGTCTTGGGAATTTCTCGAGCGACCCAAGGATTGATGGCTCGCCCACCTGAGTATGTGGAGTTTGATGTGTCGAGTACCCACAATTTGTTACTGGCGGGGGGGACTGTTCTGGGGACAACAAATAAAGGAAATCCTTTTGATTTTCCCCTGCCCGATGGCTCTACCTGCGATCGCTCACAGGAGATTATTGATGGCTATCACCTGCTAGGGCTAGATGCTCTTATCGGTATTGGCGGGGATGGCAGTATGGCCATCCTGCGTCGTCTGGCTCAGCAAGGAGGTCTTAACCTGGTGGGAATTCCTAAAACCATTGACAACGATCTGGGCAGTACCGAGCGCTCCATTGGCTTTGATACTGCTGTTAATATTGCTACCGAGGCTCTAGATCGCCTGCATTTTACGGCGGCCAGTCACTCTCGGGTGATGATTTTGGAAGTGATGGGTCGTGATGCTGGCCACATTGCCCTCAATGCCGGTATTGCTGGGGGAGCCGACATTGTCCTAATTCCTGAGATTCCTTATTCGATCCAGAGTCTCTGTGAAACGATTAAGGGCCTTAGACGTAACTTTGCCACCATTATTGTG
>JBHJIL010000128.1:0-42054 GCA_050043465.1 Leptolyngbyaceae cyanobacterium
GGATATCGTCTTCACTGAGTTTGAGGGGTCGTTTTGGCTGACTCAAGGAAGGACAGGTTAAAGAGGCTAAGCTAATACATTACCTGCACTATCTCAGTGACCTTGGAAAAACTCTCTATTTTTTAAGCCTAAGTAGTTACGCTAATTTTTTAGAAAAGCTCTATAGCTATGACCCGGAGCGTCCTGAATCAATGCTGTACAACATCAAAAGAGGGCTGCGGCAGTGGGCGAGACAATATCCCGATGGATTGAGAGTATTGAGACGCGCCTCTACCCAAGAGCCGGTTGGATTTGCCGCTTTTTTACCGACTCACCCTGACTCGGAAGAAAAATTTGATCTCTCCCCAAGCCGTAGTTTGCACCTGAGCCGATTGAATATCAGAGAAGAGGATCCCATTAAAGTTGCCACAGCGGGTGACCCGGACTGTTATACCGTTTTTGTTCGTAGCTGGCAAATTGAACCTAGCGTTTGGCACTATGAGAATGCCTGCAAACTGATCGAAGACTCAAAGAGAACGCTCACCAAGATTCGCGATGCGTTTCCTAATTTGAGCGATATTTACACCATCGCCATTCATCCGCTGTCTGAGGATCTGGCTATGACCCTAGGGTTTCGAATGACCAAGGCAGATCCTAATTCGTCGCTGCGCTGGCTCTATATGCCTTTGGATCGGTTTCTAGAGCTAGATCACGAAGATGTTTTGCTCAATTTTGACTATAACCGCCGCTATCTCTAAATCAGTGACGTGGCCAAGAGCACAGGCCATGGGCAGAAACCCTAAGGTGGTCGCGCACGCACCACAAATGGACAGTGTCAATATAGAATGGAGTGGATCTTATGTACTCAAGTATCAATGCCGCGTCCAAATCAGCAGTCTCGTCCTATCTTAGACCGCCGTCTCAAATCTCAGAGAGCAACGGGTAAGCTCAAATCTTTCCGGCAAATGCCATATCACATTGCCCTAAGTCAGGCAGCTCGCTTGGAAGCCTGGACGGAAGAAGCAGAAGGCATGGGCGGTCCAGCAGAAGCGGTGGACAGCAGCGACTTTGATCCAAAACTCATGGAGCGACGGCCCCTTTCATAGACTACAGCCCCGTAAAAAGCCCCTACCGTAGTTGATAGAGGCTTTTCTGGAACAGTAACAACGCTACGGACGTTGTTGCTATTGGTTAGCTCTCATGGCGCAGCTTTTCTAGAACACTTTGGTCTTCCATCGTGGTGGCATCACCCACGAGTTCTTCGCCGCTGGCCAGGTTACGGAGAAAGCGACGAATGATTTTGCCGGAGCGGGTTTTGGGTAGCCCATCGGCAAAGCGGATTTCACCGGGCCTTGCGATCGCACCAATCTCCTTCACTACATGCTGCTTTAACGCAACCTTGAGCTCATCGCTGGGGCTATGGGTGCCTTCCAAAATCACAAAGGCAAACACATCCTCACCCTTGAGGTCATCCTTGCGACCCACCACGGCAGCCTCGGCCACCGCTGGATGAGATTGCAACGCCGACTCAATTTCCATGGTGCCTAGCCGGTGACCCGACACGTTAAGCACATCGTCGGTGCGACCCATAATCCAGAAGTAGCCATCTTCGTCTTTGCGCGCGCCGTCCCCGGCAAAGTAGACATATTTACCGTCCTTGGGCGGAATGTGCTCCCAGTAGGTACGGCGGAAGCGGGCATCGTCGCCATAGACCGTGCGCATCATACTAGGCCAGGGATGCTTGATGACAAGATAGCCGCCTTCATTAGCCGGTACCGGGTTACCTTCGGCATCGACAATATCGGCCAGGATACCGGGGAAGGGTTTGGTGGCTGAACCGGGTTTGGTTGCGATCGCACCCGGCAGCGGCGTAATCATAAAGCCGCCCGTCTCTGTTTGCCACCAGGTATCAATGATTGGACACTTTTCACCTCCAATTACCCGGTGGTACCACATCCAGGCTTCCGGGTTAATGGGTTCACCCACAGTGCCTAGAATCCGTAGCGATGACAGGTCGCGAGCATTGGGATGCTGGTCACCCATTTTGAGAAAGGCACGAATCGCAGTCGGCGCGGTGTAAAAAATAGTGACTTTGTATTTCTCTACCACGTCCCAAAAACAGCCAGGATTAGAGGCCCGAGGTGCGCCCTCGTACATTACGCTAGTCGCCCCGTTGGATAGGGGCCCGTAGACAATGTAGCTGTGGCCTGTAATCCAGCCCACATCGGCAGTACACCAGTAAACATCGTCTTCCTTGATGTCAAAAGCCCACTTAAATGTTGTGTGGGTATACAGGTTGTAGCCGCCCGTAGTATGGACGACGCCCTTAGGTTTGCCTGTGGTCCCACTGGTGTAGAGAATAAACAGCAGGTCCTCACTGTCCATGGGTTCTGCCGCACAGTCTTTAGAGGCCCCAGGCTGAACATCGTGCCACCACACATCGCGGCCATCGGTCCAGTCCACATCCTGCTGGGTACGCTGCACCACCAGCACGTTGGTCACACTAGGAACGGCGTTGCCGTCTAGGGCTTTGTCTACCGCAGGCTTTAGCGGCATCGCTTTATCTTTACGGAAGCCACCATCCGCTGTGATCACCACCTTGGCCTGGGCATCATTCAGCCGGTCCCGCAGCGCTTCAGAGCTAAAGCCGCCAAAAACTACAGTGTGAGCGGCTCCGATCCGGGCACAGGCGAGCATTGCTACCGCGGCCTCTGGAATCATCGGCATGTAAATGCCCACCCGGTCCCCCTTGGCCACACCCATGTCCTTGAGCACATTGGCCATCTGGCAGACTTCACTGTGTAGCTCAGCATAGGTGAGCGTGCGAGAATCGCCTGGCTCGCCTTCCCAGACTAAGGCTGGCTTATCTCGACGGGGCGTGTCTAGATGTCGATCCAGACAGTTATAGGAAATGTTGATCTTGCCACCGACAAACCATTTAGCAAAAGGAGGCTGCCAGTCTAGAACGGTATCCCATTTCTGGAACCAGTGCAGCTCCTGCTCCGCCAGCTCCGCCCAGAACGCAGCCGGATCTGCCGCCGCCTTATCGTAGAGCGCCTGATACTGATCGGCTCCAACAGCTGCCGATGCGGCAAACTCAGCGGGCGGCTCAAATAATCGCTGCTCGTGCAGAATTGACTCGATAGCAGGCTGTGAGTTGGTGGATTGTGACATAGGTCGTTAGTCTTGATTGCGTTTCTCAATACGGTTCAGGCTACAGCTACAGTCATGCTAAAGCCATCTGTGTTTCTCAATATTTTTCGATGTAACAGTCCTGAAAAATCGTTTTGGTTGGAAAACGTAAATTAAATCTTGAGCATCACGCCTGTGTTAGAGGCATCTGTCTGTAGCATCTGTCGCTGCCAATGTGCAGTCTGAGGGACCAATGGAGGTCAATATCTTCCAGATAGGGCCATATCGACATTAGCTGCTGCAAAAATTCTGGTATGTAGTCCGATATGACTTATTTTCGCCGTAAAAACTGTCTTTGCCTTTGTAAAGAAGGATGTGCTGGGGATGTCGATTCCAGACTTTTGATAGATGCTTGTTTTGACGAGCGTACGTGCTTTTACGGCTATTGGGGAGCCACCTTTAAGCTTCTATATTCTTTTATAAGGACAGTAAACCATGTCTATCTCGCCGGTGATCTCTGATCGAGAGCTGCTTGAAAGATTTCGGGAACAGCATCCAAATCTTCACTCTTTGCAAGATATTGTTGAGCTAACTGAGTCAGAATTTATCGCCCAGTTCGCACAAGAGTTTGACGGCGCAGAGAGGCAGGCCAGGCGAGTTTATAAAACAGCAGTCAGGCTAAGAGAAAAAGCCATTCTAGTCTGGATGAATCTGCGAGATATCCTATCTCCCTACTATCAGCAAACGCTCTTCAATAATTTACCCACAGAGCTGCCCGAGTGTTTTCTCTCACAGCAGGAACAAATACCTGGCTATGAGAGGCTCTTCGAGAGTTTAGATTTTATCGAATGTGACCATGCGCGCTCGATTTTAGGACCGGCAGCTTATTTTGTCGATCTGCTCAGGTTTGTTAAACGCCACATTAGCTCCCAGACAGACGGCAACGAGGCCCATGCTAACTGCCAGTTAAACAGCCGTCGTCCGGACCTAGAACGGATTAGATTGGACGCGGAGAATACCAGCGCGCTGATTCCCTACATTGAGCTAGTCATTGAAATTCTGGAAGCATTTTTACAAACGTCAGATGCTCCTGAAGAACAAACAGCGGATGACTCCGAAGCCGATCCCTATGAGGTGCTTAGGACAGCCATTTTTCCTGTAGAGCTGCCGTTTCATCGCCCCTTAAGTGAAATTCATGCCTATCTGCAGCAGCTAAAAACCAGCCTATATCAGATTTATCAAACATTTCAGCTGCCGCTTGAGACAAATGCCCGTAGCTATTCATCGCTGAGCACCCAGGCTTTTTTTGAAATTTCGCCTGAAACCTTTCAGCTGATCATCCAAACATTGGGGGCCAACATTGCTGCCCACTACGGGGACACTCCCCTCAGCGGTCGTCAGGGACTAGAAAGTGTGGAAGTACTGCTGGCTCAAACCCAGCTAACTCGAGCTCAGCTAAATGAGTTGCTATACCAGGACCTGGATAGAGACGAGGTGAATGCGGGTCTCTCACGACTGTTCTTTATCAACAATGTTGAGGACGGTCTGGGCTATTTGAGTATTGAGACCGATGAGTCTGATCCTGGCAACCCCTACGAGAAACTGGTAAATCTAAGTCCGGCCAAGCTGGACCGGCTCTATCGCTTTATTAAGCTGGCTCAGCAGTGGGATGGATCTTTAAGCGAGCTAGACCGGGCGTTGCGATCGCTAACGTCCCCCTACATCCCAGAACGCAGTCTCAGCTTTGACGGCATCAATGACGCGGTTGCTGTACGGCAGTTTGACCAGCTGCAGAGTGCCTTCACCCTAGAAGCTTGGATCTATCCTTCCCAGATAGGTAAACAGGTAATTCTCAGCAAAGGAGACGAAGCGGCGTCCCAGATACATACGGCTATTTGGATTCATTCTTCGAAGCAGCTGGTTTTTTCTATTCGGCTTGCATCGGGAGAGATTGAGGAAATTATTTCTAATCGAGCGATTACTACACATGCCTTTACCCATGTGGCTATTACCGTCGACAACAGCGCTGTCAGCCTGTATCTCAACGGTCAGCTAGACAATCAACAAACACTCGCCGCTGCTCCAGAATCAGTCGGATCAGACCTATACATCGGGAGAGATCTGATCGGTGATGAAGCCTTTACGGGACTGATTAAAGAGGTACGCATCTGGAATACGGTCTTGAATCAGACTCAGATTGATCGCGATCGCTACCAGCGATTTACCGGTAAAGAGCGCTTCCTAGTCGGCTACTGGCCTCTGGTAGAAACCGATACAGGTCGGCTCGACGATCTCACACCCAATCAGAATCACGGTACCCTGGGAGGCGAGCAGCTGGTCACCGAGCCGCGCTGGGTAAACCGCGATCTGGTGCTAGCGCCTTTACCCAGAGTAGGCAACGGCAACGGCTTTGAATTTAACGGGATCGACCAGTATTTGGCGGGGACCGGGCTGACCTATACCGCCAGCGGTGGTTTGACCTTAGAAGCCAATGTCAGGCTAGCCGCGACCCAGGCCCCTCAGTCGTGGCCCATATTATTTGTGGGAGATCGGCTAGTTCCCGAGGTGAAATTTGGCCTGTGGGTCAATTCAGAGCGAAAGCTGGTCTGTCAGTTTGGCGAGACCCAGCATGTCAGATCGTCAGCGCTGCCGCTGCAGACACTTACCCACGTAGCTGTTGTGCTGCGGGGAACGACACTCACTTTTTATATCAATGCGGTTGCTGAAACAGCTATCGAGCTGACAGAGGCTCCTACCCTACAGCTTGAAGAAGAAAATCTGTTGCTGGGTCGCAACCTGGGTTCAGACTATTTTGCCGGGGCACTCCAGGAAGTCCGGATCTGGATAGGAGATCGCACACCGGAGCAGCTAGACCGCTTTCGCTATCGCAGTGTTCCAGCTAATGCCTCGGGGCTAATCGGCTACTGGCCCTTGGATCAGATTGAAAACGGTCAGGCTCCCGATCGCTCTATCGGGGGACATTCTCTCTATTTAGGTGGACTCTCGGAAGACTATTTTCCAACGCCGGGTGAGATCGCACCCATCCGACCTGCACAACCCATTGCCAGCCTGGAGGTGGAGGGCACCGTCCTAGAGTTTGTAGGTGAGAACGATGTTATTACCATCACCAATCCTAACAACGATGGACTGGGCCGCTTTGAAAGACTCACCCTAGAGTTTTGGTTTCGTCCTGCCGAGACAAATCTGCGCAGCGACCGTCATCAAATTTTGCTGAGTCAGGGGGATGGTGAGGCTGGCATCACCGTGTATTTGTTGGGTCAGCGGCTATACGTACTGGCCTGGTGCGCCGACTATGACGATGTCCGCACGCCCGAGCGTATTCAGCGTCCCGTGCTGGTGGCAAGCACCACAGTGCTGGCTTCAGACAAGTGGTATCACCTGGCCGTCGTTAATGATGAGTCGATTTCGTTGGATGCGATCGCATTTGCAGCCTACCTCAGCCATAGCGGCGACATTGAGCCACTGACGCTTGAGAGTACTACCTGGCCAGACGAGATTGCAGGTCTGGGGACCGGTTTTCAGCTGAGCCCTGTGGGCGCTCTTTATTTAGGGGGCATCGGACATGTCGGATTTGCCCGATTCCACGACTTGTTAGTACTCGATAGCCGCAATCAGCACAGCTATTATTTTGCAGGTCAGATGGCCGATCTGCGGCTGTGGCAACAGGCTAAAACCCAGGACGAGATTTTGCAACAGCAGGAGCTGGCCCCAGCAGCCTCTGATCTCGATCTGGTCGCTCATTTGCCGATGAATGAGGGCATCGGCGCAACGGCTCTACTCGATACTACAGACAGCGGGTACAAAGGCGTACTCAGAGAAGAGAATATTGCCCTAGCCACCACCGGGCTGGTCTCAGACAGCACCACCGCCACCTATTCGCACTTTCACCCGGCAGATATCGACGTTCTAGCCTGGAACAACTATCGCTACACCGGTCGGTTTAACGCCGCTGAAGCCTCAGGAGGATTAGGGGTAACGGTTCTAAGCCGATATCCGGCAGGGGTCGATCAGCACTATCGTCTGCAGCTCACCTGGACCGACACTCCTCGATTTGAGCTGATTGCCCATCCCCTGGAAGTTCAGTCGTTTTCTGACATAGTAATTGACGGGCTGCCTACACCTGAACCCAGCCGCTGGTATCGATTTCAGATTGATGTAGAGACCGCAAGCCAGGAAACGATTTTACAGGCTAAGGTATGGCCCGATGGCACAGCAGAGCCCGACGATTATCAAATTATTGCTCGCGATCGCAGCGACATTCGCATCCAAGCGGGCACAGTTGGGCTGTGGAGTCAGGTTCCAGCAAGTACCCAATGGTTTGACGATTTGCGAGTGCTGACGCTAAGCGCTGCCTCACCGTCCGACATTTTGCTAGAGACCGCATTTGAAGCCTACGAAGCCGGTCAGAATCCTGAGCATTGGGTCGATCAGGCCACACAGTCGGTAGACGGAGATTTTGAGCTGCTATCGGTCATTGGAGCAGAAGATACAGCACCTCGGGTGTTAGGGACGCGGTCGTCCCTAACACCGCTGCAAACTCATTACGTCATTCCAGGCAGCTCCGACTGGCAGGACTATGTCTTTACGGGCAGCCTGCGTCTCAGCGATCTGACCGGTGCTGTCGGTGTAAACATATTGAGCCGCTATCCCGACGGTGTGGAACAGTCCTATAGTCTGCGCCGAGATGCCACCAATACCGCATTTTACCTGGTAGCTCAGCCAGAACAGGTGCAGCCGTTAGTCGCTGCTCCCAACAGCCAGCTCACCTCTAATGTTGTTCCAGCAGTAGATACCTGGTACCGCTTTACCATAGAAGTCACCAACAACATTGACGAGAATCGCACCGAGATTCGCGCCAAAGTGTGGCCCGCTGAAGAGATAGAGCCGCCAGAGTTTCAAATGGTAGGCCATGACGCTAGCGATGTGAGAATTTTGACCGGCACTGTCGGTCTCTGGGCTAGCGGACCCGGAGAGAAATATTACGACCGTCTGAGCGTCCGTCAGCTGGTGCTGCTGTCAGAAGATTTTGAGTCTTATACTAGCCCCGCTGACGCGTCTGGTCCTACGACCATCGATATACCCAACTGGCGCAGTACGGGTGCTGGCAACAGTCAGGATGAAGTCGCCGACCTGTTCGCAGTCGAGACCGTTGATAACAATCAGGTCTTTGCCATGGGCGGTCCGGGGTCGCTGCCCATTCGACCCAATACACTGAATTATCACTCTCACTATGGTGATAGCGAGAGTCTGCAGTGGACAAACTACCAGTACAAAGGCCGGATGATGTTCTCTGGACCAGAGGACCATTATGGCATCGGTGTCACATTCTTTAGCCGCTATCTAGAAGGGAAAGACAGCTACTACCGGTTACGCACCACCCGTAACCAGGGTAGAGGCAGCGGCTATTTTCAGCTATCGGCCCACCCGGTGTCTGAAGAACCCCGACGGCGTATTCAAGGAAATCTAGAATTTCGCGGTCTGCAGCCTGAATCTGACGTGTGGTATCGATTCTTAGTTGAAGTCGAAGATACTCCTCAAGAAACAAGAATTCGCGCCAAAGTTTGGATCGACGGCACTCCCGAGCCGGACGAGTTTCAAATGACCGGACGAGACAATCAGCAGACTACTCGTAACGACCGTCGTGCCCGGCTGCGTTCTGGCGGAGTTGGTGTCTGGACCGCTCGCGATGGGATCAAATATTTTGATGATTTTGAGGTACAGCAAATTGAGTCTTTGTTACCCGATTCGTCTGCCTGGCAGGAGATCCATCCCCCAAGCCGCTTTAGCGTAGACGACAGCTATTTTCAGACGGCGTTAATTCCTAATATTCCTCGCTGGCATACGATTCGAGACTATCCTCTCTTGCTGGCCCCGCTCAATACGGTGGCGTTAGATTTTTCACGGCGCTGGGTTGGCAATACTCCCCATTTATCCACGGAAAATCTCCAGGGCGTCAATCCGGATGCCTTTACATTGGAAGTCTGGGTCAGACCGGCACAGCTGGAAACCGCTTCAATTTTGAGCTGGGAAACCGGCAGTGAGACTGTGCGGCTGGGGCTAAACGCCCAAGGGCAGCCTGCTTTGGAAAGCACTGGAGAGAATTTGGCTGGAGATACGCCGCTGCCGATTGATAGCTTTACCCATCTGGCAATCTCAGTATCGAGGGCAAACGTTTCTTTGCTTGTTAATGGGGAACTCATCGCTGCAGCGACTCTGGGCGATCTGGCACCCGTTCGATTGGATGTGGGCGGTCCGTCTATATCTTTAGTGGGTCAGATTGCCGATATTCGTCTGTGGAATATTGCGCTGGACAGTACCGCAATCGGTGTAGCCCAACGCTATCAGCAGCCTAACCGGCTCAATTCTGAGCTGGTGAGCTACTGGCCCCTAGGAGACGAGAGTTTGCAATCGGATCGGGCCCTAGATACGGTAGGAGAAAATCCGTTATTTTTGGGTGGTCTAGCCGAGGCTCGCTGGCCGATACCGGTCGATTTAGACCCAGCAGATCGGAGCTTTTTGCGATCGCACCGCCGCGCCCTCGCCTCTGGCCCTGTCGTCACAGGCAATCCCGATGCGCAGCCAGGGATCCTACAGCGTCGCACGGTCGAAGTCTGGTTCTGGAGCAACGATATCCACATCGACAGCCGTAAGCAGGTGATCTACTACGAGGGCGATCGCGATCGCGGCCTCAGCCTCTACCTTTACCAGGGCGCCCTATACTACTGGGCCTACGATACCGCCAGCGGCTGGACGGGTTCAGCGATCGGGACCGCTCTCGTGGCATCCCAGCGCTGGTACCATGTCGCTCTAGTGCTCGATGGACGAGCAGAGCAGCGGCAGCAGTCGCTGCGAGCCTATCTCAACGGCAAACTCGTCGATGTCGCTAACGGTATGCAGCTGGCTAACCATATTGCTGCCTTTAGCCTCGGCGGCACCGACCGCCCCGTTTGGTTTCACGATGGGGCCGATCCAGGGCTGAACGGCCATCGACTAGACGGTCAAATCCTTGACCTGCGGCTGTGGAATACCGTGAGGGCAGCCGAGCAGCTGCAGCAGTACCGATTTGCTCAGCCGGCAGAACCGGCAGGAGCGGAACTGATTGCGACACCTAATTTCTTGCTGTGGTGGCAGTTTGGCGAAGAAGGTGAGCCGCTAGACACCAATAATCAGCCACTGCCTATCACATTAGAGCAGCTGGCACCGATTCAGCGCTTGCCGCTCTATGCCCTGCCATCAAGCGATTTAAACGCCTCGTCTCTGGCTGAACTAGTCGATATTCAGCAGCTGAAGCAGCGTCACCGACTCTCGATGGAGGCGCTGTCTGCGCTGTGGCACCCTATCAATCACATAGGTCGTGCCGATGGACAGGTATTATTTGACCAGATCTTTAACCCATCCACTGGAACATTACCTCCTTGGCCCCATCACTTTGACCAGCCGCTGCTGTGGGATAAAGCAGGCAACAGCGAAACCGACCGGGCTATTCGGGCTCGGCTGCGGGGGGCGCTGCGGCTATCGGACGCTCACCTCAATCTGCTGGTAGAACGGCTCAGCGGGGCACAACAGCAGAAAATTGAAATCGATATTGACTATCTCAACCAGCTACACCGGCTGTCTCGGCTGGCGGCAGTGCTGCGGCTCAATATCCCTGACTTCTTAAGCCTGCTCCAGCTAGAACAGCTCAGCGAGATTGCTGGCCTTGTCGATGTGGTCACTATGAGCGATCGCGCGGAGTGGCTGCAGCTAACAGGGCTGACCGTGGCCGATTTGACCACGTTGACCCATGACCCTACAGATACAGAAAATCTGCCTGCGGGGTTGGCTATCGACGGTCGAACGCTACTCACCCAAGTTTGGGACGCAGCGCAAGACTTTTTGGTGGCCCCCGATGCATTTGAAGCAGACTTAGTGAGTGAGGCAGAATCTCAAGAGAGTTTTGTCTATCTCCAAGAGACCGGCACGATCAACCGAGCTGGAGCGGTAACGGCTGCCTACAGCGAGCGGACCGATCTGAGTAACCTGTTAGAGAGACTCGCCAACCGCCATAGCTGGCACACTGCCTTTGATGTGGTGCGCGCTGAATTTGACCAGATCCAGAACGGTCGCGGCGATCGGGCTATTGAGCAGCTGGTGGCAGCGGGTCTATTAGCCCCTGGCGTAGATGGGGATACCAACGGTCGCGTGCTGGCTGAAACCGCCGATATTACAGAGTCAGCTCTACAACAGATTATCTTCAACAACAATCTTCCCAATCAGAAGCGAGAAAGCGCCCAAAACGCACTGACGCGAATGACTGAAGTGCTGCTAGAACGGCGAGCCATCCAAGATGAGCTGCTGCATCCTAGAGGTCCTATCCATAGCACCTTAGCTCGGGCTAAAGAAGACCAGCGAAATGCAGTTATCTCCGGGCTAGCTGAGAGTTTTGCCGCATCTCCAGAAGTGACCGCAGTTGTGTTCGACCATCTGCTCAGCGCCACCGGCATTACCCCAGCAGGTTTTCTAGAAACGGCTCAGACTGCTGCTGAGGACCCAGCAGAACTGCCCGACCTGCTGATTAGCTATTTGCTGCGATTTGGCAAGCTGATTTATCTGTCGCTGACGTTTGACCTGACCGTGCAGGAGCTGACAACGCTGCTGACAACCCCGTCGGTCTTTAGCGTAGGCGATCCGCTACGGCCTACCCTTGACGAGCTTGATAATCTGTATCGCTATCGTCGGCTACAGCTGACCTTTGACGCAGATCAAACCGGTCAGCTGATATCACTCTTAAAGCTGCCCGATACGACAGAGGCGACAGAACGGTTTGAGGCGGTTACGCAGCTTACAGATTGGGATGCGCGACAGCTGCAGGCGCTGTTGGACTACTTTACAACCGAGGCTTACCACGACGTGCAAAGCTTAAGCCGGTTAGCGGCCTGCTTTGATCTAGCCGCTGCAACCGGCTTAGGGTTGAGTAGCTTGATTCAGCTAGCTTTGGCTGATACGGTCGAGCCAGACGATTCGTTTAGTTTCTATCGGCAGCAGGCGGCTAATGTATTGGAGGGGTTGCGATCGCAACACACCGAAGACGACTGGCCCGAAATTTACCAGCCAATTCGCGACCAACTTTCCATCAAACAGCGTGACGCTCTGTTAGCTCTGGCGATGCTGCGTCTAGACGATGACTACGCCGGTCGTCGTGGGGCCGATGTGCTTTATGAGTTCTTCCTGGTGGATGTACAGGTAAGCAGCGAGGTGCTCACATCTCGCATTGTGCAGGCCAACGCCAGCCTACAGCTCTACGTCCAGCGCTGTCTGATGAATTTAGAATCGGGCGTTGACCCAGCAGGTATTCCCACTGACGAATGGGAATGGGTGAAAAACTATCGCGTTTGGGAAGCCAACCGAAAAGTCTTTTTATATCCCGAGAACTACATCGAGCCGGAGCTGCGTGACACCAAAACGCCGCTGTTTGAAGAGCTGGAACAGGAGTTGGCCCAAGCAGAAATTACCGATGACGCCGTCGCCAAAGTTTACACGCGCTACCTGGACAAGTTTAGAGAGCTAGCCAACATTAAAGTAGTAGGCAGCTACTACCATTCTGAGCTGCAGCGTAACAGCGCTAACAATCAGCTAGAACCCGATCCAGACAGCGACGACGTGCTGTATCTGGTCGGTCGTACCAACAGCCAGCCCGGTATTTATTACTATCGACAGCAGATTCTCAAAAAAACCGGGGCACCCCAGTGGCTCCCGTGGCAGCATATTGATCTATCCATCAATGCCGAGCACGTTACCCCGGTGATCGGTTTCAACCGGCTGTTTCTCTTCTGGCCCGAGTTTACCCAGTCCACCCGTTCAGAGGAGCTGTTAATCAGCAATCCCAATGCGGCTGGCCTATACAGAAACTATCTTGTGGCTTTAGCTTTGCGATCGCTATTGGGCGATAGGTTCGAAGCTGCAGAAAACGCACTCCGTAGCGCCATTTCAGGCAGCCTCACCGAGGAACAAATTGACAACATTATCAGCGACAACAACCGCCGCTGGGGCATCGATAGTCAAAACTATGTGTACAATCTCACCACCGATGTACGTATCTCTGTCAACATTGATATCTACAAGCCCGTCATCAAATACAGCTACTACAACTTTAATCAAGCCTGGATTACGCCCCAAACCTATATTGAAGTTGACCGCGAGCTGCGTGATTTAGAACATTTACGCCCCGAGTGGCAGCGGGTTTACGCCCAGCGGTCTGTCGAACTACCTGCCCCAGCGCAGCCGCCTACTCCCCAGCAAGAGACCCAGGCTCAGGTGCTTACAGTCGATACCGACACCCAGCTGATCGTCGATGCGCCAGACGTCTCCACTAGCCGTCTCACCTGGGGTCTGTGGGTAAACTGCAGCCTAATTGCGCCGCCGCTATCGGCCCACGAGGAAGATGGCATATCTCAAACAGACGTTGAGCTGCTCAACTACGATCAGGGTAGTTTCCAGGTACTGGTGCGTAATCGGGTCACGCCGATCCCGATAAAGACTCAGCTAGAGACGGGCGTTGCCCAAGCCAAAGCACTTGTTGAGTCAGCGACAGCTGCGATCGCACTTGCTCAGACAGCTCTCAACAGCACGGCAGAAACCAAAGCCGCCAACGATCAGGCCGCTCAAAATCAGGCAAGCGTACTACAGACTGCCGCTAACGATGTCAGAACAACAGCCTTAACGTTACCCTCTAATGATCCAATTCGAATTCAGCTAGACATCGCTGCAGGTCGAGCAGAGACCATGGTGAGTTCGATTCGTAGCATGATCGCTGCAGCGTTGGGTAGCCAGGAAGCTCAAGATCTGTTTTCAGCGGCGAACCAGGCATCTAGCGAGCTTGGGACCTCAGCGGATACAGCAGAATCCAATCTTACGCAGAGACACTTATACGAATCCATTGAGATGGGTCTCAGGCTGCGATTGAGTGGACAAGAAACTCCGGAAGTGATTTTCCTAATGGGCAGCTGGCAGCACATAACAGTTGCAATGACGTACGGAGTAAACTCAGCTTCAAACCAGGATGGCTACATATTTGCAGTCTATCTAAACGGAAATGCAACAGCGTTCACGTCTGGCAGCACTGAGAGCTTCTTACCGAGCGCGAGTTTGCGTCTAGAAGAGAAACTAGAGATAGGCCGCGTTGCCCCCGATACCGGCAATCAGCTATACCGCACATTGATCAGCGATGTTGTCCTATGGGATCGCCTGCTTGATGCCACCAGCGGTGAAATCAATGAGCTGCGCGTTCGCCGCAAGACTGTTTGGGAGGCGGCTCTCTACCTGCCGCTCAACAGCGTCATTACCGGCAGCCGGATGCAGCTGGTCTCCTCAGGAAATCCAGGGCTGACGTTTGCGCTACCTGCTAGCGATGTGGTCAATTTTCCTGAACCCCAGAGCGAGCGGATTATTGTCTTCTATGGAGATTCGGTACGCACGCTGCGACGGACGCTGCTAGACGAACGTCAGTTTGATATTACCCTCAGTCGCCAGACGTCTGGACAACCCAACTACGATCTCGATCTTTCACCGTCTCTGTTGCATGTCGCTGTTTCTAACGGGCTAAGCCTAAACGACTATGCCGCAGACGGCGAGTCGACGCTCAATCGCTTTACTCCGGCTGCGCTGCAGTTTTGGATTGACTATTTCGACCGGGGAGCTAGCGCGTTTCGATTTACTTTTATACAGGCTTATTACGAGCAATATCGGCGCTACTTGCAAGAATATGAGCGCCGCAGTCGTGAAGCCTTTAACCAAGCAAACTATTTGCTAAGAGAAGTATCTAGCTCCGTAGGCTCATTGGCTGATGTAGGTAATCGACCGGGCTGGTACATCCTCGATACGGGTAATGAGCAATTTATCATTCGCGCCACGGCCAATACTAGTACAATTGAAGCCCGCCTACAGCTGAGCTACGGTAACCGCAGCACAGATTTGAGTCGGCAGCCCGTATCGGTCTCTTTTAGCAATGACGCGGCTCTCACCACTCGTAGCAACAGTGTTAATCAGCCTGAGTCTCCTGAATTTAAGTTTGAGTTTGAACGAATCAGCACCTATGCGATTTACTCTTTGAGTGAAACTCTCTTTAAGGAAGGGTTGGATGGGCTATTGAGTTTGCGATCGCAGCACACTCCCGAACAGCCCTTTAGCGGATACAGCGCTAATTCCAGACTGGTTGATCTCAGCCAAACTCCCTCAGCCGATATTGACTTTAATGGTGCCAACGGTCTCTACTACCAAGAGATTTTCTTCCATATTCCGTTCTTTTTGGCCAATCAGCTGAACAGCAGCCAGCAGTTTGCCGAGGCGCAAAAGTGGTACCACTATATTTTCAATCCCACCACTCCGGCCAATGAGGGCGGCGACCCTCGCAATCGCTACTGGCGCTATCGGCCCTTTAGAACGCCAGAAGGACAAACTCTAGAAGAACTACTCGCGGAAATTTTTAGCGATCGCACCAGCTCTGCCGCACTGCAAGCCTTTCGGCAAGATCCGTTTGACCCTCACGCTCTGGCCGCGCTGCGTCTCAATGCTTATCCCAAAGCCATTGTGATGAAGTACATCGACAACCTCCTGGACTGGGGCGATTCACTATTCTCCCAGGACACCCGCGAATCGATTAACGAGGCCATGGTGCTCTATATCTTGGCCTTCAACCTGTTGGGTAACCGGCCCCAGGGCAAACCCGTTCGCGACTTTAGAGAGATCGGCACCTACGCAGACTTTAGTGAGGTCAACAATCAAAATTCAGAGTTTCTTACTGAATTTGAACGACGCTTAGAAACCAGCGATACTGACCTGGCCCTTAGCCGCCACGGTAGTCTGGTCACCAGCTTCTGCGTGCCTGAAAATGCTACCTTTATTGGCTACTGGGACCGGGTAGAAGACAGACTCTTTAAGATTCGCCATAGCCTAAATATCCAGGGCGTCTTCCGACAGCTACCCCTGTTCCAGCCGCCCATCGATCCGGCGGCATTGGTGCGAGCCGTGGCCAGCGGTGGCGGAGTGAGCAGCGCTATTTCGGCCCTCAATGTGGCCGTGCCCCACTATCGCTACGGGTTTATTCTCGATAAGGCTAAGGAGCTGCTGGGCACGGCTATTTCCCTAGGGTCGGATCTATTAGGAGCCATTGAAAACCGTGATTCTGAGCGGCTGTCGGTACTGGAAAACACCCACGAGCGGGTGCTGCTAAACCTGACGACCAAAATCAAGGAGCTGACTCAGGAGCAGGCAACGGATTCCATTGCAGCGTTGCGTGCCAATCAGACAAATATCCAGAATAAACGCGATCGATACGACCGCCTGGTTAACGATGGTCTCTCCTTTGGAGAAGCTGCCGAGCTGACACTTTCTGCCGTGGCTCAAGCGGCTAAAACAGCTGGGGTGGCCTCTAAAATTATCGCGGGGATCTTTACCGTCATACCTGATGTCTCCTCAGGCGGAGCCGGTATTTCCAGTCCGTTATTCATTGCTACCACAGGCGGTAGCAAAATTGCCGACAATGCCGACTTTGCTGCCGAAGCCCTAGAGCTACTGGCCGAGGGACTACAAATCTCGGCTGACCTCTCTGGCAAACTAGGAGAATACGCTCGCCGTGAAGAAGAATGGGAGTTTGAGCGCGACACAGCAGACCACGAATTAGAAGAAATCAAGTTTCAAATTTCAGAAGCTCAGATCGCGCTAGATATGGCTAATCGCGATCTGGCTATCCATAAAAAGACCCAGGAACAAAACCAGGAAATTGCTACCTTCTACCGACGTAAATTTACCAGCGAGGAGCTTTATAACTGGATGATCTCTCGGCTGTCGGGCCTGTATTTCCAAACCTTTAGACTGGCCTATGACATGGCCAAGTCCGCCGAGAAAGGTCTGCAGTTTGAGCTGCCATCGACGGATACGTTTATCACCCCTACCCACTGGGACAGCCTGAGAAAAGGACTGTTAGCCGGGGAATCACTACAGCTAGAGCTGCAGCGGATGGAAAGCTTCCAGATTAGCCAGGACAGTCGTTTCCAGGAAATTGAAAAAACCATTTCCATGAGACAAACATTTCCTGCTGCCTGGTTACTGCTCAGTATGTCCGGAGCCTGTGAATTTCAGCTGGGCGAAGAGCTGTTTGACCGCGACTTTCCAGGCCACTACTTCCGAGTGCTCAAAACCATTGAACTGACCGTCAGCACCCCTAATCCGCTGCCGGCCTATGAATCAGTCAATGCCACCCTGAGCCAGCTCAATAGCAAAACGCTGCTGGGACCCGATATTGCTGGAGTTCAATATCTCATGGGCGACGACAGTGCTCAGCCCCCCGATAGCAGCACCCTGCGAGTGAACTGGCGTGCCAACCAGCAGATAGCCGTCTCAAAGGCAAACACACGGGATGTCGGTATGTTTGTCCTGGACTTCTTCCGCGACGACCGCTATTTCCCCTTTGAGGGTACAGGAGCGGTCTCTAGCTGGCGGCTAGAAATACCCAAGCTGACTAATCCAGCCCTGGTCACACGAGAAAATCAGGTAGAAACGTTGGATATCGAAGATGTATTAATTCACATACGCTATACCGCAGCCTACGACCGAGGACAGTTTAAGACAGATGTCGAAAGGCTGCTTAGGTAGTCTTTGAGACGTTGCTGATTGATTCGTTATCAACAAAACCTCTCTCAACAAGAAAACAGGGCAATTTGATACCAAGTTGCCCTACAGCTTTGACAACATATTTGTTGTCTATTACTAGATGTCAAGAACACCCCCATGGGCCTAATAAATCGCTAGAGTATGGAAGAGCTCGCGACCTATATAGATTCGTTTCATCACAATCAATAGAATACTCTCTACATATCTGTCTCTCTAGACTCTCACGCTAGGTCTTATGACCAACTAGACACTCTAGGTATACGCCATGTCTGAAATCACTACACTCTTGCAAAACTACGAACGCGGTCAGCGAGACTTCTCTGGCGTATCCCTGAGCGATGCAAACCTGAGCCAGGCCGATCTCAAAGGAGCCGATCTCAGCTACAGCGATCTGAGCAACGTCAATCTGAGTCAGGCAAATTTACGCGGTGTAGATCTGAGCTATGCCAAGCTGAATAAGGTAGATTTACAAGCTGCAGATTTACGGGGAGCAATGTTGATTGGGACTGATTTACGAGAGGTTAGCTTAAAGGACGCTAATCTCAAAGACGCTGACTATATCCCTGGCACTACTCAGTTTCCCAGCGAGTTTGATCCCGAACAAGCACAGATGAGCTCGGTTCAATCGTCAGCAACCAAGCTGAACAACAGTGATGACCAGAACGATTAGGTTCCTCAAGGGCTACATATACTACGCAAAAGAGAGCCTTAAGCCAAACCGGGTCTAAGCGCGGATAGCTTATAGCCCCTAGCGTCGCTTGTTTTCAGCGATACTGGGGGTTGCTTTGTGCGTACCTGCTTGAAAAGGTACCCATATGGGCCATATCACACTCGGGTTCGAAACTATACAATAGCTTTGAGCAAATATCGGAAGAAAGTCTAGATTTTCCGTTGTATAGCTTAAGTATCTAGGCCAATCACGCAACTGTCCGCTACATCCTCAGCACTGAGAATTTACGTACTACATTAAAGTAGCGAGAAGCAAATACACTTATCAAGTTTTTGACTTCCTGCTTTGATCAAGCGAACGATATGCGATCGCAGAAGACACCTCATCTTTGGTGTCGGATGCAAGATCTCACATGACTAAGGCTGTTCAGGAGATAACGCAATGTCCCCCGTTCTCTTTATTTCACTTCCTTTCATACTGCTATTTCTGACATCTCAAATTGCGGGTTCTAAGAAACCACCTAAGAGTGGAGGATCTAACGATTCTGAGTTTCAAGATGGCGATATCATCATCATTCGCAGAAAGTCTGGAAAGAAATAGTCCTTACGCGAACGGTGCGGTCATGATATCTAGTCTGTAAGCCGTTTTGCTTGAAGGACCATCTTCGGATAAGCCCTTTCTAAGCAGCGCGATCGCACCAGCATCCTCTACAGCTGATAAACGGGGCATCAATATATAACATTCTCTTAATAATCTAGGCCAATCCCTGGCGAGGTTTTCTTTTCGGGACAAGACGTTGGTCGATCTAACAATCCAAGCACGTGTTTTTACATTTGTTCATGTAATACTAAGGTTAGAAACAAACGGGTGAGCGCACGCTTTGGTTTGACCAAGCTGCTCCCTAGGTAATGTCTCTATCCACAGAGCAGACTTTTAAGACTCTTGGATTGCTCCGCTTTCAACTAAATTAAGGATGATTAAAATGCCTACTAATCCTCAAGATGATGTGAAAGTTGCAGTTTATTCAGCAAACATTCCGGCTTCGAATACTCAGCGCTCTCAGGATTTGGTACTGGCTGTACTGCTGAGTCTAGCTGCAGTAGTGGGTCTGGGCCTGGGCCAGTATTTCTAAGCTCAGAATCGAAGCGCTGTTGTAGCCATAGCACCTTCGAGTCCTATGGATGATGTGAGGAATATGGCAGTCTGTTGGAGATTGCACGCACTGGCATCCTGCAGAGAAAGCTATTCTCGATTTTAGCGGTGCAAAAGTTTACATCAGCCCCTCTGGTACGCGATTAGTGCCGGAGGGGTTTGTTTTGAGCAAATAATCATTCTCAAAATTGTCGCAGAAAGTTGACAATCAAATTTTTAAACGGTAACAATAGATACAGAAGCCATATCGTTCATTCTAGTCAAGTTAGCTTCTTGGTCTAGAACGGAAGTAGGTAAGGGCTCCTTTATGAGCTTTTTCCCGAAGGAACGTACCTCAGCTACTAGCAAACTCTGTTATCTATTGAGGAAACGACCCCATGACTTTTCATAACAACACCAACTCAGCCCCCGTTGCTAAGCAAGGACGCCTGCTCGGTCAACTAAATCGCCAGCAAAATCGTCAGCGTCAGCAGTCTATGCTCATGCGTTCTATTCAAACCATTGAGCAATCTAAGGTTGTTTAGACGACCTCTAGCGAACGCATCATAGAGTACAGATAAAGGGGAGAGACTCCGTAAGTTTCTCCCCTTTGTTTATGTTCAACACTAGGGGTCTAGCGTCGCTGGCACCTCCAGCAGCTGACTGGCGTCTACCTGCTCAGCCCATACCTCCAGGGTAGTGCCCAGGGACTGATTGAGATTTGCGATCGCATCTGCCAAATCGATCGCGGCATTGACCTCATTATTTTGAGCTTCCACCACATCGTTTTGTAGCTCCAGCACTTCAAAAATATTGCGTGTCCGTCCTCGACGAGCCCTGGCCTGAGCATTTTCCAATCGCTGAATTGCTAGCTCACGGGCCAGCCGAGTAGACTCAATCCGGTTTTGCGCCGATGCCACATTACGCAGCTGGTCAGCCACTTCGAGGCGAATATCGAGTTCTAGCGTTTCTAACGTATTGCGCTGCTGCTGCTGGGTCACCTGGTTGCGTTGGAAGGCTGTTTCTGCGGACTCATCGTCAAGCAGTCGAGTGAACACCAGCTCTGTTGACGTAGACGAAAAGTCTCCTTCTCTAGCATTTGCCCGTAGATCCAGATTCCAACGGCGATTGTCGGCCACAACCACTCCATCGATCTCAGTAATTTGCAAGGCTAGCTGAGCCTGCCGGTAGTCGGGTCGGCTGGCATAGGCCACCGCAACTAGCTCCTCTAAAGAGGGCACATCAGACGGCTGCTCCACTGCCCCCAGGGTAGCAAGGGTTTCCTCTGGAATAACAATCTCAAGAGAGTCGTCCAAATCTAACAGATTTAATAGATCGGACTTGGCCTGCTCCAACGTATTGACCGCTTCTAGCAAACTGGTCTCGGTATCCGCCAGGTTAGCGTCAATCTCAACAAGTTCAAAGCGAGCCCGACGTCCGGCCTCCACCAGAGCCTCCACCAGCTCACGCTGCTGTCGCTGAGTGTCCAGAGATAGCTGCTGAATTTGCAAGCTTGCCTGGGCACGAATCAGCCCGTGGTAGGCAATTACACTGCCGGTAATATCTGTAATCAGTTGCTGTCGCAGGTCGAGCTGATTGCTGGTTTCTTGTAAACGCGCTGTTTCTACAGAAGCGGTATTCACATCTGGGCCAAACCCTCGCAGCAGCGGCTGGGTCACGCTCAGACCCAGCTCTTGGTCGTCAAGAATATCAACGGTCGCCTCTAGCCTGGTGCCCAAGGGAGTCAACAGTTCTGCCCCTAGCTGAGCCGTTTGAGAAATGTCTGTCTCACTGCCTGAGGTATCGTTGATCTCCAAGCTTAGGGTAGGTGTAAAGTCTGGCTCAAAAAGGCTCTCAGCTTCTCGCAATTCTTGCTGCTGGGCAATTCTATCTAAAACCGCATTTTTAAGGTCGCGACTGTTTTGCAACAGCAGTGTGACGACGTCTGTTTGGGTAAGAGACAGTGTCGAGCCAGCAGGGCTGTCTGTGGGGGGAGCAAGCAGATCGTCCGCAGAAGGTTCGGAGCTAGCGGGCGGATTTTGGGCAGGCGGCAGTTCTGGCAGTCCTGTTTGGGCAAGTCCCGGCGTTGCGATCGCAACGCTCGCTAAAAGCAGGATCGCCCTACCATTCTTTCTCAGTTTGTGAGTTAGCATTAGTCACTCCGCAGAGCTTTGACAATATCGACTCGCGTAGCCCGTAAAGCCGGAATAACGCTAGCTCCCACCCCCACAGCTACAGCCGCCCCCATAGAGAGAGCCGCATTACGAGGCGAGAATCGATAGGGAGCCTGGATAACAACCGTAGTCGCCGCACGAGTGAGTCCATGGACCGTGATTACAGCTGCCAGACCGCCTAACAAACTTAAAATCACCGCTTCTAGGATAAACTGGCCCATCACTTCTAGCTTAGAGGCTCCAATCGCCCGCCGGATACCGATCTCTTTTGTACGCTCTAGCACAGCCGCAACGGTGATGTTAGCAATGCCAACCCCACCAATCACTAGCGCAATCACGCCCACACCGGTGAGCGCGGCAGAGGCAATTTGTTGAATTTCAAGATCTTCGAGTAAATCTTCGGCGTTACTCTCCATATACACTTCGGCTTGGGGATAGCGCTCTAGCAAGAATGTCTCAATTGATTCGCTGAGCGTACCAACCTGGGTCAGAGAATGGGCACTGATTTGCAGCTGATCCCACCGATATCCTCCCGATAAAACTGAGGCAAACGTATCAGTCATCCACAGCTCGCCATTGGTTTCCCAATCGCTGTTGGATTTTGACTCAATGACTCCAATAACAACAAACCGATTACCACTGGCATAAATTGCCTTGCTGAGGGGAGACTGTCCCTGAAATAAACTTTCTGAGAGCTTTTCATCAATTAGCACCACAGGGCGATACTGTTCGGCGTCTGCTTGATCAAAAAAGCGTCCCTGCAGCACGCGTCGCCCGGTCGTATCCAAATAGTTTAAGGACACGCTGCGGGCACTCAGTTCGGCCTCTTGAGCCTCGTACTGCGCATTATTAACGCTAAAGACTCGACTAATAGAGCTAATAGTGCGAATTTCAGCAATGGAGTCTTGCAGCGATTTTTGTACGGTCTCATCAATCTCAGGTTCAGGCCCTTCTCTTGCCCAGAGATGCGGTGTCACAAAGGGTCGATCTCTAGCCGCTAGCTTTAAATCAATTTGCTCGCGGGTAATGGTTTGAATATTTAAGGTGGCGCTGACAGCACCCACCCCCATAAAGACACCAAACGCAGTCAGCCCAGAGCGCAGCCACTGATTGGTCAGCGAACGCCAGGTCATAAATAGCAGATCGGGTAGAGGCAGTCCCATAGGCGGCTACTCAGACGGTAAGTCGAGGGGAAACGCAGGAGCTTCATGCAGCGGCATACCCGGCGTAAGCGTCAGTGTTGGGGGCACCAGGGCAACCTGGTCACCCACGCTCAGTCCTGCCGTCACTTCAAACAGGTCTAGCCCCTGTAACCCTAGCTCAATCGGCTGCTGGGTCGCATTGCCTCGCGGGTTGCGAACCCAGACAAACGTGTCACTGCCGTTGCGCTGCACCGTTTCAGGCGGGATGACCACAGCGTTTTGTCGCTGCTCTGTGATAATTTCAACGCTGACAAAACTACCGGGAATCAACGTTTGACTGGCGCTGTCTAGCTGCACTTGGGCATTTACCCTGGCCTGCCCCTCTTGGGAGCCCCCACCGCCGCTGCCCGAATCGAGCGCCTGGGGAGATAGGGACACCACTCGCCCCTGATATTCTTGGGCATCGGGGCCAATCGCTCGAATCCGGCTAGGCTGGTTAATCCTAACTTTAGCGGCATCTAGCGTAGACAGCTGCAAATCCACCAGCTCTTGGGTAGGATCTCCCAGGGTCAGCAGTGCTGTATCGGTAGCAATCGCTTCGCCATCGGTGACGCTGACTTTTAGGACGAGCCCATCGATCGGTGATGCGATGACGCGATCGCTCAGTTCTTGCTCCAAAATCGCCAGGTTCTCTTGCGCGGTTTGAAGGTCTAGCTGGGTTTTGGTGACCGCCAGCTGAGCGTCTTTGAGTTCAGAGCGGACGCTGTCTAAGGCTTCTTTATCGCTGCGCACGTCATCTTCAGAGATAAATCCTTGGGCCAGTAGCTCTTGGGATTCTTGATATTGTTCTACAGCCACCGATACTCGCTGCTGCACCTCGGTCACTTTTTCTTGGTTGCGACTCAGGTCTAGCTGACTTTTTTGAATCTCGACCCGACCGGAGCGTAGGTCTTGCTCTTTGGCGCGATCGCGCAGCACCACCAGCGGCTGCCCCGCCTCCACCAAATTGCGTACCTCCACCAGCACCTGCTCCACGGTGGCCTCATTTTGCGGGGACTTTAGGGTTTGCTGCCCTCCGAGTGCCAATGTACCGCTGGCTGTCACCGTCAGTTCCACAGCAGAGCGCTCCACCGTGTAGAGGGGCACCGCTGTCGCCTCATCTGTCGAGCCGCGATAGCGTCTGTAGCCCCATACGACCACCCCCGTCAGCGCTAAAAAGCCCACGAGCCAAATCATCAACGCCCGATAGGTCAAAGACCGGGGGCTAGCTCCCAGGGGTTTTGTCAGCAGCCCAGCCTGTTCTGAAGACCTAGCATCTGTCATATTTTTTCATTACCTAAACGGCAAATGCCCTGCTCACTCAAGCTTAAGAGACGAACTTGATGACTGTCCATAATCCCTAAAGATCTGAGTAATTTTGACCTATGGTCGATCGGATGACTTGAGCGAGGATGGGCCACCCCATAGCAGCAGCTACAGAATGGCCCATCGACTAAATGTGCGATCGCACCTGCCCCAAAAAACAGCCGTAGGACAGGCGGTTCTCGCAGGCCTACACCTTATGCTCCGGATTTTTAAAATCTGTCTTACAGCCCGCATCCCAGACATTAGGCTGATTACCATGTCCTGGAATCCCACCGCTATCTTTAAGCATCCGCGCTAGATGCAGACAGTTCCAGGCCAAAAATGTCGTATTTCGGTTGGTAAAGTCATTTTGAGGACCGCCTGACCCCGGATCCAAATAAGACGGCCCCGGCCCCACTTCCCCCAGCCAGCCAGCATCCGCCTGGGGAGGAATGGTATACCCAATATGGGACAGCGAAAACAAAATATTCATAGCACAGTGTTTGACACCGTCCTCATTGCCCGTAATTAAAGTAGCGCCCACCTTGCCATAATCACGATACTGCCCTTTCTCATTTAGCAAATGAGTGTAGCCATACATGCGCTCTAAAACACGGTTACACACAGAACTTTTCTCACCCAGCCACACCGACGTGCACAGCACTAAAATATCGGTCTCGTCAATCTGTTGTTGCAGCTGGGGCCAGTCATCTCTATCCCACTCCGATGTTTTAGACATATCTAGTCCTAAACCAGCCGGAATCTCGTAGTCCACAGGACGAATAACTTTTGTTTGCACTCCGTTGGCCTCAAAAATCTCTTTGGCAATATTGATTACCCCACGGGTATGGGAGAGTACAGGCGTACGATTGAGCGTGCAGTTAAGAAATAGCGCCTTGAGATCGCTATACGCTGCAGGGGCATTCTCGCACTGATGCTGCGTAATTTTAGCAAGCTGCTCTGTCATAAAACTACCTACATTTCTTTGAAGCAGAGAGAGTATGGCACGTGTTTATGAGAACCCCATAAGCAGGCAGTAGCAAACATGTGTTACGCGTGCGATCGCTAAAATTTATTTGCATTTGTTTATCTCAAAGAGCCCGCTCATAGTAGTTTTTTGCCAACGCTTCATATGCTATGAAGTTTTGAAGAGGATGGTCGTACGCCTCTGCCGCAGACCTCTATCAGCAGATATACATGCTATGTATGATCACAGAGTGGACCCTATGGCTAGAGGCTTTGGCATTTGAGTCCGGCACAGGCTAACTGCCGTAGTCACAGCGATTGTACGTAGTTAAACGTATTGGTGGATATATCTATCCGACCATGCATCGATAGATTCAAAAATATATGAACAATGTTCAGCATGATGCCTTGTTAGAGCAGGCCCTAGATTTGAGATCTGCTCGTACTCTGTGTCGAGACGGTTGGTCGTGTGAACAGATTAACAGTGTGCTCAAAAACACGGCGATCAGCTTTGAAGACTTCGAAACCATGCAAGCGCAGTCTAGAGAGCTAGACAACCTACAAAAGGAGTTTGGTCCTCCTATGGACTCCCTGCGTACGGAGCATGCTGAGCCGAGCCAATCAGAGATCGATTTTCTCAATCGTGGTCCAGACGCCGCCGCCGCCGTCCTCCAAGAAAAGGGGTGGAGTGGCTATGAAATTAGCCTGGTCATCAAGGACTCCATGTTTCTTGATTTAGATGAACCACAGCTAGCCCGTCAGAGCGCTTACTACAGCCAGACAGGGGTTCAGGTGCCAGCAGCCTTTTCCACCTATCCCCGCAACGGATATGCCCTTGGGCAGCCGGGTGGTGTGACGGCTGTGCCCGTGGCGGCTGTGCCCAGAGGTCAACTCCGTCAGCGTAGCTCGCGCAGCTCTCTAAGTCGTGATGCCTTTGCCCTGACGTTTATGGCAGCACTGGCTTTGGTGCTAATTTTTACGCTGCTGTAGTTTTGCCGCTAATAGCGCCAAAACGGCTGAGACATCAGTACTCAATTACAAATTCATCAAAGCGATTGACCGGCAGACAGTCTTCAATGTCAACACGCTTAACATTTGCCCGCTCGGGACCCACCCGAGCCCAAGCAACCAGGGCAGCTAGCCGCTCATCAGGACCGTCAGCCACAATCTCTACCGTATGGTCGGGTTTGTTGGTGACATAGCCCGTCAGCTGCAGTTCTTGTGCTTTCTTACGGGTGTGATATCGAAAGCCTACGCCTTGCACCCGGCCACAGACTGTAATTTTGATTCTTGACATCTAAGGGGTGAACAAACGGCTGCCCCTATTCTGTATCAAAATGTAATATTTATTTAAGATTTATTAAGAGCGGAAATATCCTTGGCCAAAGGATTTGTATTTAGCAATCACACCTGGGTTTCCATTGACAAGGGCGTTAGGCTATAAGTATTTTTACTTATCGGATCTGGCACCTGAGCTAATGCCGCTTTGACCGTTGCCACACCAGCACCGGGACGACAGCTATTGTCAGTTAGATAACGTTTCCAGGCGCGGCTGCCGGGCACTCCATGAAAGAGCTGCAGCATATGGCGGGTAATGGAGTGCAGCTTTGTCCCTTGGGCGGTCCATCGAGCAATGTAGGGCAGCATGGCCATCGCTACCTGGTGGCGGGTTAAGGCCGCGTCAGTCCCATAAATATCGCGGTCCGCACTTGCAAAGATATAGGGGGTATCGTAGGCCGCTCGACCGATCATGACGGCATCCACCTGTTGGAAATGGCTACTGGCCTGCTGAAGCGTTTTAATCCCACCGTTGATTTCAATCCACAGCTGAGGGAAGTCCTGTTTAAGTCGATAGACATCCTCATAGCGCAGGGGGGGAATCGTGCGGTTGTCTTTAGGGCTAAGCCCTTGCAACCAGGCTTTACGGGCATGCACGGTAAAGCGATCGCAACCCGCTGCCGCCACAGTGGTGACAAAGGCCACCATGTCTTCATAGCGATCGCGCTCATCAATACCGATGCGATGCTTTACCGTCACTGGAATCCGCACCGCACCGCGCATGGCCGCCACACAGTCGGCCACCCGCTCTGGCTGAGCCATCAAACAAGCCCCAAAGTTGCCGCTCTGGACCCGATTGCTCGGGCAGCCCACATTTAGATTAACTTCGTCGTAGCCCATATCTTCTGCAATGCGCGCACATTTGGCCAGCAGCTGGGGGTCATCTCCACCAATCTGTAGCGACAGGGGCTTTTCAGCTGGGTCAAAGCCCAACAGCTTGTTGCAATCGCCATGGAAAATCGCCTGGGCCGTGACCATCTCGGTATAGAGCAGCGTCCGACGGGTAATCTGCCGCATAAAATAGCGAAAATGCCGATCCGTCCGATCCATCATGGGAGCCACACTGAGGGGATGAAGCCGTTGGGAAGTAGGAACAGACATTGGCACAACAGGTTTCTAGAAGGAGATTGATCTTTACTTATCTTTTTAGGCAACAACTTTTATCAGCATTCGCTAGTCATCGTTCTCTTTTTTTAGGTCTCCTAAATACGCTTTTGCCACCTGTGGCTGCCCCCAAATTACCTGTTCATGCTTGTAAATAACCATACCGGGACGGGCTCCCTTGGGTTTATAGACATACTTTGGCTGGGTATAGACGACAGGTACCTGCTCTGACTGCGAGGCCCGACTAAACCAAGCGGCAATATTCGCAGCCCAGGCCAAATTCTCTTCGCTGGCCTGAGACCCAGGCTCTAAGCGCAGCAAAACATGGCTCCCAGGGATTTCTTGGGTATGAAACCACAGATCGTAATCATTGGCGGCCTTAAACGACAGTGCCTCATTTTGATTATTATTGCGCCCGACCCAAACTTCAGTTCCGTCAGGCGTTCGACATGTGTAAAAGTTGGGTAGCTTATCGGGTCGCCCCCGCCCCTGCTGTCTGTTTTGACGCTGATAGGGATCGTCTATGTAGTCCTGCTGGACTAGCTCATCGCGAATTTCTTCTAGCGCCATGAGATCGTCTGCGGCGGTATACTGCGCTGTCTGGGTCAGCGCCGCTTCTATCTGCTCAAGATAGTGCAGCTCCGACTCTACTTCCTTGAGTAAAGGCATGACCGCATCCCGAGTACGCCTAAGTTTTTGATGTCGTTTATAAAATGTCTGGGCGTTTTGCACCGCATTTTTTTCAGGATTTAGGGCTAGGGTCACAGGCTCTCCCGAGGTAAAATCCTGCAGCTGAATCGATGACATGCCCGGCTGCCACTGATGTAAATAGGCCATGAGTAAATCAGCCTGGATGCGGTAGCGTTCAGCCTGATCAGAATCGTCCAGCCGCTGGTGGAAATTAGCAGCTTTTTGTCGCAGTTTCTTGGTTAGATTTTTGATTTTTTGGGTGAGCTGATGATGCAGCTGAGCAAATGTTTGCCGGTTAAGCTGCGCTGTGTAGTATTGATCCAACAGTTCCTGCACAGAGGCTGTTGTGGTACGCGCTCCCGTCCAACCTAGAACCGTATACCCCTCCTCTGTAAAAGCGGGTTGAAACTCGTGTTTTTCTAAACACAGTAACCAGCGCTGCCATTGAGCATACAGCCGCTGCCAATCTGCTGGGGTCAAACTCTCGGTATTTTGAGCTGGGTCCAGATCCGCAGCCCTAGCCAGCTGTTTAGCCAGGGAGGTACTGAGACCGCTGTAGCTTTTTACCATCATTTTACTGAGCTTACCTGGGACTAAACTGATGCGCTCTTGCCAGTCGTCCAGGGGAGCCTTACGGCGGGGCAGAGTGCCGACAATAGCAGGAGGTTGAGCATACTGCCCTCCGGTACGAATTGTGCGGACGCTAGATTGTTGCTCGTTAACCTGATGGGCGGCTGTAACAATTTCTTGCTGGGCGTTGGTCAGCAAAACATTGCTGTATTTGCCCATAATTTCTACATATAAATGCCATGCGACCGGATCATCGGGTCGACGAGAAAACTGTAAGTCAATCGCCCGTTCCCAAGGGGCTAAAAATTCAATTTTTGTTAGGGCCAGCCCGCTAAATTGGTGCTTGAGCTGCTGACTAAAGGTAAATGTCTCAGGTCCTTTTGGAGGGGCAGCTCCGATGTGAATACGCGCCGCCTGGGGATGCCAAGAAATTGTGAGCCAGCCACGGCGCTCAAATGTCCGCAACCCAAGACAAATTGTGTTGCGATCGCGCTGCACTACCTGCTCACAGCGTGCCGGCAACCATTCGACCGCCAATTCACTACAAACGGCTCTAAGCGTTGTTATATCAACTGGCTGCACTCTTTTTCCTCTATTTTGCGTGATTTGGCATTTTTATCAAAAGATTAGCCCTTTTCCAGGAAGTCCCCACCGATCGTGGACATCGTGTCAATAAGGCAAACCTGGCAGAAATAAGCCTTCTCAATCGTTAAGCGTTGTTTTCGTGATGTTTAACTCTTGTTTTTTTCGTTAACATTTCGGTAACGGCATTTAGTCATTTGCGTAATCATTAGGCTGCATCGCTACGCTTAATAGCAGTTGACATTTTTCAAGGATTATGAAACTAGCGTTCTAGGCGACACACTTATGGACATCAAGCTTATTAACATTGGTTTTGGCAATATCGTATCTGCCAATCGCGTCGTGGCTATCGTTAGCCCTGAATCTGCACCGATCAAACGACTCATTGGCGACGCTCGCGACACGGGTCAGCTGGTTGATGCGACCTATGGCAGACGGACTCGCGCTGTGATCGTGACGGACTCAGACCATGTCATTCTATCGGCCCTACAGCCAGAAACCGTAGCCAACCGATTTATCATCAACAAAGATATGAACGGGGATAACTAAACCACCGTTGGGCGGGTTCCACCTGCACACAGACTCGAGCGGTTTACACTAAAGACATTCCTCATGTTTAAGAGATTGCTTTTGCAAATGTCCGTTAATTCCGCTCGTCCTCCTGCCCTAGACAAAATTGTTAAGCGTTTTCAACGGATTCAAGATCCGCGACGCCGCTACGAGCAGCTGCTTTGGTATGCCAAGCGTCTAGACGATCTTCCTGACGACGCTAAAACACCGGAAAACAAAGTCAAAGGCTGTGTCTCTCAGGTCTATATCATTGCCGATACCAACGACCAGGGACATGTCAGATTTCAAGGCGATTCCGATGCCCAGATCACCAAAGGGTTAGTAGCCCTGCTAATTGAAGGGCTAAAAGATCTGCCGCCCGGCGATATTGTGCAGTTAGAGCCTGACTTTATTAAAGAGACTCAGCTAGACGTCAGTCTCACACCGTCACGCGCCAACGGGTTTTACAACATCTTTAAGACAATGCAGCAAAAAGCATTGGCTCTCGCTAGTACAGCCCAATAAAATCAGGCACTGCGGTGACACCCGTAGGATGCTGAGCGACTGCGTTGCTAATCGATCGGTTCATCCTATAAGTCGGCCAGGGCGAATTCATCGCTATAGAAATCGTCTTCCATGTCGCTGTTGAGGTGAGCACTCAGCCCAAACGCAGCCAGCAGTCCGCTATTCTCGGTTGTTGAATCTAAAACACTCGCCTGTAGCTCGTACCATACTGGAGCAGCTGCCGCTAAGAGCTGTCGGCCCTGGGGTGTAGCCTTTAGAGACTGACTCCGTTTATCTTTTCCAGGACCAATGTCTATCCAGCCCCGCTTACACATGCGGTCGACCGTACGGCTGATCGTAGATTTTTCCATCCCTAGCATTTGACCCAGCTGACCAGGCGGGAGCGGTCCTCGGCTCACAATCGTCGCTAAAATATTGAGCTGATTGATGGTGAAGCCCTGGGGTCTTAGCGCGTCGTCATACAGACGAGTCACCATGCGATTAAGCTGTCGTAGCCGCATGGCAATACAGTCATTGGTCATCTGACGGGCAATTTCTTTGGGGGTGCCGGATACCGTCATGATCGCAGAAAAGAATCGCTAGTTGTATATTCAACCATTTGATCACAGCAATCACCAGTCTGACGAAATCAGCTCGCTTGTGATTTACATTGAGTATTTCTTCTTAATACTCGTTAATATTAACGAGTACGTAATCATGGCTACTACATGGATTTTCTCGACCCCACTATGACTGACAGTCTATGGATTGGGTTGATTGTGGGACTAGCTGCTTTGGTGCAGAGTCTGACTGGTTTTGGCTTTGCCCTGGTGGCCGTCTCGCTTTTGCCCTTGTTTATGGACCTGCATCTGGCGGTGAGTTTAGTGATCGCTGTGAGTTTGGTGAATAATGTGGCGCTTTGGTGGTACCACCGGGACAGCTTTGAATGGTCACGGGTGGCTCATCTATCAGCGGCGGCGTTAGTAACGATTCCGGTGGGGGTGATTGGGCTGCAGTATGTACCAGAACATCTGGCCCTGCAGGGTCTGGGGTTGTTAGTGCTGGCCTTCGTGGTGTACTCAGGACTGCAGCTATCGCTGCCTGAACTCACCGGTCGTCCATGGGCCTATGCCTTTGGGGCCGCCTCGGGTGTCTTGACCGGGGCTTTTAATGTTGGGGGGCCACCCATTGTCATCTACGCCAGCTGTAATCAGTGGAGCCCACAGCAGTTTAAGAGCAACCTGCCGGGGGTACTGTGTGTGCTGTCATCAGTTGCGATCGCAACCCACTTTTGGCAGGGAGACTTTGATGCGACCCTGATGACCCAGGTAGGCTATGCGTCTCCCTTTTTTGCAGCTGGGCTGGGACTGGGTCTATGGCTGTCTAACTATATTGATGCAGCTGCCTTTCGTCAGGTCGTACTGGTGCTGCTAGGAGGGCTTGGTCTCAAGCTTTTAGTTTAGAATCCCTGATAACCCATCTACAGAGGGATTACTCCAGCAACGCTACGGTGGAGTGGGTTCAGGGTCTTCAGCATCTGGCATTACATCAACAGTTTCATCAGTAATTACTTCTACCTCAGGTTTAGCAGCAGGCGGTTCTGCAGGCAGCTCTTCTTCTGCAGGATCCACGTCCCCTCCAGGCTCGATCTCCACAGGAGCCACATCAAAGGGCGGGTTATCTCTAAGATCCTGTCGTAGCGTGTCTCCTAGGCTAGGTTCTGGGGGCTGTTCAACCGTATCCGGCGGGTTTTCTAGACTGAGCTTAGCAACCTCTCCACGAAAATACGCCTCGCGATACTGGAGAGATTCAGAAAAGGCCACCCCTGCTCGAAAGGCAATTAGCGCATTTTCAGTATCGCCAATCTGTTGATAAAGCTGCCCCAAACGGTCATAGGCTTCTAGGATGCCATGCTGGTTATAGGCCTGCTGCTCGGCCCGCACCAGCAGGTTATACATCACTAGCGCTTCATTATTCAGTCCTTGCTCAGCGTACAGATCGCCTAGCTCTTTGAGCACCGTACTGACATGGCCGTATAGCTCCAGACGCTGGGCCGTTACATAGGCCAGGTTGTAATACTCCACCGCTAGGGGGATCCTTTCAATCGCTCGAAAATTTCGAGCCATATTGATTTCCAGGGGTAGCTCCCGGTCATTTTGCCCGGTGGAGCGATAGAGCTGCAGCAGTTCTGCTTGGACCGGTAGCGCCTGGGTATATTTTTTCGATTCCTGATAGCTGTAGATCAAGTCGTTGAGATACTGGGTATGGGCCAGAATGTCCCCCTCGGTCTTGGCGACGGCCGCAAGCTGGCTATATAGCTGGGCCGCATTATCAAATTCAAACCACTGCAGATAGTGAGCCGCGAGGATAATCACCCAGTCTCGCTGAGCAGCTGTGTCTGCTGTCATATCGATCAGCTGCTGATAAATCTCGGTGGAGGTATCCTGCATCCGCAGCACCTGGGCAATATTGGCGATGGTTTCTACACGCTCCAAGGTAGCTGTGGCTTTTTCGGCTTCCCAAATACGATTAAGTCTGACCGCCATCAGCCGTACCTCTTGCGATCGCTGAGAGTTCCAGGCTTGCTGGGAAATCCGAGTCAGGGCCTCCAGCTCGGCTTCTAAACCAAACACCCGGCGCAGCTGCACCTCTCGCATCCATAGAGCAAACGCCTCATCGGGCTGTTCTGCCAGCAGCAGCGCTCGGGCCTGGGCATCCAGCTCAAACAGAGCCACTTCCAGGTCATACAGCTCCAGCGGGCTGAGGGGACGGTCCACCACCGTCGTGGGCAGCAGCGGATCGCGCGGGTCCTCTGCCAGCGGGTCCATTAAAAAAGCGTCTAATAAAACCGGGTCTAGCCGACCATAGGCCGGTAAAGACGCCGACAGCAGCGCCAGGGCGGCCATACCACCGAGCAGCTGCTTGCCTAGCGATCGCAACCCAGGCCATTTTCGTAAACCAAAATAAACAGTCATTTACAGAACTTCGTACTCGCGCTGCGTTGCGACCGTGAGCGGTCACCTGTGCTGTAATCTTAAGATCTTGTGTAAATCTTTTGTCAGCAGGTCTTTGCTGGCTGCTTAACCATAACAAATCTGTTAACTATGTCCCCAAATGTAGCAACCCGTACTATTCGGATTGGTTCTCGTAAAAGTCAACTTGCCCTAGTGCAGACCCATTGGGTGCAGGGTGAGCTACAAAAGCGATTTCCTGAGATTAACTTTGAAGTTAAAACCATGGAGACCCAAGGGGACAAAATTTTAGATGTCTCCCTGTCTAAAATTGGCGATAAGGGTCTGTTTACCCAAGAGCTAGAAGACGACATGCTCAATGGCACCGTTGACTTTGCGGTGCATTCGCTAAAAGATTTACCCACCCGCCTACCTGAAGGACTGATGCTTGGCTGCGTCACCGAGCGAGAAGACCCTGCCGATGCGCTAGTGGTCCATGAAAAACATGCCGGTAAAACCCTAGACCAGCTGCCCGAGGGCGCCATCATTGGCACCTCATCGCTGCGTCGTCTGGCCCAGCTGCGTCACCATTTTCCTTCATTTCAATTTAAAGATATTCGCGGCAACCTTAATACCCGTCTGCGCAAGCTTGATGAGGGCCAGTACGACGCCATTATCCTGGCAGTAGCCGGTCTGAAGCGTTTGGGTATGGGCGATCGCATCCAGCAGGTAGTGCCCGCAGAGATTTCTCTTCATGCCGTCGGTCAAGGAGCCCTGGGGATCGAATGCCGCAGCGGTGACGACGATATTCTCACTGTGATTAAATCCTTAGAGCATCTGCCTACGGCTCAGCGCTGCTACGCCGAGCGCGCCTTTTTACGGGAGCTAGAAGGCGGCTGTCAGGTTCCCATCGGGGTTAATACAGTGATTGAGGGCGATACCCTGACACTGACCGGGATTGTGGCCAGTCTGGATGGTCAAACCCTGGTCAAAGATGACATTGCAGGACCAGTGGCCACCGCCGATGAGATGGGGACTACGCTGGCTAAGCGGGCTAAGGATGCTGGTGCTCAAGAGATCTTGGATGCGATCGCAGCCGAAAGCCGTTAGTTTTTTCTATTCCATTATTGGACCATTGACCCAAAAATTGTGGGGACGTTGAATTCAACGTCCCCACAATTTTTATTACCCATCCGTAGGCTTAAGCACTATGCACGGAGCCAATCCCCCTCTAGACTTGATCCCGTGGCATGTGGGTTTTTCAACGGGGCACCAGAGACGCGATGCGAATTCTATTTGTGGCAGCAGAGGCCTCACCCTTAGCAAAGGTGGGCGGTATGGGAGATGTGGTCGGTACACTGCCTAAAGCATTGCGAGCTATGGGACACGATGTCCGCATATTGATGCCTTACTACGGCTCGATGAGCAGCAAGATTGACATCCCCAATGAGCCCGTTTGGTGGGGATATGCCATGTTCAACACCTTTGCTGTTTACGAAACCACTCTGCCCAAGTCAGAGGTTCCTCTGTATCTATTTGGGCATCCAGCATTTGACGGCAACGAAATCTATGGCACCGAAGACGAGGATTGGCGCTTTACCTTCTTTGCTAACGGCGCGGCCGAATTTTGCTGGAACCACTGGAAGCCCGACATTATCCACTGTCACGACTGGCATACCGGTATGCTCCCCGTGTGGATGCACCAGTCTCCAGAAATCTCGACCGTCTTTACCATTCACAACCTGGCCTATCAGGGTCCCTGGCGCTGGAAGCTAGAAAAAATTACCTGGTGCCCCTGGTATATGCAGGGAGATACGACGATGGCAGCGGCTCTTTTATATGCTGACCGAGTCAACGCGGTTTCACCCACCTATGCCCAGCAGATCCAGACCAAAGAGTATGGCGAAAAGCTAGAAGGGCTCTTGTCCTACATCAGTGAAAAACTAACCGGTATCGTTAACGGCATTGACTTAGACGAGTTTAACCCCGCCACCGATCAACAAATTGCGAAAACCTACACTGCCGAAACCTTAGAAAACCGCGCCGATAACAAAGCGGCGCTGCAGTCAGAAATGGGCTTGGAAGTCAACGAGAATCGCTTTGTCATCGGCTTAGTTAGCCGTCTAGTCGAGCAAAAAGGCATCGACCTAATTTTGCAAACCATGGACCGCTTTTTAGCCTACACCGATGCCCAGCTGGTATTACTGGGCTCCGGCAACCGTCATTATGAAACCCAGCTGTGGGAGCTGTCTAACCGCTTCCCCGGACGTATTTCTGTGTATCTCATGTACAGCAGCCAGCTCGCCCAAAAGATCTACGCTGGCTCCGATGCATTCCTGATGCCCTCCCGGTTTGAACCCTGCGGCATTAGCCAAATGATTGCCATGCGCTACGGCTGTATTCCCATTGTTCGTCGGACAGGTGGCTTAGTCGATACCGTTAGCCACCACGATCCCGTCATTGCAAAGGGCACCGGCTACTGCTTTGACCGCTACGAGCCTTTAGACCTGTTTACCTGTATGGTGCGGGCCTGGGAAGGTTTCCAGTACAAGCCATTTTGGAAAAAGCTTCAGCAGCGAGCCATGGCCGAAAACTTTAGCTGGGAAAAGTCGGCGCTGGAGTATATCAAGCTTTACAGCGATGTTAAGGGCCTGTCTCCTGAGAGTCAGATTCCAGTTGAATATGGCGGCAAGCTAACCATCAAGAAATAAGCCGCTGCTCTCGGTGCTTAAACATCCAGTTTGCTCTCCACCTCAGCTAGCTTTTGAGCAAAGCGCATCCGATGACGACGAGACACCTGTTGTTCTGGGTCAACACCGTCAAACGTAGGCGGAATCCAGGCACGAACAACAAGTAAAGCCCCCAGCACAAGGAGAAAAGCACAGGCAGCCATCACCTGCACCCATGGGGTTTCTAAAATACCTCGTACAATAATTTCCCGTAATACGGAAACAATTGATATTTCTACAGCAACCCCAATAGAGACACGATGCTCTTTCAAATAGATAATCAGTAGTCGAAACAGTTCCACTAGAATTAGCAGGAACAAAATATCAGCGGTAACCCGAGGAAAGTTTAAGGGTGGCAACAGCGACAGAAACATCTCTCGTAGCTGAATCACCATAAAACTGAATAGACCAATACACAGCGAAATTACGATTAAATCCTGGATTAACTCCAGAAACCGTACGATATGGGTGCCATTGAACCAGTTAACCCAGCGCTGGGACGTTGATGCGGATGAAGGTTCCATAGTATTTATCGGAGGTAATAGCTCAGCCACCTTCATGCTCAGCGGTTTACCACGATTTGTAAAATGTCAATCTTAAAATCGATCAATAATCTAAGCTTATAGAAAATACCTATAGGTATTTGCCTGGCAAATGTATTGAGGACAGCCGCGTTACCTCTATGCCTCAGGAATGGGCAGACTGCCGTTTTCACAATTTGTGATTTGTTCTATCACCCGCTTCAACTCAGCCCGCTCGCTCTGTTGAATTGTTTGAATCATAGAGATATTAGTTAGCTCCATACTCAGACGTACCCAGTAAGCTCCAGTAACTGATTCAAAATCAACCGGAGGCATTTGAGCAGCATAGGACTGGTTTAAGTCCAAAGAAAGTTTCTCGCTAAGAGCACGCACGACATACTGTCTATGCGGTTCTGCCTGTGTAATCAAGTCATTCATAGGCTCCGAAAAGATCTCGGTGATTTTCTCTTCGGTCGCCTGTTTTTGCAGCCAGATTTCCAGAGTAGATACAGGCCAGTCGGTAGTCTCTTCATCGACTTTAGCAAACGCATGAGCTTCAGCATAGGAGACAATGCCATCGGTGTCATAATCTGCCGAGGCAACGGGTTTACCTGTGCGGTCGATACCACTTAACCCGGCGAAAAAGCTGGAGCTATAGTCGCGATAGTCGGCTTCATTAACGGCAGGTGTACAGCCCACCGACGGTCGTTCGGCAACAGTGGCAAAGAAACCGCAGCGAGTTTGTAGCGCCACCGGATTGTCGGGATTGCCTTGTTCATAAATGAGATTGGCAAACGACCCTGAAAAACACTGAGCCATCATGGTTACAAACGGCTGATCTGCCGGTAGCCGATCGAGCCAGCTACCTAGCTGCTGCACCGAAACCAGTTTCTCTTCCCAGAGAATCATGGCGTTGTTGTCAGAATTCTTGTTGTTGTAGGCTCCATGTCCGGTGAAATAGAAAAATGCAGGACAGGGAGAGGACTTGTTCGCAAGGTTTTCAAACCACTGTTGAGCATTCTCTACAGTAGCCGCACCATTTAGGTTGTCGATTTCTGGGGGCTTAAACTGTTCTTGACCGACAGGATTGATGTAGCGCACGGTGGCCTCACCGTCATTGCCGTTGGCAAAATACTGTCGCCCGTTGCTGAAATCGATGCCAAAGGACATTAGCGTGCGCTGAAAATAGCGCACATTTTTTTCAAGGGCAATTTCGTTGTAGTGGGGAGCGCCGCCGCCAGCAAGGACCAAAAACTCTAGGGGAAAAGCCTCTGACTGCTGGCTCAGTTTAGCTGACGGTGTGGATGCAATATTTTCTGTAGACGCCTGTTTGTGCCAGCCTAAACCCAGACCGATAGCCACTCCCATTAGACTGGCGGTGAATAGCTGCGTAGAAAAAGTGAGACGGCCCATAGGAATCAGGATGACGCTTTACATATTCTAAGCCGTAGTTATCGGTAGCCGTTTTGAGCTAACGGTTCGTGCCTGAGGTGTGGGCGTGATTACAATAGGAAAGATTTTGGCCCATGGTATTAGCGCCATCACATTTGTCAGCCTATGCATCAGCTTGTCACCGCTGCCCTTGACGCCCAGGACTATCGCCGGGCAAAACAGCTTATTAAACAGTGGCGGAAGGCGGCTCCTAAGGATCCTTGGATGCTGCTGTCTATCGGTCGATTACAGGAGGGGACGCTGCAGTGGGACGCTGCGGAAAAAACGTATCTGACATTTTTAAAGCGGGTTAACAATCCTAAGCTTATGGGTCAGGCCCGCGCCGGACTAAAGCGGGTACAGCAGGCCCGCGAGGCCCATCGGCAAGAGGCGCTAGATGAAGCGAATGCAGTCTTGGGCAGCGATGAGCCAGGATTGCTAGCCCTGATGCCGCCGGACAATGCTCAGCAGGCCGCGATGGAGCTAGCAAAAATCCTCAGGATTGACCCCTATATGGCTCGGCTCCAGCTCCCCAAGCAGGGGCTACGTCTGCAGCGCACTGGCCCTATTGGGGAGATGCAGTACTACGGTGAGGCGCTACAAGCCGTGGGGATTCCGGCCTTATGGTCTACGGTTGAGGCGCTTAAGACCGTGCAGGTATTTCAGGTGAAGCACTTTCAGGCGGTGTCGCCTCAGCCCGTTGTCACCTGTCAGAGTCCGACAGGTCAAATGGGCTCAATTCAGTTTGATTGGTCGGAGGTGACTCAAATCGTGCGGGCTCAGCTGCCGATGTTTGAGCAGATTACAGAAAAAGGGCCCTGGGGGAAAAAGCAGAGTAAGGAGCAGGTATTGGACTATGTGCAGATACTCGATCTGCATATCCACGGGCGTAAAATTATCTTGAGAAGTTGCGATCGCACCTACGAGTTCCGCAATAGCGTGTCCCTAGTCCCCAACGAAACCAACCTCACATCCACCCGTATTCGTTGGAACGGCTTGCTGCAAACCATCAACCGTAGTACCCAGTGCCCGACGCTAGAAGACTTTACCAATTTTGGCCAGGGCGCCCTAGATATGATTTCGCTACTGCCATACCTGCCTACCTATTTAGACCTCAACCGCCGTAAGCCCAGCGATTGGGATACCGCCTTTCAGATTTATACCACCCTGCGTTTTTATCAAACCCTGGAAGTCTAGAGTTGCTTAAATCAGTCAAGACTCGGGCGGTGGCGTAATCCTAAATCGCTGCAGCTGACGACTGATCTTATTAAGTAAGCTAAAGTCTGCTTCCGGCAGCTCGCCACCTCGCTTGTCTGGGTTTTCCGCAGACAAGAACGCAAATGCCTGACGAAATGTTTTACCATCGACCCTAATGGGCGCGTCCAAATGACAAGGAAGCACGCGCTCAAATGGTAGCTTAGCCACTTCGTCTGCCCAGCTCAGCACGGATTTAGCCCCACGATTAAAAATCAAAGATTGCAACACTGGCGCCACCAAAAGTCTGCCGCTATCACTCAGCCGCTCAAAAGACCGCTGCCATCCAGACTCCCAATCAAACGGGTATAGACCAAAGTAGGACCGTTTAGACCGATCTGCTGCCTTTTTCCGATTTCGTAGCACCTGCCCCCACTGCGGATCCTTTAGGGCATCGGGCCGAAAGTAAAACGCAAACAATGCAATCCGCTGCCATCCCTTACGGCGATTCTCAGCCGTATCGGCAGGGGCATCGGCAGCAGTATCTTTAGCATGGAACAACAGCGGATAGCTATCTAACTGCACAATCGGTGGGGGCTCAGCCGGAATCGAGACCACTGAATCCGTCACCAATAGAGTTTTTGAAGCGCGATGAAAGAGGGCCACTTCTGAAAAAGGACCAATACCTAAGTCAATGGGTCCTAGCACCCGATAGTCACACTCATCCCCAAACGGAGCATCGGCAGAATTTCTAGGCAGCCAGTGGGTCCGCCCCATAGGAAAGCCGAGCCAGCTCAGGGGCAGATTTAGCGGAAAGCTCCACTGATGACGGACAGCATAAACCTGGGCTGCAGGAAACTTGCGCGCGAAGGGACCAACAAATACCTTATGCTCCAGTCCCGTCACCGTTGGCAAAATGATGTATTTTACTTCGCCATGAACGGCTTCTAGCTCATTCACCAGACGAACACACTCAGGAGTAGGCGCAACCGGTGCATAGACCAGCAAACCGCCCGCTGCTAAACGAAGCACCGTCATCCGAATAGGCACAACGACATAGAAAATGCCCTGCATCTGATCAAAAGTCCAAACCTGATCAGCGATGACTTCGCGGCACAGGGTACGCCGCTGACCATAGGGATACAGCGGTACCAGCGGCCACCATGGCCACGACCAATCAGCGGAACGCTCAACTGATCCCACTTCAGACACACCCTATCCTCCAGATCTAAGCCCAAGCCTTAGTATTTTAGGGGGTTGCCGATCCTTGGTATGGCGACATCTACAAAATCTTGGCTCTCAGAGAATCATCACAGGCCAGTTCATCACTCACAACTAAACCCAGAGAAGTTTTGAGACCCACCATCTTCCACACGTTCAGGCATCAACGCATAAACGGGTCTACCCGGCTTCCATACCTACATCGAACCCCATAGCCCCAAAATCTATGAAGGCTTCGCACAGCTTTGATTTTTATCCATGCCTAAAGATAGTTACAAAATTTTACTAATTAGGGTGTCATTATTTCACTCAGTTTCTCCTTACACACCCTCTAGAGCCTCTGCCGATATGGTGGGGAATTTTCGACAGAAGAGCACCAAGCACCATCAAGACTAACTTCAAGTAGATAGGTAAAGAAAACTGGCTAATTGTAGATGAAACTTATATTTTTTACGCATATATAGTGGCTAGAATTGCAGATGAGTGTGTGAGCTACGAAAAACCCACGACAAAACTAATTCCTACCATGGCTAACACCAATTTTGCGCCCACGATAGCTCCTGCAATCTCTACGCCACTACAGACACCTTCATCAGAATCCGCGTTTGAAACGCAACTCCAAGCCGCCCTCGAACACGCTCGTCGTCTGACTGAAATGTACGGGCCCGAAGGCATTGAAGTAGCGCTTGCCTGGGAAACTGTCGAAGAACTGCAAACGGCTAAGGCTGGTCACCAAAAGGTCAATCCAACCATAGCCTTTGTTCGCTACTGTGCCGAGAATCCCGGTGCTTCTGAAACGCGCGTGTATGACGTCTAATCTATTAGACACTCATACTCAGGCATTGCCTTTCTTCTTAAGACGTACACTTGAAGTCTCTGCCATATCGGTAGGGACTTCTTACTAATACAAAAGGAACGCAGCTCCTTCCATAGATAAATTTCACTATATGACGGAAACAACAATGATAAATTACAGGTTTCCGTTTGTATCAGAGAAGAGATTTTAAAGCACTGCAGGAATATGCTGTATACATGAGTTGAAAAGCTCATAGTCGCTACACAAAGGAGGTCTAACGATAGATATTTCGATAGGATCATCCGATAGTTCAAAGACAACACCCAGCCACATCCCTGATATTTCTTCTTACTGGCACTAGAGAGCCCTGTCGATAGTAGGTACAGCTTACTTTAAGCAGCTCTAAAAAGTCTCATTTATTTTAGAAGAGTTCCTCAGTTGAGTGTTCTGGGTGTTGTTGTGTTTTAAAGCATTTCTCAATCCAACACCCATTGCTATAACTCATGGGGCTGCAGCAAACGATAGAGCATTAATCCTGATTCCACCTCAGTTTGTGTGTGAGGATTTAATCAATGGTCTCCGTCCATTGAGAGAAGAGGCAATTAACAAATTACGCATCCAGTCGTGATGATATCGGAAGCCATTGAGTTTCTCAAATGGACACAAACA
>JBHJIL010000129.1:0-4097 GCA_050043465.1 Leptolyngbyaceae cyanobacterium
ATGAGATCTATATCAAAGCGGGTCGTCTAGCGCAGTGGGCGATTGTTCGACGGGCGGCGGGTCTATTGAATAAAATGGCCATTGGTCTTGCAGCTGCGGCCTCAGAGTTGCTGGTGCGCCAAAAGCAGATTGCGGTGGGCAAAGCCTATAGCGAAGCTTCCTTGATTACTGACCCGCTGGCTCCTCGGGAGCTGCTGGCTAAGATCAATGAATTTTGTGGTGAGGATATTCGCGATCGCACCCTCACCCAAGAGATTCTTAGCTATCTCAGCGTGCTAATCAACTCAGAACCTGAGCTGTTTGACGGTTTACTAACCCTGCGAGTGAGCTACCTGATTTTGCTCATCAACAGCGAGATCTGTCGTGAACAGTACTGCACACAAGATGAGGCCTACGAGATCCTCATGGCTATGGGTCCGTTTGAAATTAAAATGCGACTGCGGCAGGTACTGGCCGGTTATGAAGGGTTAGACAACAGCTTATTTCGGCAAGAATCGATCCAGTCTCGTAAACCCGAAGCTGTTAACTGGGTTGTACTCCCTCAGGCAGAAGAAGCTGAGCCCTCCGAAGAAGACTGGCTGCACCGACGACAGCGAGACGGCAGTCTCAACCGCGTACCAGAAGACTTCTATCCTCGGGTGTGGCGGTTGCTCAAACATTGCAAAGGGATTGTGATCGGCGATAAGCTCGAACGTCGTAATCGTCTGGTCAGCGATCTAATTTTGTCCGATACCACCCCCGAAGAAAAAGACTTTGCCCTCCGGATTGAACACCTATTTAACAAAATTCAGGCTCCCGAATATCGTCAGATCAATGTTGAAGCCCTAATGGAGCTTTCAGAGCTGTTTGATACTAACCCCGATTGGCAGGTAGACGACTACATTGTGCTAGATGTGCTGGTAGGCCATGCTGTCCGCCTGGCTTGGATCGACGGCGGCGACCACCGGGCCCATCGCTATCTGCAGGATAAAGCTAAAGCCTGGCGCTCATTTTATAAAGACTCTCCCCACCGGTGTGCTAAGTACACGGTCAAAGCCATGCAGTTCCTAATCGAACTAGGAGAAGGGGAAATGGCACCGGTTTAATCGCTCCACCGAGCTGTTGCGATCGCTGATTTAGGGAATGCAGCGGCTTCTTTGACAGCCTGACCGAGCTATCAAACTCATCCTGGCCGCCAGCCGCTACAATAGACACGTTCATTTCACCCACCGCCCACTATGACCGCTGCGGCACCTGCTAAGACCGAGTACGAAGCCGTCATTGGCTTAGAAATTCACTGCCAGCTCAGCACTAATACCAAAATTTTTACCCCCAGCTCAGCCGAGTTTGGAGCTGACCCCAATACCCACATCGACCCGATTACCGTGGGTATGCCGGGAGTACTCCCGGTGCTAAATGAAAAGGTACTCGAGTACGCCGTCAAAGCAGGACTGGCGCTCAACTGTCAGATTGCCCCCTACAGCAAGTTTGACCGGAAACAATATTTCTATCCCGATCTGCCTAAAAACTATCAGATCTCTCAGTACGACCTGCCCATTGCCGAACACGGCTGGATAGATATTGAGCTAGCCGACAAAAAAAGCGGCAGTGTTGAACACAAAAAAATTGGCATCACCCGTCTGCACATGGAAGAGGATGCTGGCAAACTGGTCCATGCCGGTAGCGATCGCCTGGCCGGCTCTACCTATTCGCTGGTGGACTACAACCGAGCTGGGGTCCCCCTAGTAGAAATCGTTTCTGAGCCTGATTTACGGACAGGGAAAGAAGCCGCTGAATACGCTCAGGAAGTTCGCCGTATTGTCCGCTATCTGGGTGTCGGCGACGGCAATATGCAAGAAGGCTCGCTGCGCTGCGATGTCAACATTTCCATTCGCCCCAAAGGACAGGACGCCTTTGGCACCAAGGTGGAAATCAAAAATATGAACTCCTTTAGCGCAATTCAAAAAGCCATCGACTACGAAATCGAACGGCAAACTGAAGCGATAGAGAGCGGTGACGAAGAAATTGTCCAAGAAACTCGTCTGTGGGATGAGAGCACCCAGGTGACCAAGAGCATGCGCTCCAAAGAAGGCTCTAGCGACTATCGCTACTTCCCCGAGCCCGATCTGCCTCCTATCGAAGTTTCTAAAAAGCAGCTGGAAACCTGGAAATCTGAGCTGCCTGAGCTACCGGCTGAAAAACGTCACCGCTATGAAACAGAGCTGGGACTGTCCGCTTACGACACCCGTGTCCTTACCGATGACCGCAGCATTGCCGACTACTTTGAGCGCACCATTACTACCGGAGCTGACGCCAAAACAGCTGCCAACTGGGTGATGGGCGATATTGCTGGCTATCTTAATGCCGAGAAGCTAGCCATTGATGATATTAGTCTGACGCCTGAAGGTCTAGGCGAAATGGTGAATCTGATCACGGCTGGTACCATCAGCAACAAGATTGGCAAGGATCTGCTACCCACCCTGCTCAAAGAAGGAGGGTCACCCAAGGCTATCGTTGAGAAAAAGGGTCTGGTCCAAATTTCTGACCCTGCTGCCATTGAGGCTCTCATTGATGAGGTCATGGAGGCCAACCCTGACGAACTGGCTAAGTATCGTGCGGGTAAGAAAAAGCTCCAGGGCTTCTTTGTCGGTCAGGTAATGAAAAAATCCAGCGGACGCGCAGACCCTAAACTAACCAATCAGTTACTGGGTAAGAAGCTAAACGGGTAAGCTTAGCGTTAAACCTCCTTTGAAGACCTGATTTGAACCCCTTTATCCCTACTTTACGAATGTAAACTTCTGGCAAGATTCGACAGAAAATCAAAAGAGGGGGTTACACCCCACACCCCAGGCGTGGCATACTATGTTAAGTAGATGCACCCTGATGGTTGGAGAGCTTGTATGCTCTCCTTTTTTTTGACTATTTTTGGCTGGGATTCAGTTCGACCGATGCACCCCAGTCGCGCCGAGTCAGCGATAGCAAAGTTCCGAGCGCTACAAACGTTAATAGAGAACACTTTAAGCCTGTTCTCTCAGATAGAATTTAATCAATCCTTAAGGTTTGAACCGTTAAAGGTCTCATTTAAGAGGTGTTTGCCGGTAATGATCTAACCAAAATCCGGGGAGGCTGTACCTTTCTGGCGAGAGCCGTTGTTGGGAGCAGCCTCCTGTCTTTTGATATCTCTCAAATACCGCTATGAGTTACAACTTTGATATTGTCGGAGTCTCTCCCGTTTGGAACTTTTTTAAGCATCAGCAGTATGTAGAACACTCACCTGAGCGCGGCTGTGCCTACCTGGGTAGCTATGAGTGCACCCTAGATGGTTTTATTAAAGCCACAGCGCTGATTCATCAAAAGCCTGACTGGGACTGGGATACGGTGGTGGGCGAAATGGTGAGCTTTTGGCTGAGCGCAGAGGAGCACGTCAGCCAGTGGAAAAAGGAACTGGCCCAAGCCGATGAAACAAGTCTGATTGTAGGGCGGGTAGCAAATTTTAAGAGTTTGAGATCGCAGTTCGAAGGCTTAATCGAAAGCTGACCACCAAAACGACAGCTCTTCTTTCCATCCAATCGAATTAGCCTAAGATTTCATGCTCTGACCATAATCGTCTGACGGCATGGCAGCGAAATGTTCCTGCAGGGTGCGGTGCAAAAACCGAAAGCGACCACCGACACGCTGGAGCAGCAGACGCTCGGTGCAGTAGTTGAGAAAGTTGGCGTAGAGATAGGGGATTTTGCCCGAGCGGGCGAGGACGAAGCGAAGGGCATAGTGACTGAAGTAGGCTTCGCCGCCGCCGTAGGCCCATGTGTAGAAAAACAACATGCCAACTCCCAAAGCTGCTATTAAAGCAATCTGTTCATTATCTAAGACGGGCACCAGACTGAGTATCAGTGGCAAACACCACAACAAAATACCTGCAAAGGGTATTGCAATGCTTAGCAGCAGTAATGTATTACGTCCTGAGTTAAGAATTCCCTGATTGTGTCGTACCTGGGTTTGAATATCAGCTTTAAATCCTTCAATCAGCACCCAAATCAGCCCCAAAAAAAGACGCAAAAACAAAGAACAGAAGAGCAACATAAAGACAAAAAGTATAGAAAAAGGAATAAAACAAATAA
>JBHJIL010000130.1:0-7872 GCA_050043465.1 Leptolyngbyaceae cyanobacterium
AGTAACACCCACCCCTCAAACCCTTGCCTAAAAAGGATTTCAGAATTCATTAATTTTCATTGCACTAATTTTGCGCTAGAAGCTTCCATTTTTCTTTAAATTACTCTGGAGAGACCAGCAATTTTTCATCGTTACGGACAACGAGAAATCAAGGGTTTCAGCCAGTTTGATTGGAGTGCGATAGTACAGACTATTAAACTCCTCAAACCCTTATGGGGTGGGCTAAAGGTGGTTATATCCGCCTACTTAGTACATTTGAGCTGAATTTACCCAGTAAAACCATTCTAAAAAAATATAGGGTGAGGCAAATTGGCCCTTTCTCTACTCCTCTAGCTCACTGCTCAGATATGTACTTACGAACTCTGTGGCAGCATCTTGGTTAAGTATTTTCAGGGTGCGAACGATTTCGATGATTGAGTCGCCGGTTGGGTCGATTCTACTTTTACACCAACGGGCGACGCTGGTGCGCTCAACTCCCATCGTTGCTGCGAAGCGGTATTGGGTGATGCTGTATTTCTCTAGTACCTGTTTCAGGGTATCGCCTGCTTTGCCCATGCCCTGATCATTTCAGAGGATGAGCTGCAAATCGTGTCATATGTGCTAACGTTTCATATATGACACTAAATGATGCTGGATTATTTGGAGGGGCGTGCGGTGGAAACTCCTAGTGCTTTCGTTGGTTCAGAGGTTGCTGATGGTAAGGCTGATGTGGTGGTCAGCATTGAAATTAAGCAGAGGCTTGGGAATTTCCCTAAAGAGGATAAGGAGCCGGTTAAGCTACTGGTGATTGGTTCTAAGCAGGCTGTGCAGGCAATTGTACAAGCCCTACATATGTGTGGGTTTGCTGAAATTTTTGAGTGGACTGATTTTATGTCTGTGCCTACTCCTGATCGGCCTTTGCAGTGTAAGCCTGGGGAGTTGATGAAGGTGCTGGTGAAGTATTTTTCGAAGAGTTAAAGCGTTGGTGAATGGAAACTAATATATGTTCTGCGTCTTTCTGGACTAGCTCAGTTAACTTTCCTTGTGCCTAATAAATTTATTGACGATCGATTATGACCGTCAGGGATTGTAATAATCAGCTACAAAAATTTCCGATATAAGCCTTTACAATTAGCGCAAATGTTTATGGGCTAGGCGTGAGGCAGATGCGAAATGCTGCGGAAGAGATTCTCAAGTTTTTGCAATGGATCGCAGAATTAATCGCGACCAAAAACTGGTTTGCTTTGCTGGGGGTAGTAATTATCCTCATTTACTGTTTGTTTACCCCGCCTGAATTGAATATCTTTAGCCTATTTGGTGGTAACTCCAATGGCTGGTTGACTGGACTCTTTACAAAAATAGATGGCAGTCTACCATCTTGGTACTTACCTAGTTTTGTAATTATAGAACTGGGATTACTTATTGGGGCATTAACAATCACTATCCAATCTCGACCGAAGGTAGATTATTTGACTTCGGAAGATATTGCTGAACGCAAAGCTATTAAAGGATTGCGCCCTTTTAGTGACAAGGATTCTGAGATTTTTGTTAAACTCCAACGAACACAGATATTAAGAGAGAGTTTAGAATCTGTCACTAGTGCAAATTTTAGGTTTGGTATTCTCATAGGAGAATCAGGCTGTGGTAAAACTTCCTTTTTGCAAGCGGGACTATGGCCACAGCTTAAAAGGGAAAGTTGTAGCCATCAGGGTGTTTATATTCGACTAAGCGACCAAAACCCCATTCGGACTATTGCTCAAGCAATTTCTGATCAGCTAGAGATTTCTTTGACTCAGCTCTTAGTAAGCGAGTCTGGCCATACTCTGATCTCTGAAAAGTCGGATGATGGCACTGCAACTAAAAGCTTTCAGGTAAATTCATCGGCACAGTTTCTGAAAATACTAGTTAAAGTAGCTGAAACTATAGACAAGCCAATAGTGTTGTTGCTCGATCAATTTGAGCAATTCTTTGTCCACCACAAACGAGTAGAACAGCGGCAACCTTTAGTACAAGGGATGGCTAAGTGGTATCGCCATAATCCACCACTACCTATAAAGATTTTAGTCTCGATTCGATCGGACTTAGTGTATCAACTTGAGGAGTTTCATCAAGAACTGGGCTATGCTTTGGGTCCTCAAGAAGTTTTTCAGCTCAAGAAATTTACACCAGATGAGGCGGCAGCTGTGTTAACCGTCATTGCCAAATCTGAAGAGTTAACGTTTGATCGCAAATTTATAATTGATCTAACTAATCAGGAGTTAGCTGCTAGTGAAGATGGGCTTATTTCTCCTGTAGACTTACAAATTTTAGCTTGGATGATAGATCGACAAACTGATGTCGATTTAAGAGCCTTCAATCGTTCATCTTTCCAGAAACTGGGAGGTGTAGAAGGTCTATTGCAGAGATTCTTAAAGAATACTCTAGAGGCACGGATTACTAAAATTCAGCGAGAGTCAGCAGTTAAGGTGCTGTTAGCTTTAACTGATTTGGATCGGCAAGTTCGTGCTGGGGCACTTACTATGACCGCTCTTGAGAGTAAACTTAAAGGTACTGTTAAGCCAACAGCAGTCAAGGAAGCTGTGAACTGGCTTGTACGGGGAGACGTGCGGCTCATTACCCCTCAAGAGCAAGAGCAAATAATAAGTTATGAGCTGGCCCACGAAAAATTGATTCCTGCCTTGATGCAACAGGCTGGAAAGGAATTGTCGGCAGCAGATAAAGCTAATCAGTTACTGGAACGGCGTGTCAATGAATGGTTGGGGAATGGACGGCAGTCGCGTTACTGGTTTGGACCATGGGAACTATGGCAAATTGAACGGCAATTACCCTATTTAGTCTGGGGCTCAAAGAAACGTCACAAGAGACGGTTACTGCAGTTAAGCCGCCGCCGGGTCTACAGTATTGCTAGTGGCATTATATTGGTAACTATGATGGTTACTGGATTTAGCGTTTGGTATTTTTTAACGCCTTGGGGACAGATACAACAGGTACGTTGGCAGATTACTAACCACTTAAAAAATACAAATACTAGCAGTACTACTGCTGCTCAAGTGGCTTTGGCATATGCTAAACATGGCGAATGGGACAGGGTAGAAACAATCTTACAAAAGCATGTTGCCCGTCAAGATGAGGATATGATTTGGTTTATTGATAATGTTACTAATTTTCCCAGTCTCTATGAAAATGAAGGAGAAAAATTACTTGGTCAACAATTATTCTCCTTAGCGAACAGCCTTAAAGATGATGATTACAGGAAGTATGACACTGATAAGTATGACATTTTACAGATGATAGCTAATGATGCTACATGGCTGGGGTACCCTGATACAGCTAACATACTTTTTCAACAGCTCATTGATACAGTTAGTTCAATCCCTGACGACGAGAATAAGTCTCATGCTTTACAGCTTATTGCTTTTGAGGCGGTACACTTAAAAAACTCAGACATAGCTTTTGACCTCCTGCAAAGGCTTATTGATATGGCTAGTGATCTTCCTAATCGTGATGTTCAGACCTGGACTCGACTAGGTATTGCTTATGCTCATGCGCCAGAAGATAAAACTGGTGTAGTTGCTATGCAGTTGCAACAACTCATTGAGAATGCTAAAAAATTATCAGATGATGATACTAAATCCCATCTCCTGAAAGACATTGCTCTCACTGTTGCTCGTTTAGGTGATACGGATATAGAGAAGCCTCTTTTTCGGCAGCTTTTAGATATTGCTACAACTATTCCTGATGAAGATGACAGATCTGATGCCTTACTAGATATTATTCAAAACTATGCGCCAATAGATAAAACTGGGGTTTCGGCAACAACTTTGCAACAACTCATTAATGCGAGCGACAGTGCTTATAGGCTGGAATCCATAGGAAAAATTGCTGCAAAATTCGATAATATTGATGTAAACGCAAGAATTCTGAAACAACTGATTAATAAGGCTGGTAATCTTGCGGATGATCAGAAGCCTCATTTAAAGGATATTTTAAATGATACTTTAAAGGCTTACTATGGACAAATAGATGAAGCAGATACTACACGCTTAACAAGCTTTCTAAGGGTTATCTTTGAGTTTTTAGACGAAAATGATAGAGCCTTGGTCATGCAAAAGATTACCTGGATTCCTCGTTTATTAGAAGACCTAGATGCAGAAGAAGCTACTTTATTAGGTAACATAGCCAGTAAACCTGTATATGACTATGATGATTTTGACCCTACTTTACGAAAACTAGCCAGAGAAATATCTCTTTTAAGAGCGGGGGGACTAGGTTATAAAAAAGCTTTAAATGAGGGACGCATAAGACGTCTCTTAAATTCTGCTGATGATCTTCCTGACGAACTTAGAATTCTTGCTTTAGAAGAAATCTCCACGATTACAGAAAAAATTGATGATCGTTTTTCAGGTATAGATTCAACACTTTTGCCAGGGCTTATCAATGAATCTAATAATCTGTACGAGCACGCTAGGTCATATGCCTTGGAAGAAATTTACAAAATTTTGGGCTCAAAGGTCCCGAATCCAGATGCAGCACTCTTAACACGGCTAATGGATCAATCGTCTCTCATTATTAAAAATAATAATGAGAGACGATTGTTTTTAGAATCGATAACTAAAGCGGCTTCACTTTTAGATGGCTCTGAAGAAGATGCAATATTTCTACAAAAGCTATTTAACGTAATTAAAAATCTTCCAGATAATAATGGATTTAGCTCTCAAAATCTCTTAAGTCTTGCTACAGCTGCTAGACGATTGGATGATGCAGATATAGCTGCATCGCTTCTGCAAGATTTATTTGATACTGCTATTAAAGATTCCGATGCGACTATTCCATCGAGCACTTTGCTGTCTATCACAAACGCTACTGAACGGTTAAAAGGGGAAAAGTTAAGGCAAGAGTTACTAACACAAACCTTGGCAAGTTCTATACAAGAAAGAGCTAATGATGTCATGGTTGACATAGCCATAATCTATGCAAAACAAGGTCAGTGGAAGAAAGCTCTAGTAGCTCTAAAAAAATGTCCAGACGAATTGAAAATTATTGCTCTCGCAGAAATTTTAACAGCTCATGCAGAAGCTCAAAATCTTCGACTAATTCCGGGGGCGGTGGTTCTGCCAACTGGTGATATGGGAGTAGAAGTCAAAGATGACTATCTAATAATCAATGTAAATAGCCCTAATAAAGATTGTGAGCATTATGTCGATTGGGTAGAAATTTTAACCCCTGACGGTGCTCTGAAAGGGCGAACATACTATGATCCCCCTCACTCTAAAGACTATCAAGGTAAATTTGCTTTTCCGGCGAAGATAGAAATGATCGATATTCAATCAAGTCAGGAGTTGATTGTTCGTGCCCATTACCATAGTAGCGGTTATAACGGTCAAGCTCTAAGGGGTAGTATGACCGAAGGGTTTACTTCTGTCCGACTTTTTGGAGCTGTTAGTGGTTCAGGTGGACAAGCTTCATTGCAAAGACGAGAAAAATGTGAAACTGCATTGGATTTACCGCATTGGCTGCTAGACCTTGGGGATGGCTAGAATGAAGTAGATAAATTACGCGATTATTCGAACAGATTATTATCAATGTTTCTACTTAAAAGACTTACTGACTGGACGGTCTTCCCGTCTTCACCTTTTCCAAACTGACCAGCACCTCCACTAGCTCAGTATCCGACATCCTAACCAAAGCACGTAGACCAGCTCTAACCAGCTCGCTTTTGCTGACGCTTTGAGCTAGCCCCAGACATCGCTTTTGTAAATCCTTGATTAATCCATAGTCATCCTTTGGCAAACTAAAGCTATCGCGGATAACTCTTGATTTCGGCGGTTTCGGTTTCTTAGGTTGTCTCTCCTGCGGCCCTTCGCTCTTAGAACGCTTAGCCTTTTTATGCTTTGGCCCAAGCAGACTCTCTGCCTTCTCAAATCTGTTTCTAACGGCATCATTCTCAGCTTCAATCGACTTAGAGAGAGCTGCCTTCATATCCTTCATACGAGTCCCTTAAAGATGTAAATAGGCTGGTGCAAACCTCGGGAATTGCATATAACTCTAAGGCTTACGAAATTTTGTTAACAGTATAAATCGTTAAAACGGTTTATACGATTTTCTCTTTTTTGAAAAGGCCCCAATATGCCCGCCAAGATAATTACCGTCGCGAATCAAAAGGGAGGTTCCGGTAAAACTACAGTGAGTATGCAGTTAGTAGGAACCCTAGCCCGTCGAGTCTACCGCGTGCTTGTAGTTGACGCTGACCCCCAAGCCACGGCCACCCGCTGGGCCGCATCAGCATCTGATGACATCCCCTTCCCGCCTTCTGTCGTTGGTCTTAGCACTGCCAACGAAAAGGTCCATTGAGAAGATAGAAAATTCATCGATGACTATAGCGGAGTGACACTGAATTAAGGCTTACGAATCAGACATGTCGTCAGTCTGCTCTTGTTGCTGTTCGATTTGGTTGAAGATGTAATCGACGGTAAAACCATTCAGAAGCTGATGGCGAGTTTGGGTATAGTCATCGGAGCCAGTTTCAAATTGGCGCAGAAACCGAATCATGCCATCAAAGCCTAGAGCTTTAGCTAGTGCTTTGTAGCCAATACGATTGAGTTCAAGGGGTGCTATCATAGCTGGATTCTTCAGGCAATTGGTTGATTTCGATAAACCAGTTGGCAGGATTTCTGACAGGAATGCTGAATTGAGCAGTATAGCAGTTAGCCCGTTTGAGCAAGCGATCGTCTGTGGTAAGAAACACATCGGCATTACCAGCTTCAGCACTAACCAGATATGCTACATCGAATGGCTTGAAGCCTAGCCGAGTGAGTTGGTTTGTACGTTGCTTGATGGTGTCATTTAGCAGGACTTGAGTATGGGCGGTCGCAAATGTCCTAGAGATTGCCAATTTTGAAACTCTCGTAAGAGACTTTTTCTTATTCCTCAGCTTGTTGTTTGAGTAACCGGACTAAACTCTCAGAAAGCCATAGGCCAGCATTTTGCAGAGCTTGGATTGGTTCTGTGACAGATGAAATAATGCCTCTGCGTTTGGCAAGTACGATTATCCCGCCTGTTCCCAACGTGGGAATTTTGAGGCTCACAGCACAGCGGCGAGCGGCAGCGTCATCGACGAGGGCAGTGTAATCAGAATGGGTCAGGGCATAGCTGAGGACTTCTGACTCACCAGCTCCGAGATTCCAGGCCAATACTTTTGGGTTAATAGTGATGTTTTCCAGTCGGTTTGCCCAAGTAGCTTTAGGTAAGCTTTGGGCTGCAATGTCTTCTTTACAAGCAGTGACTTCACGCCACACAGCAGGAGGGACGTTTACCTGACCGAATAGCTGAGGCAATAGGTCAGCGAGCTGGCTTTTGTAGAGGGTAATCAAAGGAGATGCATTGATAATGACGTGTCTAATCGGCATTACTAAGTTCTTGGATTAAGTCAGCTTCGGTGTACTGAAACGGGGATACCTGGTATCGGGAAAGCGCCTGGATGAAGCCAGCACGGGTTAATCCTGCGATTTCGGCAGCTTTTCCTTGGGAAACTTGTTCCAGTTCGTACCATTTGACAGCGGCAGCGATGCGCATTTCATGAGCAAATTCATCAGGTGTTTTGCGTAAAGCTGAGAAAGCGGTGTCAGGGAGATTGAAGGTAATGCTAGTCATAGAATTTAGTTTGTAGATTGTGAGTCTATGCTAACGGACCTACACAATAGCCTTTTGGTTAGTTGCTAGCAGATGCGGGCTTCGATCTTTACGCATGCTACGACGGACATTCCGCAGGTTAGTCAGCACATCAAATAATATTTCTGGCAGGGAGCGCCAAGAAATTTCAGTATCTTCAGTCGTTCAGGCGAGAGGTTAGAGACCTGAGGATGCTCATCGAGCCAGACCAGATGAACCGCCTGA
>JBHJIL010000131.1:0-14268 GCA_050043465.1 Leptolyngbyaceae cyanobacterium
CTTAGTCTTGCTGCATCTCTTCTGCCACCAACAGCTACATGCTTGTTCGCCTTAGCGGTGGTCTGCTTGAGCCGTGTGCGGTGAGAGTCGCACGCACGGTTCTGAGGGGAGGGGGTGGCGGTGACGTCACCTTCTTACCCGCCACCAACTGGTATCCTCAGTTGGGCGGGTTAGCGGGGTGGCAGTGTTACCAGCACTACCATCCCGCGCAGCTAAATTTTTGGGTGCGAAAAGACAGCGTTTGGCTGCCTATTCAGTAGGCTATCAGGCCCAGATTATTGAGTCAAGCAAGTTTTAGCAGGTCGAGCCTACACTCCTTTCTTGAGCCTGAAGGTTGTTAACATAAGCAAGATTTACCCTATTGCTTTTACGTGCTGCTATGGCCAGCGTAGCCCCAATTGTTTTACAGCCGCCACCTCCACCTGTTGGAGAAAAACGATTTGTGTTTCACTCCCTCGACTGGCAGCGTTATCAAACTCTGCGACAAACGCTCAGTCGAGAACGTAATGTGCGTTTCACTTACATGCAAGGAATCCTGGAAGTTACACAATCGCTTGAAATTCACGAATTCTGTACGCGATTGATTGAGCTATTTATTCGTATTTTGGTAGTGGAGCTAGGTATGAAGGTCAAAACCATGGGCTCTACTACTCTGGATAGAGAGAGGTTGGATAGATCAGCTGAACCTGACGATGCTTACTACATCCAGAATCAGCCCATAGTGGCCGGTCGAGATGTTGATCTAGAGAAAGATCCGCCACCGGACTTAGTTGTAGAAGTTGACATCACTCATACTGACATCAATAAGCTACAGCTCTACGCTGCCATGGGAGTCCCAGAGTTTTGGCGCTATAACGGTAAAACCTGGCGAATTTACGCTTTGCGCGACGATCAGTATACAGAAGTAGAGGAGAGTCCTACATTCCCATTAGTACCTAAAACAAAACTGTATGAGTTTTTATCAACGGCTAGACACGATGAAGTAGATGCTGAACTGGCGTTAAGACAGTGGGTCCGGACTGTTGGATAAAGAGTTGTTAGTAAGGACCGAACATTGAATTGGCAACTGAGTCCAAATCATCACCACAAAAGAAATCATCTATAAAGATCAAAATCTCATCGCGACTGAGGGAACCATCCTCATTCATATCTAACTGCTGAAATGCAGCAGGTGCATAGGCAGGATGCACACTATACGCCTGAAACAGCTGAGCCCATTCTGCTTGGCTGAGCTGTCCGTCGTTGTTGTCATCAAATACCTCAAAAATGAGCTTCATCAACGACTGTACTTCTTTAAGATACTTGTCTTTATCGTTTAGAATATCGTCGTAATAAGCTAGCCACTCATTGAGACAGATTTTTCTATCACCACTGGCATCGGCTTTGCTCATGAGAGATCTCCACACCTGTAAAAATCTCTCTTTTAAGACTAATACCTTAGGAGAACGGGACCCTAGATTCTTGACCGTCGCTATCTTTGTAGCAATCTTTTCAAAATCTTTCTGAACCAGATATTCGTTATGATCGCCATCGTACATACAGAACAACTTTAAGAGTTTACGCGTTTGCAGCTCTGTCAACATGGCGTGATCTATCTCCTGGTAGATGATAAGTGCAGATGGTTCGGCTAGGCCAATGGCCGACTCCATCCAGCGTTCCCTCCCCAGACGGCGACTGCGCTATACGGTCTAATTTCTGACCTGTTCAACAATGAGCTTATTGCCACCGTCCGCCCAGTAGGAATAGGTACCAGCTTCAAAGTCCCATTCGCCAACAAGCTGCAAGGACGCTCCGTTTTCGGTCCACTCAATCCCATGACCATCCCGAACAAAGTCCAGCGGTCCGCCTCCATAGAAATTGCCCTGGCGATCATAGATGGCGATACTACCGCTCTTGTCGCTGCCTTGACCGGGCATAGCTGGCATAAAATGATAGAGCTTTGGATACGTCAGTACTACTTCGTATTGGCCCGTAGGGTCGGCAAAGCGGTCGTATTCTACCTGGGCGATGGATAGGTAAATGACGGCCCAAACTAGAGATGAGCAGAGCAGTGTGATTCCGTGGATAGTAGCGCTAAGGGCGATCGCAAACCCAATAGCGCCTTTTCGGCCCCAAGCTCGCATCTAACCGATTCATAAACAACGTGAGAAAAGATGCACCCGCAGGACTCTATAAATGCCTACACTCTTCTAGAAAGACATTTCGTAAACAGGTACCGAGTGCCGATAGACCCGTCGCAACCTACTGGAGATGTACTATTTTCATCAGGGCCTGTCATCCCAAACGCTCCTTTACCCCCTTTTCCTTGACTAATGCACGCTGATTATCTCAAACGCATCCTTAACGCTCGCGTCTACGACGTGGCTGAAGAAACCGCCCTAGAAATAGCGCCCAATCTATCTAAGCGCCTGGGAAATCAGCTGCTGCTCAAGCGAGAAGATATGCAGTCTGTATTCTCGTTTAAGCTGCGGGGGGCTTACAACAAAATGGCCCAGCTGCCGCCAGACAAACTAGCTAAAGGCATTATCGCGGCGTCTGCCGGTAACCATGCCCAGGGGGTGGCCCTGGGAGCCAAACGGCTGGGGGCTCGCGCCATTATCGTCATGCCAGAGACCACTCCTGATGTCAAGGTCAACGCGGTTAGGGCCCGCGGTGGTGAAGTCGTCCTATGTGGTGAAACCTTTGACGAGGCCCATGCCCACGCCCGTCAGCTAGAGGCGGAAAAGGGGATGACCTTTGTCCATCCGTTTGATGACCCGGATGTGATTGCTGGTCAAGGCACCATTGGCATGGAGATTTTGCGCCAGTATCAGCAGCCGATCCACGCTATTTTTGTGGCCATCGGCGGCGGTGGTTTAATTTCTGGCATTGCTGCCTATGTGAAACGACTACGGCCTGAGATCAAGATCATTGGCGTCGAACCCTGGGATGCTGATGCCATGTATCAATCACTTAAAGTGGGCCACCGGGTAAAGCTGTCCCAGGTAGGACTATTTGCCGACGGTGTAGCGGTTAGTCAGGTGGGGGAGGAAACCTTCTGGCTATGTCAGCAGTATGTGGATGACATTGTGCGCGTCGGCACTGACGATACCTGCGCCGCCATTAAGGATGTGTTTGAGGATACTCGCTCCATCGTAGAACCGGCGGGAGCCCTGGCCATTGCTGGAGCTAAAGCCTATGTCAAGCAAACAGGTATCAAGGAGGAAACCCTGGTGGCGGTGGCCTGCGGGGCCAATATGAACTTTGACCGGCTGCGATTTGTGGCAGAACGGGCCGAGCTGGGCGAACAGCGTGAGGCTATCTTTGCGGTGACGATTCCGGAGCGCTCGGGCAGCTTAAAACAATTTTGTGACCACATTGGTAAGCGGAATCTGACGGAGTTTAACTATCGTATTGCCGATCAAACCAAGGCGCATATTTTTGTGGGTTTGGAGATTTGCGATCGCGACGATGCCATCGCCATGAAAGACCAGTTTGAGGCCAACGGCTTTAGGACTCTAGACCTGACTGACGACGAATTAACTAAAATGCATCTGCGCCATATGGTCGGGGGTCACTCAGCCCTGGCTAAAAACGAACATCTGTACCGATTTGAATTTCCAGAACGGCCTGGAGCCCTAATGAAGTTTGTCAGCTCCATCAGCCCCAACTGGAATATTAGCCTGTTCCACTATCGTAATAATGGCTCTGACTATGGCCGCATTGTAGTCGGTATGCAGGTTCCCCCCGAAGACATGGACGAGTGGCAGGCCTTTTTAGAAACCCTGGGCTACCGCTACTGGGAAGAAAACGACAACCCGGCCTACCAGCTTTTTCTGGGATAGCGACGTACCAGCAGCCCGACTAACACTAGGACCATCATTAACGCTGATACCCAAATCACCGGCATGTCCTGATGTCGCTGGGCAATAGCGACATCTGCCCAAATAAATACCAAAGCAAAGGGCAGATCGTGTCGCTGAACAATGGCGACAGCTGCAATCAGGTTAGCCACCACAATCATAATAGCGGTCCAAACGGCTCCCGATAGCCCTAGCTCTTGGGCTCCAGACGCATAGAACGCCGATGCTACATTGACTACGGTTGCGACCGAAATCCAGGCTAGATTAATACTAATAGGACCGTCTACTCGACGTTTGCGATGGCGCTCAGGCCGGTGCTGCCCGTCTTCGAGTTCGCTGTAGGCCACAATCAGCGCCAAAAGAATAACCACCATGGCCACAACCGATAGCCAGTAGAGCTGTAGTGTAAACAAATAAATCCAGCCCATCTGGGCGACACAGGCCACAATCAAACACACGTTGAGCCGCTTAATCAGCAGCTGTGCTCGATGTCTGGGTCGCGACTGATACCAGGCATAGATAATCAGCCCAATATAAATTACCCCCCAGATAATAAACGCGTAGTTGGCAGGGGTAATCAGTACGCCCCCCAAAGGACCATTGGCCAGGTCGGCCACCGTATTACCATCGATGGGAAAAATATTTGACAAGGTATTTACTCCCAAGGTCCCTAGAATCGCTATCCAGGTTGCGATCGCTAACCCCTTGTCGCCTATTTCTCTCATGGTCCCTCCTGTCTAGGTATCGTGGCCTCTAGCAGACATCGGCTGCGCCCCTATGACCATCCGATCGATAAGCACCTGCTCTAGTTGTTAGAGCAGGTGCTTTACCGATTATTGTGCCGTGTAAAACCAGGGTTTGCCAGCAAGGGCGGCTCTCTAGTTTTCCCGATCGGTACGAATCCACTGAGCTTCAGGCCCTTTTAGAAACTTAAAGTACAGCGGAATCTTCCATAGGACATACAGAGGAATAGATAACAGCTTGTTTAGGGGAATATCCTGACGCGCAAATCCAGACCAGGCTAAGCAAATAGCGATTAGCAGCCCTAGACCGGATCCATAGACAGCCATAGCCGGTAACCATATCGTACTAAATAGCAGCGTCATCGCCGTCACCAAAGCGGCCCCCGCAACCCATAGCATCACCAGCAGCGACAGGGGGGGAACACAAAGGTCTAGGGCCAACGCAATCAAGCCAATTCGCCCTTGCTTCAGACCCTGCCACAGCAGTGGGGGCACACATGTAAGCAAGGTTTGTAAATGACCGTGTTCCCAGCGGGTACGCTGGGTCATGGCGGTCGCATCTTGCTGGGGCTGATCACCGGTCACTAAAGCACCAGGACACATAATCGGGGCATGTCCGGCAATGGCCAGATCCAGACCTAGCTTCATATCTTCAACGATGTTGCCGCTGGCCAAATCAACATCTTTGAGGGTGGCCCAGGGAAACGCCATCCCGGTGCCGGTCAGTAAACAAGGCTGACCCAGTAGCCGCAACCCCAGAGGTCGCACCAGGTTTTTCACCTTGAAAGCAAAGGTAGACACCTTTTCTTTTGGGGCCGGCTCAGGGCTTTGCTCCAGTAGATAGGTGGCTTGGACAGGGCGCTGGGTACTAAGGGCCAGGGTTGAGATCGCATCAATCGCGCCTGGTTTTACCTGACAGTCCGCGTCCACCATAATCAACACATCAGGCGCATTCTGACTCAGGTGGCGAATACCAAAGTCCAACGCATATCCCTTACCGCGCTGCCGATCGTTTTGTCGCTCAAGTACCGTAGCTCCCGCCTGACGCGCAATCTCTGCAGTAGCATCCGTGCAATTATCAGCTACTACAACCAGCCGGTCAGTGGCATTTAATTGGGGGGTCAATGTAGCCAGCGTAGCCTGAATAACCGTTGCTTCATTGTGGGCTGGCATCAAAATGGCCCGCCGTACTGGGACTAGTGAGGACTGCTGTCGTTTAGCTACGTCCCGGCCAATAACTGCAACTAATACTTCAATCAATAAGACAGTACAGGGCAATACCAACGCTGCCGCCAGCAATATTTCTGCAGCTTGAATGCTCACAGCCAAAGATTCAACCACCAAACCTTCTCCCAACATTAATCCGATCCATTCGTTGAACCGGCACAGCAGTCATAACCAAGTCAACGTTTCACCAAGCAGTTCTTCTTACACAGCAGGGATAATTCAGTGCTGATTAAAATAATGATTCGCTAAAGTAATGCCCTCAGCCTTCAAACAGGACTATGGCTCTCATGGTTACTAGACTGGCTCAGCCATACCGAGTTCCAGGTTTTCACTAGCATCATCAATCGTCCTATGTTTATGAGGCCGACAGGGGGAGCCCATACAAATCTGCTGAGCGGGCATATCTCGAAAAACACTGCTGCGGGCGCCAATAACAGCGTTGGCCCCGATCTTGACACCGGGAGCAATAAAACAGTCCGTGGCTATCCAGGCACCGTTCTCAATCAAAATCGGCGCTGTTACCAGGGCAAAACTAGAGTCGCCAATATCGTGGCTACCAGTACACAGATACGATTTTTGAGAGACTACACAGTGCTGACCCAAACGAATAGGCACCAGACTATAAAAGGTCACATCTTCTCCTACCCAGCTGAAGTCGCCAATTTCCACATTCCAGGGATAGGTAAATCGCGCCGAGGGGCGAATCACGACATTTTTACCAATTTTGGCACCGAACAACCTGAGTAATGCACAGCGAGGACCGTGGGCCATATGTAGCGTGAGGGGAAACACCACGGCCTGCACCAGCCACCACAGCAGGACATACCATTTAGGCCGACCAATCTCAAACCCCGGCTGATGGTAGCGCCTCAAATCCACTTGGGAAGGAGGGCCAAAATCTGTCTTGGAGCTATCTAGCCCATCGCCGATGACCTTTGAAACCCTATCGACCATTAAGCATCCCCCACCAAAGCAGCTTTAGTCGGTTCTTTTGATTGTTGGTCGTCGTCGGTTAGATTCAGGCTACCGCCGAACTGTAGTTCATAGAGCTTAACCCCGATCTGGTACTCATACTGACTTAGCAAACGTCCATAGATATAGCCGGGATAGCCGTCAAGAAAACCTAGACGAATAAAGTAAAACAAAACAAATCGCAGCAGCGGCTTCAAGGGAAGACGGACCCAGATTTTTTTAAGAAAGCGCTTACGCTGTACGGAGTCTCCAAACAAATTGGCCCCAATGGTGCCATCGTCACCCATGCCAGTGAGTAGGTTGTAGTACACCCGTGCTTCCCAGTTGGAATAGCGGTTGTGTCGGGCTAGCCAATGGAACAAATCTCGAAAGTCGATGTGGAGCATGTCGTTTTTGAGATAGCCCACCTTGCCACTTTCAATCACAACATGCTCATGGACTTCGTTATCGCCAGTATTCTGGATCTCTTCAGTGTTGAGATTTTCGTAGCGTCCTTTGGCATGGCGAAAGAAGCGCATATTCCAATCGGGATATTTACCGCCATGGCGAATCCATTTACCTAAAAAGTAAACTCGGCGGTTAAGATAACAGCCATCTAGCTCATCGGTCGCAATCACCTCTGCCATTTCTGTCCATAGCTCTGGGGTGATGCGCTCGTCACAGTCAACAATTAGCACCCACTGATTGCGAAACGGCAGGTTGTCTAGTGACCAGTTTTTTTTCTTGGGCCAGCGTCCATTAAAGTCAAACTGGACTACGCGAGCACCGTAGGATTCTGCAATTTCGACTGAGCGATCTTCGCTATGGGAGTCGACAACAAACACTTCGTCCGCCTGGGCAACGCTCTCTAAACAAGCAGGCAGATTTGCCTCCTCATTTTTAGCGGGAATCAGCACCGAAACTGGGATTTTGGTAGCAGCAGTCATAGGTCAATAGAACGTTAAATAGCGGTAGATGTATAGAAATGTTGTGAATGCAGAGTATAGAGGTGAACTGTAGTGACTAGTTTTGACATCTGCCAGGGTCTAGATAGCAGATGATTTTGTCGGCGGTTTAACCAAGTGTCGCAGCACACTGCCTAAATATCCGATCTGGCCATAGGCATAGGCTAAATTCTCAAATCGTTGGGCCGGATCGTTGACGTACTTAACGCTTTTGTAAATGCCGCGGACAAGCCGTTCTCCGCCCCACCGCAGCTGGGCTACGCCCGCCCGCCCGGATACTTGCTCACGGTAGCATTCACTAATGCCCTGCCACCAGCTGCGGCTCAGAAACCAGCTGGGCTTGAGCCGGGCCGGAGAAACATTGTGCGCCGCTAGCGCCCTGGGGACATACACCACCTGCCAGCCTTGTTTAAGCGCCAGCTGGGTCATATGCAACTCTTCGTTGGAAAGTAAATTTTTACCGACACGGCCCAGGTTAACGTCAAATCCACCGACCGAATCGAGAAAGGTTTTACGCAGTGAATAGTTCAGTCCTCGAGGGGTAAGGCTTGGATGCTTGATGTATCGCAGCTGGTCACCCAGGTCGTAGGCTCCTAAACCACTGGCCAGATCGGCGGATAGCCACACCGGTGGCTGCTGTACCCCTGGAGGCCACAGCAGCGTAACTTTGCCACCTGCGATCGCAATTTTGTCGTTATTCTCGTACACCTCTAGCAGTGACGCTAACCACTGAGGGCTAGCTTCTGCATCATCGTCTAGATAGGCCAGGATATCGCCTTTTGCCAGCTGGGCTCCGGTATTGCGGGCCGTCGACAGGCCCAGCTTCGCCTCATATACGTAGCGGAGTCGAGCATCCGACAGACGCGTCTGCACCACCTCTGCTGTAGCATCGGTGGAGGCATTATCTATCACAATCACCTCGATATTAGTCAGCGTTTGGGCCAGCAAACTATCGATAGCCGCCCCCAGATACTGAGCGCGATTGTGGGTACAAATAATGGCAGAAATAACTAACTCAGCCATAAAAGTTTGAATAAAAGGAAGAGTTACTGATAGCGCAAGCACTACTATGACAGTGATGCTAGCTTAAGTAGACTAAAAACCAGGGTCTATAGGACTTTCAAATTAACTAAATCGTCAAGATATTTATGGATTTGATCAAGCGCTATCCCGCTCTGCTCAAAATTCCCGTTTCATCATACTCATTAAACTTTACTGAAATTATGCAATAGAGTCCTATCTATCAAGTTCGTTTTATCTACTCTTCAAACGTTTAAAGGGATCAGGATTTTATAAGGTCCAAAAATTAATGCTGGAGAGACATTCCATGGAACGTCTGTACGTCCAATAGCGGAGCCCCATTAATTTTGTTTCCAAAGCATCCGACGGCTGGCGGCCTTGTAGTGTTTACTCTTGTTTTTGCATCTTATGGACCTATCTACTGATATCGATCTGGCTCCTTACATAGACCATTCCCTGTTGATGCCCACCGCCACCCTAGAACAGGTGGATCACTGGTGTGCAGAGACCCGGCGCTATGGATTTGCCAGTGTCTGCGTTTACCCGGTTCATGTCCAGCGCGCCGTTGAAAACCTGCATGACGCTCAGGCCACGGTGACTACGGTTATTGGCTTTCCGACTGGGGCAGATACTCCAGCCAGCAAGCTTTTTGCCGCTCAAGAGGCCACTGAAAATGGAGCTACTGAACTAGACGTCGTGATCAATCTCGGCTGGATCAAAGCCGGCCAGCTAGAACGGGTCCATACAGAACTGGCTCAAATTGTTGAAGCTACGGGTCAATGTGTAAAAGCCATTCTGGAAATGACCCTCCTGGACCAAACCGAGAAACGGACAGCCGCTGATATTTGCATGGATGCTGGCGTGCAATTTCTTAAAACCAGTACCGGCTGGCACGGCGGGGCCACCGTCGACGATATTCGTCTGCTTAAAGAAGTTGCCCGAGGTCGGGGTGGCATCAAAGCATCTGGCGTCATTCGTACCCCTGAGCAGGCGCTGATGCTAATTGAAGCCGGGGCCACACGGTTAGGCACCTCACGGGGGCCAGATATCTTACAGCAGCGGTTTAAAGACTTAAAAACGACGTCCTGAGGACAGAACGGCATCCTTTTCTAGTGAGAAAATATCAAAAAACTTGAATATTTTTTCTAGAATTCTTTTCCTAACGGTAACCATGTCGGGCACTATTAAAGAGCTGTAGCCTTTCGTGACCCCATTATGACTTCTTCTGCACCATCGGCAGGCAATGCACCATCGCCTATTGCGGCCCTGGCCCTCAAGCTAGTAGGGGGCATCACTATTTTGGCTGCCTTAGTGGATTTTCTGGTGCTGCTTTTGCCACCAGACTTATTAAACCGTACCTGGCAAATCACCACGGCCACTCAGCTGGTTGACCGCGGCATTGTTCCATTGGTGGGTATCGCTCTGCTGTTTACTGGATTTTGGATCGATAGCTACGTCAGTGGTAAACGCAGCAGCGGCAGTTTATTCTTAGATGCCCGTTTTTGGACCTGTCTGCTGGCCTGTATCCTAGGTCTGATCTTTGCGGTTCTAACGCCGATTCACATGAATAATGTGCGACTACAAAGCCAGGAAGCGCTCACTCAGGTATCCACCGAGGCCACTGAGGCCACCAATCAGCTAGAGCAGAGACTCAATGCAGAAGTTACTCAACAGCGCGATCGCATCGGTGGCCTAATCAACAATCCCGAGCAAATCGATCAGCTGGTAGCCAGCGGTAACGTCACCGAAGAGCAGGCCGCTCAAATTCGTCAATTTCAAGACAGCCCAGAATCCCTAGATGATTTTCTGACGGGTCAGGCATCTGAACTACGCACGCGTCTGGAAACTGAAATCGGCTCTCGCCGCGAAGAAGCCACTAAGCGTGTCCGCGCTGAAGCCACTAAGGCTAGTATCCGGATCTCTCTCAGCAGCATCCTGTTAGCCGTTGGCTACATCGTGATCGGCATCAGCGGCATTAGACGTCTATTGGCAATATAACCAAGGTTTTCGGTAGGGGCGTTGCATACAACGCCGCTAAGAGCCGAACGGTTTTTGGATTCTGGACAACAGATCGTAAAACGGCTGCCAGTTATCTTCAGCCATGATCGGTTCCCAAACAGCCTCAATTTCGGATCGTAGTAAAACAACGTTGGGATTGTTTTGCTGTAAACATACACTTGCTTGAGTAACCTCAGCCGCTGACAGGGTGGTCAAACAAGTGTGATAGTGCAGTCGCCAGGCATCTAACAGAGCAGCAGTGTCATCATCAGAATTGCTAACCGGTGTCTGGAGAATATGCTCTGGCCCCTCACACCACTCTGGCGAAAACTGTCCCGTCAGTCCTGTGAAAAAGTCGTGATAGCTAATGTGAGTCTTTTCTAATAGCTCTAAGGTCAGCCTCAGTAGCTCATCTCCTAGCTCGGGTAGTAGAGTCTCAAACCCTAGCTTAGCTAGCATTCGTTGCTTGTAAGCCCTGTAGTAATGCTCACGATAGGGAGCCAGCCCGGTCTCTAAATCTGCGGGCGACATAATTAACTTGAGCGGTTTCTGTACCATCCACAAATTCCATTCGCACACACGCGGCTGATTACCATAGCTGTAGCGTCCGCCATAGTCGAAGTAGGCCGCCGTAAATCGAGGATTAAATTCGTCCATAAACGCGAAGGGACCATAGTCAAAACTCTCCCCGGTAATGGACATATTGTCGGTATTGAGCACCGCATGACAAAACCCTATCGACATCCACTGAGCCGTCAGCTGAGCTACTCGCTGCACCAGCTCAGCATAAAACTGAGCATAGCGTTCCTGGACGTCCTGTACCCCTAGTAAATGGCTGTAGTACACCTCGATCACATGATCGAGCAGAGGCGTCATCAAATCGGGTCGTCCGAGATAGTGCAGACGCTCAAATGTGCCAAAGCGAATATGGGACTGGCTAAAGCGCACCATGACGGAAGATCGGGTGGGCGATGGCTCATCCCCTCGCCATAGCTGCTCCCCGGTTTCGACCAAGCTCAGACAGCGAGATGTATTTACCCCTAGGGCGTGGAGTGCCTCGGATGCCAAAATTTCTCGGACACCGCCTTTGAGAGTCAGGCGACCATCACCGTTACGGGAGTAGGGGGTAGTGCCTGACCCTTTGGTGCCAAAATCGTAGAGCTTGCCATCGGTACCCCGCACCTGCCCATAGAGAAATCCTCGGCCATCGCCCAGGGCCGCGTTGTAGTTGCCAAATTGATAGCCGTGGTAGCGCAGCGCTAGCAGAGGCGATCGCAAGTGAAACTGCCCCAACGCTTCAACAAAATCAAAATCGTCCACGCTGCTGGGCTCTAGCCCCAGTCTGGGCAGCAAATCATCGTTACGAAAACGCAGAATGTGCTGCGGAAAATCAGCAGCGACAACAACGTCATAGTAGTCATCCCCTAACGCCTCTAAAGCAGGCTCATAGGTCAGGGTTAAGAATGGATTGTCAATGCCCAAGATTTTTAACTATCAACGTCCCACACTCTAGTATCTATCAGTCAACAGTTTTATGCTGATAGCCGTCAATACTGAGCCATCACGGCTATTGTGGTTAACCCGAACATCAGTATGGGCACAACGATCAAGTCACTATTCGCTGCTGTGTTGAGACTGCTGACCTTTCACCGCACTTCTAAAGCCTATTACCACCAAAATATTAGACAGGGTCAGGAAAAATTCGGCACTGCCATGCAGCCAGTCTACATTGGCAAGTTCCAGCCCATAGGCTTGCTGCGCATAGATTCCGGCCGGAATTGTCACGGCCACAAATATCAGTAATACATAAAATCCGATCAGGGCTAAACGGGGTGTTTGACCCGATTTGGTCAAAAAGTAAAGAAATCCCAGATAGGGAAATAGCGACACCGCAAACAGCGTTTCTTTAGACACGGGCCTGTCTCCAGATATACCAGGCAGCCGCACAGCTAGTGCAGTTACCCACAACGGTCATAGTCGCCTGTAAAATCACCAACCAGCTGAGGGAAGATGAATTATCAAAAAAATGCCAGGTGCAGGCGCACATTGCGCTAATCAAGGCCGGTAGCATACCGAATGACAGCCATCTCCAAGCTAGCCAACCGGTCACCTCAGCAAACTGCCAGACAAAATAGATGGCAGCGATCCACTCAATCACGCTGGAGATATGGACCATCCATGTGGGCAGTGATAGAGCGTGCATAGGCAGAATACGGCATTCCTGTGAACAATCGCGATAATCTTAACAGGACATCAGACAGCAAAGGCACAGCGGTGCAGTGATGCGAGCAGTGTTGTGTTGATACTATGGCATGGTCAATGGCGGGGATGAGGCACTGCATGCAACGCTGCTACAGCTGCTGCCTCCGTTTGTTGAACCTATCGTTCTTTCTGGCAACCCTCAAGAAACTACCCAGCGCTACGGTGTAGAAGCTGTGCCTCGTAAATCTCTATCGGCCGTTTGGTCTGCGCTGCGTCGGTCCCAGGCATTTATCTGGGGGGGAGGCAGTTTAATGCAGGATGCGACTAGCGCCATTAATCCGCTGTATTACGGTGGCTTAATGAAATTAGCCCAGTGGCTGGGACTGCAAACAATTGCCTGGGGACAGGGGATTGGACCGCTTCATCGGCGCAGCAGTCGGTGGATAACGCGCTGGGTATTGCAAACGTGTGACGCGGTCACTGTGCGAGACGGAGCCTCGGCTCAGCTATTGACCGACTGGGGAATTGCCTGTCAGCTGGCTCCAGACCCGGTATGGGCACTGCGGTCATCTCATTTAGCCGGCTTTGCAGACCTGCATTCGCCTAGAGTTGCGATCGCACTGCGCGATCACCCGCAGCTCACACCTGAGCGACTGGCCAATTTGACCAAAGCCCTGGCTGATTTTCAGACCGCCACCCAAACCTGTGTAATTCTACTGCCCTTTCAGCCAGTAAAAGACGGTGCGATCGCTGCTCACGTAGCCCAGCATCTCAGCGGCCCCTACAAAATTATTCAAGTCGATAATCCGGCCCAGCTGAAGGGCGTCTTTCGCAGTATCGAAATGACGATTGCGATGCGGTTTCACGGTGTAGTCATGGCCGTGGCTGAAGGCTGTCGCTGTTTTGCCATTAGCTATGACCCTAAAGTCACTCAAATTATGCAGGAGCTGTCGCTACCTGGCTGGAGTCTCTTACCCACTGAGCCGCTACCGCCAATACCTGAAGATGCCAGCACGATGACCCAGCAGTGGCTGGAACACTACGCTAACGGCGAAGGTCTCAGTGATGTTCGGGTACAGTCGCTGTGCGATCGCGCTTTGCTCCATGCCATTATTGTCAAAGACGCGCTGACCAAAACTACTCCCGCTGGGTGATCGAGTGTAAATTACTTTAACTTTTAGGGTAACAACTTAAGCCGGGAAAAGCTCTGCGTGTAAGGGATTTACCAGATGTGCTTTAGATGACCGTCTAGGCATGGGTAGCTCATTAATATTACTGAGGATCCATTCAAATAAGTCTGGAAATGTGTGTCCAAAAAGT